>DATKFW010000081.1:0-3531 GCA_035511075.1 Vulcanimicrobiaceae bacterium
GGGGATTTGCACCTGCGCGTTTTGGCCGAGAAATTGGCTCACATCCCAACTGGCCGGCACCAAACGATTGCTTCTCCAGCCGGTCGCACTTTTGACAGATTTGCCATTAATAAGAAGGTTCAGACAGGTATCACGCTCATAGTCGCCGCCGCTGATGCGAAATGAAATATATTTCCGGGCGATCTTGAACTCGGGCGAAATCAGGGTGCCGCTTGCCGCGTCTCCTTCAATTTCACTGCTGGCCACCCGGTTATCGGCGGCATTTTGAATCTCCAACTTGGAGAGAAGGTCGTCCGTTGCAGGGCCTAACTTGAAGGCCGTTCCTGTCATCTTCCAATCTCCGTAGTTTGTGCTGGTGAAAGGTCCTATGACTAAATCGTCTGCGCTACAGTTGGCAAGGAAAGCAAGATTCAAAGCCAAAGCCAGGAAGTTGGCGCAGTATGTGGTTTTCGAGCAAGTCCTCATGAGGTTTCAGGTAAGTGTGATTTGCGACAGCCAGTGTTCTGCAGTGATTTCGTTGTTGGGTGGACGGTTGAGGACTCGATGACCATCTGCGCTTTTGGAATCTCCAAGGCCAGTTCCGCGCCACAGTAGAGTCCTTCCACAAAAGGCAGCAGCAACTCTAACACATCCGGTTGCTGGAAATGCTCCGGCTTCGTTTCTGGATGCGGATAGTAAATATAGCCCGCAATGGAAGGGCCACCAAGGCGCAAAAGTCGGACATCGAAGAACGAAAAATCTTCGGCAGGTTCCGTCGTATGCCATTTCAAATTGTGGAAGCTATGGCGGGCCTTTACCACCCGATACGAGTGCGGAGCTATGTTGACGTTAACCGTCCCTCGGTAATAGGCACCCAAGTCGAATCCAAGGGCCAGAAAATGGGGAGCCTGCATCCGCAGGGTGCCCCCGGGAAATCGCGGGTCCTCATTGAGTCCTGAAGCGACTCGGTGTCCCACAACCACTCTGGCGGAGATGTTTTGCCACTGTGTCATAGGTGTTTTTTTTCGATCTCTTTTTCCATATCTTCCAAAGCGATTCGCTTGGTTTCGGGGAAAAACCACCAGACCACAGCCACCTGAACAACCATCATGACCGCGAAAAACGTGAACGGAGCACCCGCATGGGGTTGCCCTGCATTTTTGGCGAAGATGGGAAAGGTCCATGATATAATCATGGCCATGAACCAATGAGTGGAGCTGCCCAGTGTCTGCCCTTTGGCGCGAACCGCGTTCGGAAAGACCTCGCTGATATAGACCCAGATAACGGCTCCCTGCCCGAACGCATGGCAAATGATGTAACCCACAAGCAGCCAGAGAAGCATACCGTGATTCGCGGTGCCGTTGAAAATCCAAGCAATCCCAGCGAGCGTCACACCCGTGCCCACCGCGCCACAAATGAGCAACGGCTTCCGGCCTCCACGGTCTATGATTGACATGCCCGCCATGGTCGCAATCAGGTTGGCGATTCCAACGACAACGGACTGCATGTCCCCGGAGACTTTTGTGAACCCTGCCATCGAGAAGATTGGGTTCAAGTAATACATGAGGGCGTTGATGCCGTCCAATTGGTTGAACATGGCCACCGTGATGGCAAGGAAAATGGGCTTGGCATGGGCGCGGCAAAACAGCGGCTCCACTTTTCCGCGAATTTCCTGATGCAGCGACTCCCGAATCGCGGCCATCTGCGCCGGCACGTTCAATGTGCCCAGGCTGCGCAACACCTTTTCCGCTTCTCCCTCCGATTCCTTCATCATCAGCCACCGCGGACTGCGCGGGATGAAATACAGCAGGACGAAAAAAGCCGCCGCAGGCAAGGCCTGAACGCCGAGCTTCCAACGCCATTCCGCCTCACCGAAGCCCAGCGTGCCGAGACCGAAATTCGAGACAAACGCCAACAACACTCCAAGCACTACATTGAATTGAAAAAAGGCCACCAGCCGGCCACGCCACTGGGCGGGCGAAATCTCTGCCAAGTAAAGTGGCCCCAAGACGGATGAGGCGCCCACCGCGATTCCGCCGATGATACGGAAGGCGATCAATGACCAGAAGCCCCAAGCCAGAGCGCATCCCAGCGCACAGACGAAATAGAGCGCTCCCGCCACCTTAAGCGTGTCACGCCGTCCATATTTGTCACCGGGTCGGGCGGCCACAAGGGCACCGATCACTGTGCCGACTATCGCCGACGCCGTCATGAAGCCCTGCCAAAAACTATCCAGATGGAACAACGCCTTCAACTGATTCTGGCAGCCCGAAATCACTATGGTATCGAAACCGAAGAGGAGCCCGCCGAGAGCCGCGACAAGTGTGGCACAAAGCAGCGTGGAGTTGATTTTCAAAGGACCGCCAGCCACACTTCCGGTTTTGACCTTCGCCGAGGGCGCTCCGGGAGGAAGATTATCGAGGGGCGTGTTCATATTGATGGCGAGTGTGGAACTCTCAACCATGGGAAGGCAAGGGCAAATTTGACATTCCAAAATAAAGCTGTAAGGTCAGCCTTAATGGGCAACTGACAGCATTTATGATGAACGCCTTACTCAAACACCGCACCATCTCACGGCAGCTTATTACCGAAGTCATCGCAGGAAAGTACAGCAAAACAGGCCGTTTGCCCAGCGAAGCGCAGCTCGTAAAACGTTTTGGCGTTTCACGCCCCACTGTCGGGCGGGCCATGCGGGAACTCCAGGAGCAGGGACTTATCGAACGTCGCGCCGGTTCTGGCACGTACATCCGCACGGAAAAAGATCGCCGTCATTCCGCGCATCCCATTATTCCCCAGATAGGCCTGTTGATCCCCAGCCTATGCCATACGGAAATCTTTGAGCCTATCTGTGGCGAGCTTGCCAGCCTTTCCCGTAGCAATGACTATGGCCTTTGGTGGGGGGCTAATATGTCCTCCACTGCCGAGACCAATATGACGGCTGCAGAGGCAGAGGCACTCTGTGGACAGTTCATCGAGCGCGGAGTTATGGGGGTCTTTTTCGTCCCATTTGAGCATCAGACAGACCGTGAGAGCACGAACCAGCGTATCACCGAGCGCCTGAAACAAGCTGGCATTCCTGTGGTCCTTCTCGATCGCGACATCGGCGTCTTTCCCAATCGGAGTGAATTCGACATTGTCGGCATTGACAACGTTGCAGGCGGCTATCTGCTCGCCGACCACCTTATCAAGCTGGGAGTTCGTCGAATGGTCTATGTCAAACGCCCCCTCACGGCGCCCACGGTGGATTCCCGAATCATTGGCGCACAAAAGGCCATGCTCGATAACGATTTACAGATACCACAACCTTTTGTCTATTGTGGCGATCCTGCCAACTTAAAGTTCGTCAATTCCTTCGCACAAAATCAGAAGATAGACGCCATCCTCTGTACGAGTGACCACCTTGCCGCCGACCTCCTGCAAACTCTGACCCGCATCGGCATTCGGGTCCCCAAAGACCTGCGACTCGTCGGCTTCGACAATGTGCGTTTCGCCAGTCTTCTTTCCACTCCCCTGACAACCGTGGAGCAACCAATACGCGACATCGCCATCACT
>DATKFW010000082.1:0-18436 GCA_035511075.1 Vulcanimicrobiaceae bacterium
GTTGGATTTTCTGTTGAACAAACCGGCGGCGTCGCCGGCCGCTTTTCAGAAAAATGGCCGGGCGTCGTTTGTCCCCATCTCCAGTGGGAAACCGAGAGTCTTGACGTAAACGGCGCGGCTGTTTCGGGAAGGGCAACCCATGTACTGTAACGGAGCGCATCCGCTTATCGAAGAAATGGGAACGGAATGGAATGTAATTGCACACCACTAATGTCAGAGGGCTAATGGGCTCCTTTTGCGAAAAACACAGAAACTTGGTTCAAATAGAAGAAAAAATTGTTCGGCCACCGGATTATGAACGGCGACAGAATCTATATGGCACTACTTGGCGCTCTTGGTCTCTTGGCGGGCCAGACGGGGCTTCATGCCCAGAGCACTGCATTTACTTACCAGGGCAGCTTGAAGTCGGCCGGCGCGCCAGCAAACGGCCAGTACGACCTTAGTTTCACCCTTTATAAGACCAATTCCGGCGGGAGCCCGGCGGGCGCTGTGCTGACAAACGACAATATGGCCGTCTCGAACGGTGTATTCACAGCCGTGCTGGATTTCGGCCCTGTGTTTGACGGAACTGCCTACTGGTTGGAAATTGGTGTGCGCCCCAGTGACTGCACCAACGGCTTCACCGTTCTATCTCCGCGCCAGGCATTATATCCATCGCCCTACGCGGAATTTGCCGTCAGCGCCGGCACCGTCACGGGCTCGGTTCCCAGCTCTGCGCTGACCTCGGTTCCCGCCGGCAACCTCATCGGCTCGGTTCCAAGCCAAACATTGACTTCGGTCCCAGCCGGCAATCTCACTGGCTCTGTTCCCAGCCAAACATTGACGTCAGTTCCCGCCGCAAGTCTCACCGGCTCGGTACCCGTCGGAACGTTGACCGAGGTACCCGCCGGCAATCTAACCGGTTCCGTTCCGAGCGGAACATTGACTTCAGTTCCAGCCGCAAGTCTGACCGGCTCTGTTCCCAGCCAAACATTGACCTCAGTCCCCGCCGGCAATCTCACCGGTTCGGTGCCCATCGAAACGTTGACGTCAGTTCCTGCCACAAACCTTACCGGTTCGGTTCCCGTCGGAACGCTGACTTCAGTACCTGCCGGCAATCTGACCGGTTCCGTTCCGAGCGGAACATTGACCTCAGTCCCCGCCGGCAATCTAACCGGTTCGGTGCCCATCGAAACGTTGACGTCAGTTCCCGCCACAAACCTTACCGGTTCGGTTCCCGTCGGAACGCTGACTTCGGTACCCGCCGGCAATCTGACCGGTTCCGTTCCAAGCGGAACATTGAATTCGGTTCCCGCGGGCAGCCTGACCGGTTCGGTACCCATCGAAACGTTGACGTCGGTTCCTGCCACAAACCTCACCGGTTCGGTTCCGATCGCAACGTTGACCGCGGTACCCGCCGACAATTTGACCGGTTCCGTTCCCAGCGCAACATTGACGTCAGTTCCGGCCGCAAGTCTGACCGGCTCTATTCCTAGCCAAACATTGACTTCACTCCCCGCCGGCAATCTCACCGGTTCGGTACCTATCGGAACGTTGACCGCGGTACCCGCCGGCAATCTGACCGGTTCCGTTCCCAGCGCAACATTGACGTCAATTCCCGCCGCAGGTCTGACCGGCTCTGTTCCCAGCCAAACATTGACTTCAGTCCCCGCCGGCAGTCTGACCGGTTCGGTACCCATCGGAACGTTGACCGCGGTACCCGCCGGCAATTTGACCGGTTCCGTTCCCAGCGCAACATTGACGTCAGTTCCGGCGGCAAGTCTGACCGGCTCTGTGCCAAGCGGATCATTGAATTCGGTTCCCGCGGGCAGCCTAACCGGTTCGGTTCCCAGCGGAACATTGACGTCGGTTCCAGCCGCAAATCTCACCGGCTCGGTTCCCGTCGGAACACTCCCGGCCAACTTGCAAGTGCTCGCCGCGAACAACGCCGTCGACCTGACTAACATCGGGGCGGGGAATCTTAAGGGGACAGCTCCTGATGGAGTTCTATCAGCCAACATACCAAGGTTGAATTCGAACCAGACCTTTGCAGGAGTTAATACTTTCGGATCAGGGACCGTTTCCATGACCAACATAGTTGAATCGGGCACCTTTCCCTTCGAGTTGGGCAACGGGGCGTGGTACACGACACCAGTGCCCTTTTTTCGGCCGACGACCACCAACACGGCCATTGCATTCGATGTCATGCCGAATGGAAACTCGGCCGATACATGGATCGATATTTGTTCGACAGACGATTATGTGCCTCAAGGGGAATATCCCAACAGTGAGCACCTGCACCTTGCAAAATATGCCGATGGATACGGAAGCGTCTCGTGTTTTGCCGTTGGAAACGGAGCAATCCGCGACTTGGACTTGCAAGAGGACGGGGGGTCCGTTGGTGTCACTACGTCCAATCCATTGAACAAATTTCAGGTGCATGATGGAGTAAACGTCAATGCCGGGCTGGGCATGGGCAACGCCTCGACAAACGCCCGTCTCTCCGTATTCAACGACAATGGATCTTCGAACATTGATCTTGAATTCCAGGCGACCGGTTATCATTGGTACAACTTCCCTCCGCTCCGTCAGGTGATGCAGTTATTTGGAAGCAACCTCTTTCTGCTGGGCAGCGTGACAGCCACCAACGGGTTCATCGAGCAAGTCCAAACCACAAACGGCAACTACACAGCCGCCTTTTCGGACTCCTGCATTTTCGAGTCGGCAACCACAAACTCTCTTATCACCCTGCCAACCCCGGTGGGAATTCCAGGGAAATCATTCACCATTAAAAACACCGGAACCGCCACATGCACCGTCACCAGTAGCGCGGGCATCGACCACGCAACCAGCAAAACAATATCAACCCAAGACAGCACGGTGACCCTTAGAAGCGATGGCGCCGTCTGGCAGATAGTCAGCGCCTACCTCGGCGGTTCAAGCTTATGAACGGCGGCAGCGAAATCCAACGTGCGAAAGCCGGGAAAGCCGGCAATCAGGCGCAGTCTGGCGACTCCGCCCGGTTTTGTCGAAGAATTTCCAAGTCGGATTCCCGGCTTCTGGAAACGACCTGAACAACATCAGCCTATGATCACTCCCAGGAAAACAGCCAAAAAGATTTTAAAAATGGGGCGCACAGCCATCGCGGCGGGCAAAACGGTGCTGGTTAAAACCGATGTCGGCCGATGGAAAAAGGTTTCGGAGGAGGTTCCTGTGTGGGACGAAAGAAATCGCGTGATCGCCGGCTTTATTCCGGACGGAAGCCAGGTGCTGGACCTCGGGGCCGGCGCGCGTCTTCTCAAGGACTATTTGAAGCCGGGCTGCCAGTACCAGCCATGCGACATTATTAGAAGCTCTCCGGACGTGATTTTTTGCGACTTCAATTCGGGCATCTATCCGGTTTTGTCCCGCAAGTATGACTGCGTCGTTTGCAGCGGAGTCTTTGAATACGTGCGCGATCCCGCAAAATTCCTATCGAAGATCAGGCACTACGGCCGAAAAACGATTTTCTCCTACAATCCCTTCCACCCAGGCTATCCAAAAGCGGCCCGGCTGGCCTGTGGATGGGTGAATCATTTTACTCAAGATCAACTTGAAAAGCTCTTCTTGTCACACGGTCTGCGCTCGCGCGTGCTTCATCGCAGGACCACGACGGGTGCCGCCGAGGAAATCATCTATGAATTGGTCCTCAACGAAGGGCTTAAGTAATGATGCCGCAGGCGTTGAACGTTTTTAACTTTTGGGGAGCCGGAAATATGGGTGATGATCTGATGCTGGCAGGGTTTCTGCAGGCGTTGGACCACTTTGGCGTTTCCTACAAAGGGCGGTTTTCAAGCCTCTGCTCCCATAACGTCGCCTCTCAAACGACACGATTTCCGAAGATAAACTGGATAGACTCGTCCACTTCGCCAAATTGGCGTCTTGCGCTTGCGCGCACCGAGTTGGTGGTGGGCCTGGGCGACACCCCATTCCAACTGACTTCCGGCGACTGGTCCTTGAAACATCTCGAAGAAGTCTGCAAGTGCATTCCGGCGGGCGCTGAAACCGTCTTTATAAACATCGGCGCGGAGCAGGAATGTCTTTCAAGGGCCGCGGACTTCGCCGCGGTTTTGCATAATGTCGGCAGATGTTCCACGCGGGATTCATTCAGCCATTCCGTCTTGCGCAAGGTTTCCCGAAATTCGAACACGCAGCTATCCGTGGGCGGCGACCTTGCAAATATCAGTCTTGAAAACATCTCGCGCCAATTGTCTTCGAATGGGAAATTCAAACTCGGCGTAATCGTCGGTTATGATACACTTTCAACCGCGGACCTCTCGGCAATCAAGGATGCCATAATCGCAACGTCCGGTCCTGTCTCTTTTATAACGGGCGACTGTCGGGACGGCCCGGGCTTTGAATTTGAACTGTTCAAGTCGTGGACCAAGCCCTTTTTTTCGCCGCTGCGCCGAAAGCTTCAATTGCGCCGGCCCGATTATGGTCTATGCACGTTATTGGAACTGGTTCAGCCTGTGGCCGAGTGCGAGGTCGTTTTGAGCAGCCGCCTTCACGGTCTGCTGACGGCGGCGTGGCTGGGGTGCCGGGTCGCCGCTCTTGGGAGAAGCTCAAAAGTCGTCGCGCTGGCCAAAGAATGTAACATCCCCTGCATTGAGCCGCCACTCGACTCAGGGAGGATTCGGGACCTGATAAAGAACGCCTCTGTTGTTGACCGCGCCCGGCTCAAGCAATGCAGGGAGGAGTCTCTGGACGGTATTCTGGCCTGCAAATTCTGGTAGAGCGGACCCCGCGGGCGAACAATCACCTGATATGACGTGTAAAATCTGCGGCGCCGCGGCCCGGATATTTGGCGAGGCCACTGTCATGGGAAAGCACAAGGCCCAATACGCCCAATGCGCCGGCTGCGGCTTTATTTTCGTCCCTGATCCGTCGTGGCTCGCCGAAGCTTATGCCGAACCGATCAATCGTTCTGACACTGGCTATGTCGCCCGCAACCTGTGGGCGCGGGACAAAGTCCGTGAATGCATCGACTCGCATTTGAATCCGGACGGAAGATTCCTGGATTACGCCGGGGGCTGGGGACTGTTTGTTAGATTGATGCGGGACATCGGTTATGATTTTCTTTGGTCTGACGCGTACACTGAAAATCTTTTTTGTCGGGGTTTTGAAGCCGCGGAACCTCTGACCGGCCCGTTTGAGGCGGTCACTGCGTTTGAAGTTTTCGAGCATTTAACTAATCCAGGGGAGGAAGTGAAAAAGCTCTCGGCCATCACATCCTGCCTGATCTTTAGCACAAAACTTGTCCCCGAACCGGCTCCTGAACCGAAAGCCTGGTGGTATTACGGGTTGGAACACGGCCAGCACGTCGCCCTGTATACACGCAAAAGTTTGGAGTTATTGGCCGGTCGGTTTGGTTGCCACTTTGTGACGGACGGCGCCGACTTGCATCTCTTTTCACGCGAACTAATGCCGCCTGATTTCTTTTCTCAACCCCGTGTTTCCCGGTGGCCTTTTTGGGCAAAGCCGAAGACCAGGGCCGACCGACCTTCCCTGGCGATGTCGGATTACGATCTCATTGCCAAGAAGATGGCACGGGACCAAGCGAAATCCACTGACTCCAAAAACGGCGCGACATGAACTATACTTAAAGCTCCCCAAGAATTAACCTGTACCAGGCCGCGTAAAACGTCTATATTGAGCTATGCCCGCTGACACGGACCACGATTGGGAGATTCTCGCCAACCAGGACCCTTACTGGGCGGTCTTGACCCAGGATCGCTTTCGAACCAAAGCCATGGATGACACGGCGCGGCGCGACTTTTTTTTGTCGGGAGAAAAATACGTTGATTGGGTGTTTACGATGATTCGCGATCATATTGATTCCCAATTTAATCCGGCAACGGGCCTGGATTTTGGGTGCGGTGTCGGGCGCCTGATCCTGCCGATGTCTCGCCGTTGTCGGACAGCGGTTGGCATAGATGTTTCCGACGCGATGCTTCAGGAGGCGCAAAGGAATTGTCGCGCGGAGAAAGTGGAAAATGTGTCGCTGGTCAAAGGCGACGACAAGTGCGCCGGCCTGGAGCACGGATTTGATTTCATTAATTCTTTCATTGTCTTTCAACATATTCCGTGTGATCGCGGCATTGGCCTGTTTCGCCGGCTGGTAGAGTTGCTGAATGACTCCGGAGTCGCGGCCATTCACATCACGTACTCACGCTCTCAATCCCCGGTGATGGCTGACGCCGCGAGCTACGATCCCCAAAAGAAGGAATCTCCGCGGGGAGCCAGGTCTCACCTGGCGGCCCTTGGGCGCGCCGTGCGAAACCGGCTGGCGCGAATGTTCCAGGGCCGGACAGTTGCCTCTGATAGCCATCCCGAAACCGCAAACGCGTCAACGCCTGTGATGCAGATGAACTCCTACTCGCTGAATCCGTTATTTCAGATTCTCCAACACGCTGGAGTTCGTGAGATACACGCGGCGCTTAGCGATCATGACGGTTCTTTCGGGACCGTATTGTTCTTTAAGAAAGGTCCGGGCTTATACGCATTTCCCGCGTTAAAGACGTAACCGCACGTTAAAAGGCGCCCCGTGAGGGCGCGCAAAATACAACCGCGTTGCCCGGTAGATGCGGGCCGCGTCCCTTTACGCGGCGAAACGGAGATGTTTTTGACGACCTGTTGGCTGGCGTGCAGCCGTTCATGAAGATTCTTTTCGACGGCTACATTTTTAGGATGCAGAGGGCGGGAGGCATCAACCGTTATGTTGCCGAGATCATCTCCGGTCTGCCCGCGGATTTTCTCCCGGTCGTTACGGGTGTCGAAGACTTCGGAAAGAATGCCCCGCGCCATCCCAACCTCCAACGGTTGTGCTACAAGCAGTTTCGTCCCGGGCGAATCAGCAGGCGCTATTATGACACCTGGTGGAAACCGCGCGTCCTTCGCGGCATCGACTTATTCCATCCGACGTATTACCATCTGTCCACCGGGTACTCCCTTTCCGATTTCAAATGTCCGATGGTTCTGACCGTCCATGATTTCGTTTACGCCATTTATCCCAAGCTTACCGAAGGATCGGAGGAAGTCCTCCGCGATCAAACCGCGGCCATTCGCAGGGCGGACTTTGTCATTTGTGTTTCAAGGGCGACGGAGAATGACCTGTTGGAGCGGTTTCCGGAAAAACGCGGCCAAACCGCGGTGATCTATCACGGATCATCGTTTGAAATTCAGCCGCCGCTGGCGGAGCAGAAGATATTTGAGAATCCGGCGTTTCTTTTCGTCGGCGGCCGGGCCGGCTACAAGAACTTCGCTTTTCTTTTGCGCGCGTTCGCCAAAGCCAGCGGCTCCAATTCCCGCATCCGACTGCGGGTTGCCGGCGCGCCATTGAGTTCCGAAGAGCGCTGGCAGGTCCATTTGCTTGGAATCGGCGACCGGGTCGAGGAGATGGTTTATCCGGATGAACAACAACTCAAGAGTCTCTACCGTTCCAGTGTGGCGCTGGTTTACCCGTCGTTTCACGAGGGCTTTGGCATTCCGCCCCTGGAAGCGATGGCTTGCCGCACATTGGCCATAACATCCAACGCCACCAGTTTGCCGGAAGTAGTCGGCGATGGCGGCATCATGCTGGATCCCAAACGCGAGGATGATTGGGTTGACTGTCTGTTGAAGGCCGCCGCGGGAGGCGCGGATCGAGACTCGATGATCGAACGCGGCCTGGAGCGTGTGCGGATGTTTTCGTGGAAAACCACCGTTGACCGACACCTTGAGATTTATCGCCGGTTGGGCCGGCCGCAAGTAAATGAGTGACTGGCGAAAATTGAGGTGATTCTTCAGATGCCCAGAGTTTCCATTTGCGTCCCCAACTTGAATTGCCGGCCATTCCTGCCGGAGCGCTTCGAGACGATTTTCAACCAGACGTTCCGGGACTGGGAATTGATTGTTTGTGACAGCTTTTCGGACGATGGCGCCTGGGATTATATCCAGGAATTGGCCCGGCGCGAACCGCGAATGCGCATTTCGCAAACGCCTCGAAAGGGCATTTATGCCGGCTTCAACGACTGCATCCGGCAAGCGCGCGGAGACTATGTGTACATTGCCACCAGCGACGACACGATGACGCCGGACTGTCTGTCAAGAATGATATCGGCGCTCGAGGAACACCCGCAGTGCGGCTTGTGTCAATGTGCGTTGGAGATCATTGACGAAAATGGAGTTCCTTTACCCGCCGCCGAACAATGGAACCATTATCCCCTGGGAAACTATGATCAGAACCTCGTCTCAAGAAAAAACAGGCGGCTGGCGCCGCACGACGGCCTTGTTCATCCGGCGCTGTTCACGATTTACACCTCCATCACCCAGCTTCTGATTCGCCGGACGGTATTTGACCGGATAGGATTATTTGACGGCCGTTGGGGTTCGATCAGTGATTTTGAGTGGGAGATGCGCGCCGGGCTGGTTGAAAATTGCATTTACATCCCTGAAAAGCTCGCCACCTGGAGGCTCCGTCCCAATCAGGCGACTCAAGACGTTCACACCCCCAAATCCAGGTTGAAGATGATTGAAATGACGGGGACCGCGTTTGCCAGGGCCCGGGCCTGTGAAGGCGCGCACCTTAAGGGAATCGATATCAATGACATCATTTATTTTTTGCAGCGCGACGTTGTGGCTTTCGGCTATGAGGCGGCCAAAGGCAGGATGGCTAAACTAACCTTTCTGGCGGCGCAATTGTTCCAGCGCCCCGGTGCCGTCGCCGCCCACGTATGGGAGCGGTTGCAGAGAAAGGATTGGGGCGGGGACCAGGTCCTGCGGTATGATGAATTAAGAAGGGTGCTTAAAAAATACAACGTGCCATCGCCAATTTTCGAGTGATTCGTTCGTTGTCTGAACTATGCGGATTTTGATTGCAACACCGTGTCTGCCGTGGCCGCTTAACTGCGGTGGCAACGCGGCGCAGTTTTCCACGCTCAAATGTCTGGAGCTCGACCATGACTTCACATTGGTGTGTCCCGTTTACGACGAAACCGCTATCGCGGAGGCCAGGCAACTCCAGACCCAACTGCCGAAGGTAAAAGTAAGGGCAATCTATTGCGGCCACACGCCGCCGCCCACGCCGGGGTTATCGATTCGAATAGCGAAAAAGGTTGTCAAGCTTGGGCGACGTTTTCTCTCGGATTCTCAACCTGAAGTTCAGGCGGGGGGCGAAGAAGCGCTTAAGTATCCGTTCAACCCGTTGCCAGCAAAGCTGATTCTGGCGCTACGGGACGAACTGTCGAAAGGCGTTGACCTGTGTCAGGCGGAATTTGCGGAAATGTTGCCGCTCGGCGCGTGGCTTCCCAGGGAAATTCCCAAGCTGTTTATTCACCACCAGATTCATTTCGTCTACGCGCGGAGGTTTTTGGAAACGCACCCGAATGACAGTTATTTATCTTATTTGAAGGCGGTGATGGAAACGCAGGAGCTGGCCTATCTTCAGAATTTTGACGGGGTGGTTACGTTTAGCGATCAGGATCGCCAGGCTCTCCTGGCTTATGTGGCGCCGGATAAACTGTTCACCAGCCCGTTCCCAATACCGGCCGACGTCGCAATAGCCCGGGACCTTCCATCGGCTTTTGATGGACGGTTCCTCATCGTGGCGTCGGAGGAACACGCCCCCAACAGGGACGCGCTGGAATGGTTGCTCGAGGGAATCTGGCCGGAAATTTTGCGGCAGTTTCCGCAGGCGAAACTGGTGGTGGTGGGAAAATGGAGCGAGGCGGCCCAAGCCAGATTCGCCGGCGAAGGTGTGGTCTTTACCGGATTCGTCACCGATCTATCCGCAACGCTGCGCGCTGGGATCATGCTGGTGCCTTTGCGAATTGGCAGCGGCATTCGAGTCAAGATATTGGTTGCGATGGCGCTGGGCGTGCCGGTGGTGACCACTTCCGTGGGAAGCGAGGGCATGTTGCTCAGGGACGGGCAAGAGATACTGGTGCGTGACACAGAATCCGATTTCGCAACGGCCGCCGTTCAACTCTCCAGGAATCCGGAGTTGTGGCGGCGGTTGGCGGCGTCTGGAAAGGCGGCGGTTTTCAAACACTATTCGTCTGAGGGAGTGCGTCAACGGCGCAACGAAATCTACGCCAATCTGGCGCGTCCTGCCGAACGCGTCGTTGGCTGGCAGCCGTCCGTCTTGCGATGAGCACGCGACGAAAGGAAGCCCTTGAGAGCGTGTTTTCCGGGAATTGAAAGCTTTTGATAAATGAGAGAGGAACGTGTACGTGCGATTGCCTTTTATCTCCCGCAGTTTCATCCAATCCCCGAAAACGATGCGTGGTGGGGCAAAGGTTTTACTGAGTGGACAAATGTTGCCAGGGCCCGGCCGTTCTTTAGAGGACACCATCAGCCCATTTTGCCGGCCGACCTCGGCTTTTATGATCTGCGTCTGGCGGAAATTCAAGAGGCCCAGGCGGCCCTTGCAAGGGCAAACGGCATCGAAGGCTTTTGCTACTGGCACTATTGGTTTTCCAGGAAGAGATTGTTGGAGACTCCTGTCAACACCCTCCTGGAGCGTCGCCAGCCGGATTTTCCATTCTGCCTGGCATGGGCAAACGAATCCTGGTCTCGACGCTGGATGGGCGAAGAAAAGGAGATTCTCATTGAACAATCCTATTCGCCTGAAGATGACGAGGCCCATGCAAAATGGCTGGTGAAATTGTTCCAGGACTCGCGTTACATCCGCGTCAATGGCCGGCCGCTTTTCCTGATCTACAAGCCGTCCGCGTTGCCGGACGCCAAGGCGACGACGGCAATGATTCGCAAAGTTTGCATCGCGTCCGGGTTGCCCGATCCCTATCTCGTCGGCATAAACGCGCATTCGCGGCAATTGGACATGCGCACCCTGGGATTTGACGGCACGGAAGATCATTTCCCCCAGCTCGGCGCTTTACCCGACGCATTCTACGACCGATTTTCCAAGAGACGCCTGTGGAGAAATCTTCACCATGGAATTTGGAGCGGCACCGCCAGGATTTACGACTATGAAGAAGCTGTGGCGCTCATGGAGGCCGGGCGGCCGGATTATCCACATCACCCGGCGGTTTTTGTCGGCTGGGACAACACGGCCAGGCGAGGCGACAAGGCTGTTGTCATGACCGGCAGTGAGCCGGGAAAAGTCGCGCGCGCGTTTCGGCCGGTCGTTGAACGTTTGCAAACGCAGCCCTTTGAAGAGCGCCTCTTGTTCATCAACGCGTGGAATGAGTGGGCCGAGGGAATGCACATGGAACCCGATAACCGATATGGCAGCGATTTGTTGAAGGCCATTCGCGCTGTGCTGGTCAATGCCAATTTGTAAACGATGAATGGCATTAAAATTCATTTTGCATTTCTCAGGAATGCGCCGCTGAAGGACGACGAGCGCGAGTGGATAAATTATTTAAAAACCGAGCTTGGGCCGGAATTTGAAAAGCGGACCGTCGTTTATTCGGATGATCCAACCGAGGCCGACATTATCGCTGTGCTGGAGTCGTCGTTGCCCAAGGAGCGAGGCTATTTGAGGGTATTGTCGGGGGATATCAACCTTCAAAGGCATTGGCAAAAGGTTTTCACAATCAACTATGAGGATGCCCCCATGGGATTCCTGCAAGGGTTATACACTTCGATATGCGAACCGTATTATCGCACGGCCCTGCACCGCTCCTGGCCGCCGCTTTGGGTGCCTTGCGGACCCATCTACGGTGTAACCGACGAGCGGATCCTCGCGATCAAGCCAAAGTACGCGTTCTCGTTTCTTGGGTCCAAGTCTCATCCTATTCGCCGGAAGATTCTGTCTTTGTATCCCTCTGGCGACAATAACGGCGTTTACGTCCAGGATGTCGATAAATGGTTCAATCACAGCGAGGATGAGAAATCAAAATACGTGGAGATTTCCCTCAACAGCCGCTTCGTGCTCTGTCCTCGCGGGCACGCCGCGTTTACGTACCGCATCTGCGAAGCGATGGCGATGGGCCGGGTTCCCGTCGTGATTGCCGATCAATGGATTCCGTTTTCCTTTGACGACAAGGTTCCGTATTACGTGCAAATTCCGGAAGCCCAGGTGGATCAAATCGACGCGATACTGAGGGAGGTGGATTCAAAGGCGGAGGAATACGGTTTCAATGCGCGGGAATTGTGGAAAAAGTATAGCGCCCCAAAGACGCGCGTATATGCGGCATTGACGCAGATAAGAAAATTGAAAGACGAAGGAACAGGCCCGAAAACCTACGGAGAATGCAAGAGACAATGGAGTTCCAGGAAAGTTTTGAGTCAGGGAGGGTGGACGTTTAATCAGAGGCTGGGCCGTAAATGGCGCGGGCTTATGACCTTCGTTAAACGAAAATCGTGACAGCATGCGCATTCTTATAGCCTCCCGGTATCTGCCCTGGCCTTTGATCGAAGGCGGACGAGTGGCTCAATACCGCACCTTCGAGGCATTGCGCGATGCCTGCGGCTTCACGCTGGTTGTTCCTGTTTACAGTCAAGAAGAGCAAGCCGATGCGCTCTATTTTGCGAAAATGTTTCCCAACGTAATGGTCGAGGCCGTTCAATGCTCGCCATCACGACGCTCCCTGCCGCGAAGGATCGCCGGCAGGCTTCTAAGAGAATTATCCGCGCCGTCGCCCGGGGAGACGTCACGCGGGAATCCAGCCGTCCCTTATTATCCGTTTAACACCCTGCATCCCGACTTCGTGACGGCAGTCGAGCGGTGTTTTGCAAAGAGTTGCGATATTTTTCAGGCGGAATTCGCGGATATGTTGACCTTGGGACCGCTTATGACGGGGCGGGTTCCCTCGATATTCGTTCATCACCAGCTCCATTTCGTTTATGCCCGGCGTTTTATTGAGGCGAACGGGGCAAGCGACGCCAACGTGCGCTACATCACGGAAAGAATGATTCGCGAGGAAGCCGCGTATTTGCCCACGTTTGATTCCGCCGTGGTGTTTAGCGAGGTGGATCGCGACGCTTTGCAAAATTTCTGCCCCGCTCTCCAGGTTAGTGTTTCCCCGTTTCCCAGTCCTGAGGACCCGATTGCGATTGCTCGTCCATTTGCCCAATCCGTCAAACATTTTGTTTTTGTTGCCAGTGAAGGACATCGCCCCAACGTGGAAGGCTTGCGCTGGTTCATGAAGGACGTCTGGCCCGCCATCAAGGGCCGCATGCCGGACGCAATCATCGAGGTCATCGGAAAGTGGTCGCACCCGGCGCAAACCAGCCTGCCGAATCATGGAGACATTCGGTTTGCCGGTTTTGTTCCCAGGTTGCTGGAATCTCTGCAAAACAAGATCATGATCGTGCCAGTTTGGGTTGGCAGCGGCATCCGCACCAAGATCCTGGCGGCATGGAGCGCATCGTGCCCACTCGTCACCACCACTGTGGGAGTCGAGGGCCTCCCTGGGCGCTCCGGCGAGCATTTTATCGTGGCGGACGATGCTCCAGCCTTTGCCAATGCCTGTGTCGAGCTGTCATCAGATATGGGGAAACTGAATCGAATGGTTGCAAACGGACTGGACCTGGTTCAAAAGCACTATTCGCTGGAAGCTGTCCGCAAGACACGTCTCGAGGTTTATGATAAACTCCTTGCTGCTCACCGGGAAGGAAAGTGATTCAATCGCCACCAGCCGTCCCTCCTCCAGCGAACACCGGTGAACCCCGTCCATTCTGGTCGGTGATGATACCGGCCTATCGGCCGAACCAGGAATATTTGCGGCAGACCCTTGAGTCTGTTCTCCGCCAGGAACCCGGCCCGGACAAGATGCAGATTGAGGTGGTGGACGATTGTTCGCCCGGCGTGGATGTTGCCGCGATGGTCCGGGCCATCGCCGGAGCGCGGGTCTCAGTCTCCGCGACGCCGAAAAACGTGGGCTTGGCGGGATGCTGGAACGCCTGCATAGAGCATTCGCGCGGCCTGTGGGTCCACATTTTACATCACGACGATTACGTGTTGCCGGGATTTTATGAAAAGCTCGCGAAGGCCGGACAACTCCATCCTGAAGTCAGCCTGCTGGCAACCCGATCATTTTTTGTTGATCCGGACGGCGTGATTCTTGGAGTTACAGTTCGATTGCCTAACTTGGAAAATGGCGGCCGGGCAGTCGATGATTTTTTTTACAGCACACCCATTCAATGTCCTGGCGTTGTTGTGAAGCGTTCCTATTATGAAGCAAATGGAGGATTTCGATCCGATCTGGCATTTACTCTTGACTGCGAAATGTGGGCGCGTGTGATCGGCGCCGCCGGCGGCATCGTCACCCCCGAAGTGTTGTCCTGCTACCGCCAATCCGACATGAATGAAACCGGACGCTTAAATCGGACCGCCGAGGGTCTGCGTGATTTCGACCGGCTGAATCATCTGTTCGCCGCGCGCCACGAGGGGTTTGACGCCAATAAGGCCCGCCAGAGGGTTTGCTATATGGCGATAAATCAAGCCGAACGTTTTTCCGCTACGGGCGATTCCGAAGCGGCCAAAGCCAATCTGAACTATTGGAGGGAGAATGCCCCGGCCTCGTTGCGTTTGCGCCGGTTCGCCGTGAAAATGGCCAGAAGCATCTTAGGATGATGACGCCCGCCGTTTCCATCATCATTTGCACGAGAGACCGCGCCGAGAGTCTGGACCAGACGCTGAAGTCCTTTGAGGCTGTCAACGCGCCGGCCGGACTTCGCCCCGAAATCCTTGTCGTGGATAACGGATCCACCGACCACACTCCCGCGGTTGTGCGGAAACATTCGGTCGCAAAAATCCCCATCCGTTACTTGTTGGAATCTTCGCCGGGACAATCAAAAGCGCGGAACGCGGGAATCGCCGCCACCCGGGCTGATGTGATTTTGTTCACTGATGACGACGTGGTGCCGGCGCCGGATTGGTTGGAGTCGATCGCCGCCCCGCTCCTGCGCCGGGAATGCGACGGCGTGGTCGGGCGCATAGAATTGGCCAAAGAAATATGCCGCTCCTGGATGACACCCCAACACCAAATCTCCCTTGCCGTCTGCGACGGTCCTCGCGAAGGCGTGCTGCAACTGGTGGGCGCCAACATGGGCTTCCACAGGTCGGTCCTGGACCGCGTCCCGGAATTCGATGTCGAGCTGGGCCCGGGCGCGTTCGGTTTCGCGGACGACACGCTTTTTTCGTGGCAACTGGTCGAGGCGGGATTTCGCCTCCGTTTTGTGCCGGAAGCGTCGGTGATTCACCGCCCCGATCCAGCGCGACTGACCCGTTCAAACTGGCTGGCTGTGGGCCGCAAGCACGGCCTGAGCGCGGCGTATGTTCTCCATCACTGGGAGCACCGGGAGATAAGCAATCCAAGGCTGCGTTCCTACCGCGCGGGCCTTAAACTCCTGCTTCGCAGAATGGCGCAACCTCCGGCTCCGATGGGTGCCGAAGGCATCGCTCCGTGGGAAATGAGCTATGTCGTTGAAATGGAGAAATGCCGCCAATTCATCAAGGAACGCCATCGCCCAAGGAACTATTCCAAACACGGCCTGAGGAAACGCGGCCAGCCAACCTGAGACCGGGGTCGCTCGTCTCCACTCTTTTTCCTGTGCGAATTCCTCGAGCCAGCGTGATCATGCCGTGTTACAACCACGGCCGTTTCGTGCGTGAATCGGCGGCGGCCGTTTTGGGCCAGACATTTGCGGATTTGGAACTCATTATTGTTGACGACGCGTCCAGCGACGATTCGGTGAAGGTCCTTCGCGGGCTTGCCCGGGACGACGCTCGTGTCAAAATAATTGTTCACCCGCAAAATCGCGGCCCCTCCGCGTCGCGCAACGACGGCTTGCGGGCGGCCACAGGGGAATTTGTCGCTTTTTGCGACGCCGACGATCTTTGGAAGCCCGAAAAGTTGGCGCGCCAGATCCGGCTTTTGGAGGAGCATCCGGACTGCGACATGACGTACTCTGATTCCGAGATCGTTGACGAAGAGGGCCGGCTGACTGGAAGATTATTTAGCGACGACTTTCCCCCGCCGCCAATTCCCTCCGGCAATCTTTTCGAGTCCTTGTGCGCGAGGAATTTCATAAACACCCAAACCGTGCTGGCGCGCCGCCTGGCGCTCGGCGAGCGCCTGTTGTTCGACGAGAAAATCAGGGTGGTGGAGGATTGGCTGCAATGGATCCGAATCTCGCGCCACCACCGGTTCCTCTATGATCCCGGCGCTCTCGCTCTTTATCGCGTCCACTCGATGAGCACGGGACCGCTCCAAAGACGCCGCTACAGCAGAAGCCGATGCAGGGTTGCGATTCGGACCTTGCACGCGTACTCGGACATTCCCCTCAAAGTTCAGGGGCAATTCTTTTATCTCATTGGCAGGGAATTGTGTTATCTCGGGAGAGGTCGGCAGGGCCGCCGGTTTATTTTGAAAGGTCTGTCCTCCGGTTGGGCCGGCCGGCTTCCCGTGCGCGGCCTTGCAAGGATGAGCGCGCGGCTGATTCTCGAGTGGACCCGCGGCTCGATTCCGCGCCGCCGCTCTTGAAAACACACCAGGTTCACTGCCACGGACGGTCTCGGCAACCAAACGACACATGAGCGGCCAGGTCTTCATCCTCAACTTCCACGGCCTGGGCCCGCTGCCGCCGGGACTTTCCTCGGGCGAGGCGGATTGCTGGCTCGACCAGTCGTTTTTCGAGGCGATCCTTGATTCAATCCGGGAACGGAACGATGTCCGAATCACCCTGGATGACGCCAACCAATCCGACTACACAGGCGCCTTGCCCGCCCTGAAAGCGCGAAACATGCGCGCACAATTTTTCGCCGTGGCGCAACGCCTCGATCAAAAGGGATATTTGTCAACCAGCCATCTTCAAGGACTGGTGGCCGAGGGAATGGAGGTCGGCACCCACGGCATGCGCCATCGCCGTTGGACCGGCTTGGATGCGGACGATCTCCGCGAAGAATTAGTCCAGGCCAAAGACAGGCTCGAACAAATTATCGGAAAGCCCGTCCAGGAGGCGGCCTGCCCGTTCGGAAGTTATGATCGGCGCGTGCTCGCCGCCTTGCGAAACCTCGGTTATCGGAAGATTTTCACCAGCGACACCGGTCCCGCCATGGAGGACGTGTGGATCCAGCCGCGAAATACCATCCGCCGCTCGCACGACTTGGCGCACATTGGCAGCATCACCAGCGGCGCCCCTGTGGGATTCAAGAAAGTGCTGCGCGACATTAAACTCAAGCTCAAGCAATGGCGCTGATATGTGGCCGTCCAAATGAACAGTACCGGCGTCCTGGTTATCATTGGCTTTGCCGAAGCGCTTTCGGCGCCCGAAGTGGTTTGGAGCCTGGCCGATGAGGGCGCAAAAATTGTGGCCTTCACCCGCAGGGGCGCCCGTTCGGCGCTCCGTTCCAGCCGATACGTTTCATTAATCGAGATTACCCCTCCCGAGACAAGCTGCGCGCAGGCGCTGGCCGATTTAACGGCGCAGATTTCTCTCCTCAAGGCGGCCCATCCGCAATCGAGGTTCGCTCTCATGCCGCTGGACGATGGAGCCGTCTGGCTGTTAAGTCACGCCCCCGGAATTCCCGACATGCCAATCGTCGGTCCGACCAATGAACGCGCGGTCCTGGCGCTCAATAAATGGGCGCAAATCGACTGCGCGCGCAAGGCCGGCTTTGCCGTGCCGGAGACCTTCATGGTGGAGAAGGCCGGCGAGGTTCTCGAAAAGGCGCTGGATTTTCCCGTGGTCTTCAAGCCGGTTTGGGCCTCGCGAGAAAAAAACGGCCGACTGACCCGCGGACCCGCCTGGACTTGTGTGGACAGGGTGGAATTGGAAGCGGCGGTCAAATCCTGGGGGGAACGCGAGCCGATGCTTTTGCAGCATTTCGTGTGCGGCGTCGGTGAGGGGCTCTTCGGGTTGGCGGCCGGGGAGGGGGTCATCGGATGGAGCGGTCACCGCCGCCTCCGAATGATGAATCCGCAGGGGTCGGGCTCTAGCGCCTGCGTCTCCAGAGAGGTGGATCAGGCGCTTAAGGAGGCCGGCGAGCGGTTCATTACGTTGAGCGACTGGCGCGGATTATTCATGATCGAATTGCTTCGTGATCAATCCGGCAAGGTTTGGTTCATGGAACTCAACGGCCGGGCATGGGGAAGCATGGCTCTGGCCCGGCGCATGGGTTTCGAGTATCCGGCTTGGGCTGTGCGGAAGATTTTAAATCCCGAGGCGCGGGTGGTTCTCCCGCCTCCCGCCGGCCGTCCGCTGGTATGCCGGCATCTGGGTCGGGAATTGGTGCATCTGCTCTTTGTGATGCGGGGGCCAAAGTCAAAAGCCCCGACCCCCTGGCCTTCGCGCTGGAGGGCGGCGCGCGAGGTCTTGTCTTTCAATCGCGACGACCGCTGGTACAACTGGCGCTCTGACGATCGCAACGTGTTTTTGAGCGATGCCATTGGCACCGTGAAAGGCCAATTGTTCAAGGCGAAGGGACCCCAATAATGCGCGTACGCGCCGCCTGCCATGTCCCCTC
>DATKFW010000083.1:0-10044 GCA_035511075.1 Vulcanimicrobiaceae bacterium
TGGACTGCTGCCGCCACCAATTTTTAAGACGGGCGAAGAGGGCCTTCTGTACTCCAGCGGAATGCTTCACGCCCGCGCAGGCCAGTGGACAAACGCGGTGGCGGAGTTTTCCAAACTCGTCGAGATGGACCCAAATGAACATTGGTACCATTACCACCTCGCTCCCCTGTTGGCGCAAAGCGGCGACTTGAAGGGTTACCGCCGGCATTGCGCGCAAGTGCTGGCGATTTTTGGTGGAACCAACAACCCCATCGTCGCCGAACGCATGGCCAAGGACTGCCTGATGGTTCCTGCCGCAGGAATCGATTTGGACGCCGTCGCGCGATTAGCTGACACGGCAGTGATGAAAGGCAACGGGCACCAGTACTTTGCTTATTTTGAATTTGTCAAAGGTCTTGCCGAATATCGCCAGCAGCATTTTGCCAGCGCGATCGACTGGACGCAAAAGGCCCTGGCAGACCCGAGCGTGAATTACCGCAACGCACAGGCCTATCTGGTGCTGGCGATGGCCCAGCATGAATCCGGAAAACTGCCTGAATGCCGTGTCGCCCTGGACAAAGGCGATCAGATTATTGAGGCCATGCCAAAACTGGAAAGCGGCGACATAGGCGAGACCTGGAATGACTGGATCATCGTCCATCTGCTAAGGAACGAGGCCAAGGCCATGATCGGATCCCAGCCCGCTAAGGCCGGGCAAAACTCGTCGGCGCGGCGGGATTGAAACAGTTGTGGGTTAAACAGCAAAGCAAAAGACCTGTGTTTAAATCAATAAGAAAACAATATGAATACTATTAACAATATGAATTCTATGAGAATGAAACTCTTCTGCCTCATAACTTGCGCGATGGCCATGACCGCAACGCATCTGACGGCCCAGACCTTCACGACCCTGTATGACTTCACGTCAGCCCCTGCTCCTGATTACACCAACAACGATGGAGCTAGTCCGGCGTCCGGATTGATTTTATCGGGCAATACCCTGTATGGGACGGCGTATCGTGGCGGCAGTTCGAGCAGTGGCACGGTATTCGCCGTCAACAGTGATGGCTCGGGTTTTACGAACCTGCATAGTTTCACGGAGCTCTTTGGCTCTGAGGGTGTGCTTGGCACTGGCACCAACAGCGACGGAGCTCTTTCCGAAGCGGGATTGTTTTTATCGGGCAACACTTTGTATGGGACAGCGACGGAAGGCGGCACGAACGGCAATGGAACGGTGTTCGCCGTCAACACTGATGGCAGGGGTTTTACAGTCCTGCATACTTTCACGGCCACCTTTGGAACTGTAGGGGTTTGGGGAACCAACGGCGACGGAGCTTTTCCGGAGGACCCATTGATTTTATCCGGCAGCACTCTGTATGGGACAGCGGGGTCCGGCGGCCCTTCGGGCAGTGGCGCGGTGTTTGCCCTCAACACCAACGGCACGAGTTTTACGATCCTGCATACTTTCACGGCAACATCTGGAACTAAAGGTGGTTTTGGTACCAACAGCGAAGGAGCTTATCCGGGCGGAGGATTGATTTTATCGGGCAATACCCTGTATGGAACGGCGTTTCATGGCGGCATTTCGGGCGATGGCACGGTGTTCGCCGTCAACACGAACAGCATGGACTTTACGACCCTGTATAATTTTACGGCAACCAACGATTCTGGCATCAATGGGGACGGAGCGAATCCGATTGACCAATTGATTTTATCGGGCAACACCCTGTATGGGACAGCGACGGAAGGCGGCAGTGGGGGCAGTGGCACCGTGTTTGCCGTCAACACGAACGGCACGGGCTTTACGACCCTGCATAGTTTCACGGCAACCTCTGGTCCTTATCTCGAAAACGGCGACGGAGCTTTTCCGGAGGACGCATTGATCTTATCGGGCAACACGCTGTATGGGACGACTCATAATGGCGGCAGTTGGGGCAGTGGCGTGGTTTTCGCCGTCAACACCAACGGCTCTGGCTTTGCGACCCTGCATGTCTTCACCGCAAGCGCTGGAAGTAACGGTATTTTTGATATTGGTACGAACAGCGACGGCTGTATTGTGTATGACGCATTGCTTTTATTGGGCAATACCCTGTATGGGACGGCATTCGGGGGCGGCACAAATGGCAACGGCACGGTGTTCAGCCTTTCGTTCCCGCCGCCGCAACTGGCCATAACGGCTTCGGACACAAACGCAATTTTGACGTGGCCGACCAATGACGCCGGGTTCAGTTACTCCGGGTACACTTTGCAATCCACCACAAACCTTGCTTCACCGGCGGTCTGGACCCCCGTTGTCCCAGCGCCAGTGGTCGTCAACGGGCAGCTCACAGTGACCAATCCCATCTCCGGCACTCAGCAGTTCTACCGGTTAAGCCAGTAATCACGCAAAGCGGACAGCCTCAACAATGAAAACGAAAGGATTCAATCAATGAAAACCCAGCTTACCACCCGACTTTCAGCCTCTTGCCGCGCCATAGTGAAGCGGCGGCGGGTCAGCCTTTCCTGTCCTCCAAAGCCTACCGTCCTCAAAAGCTTTAGCGGAGGAGGATGGCGGAGGAGGAAGCCTTTAGCCTTTCCCTTGAGAATGCTCTGGGCAGCCGCGCTCGTTCTGCCCGCTCTTGTCACCCAGGCCGACGTGGTATTCACCTGCCTTTATTCTTTTTCCGGCGGCAATGATGGCGCAAATCCCGTTGCCGCGCTAGTGCAGGGCAGCGACGGCAATTTCTATGGCACGGCTGAATACGGCGGTGCGTACACGAATCAATTCGGCATCGGCTATGGCACCGTATTCAAAATCAGCGCCACCGGGGCGCTGACCACCCTTTATGCTTTCGGCACGCTCACTAACGCGGATGGCGGCCCGCTGGATGGCGCACATCCTTCTGCCGGGTTGATTCAGGCGTCCGACGCCTATTTCTATGGCACAACGGGATGGGGCGGCACGAATGGGTTATACCCTTTTGGCACCGTGTTCAAGATCACTAGCAACGGAGCGCTTACGACTTTGCATTCCTTCAATGGTACAGATGATGGCGCAAATCGCGCTGCCGCGCTCGCGCAGGGCAGCGATGGCAATTTTTATGGCACGACTTCTGGCGCGGCGTTTCAAATGACCCCCGCCGGCGTTTTGACGACGCTGGCTTCCCTCGCATGGCCATCCGCATTAGTGCAGGGCAACGACGGCTATTTCTATGGCACGACTTACGGCACGATCGACATTGACAACATTAACTCGTTCTTCCCAACCTTCGGCACCGTGTTCAAAATAAGCGCCAATGGGGCGCTGACGACTCTTTATGCTTTTGGCACGATTACCAATGCCAATGGCGTACCGCTGGACGGCGCGAATCCCATTGCGGGGCTGGTGCAGGGCAGCGACGGCAATTTCTACGGCACGACCAAAGCCGGGGGAGATGATAGCGCCTATGCCTATGATGGCCTTGGCGCCGTGTTCGAAATCACTACCAACGGGGCACTGAAAACGTTGCATTCATTCACTGGCAATGATGGCGCAAATCCCGTTGCCGCGCTGGTGCAGAGTAGCGACGGCAATTTCTATGGCACGACTTCCGGCGGACAATTTTTCGGTAATGGCACCGTGTTCAAGATCAGCACCAGCGGGACGCTGACGACCCTTTATCATTTCGGATCGATTACTAATGCGAGTGGCGAGGCGCTGGATGGTGCAAATCCTTGCGCCGCTCTGGTCCAAGGCAGCGATGGCAATTTCTACGGCACGACTTCAGAAGGCGGCACTTACGGCAATGGCACCGTTTTCCGGCTGACCTTAGTGCCGGAGTTCCAGGCCGTGACGCTAACCAAAACCACGCTGAATCTGACTTGGAGCACGGAGGCTGGATCCCGGTATCAGTTGCAGTACACTTCCGACCTGAGTTCGAGCAACTGGACCAACCTGAACGGCCCCATCACCGCCACCGTAGCGACGCTCAACACCACAGACTCGGTCACCAATGCCCCGCAACGCTTTTACCGTCTGGTGCTCGTGCCTTGAGTAGACTTGGATTTTCTGGCGCAACAACGGAGAAACCGATAACGGTGGCTGCCGCGCTGCCCGCCCCAACGCTGTTTTCAAAGTCGCTAAGGATTGGAGTGCGCGGGCCTGTTGGTGTCACGGGACGAGTTGGGTTGGTCCGATTTTGCCTTGAGCGCGGACGGCGGTTTGCCCAATGGAATTTGCCAGTCTTTGGTCAGCCGATAAAGAACGCCGGTGTCATCCAGGATGGCGTAAATCCACCATACGAAAAACCCGATGAGCAACAGCTTTGGCCACAGAACCGATTTCTCCGCGTAACGGTCGCGAACATCGACGGTCGCCCCCGGCGGCAATTCCGCAATGTCCGTCAGCTTTGCCCCGAACGGAACATTGATTTTTGCCTTGGCGTTGATCGCCCAGCCGTTGGCGTCGAGAATCGGCCCGAGGTTGCGCTGGCGAAGTTTGATGAAAGCCAGCACCACTGACGGACCCGAGACGATGAGCAGGATGCCGATGATAACCAACGGAATCTGCCACGCGGCAAATTTGCCCAGGAAACCGAGAAACGTCGCGAAGGCCGCCGCCAACGTCCCCAGCGCGACGCTTAACAGAGCAATCACGCTTGGATCGAACGCCAGTTTAGCGGGCGGGGCCGCCGCGGGGACAGGAGCGCCGGCGACGGGCACAGTGGCGGCCGTCGCGACTTGGGTGCTGACGGAGGCGTCGGCAGCGGAGGCCCGTTTGACCACGTGTTCTTCGATCACCCGCGCTACTTTTTTATACGGAGACCAGAATGCTTCGCGGAGGCTGATGGGGTTGGGCAGGATCTTGGTGATGGTCGCGTCATAATCGCGCCCTTTCCGGTCGTAAAAAATTCCGTTGCGGCCCACCATCAGGTTTTCGTCGTCACCCTGCGAGAACACGGCCACGATGCTCAACTTCTCGCTGCCGCGTTTGCGGACGCAGTCGGCGTAGCCCAAAAAAGCGCCCGCCAAACCGGCCATTGTCGAGTGCCGGGCCGCATCCTCCACGGTAAGGCAGAGGTGGCACGAGCGCTGGTCCAGATAAAGGACGCCGGCCTGAAAAATTGCCGGGGCCTCGCCCGAATAAAGACTCTTGAAGTTGACAAAATTGACGCACAGCACGCGCAAATCACGAACAAACCGAATGAGTTTCTCGACGTCTGCGATGGAGGCGGCCTCCGATTCCAGCGCCTTGTCGCGGGCGATGAGCGCGTTGACGTTTTTCCTCCCTCGCCCAGCCAAAATCCCGCGCACCCGCGGAAGGCCCAGTTTCTCAACCGCGCCGCCCGCCTTGGCCGCCTCCCATTGTTCGAAAGGCGCCAGCCGGCCTACAAGCGCCAGCCAGTCCGATTCCGTCAACTCCGTCTTGTCGCCAAAAAACGGCTTGACCGCGTCTTCCCTCAGAGCCGCGACAGCCTGGCTGAAAGCGGGATTGACACCGGTCTGGGCAGGGTTTTTCCCAGTCGGAAGTGGTAACGGTTTCCCCGCGGCAATTAGTCCTATCGGAAAAATCGTCGATTCCACCACATTAATGCTAACGTCCTTCCCCAGTATCACAGCATAATCCTCTTCCTTGCGATTGACCATCGCGGCGGCGCGGGGATCGAAGGCGGCCAGGCGGCAACGGCCAAAGTAATCATCGACTTTTCCCCTGATCGGTTTTACCGCGGCGGCGGCGGCGGCCGTTCGATCCCCAAGGGGCAGGATGGCGGCGGCATCCTTGTGGGCGGCTTGCATCCAAGCGTCGAACGCCTCGCAGGCGGTAAAAAATCCGTCGGCCCTGGCCTGGTCAATACCTGGCTTGCCGGAACGATCGATGACCGTGCCCATGCACGCGGCGATTTCTTCAATAATGCCCCTGGTTGCATTGTCGGAGGCCGATTCCGGAATGATAATGCCGTCTCCATTTAAAATGGTGTTGGCGAAAATCGCTGTGGCATCGGATACGTCGGCCAGGACGATGGCGGTGGAGTCGGGTCGGCCGAGATTGGCGAGGATTTGCCGGGCGCCGGCAAGTATTCGGCGGCCATCGGGTGTCGCGTCGTTGATGGCCGCCAGTGGCAGGGAATCGCCGCCCCGGATGAGGTCATCGGGATTCTTGAGCATGGAACCGGCCCATTTTACGGCGGCAATCAATTCGGGAGCGCGGATGCGGCCATCGTCGTCGGTATCAAGCAGGGCGGCGGTTTTGACGTCGAATTCCAGGCCGCTGATGGGACAAGCCAAGGCCACCCACAGCTTTTGGTCGAGTTGGTCCAGGCTCACCAAGTCGGCGCCCGTTTCCAGCTTAACTTGATCGAAACCGCCAGCGCGGAAAAAGTGCCATCGGTGCGAGCTGGTGGCGGAGGGTGTCATCGAGCCTGTTAAAATTTGTAGGTGATACCGGCAATGAGCTTGAGATCGTTTTTGAGTCGGCCCGCTGCGGGCACATTGTCGTAGCTGTCGTCAATAACGGTGCGCAAAGCCAGTTTATCGCTCTTATTCAGCCCGGCTTCGATGCCCGCTTCGGCGTTAACGATATAGTTGTTAAAATAGTCCACTTGCGGCAGGAATTCGATGGTTTCCCAAGCCTTCGCATGGGTGCTGATTTGGTAATGGCATTTTTCGGCAATTCGCAATGTGACGTAACTGGAGGTTTGATCGTCGAGCTTTTCAGCGATATAGCCAGGACCGCCTTCCAGGCTCAAGTCAACCTTCTTGTTCTTGAGGAAATAATAGCCCGCGCCTGGGACCAGGGCGAAGCGATATTGAATGCCGGCGATGCCGTCGTGCATGGCCTCGATGCGGGCGTAGCCGTAGAAGCGGTCGGTGAAGTCCTGATTATATTGCACGAACCCGTGTTCTGCATCGGCGGTAGTCGTGCTTGAAGAGGTGCCCTCAATCTTCGATTGGCCGTAAAGATCATCGGCGCCCAGATGAAGATCGCTATGGCCCCATTTTTTTTCCGAGTCGAGCGCCAGAGAAACCAGGGTGGTATCCGTATTTCCGCGGGCGAGGGTGACGCCGAGGGTCGCGGTGTTTTGCCAGTTGGTCGCGGGGGCTGCGGCGGTTTGCGCGTTGGCGGGCATGATCCAAGCAGTAACAATTAGGAAAATGGCCGGAAACAGCGTTTTTGGTGTGATTTTCATAGAAATAGCTGCCTTTGTTTTCAAAGCGGGCAAATTTATCGAGGCTCGCTGGAAGGGCAAGAATAATTTTTCGCTTCGACCTTACGCATGGACAATGACTTCGGCCCTGATCCAGAAGCCTGAGACCTCATCCGGGGCTTGATTATCAAGGGTTTTGAGGGTTTTGCATCTTTCTGAATTATCAGGAATTCGCTCGAAAATGGTCAACCAGTATCTAAATGGCAGCAGCAGATTTTCAGGCAAGCCGCCCCCGAAGTATTTCGTTAATCTTGGATACGAATTTAGCCCTGGCCTTATCCAACGATAAACCGGTCACGTTGCATTGATATTTCGCGCTCTGATAGAGGGCCTGCCGAGCCGCCGAGTACTCTATAGCCTTGAAAAGCGGGAACGGTCCGGTGCGGTTTACCTCCCACCCCCGCTTGTAAACCTCCTCCTCTGATGCGACAACCGCAATTGTCGGGCCTGGGTGTGCAGACAGCCATGCGCCCGCCCCACATGACAACAACGCACCCGCCCCTACAGCGACCAAGGCAGTAAGTCCGGGACCAGACCGCAATATATCTCCGACCTCATTCTGGCACCGCATAAGAAAAGCATCAGCTCCCCGACCAAGCAGTTTAGGACGAGGAATGCCCGCCGTGGTGCTGACAACATCATCAAGATCGAAGAATTGACACGCGGCAATCTGCTGTGCCGCATGTTCGCCATAGTCCGACTTACCCACGCCCGATGGACCGATCACCAATATTGTCATTTTCTATTTCTACGGTTTTCTGGGAAACCGTCAAGGCGGGATCGTGAATTCATGCAGTTGTCGGATTGAATTTCCCCGCTGCGCATTCCCGTGTTGGCATCCGGCTTGCCAAAAACCGAAGGCCAAGCCAGATGCCAACATGCGAACGCTACGCCCCGACAAGTGCCTGGTCGTGTCGTCATTGTCACCGGATTGCCCCCACCCCCCCGCAACACGGGTCTCAATGCCGCCACCACCAGGGATGTCTTCAGGTACAACGCTGCTGACCATTCATTTCTTTATCCTGTCAAATGTCAACTTGCACTCGGTTGGACACCGTATTCCCCCTCAAATGCCGTCTTCAATTCCGGTCGTACCTCTTGAACGTACGCCCGCACCACTGCAAACGCTTGGGCCTGCCGATCTCGGATGTTCGGCTTTAGTGGCGGCGTCGGCGGGATATTCAGACCTGCGGCGTAGAACTTCTTCCATTCCTCATCATTCTCGACATATGAGAGCAATCTCTCGGCCATTTCGGGATAATGGCTCCCAAACGCGATACCATAAGCCGCAGCAAATTGTAACTGGGGAAAAACCTTCTTCAGCGGAAGCTTGCACCTTGCCACTTTGGGGAAATCTCCAAACTCCGTGAATCTTGCGATTCCGGCATTGTACAAAACCTTCATCACGCGCTCTGTCTCCGGCTTAACAAACAAATCAAAAACACTCTCCGGCTCCGCAGGCAAACCAGCCAACCGAGAGGCCGCTGATTCCGCCAGAGCAGCAACGCACGACGCTTCGCGCCCTGGCTCACTGAACAGTTGCGCAAAAATAGTTATTTTCGTCCGAAACGCCAATCCGAGAACCACCCCCATCTCAAATAACGCACCGGAACTCGTCACATAATCAGCAAAGACGACGTACTCGCCAGACAGGAAGCCCTTTCTGACCACTGGCGCAATGAATTGCCGCGCGAGAAAGACAAGTAGTGTCTGCGATTTCATATCTCGCTCGCTCCACCAGCCTTGCTGGGTCTCTCCGATTGCATAGCTATTGTCTGCGGCCAAAGAAAAGCCAGATCGCAATCCATGCCAGTCCGACACAGATGAAGAAATATCCCCCTTTGAAGTTGACAAGCAGGGCCAGGACGCCAACGATAATCCACCAAACACCGGGATGCGAGAAGCTGTGAGAAAGCCCCGTGCGCTTCATTTGTCCTTTTCGGCCTTTTTACGGAACAAGTCGGCAATAGCAGCCCACCATTGCAATAACACTTTGCCAACAACGCCCATAAACTCCATCAGATTGAGGGCGATAACCGCGCCCCCAATAGCGCCGATAACTGCGGCCCCAATTCCCGACAAAACGCCCTGTGTGACCCAAGCCATAGCGCCAAAAATCACCGCGAAAACAACAGCCGAGCTGATAACTCCCATGATTATGGCGCTCTCGAACGATTTCACAAGCACACGGGAACACATTTGCGAGCATTTCGCAAGTGTGCGATAATCACGCCGTGGAAAAGACCGACGACCAGCCGGACAGAAACCGCGAACCGCCAAGTAAACACACACGACCATAAGACTATGAACGGAAACCCACACGCGGAAGTAAACGACATACGAAAAATCGTCCACGAGGGCCAGTTGGGAAAATATCAAGAAAAGGACTTGAAGCGGATGCTCGTGGTGCTTGAACACTACCAAGCCGCGCAGCAATACCATATGTCGGCTGATATGATTGACCCGGTCAAAACTGAGATTGCCCTCCTTCAAAAAGAACGCCATCACGAGGAAAATTTAGAGGAAATTGAAGGGATTCGAGCATCTCAGGAGAACGCCGCTAAGGAAGCTGAGAAAAAATCGGATGAGCGTCACAGAGAGGCAATGGCCCAAAACCTTGAACTTCATCATAAGACTCAGAAGGTTGCTTGGATAGCGGTCCTAATGGCCGCTGCTGGGATTGGTGCGGCTGTCCTGATTGCTGTGTTGCAACACTTTGAAAATAAAGCCGTTTCCACTAGCAAGCATAATGACCAGCCATTAGCAGGCCGTTGAACAACGGGCGTTTTTTCACGCGATTGAGCTATCTGCAAAAGCGCGGAGCGATTTTCTGCCTATAGAGTCAAGTGGCGGCGGTGGAGAGGGGCGGCGGCAACGTTCCGGGCCTTTTCCTCGCGCCTGT
>DATKFW010000084.1:0-6649 GCA_035511075.1 Vulcanimicrobiaceae bacterium
GGAAGGAGGGAGGGAGCAACGGGCGGCGGGCTGGGGCAGCCGGGCGCGGAGCTACTCCATGAACGCATCGGTGGGGGACGCGGGCGAACTGACCAGTTCCGGTGTCAATGCCAATAACCCGGGCTACGCGCAGTTTTTCAAGCTGACCTCCATCCCCGTGCCGGCGCGCATTTTCGTGTTTCTGGACGAGCATCCGGACAGCATTTCCGACGGCTATTTTGTCAATCGCAGTTATTATCCGGAATGGATCCGGTTGCCGGCTTCCTGGCACAACGGCGCGGCCGCTTTTTCCTACGCCGACGGGCATTCGGAAACATACGTTTGGAAATGCGCCAGCACCAAACCGCCCCCGGTGCCCGACGCCGCCGGGCTGCCCATCGACGTCGCCGACGACCCGCGCGACTTCAATTGGGTCATCGCCCACATGAGCGTGCCGCTGGGGCCGCCGGCCCACCATGGTTATTGAAGGTATTTCCGAAGAAGCGCCTCATTTCCCACTACCGCCAAGAGATAATCGTTTTGGCCGTCGGACCAACTGGCGGTGATCGCCTTGCTGACGCGGTCAACGCTCGGACTGGCCGGAGGAGAGGCACGGGCCAGGGTCTGACGGCTAGTCACAAAGAGCCAGACATCACTTTGAGCGGCGGGGGGAAGGGGGCGGCCGGATTTGAAACAGATCATGGAAACCGGGTTGCCTTGCCAACTGGAAACCGCGCAGCCGACGAGAGGGGCTGTCTTCAATCCGGCCGGAAGAGAATAGGCGGCTGGCGCATGGTGCTCCTTTAGGTAGTCACGGATCTGGAGCGGATCTGTGGTTGTCACATCCATGTTATAACCTTTCAACGCGGACTCGACCATGCGCTTGCTATAGGCCGCGTAACGGTCCTTAACGCCATGGAACGGGCTGAAGACGAAATCGATGCTCACCAGAAACACCACGACCGCGGCCACCGCCAGCAGCGGACGCCAATATCTTTGGAAAAGCGGGCGGTGGATTTTTCGTTCGGAGAGTATTTGCTCCTTCAACCCCGGTGGAATGGGGATGGATTGAAATTGCCGGCGCAAGAGGAGATAAGCCTCGCAATGGGCGTCGAACCAGCGAGCCAGCTCCGGGTCGGTTTTGGCCATTTGCCGGGCCTCGTGGAAGGATGGGTCCGCTTCGTCCGGCGAGCCTGGCCGGAAGAGCGCAAGGATGGTCTTGGCTTCCTGGTTATTCATGTTTGCCTCGTGGTTGACTCCGGGAAGGGTTGCTCCCGGCGAAGATGTGTTTAAGTTGCGCCAAGCCGCGGGCCAGGCGGGATTTGACGGTGCCGATGGGCACTGCCAGAACATCGGCAATCTCCTGGTAAGAATAATCCTCCAAGTAAAAAAGCGCCACCGGCGCGCGGTAAACCGCATCTATCTGGGCCAGGGCCTCCACCGCCTGCATGGCGTCCAACTGGCGGGCCGCCTCCGGCAGGATGACCGGCAGCTCAGGATCCGTTTCGATCAACTCGGAATGTGGAAAGCGGGTCACGGTGCGGCGCGATTCCAAGAAGGCGCGGTACTGCGTGGTGAAGAGCCATGATTTGACCTTCGCCGCATCGCGCAATTGGTGACCTTTGGTCGCCCACATATAAAAGGTTTGTTGCACCAGGTCGCAGGCATCTGCTTCCGAGCGTGTCAAACTGATGGCGAACCGGTAAAGCGGCTCATGATAATCAGCCACCACCGTTTCAAAATCCGGGCCTGGCATACAACTTTCTGTGGTTAAGGGTGACGAACCTCCAAAAAGTTCCTATAAAGATCAATTAAAGGCACGATTTCGACTAATTACCCAAGTCGCCTCCAAAAAGTCCAGATTTATTATGGAACAAATCACGAGGTCGTCCGTCGTAGAGAAGACTTGGTGATGATAAGGAGCCAACAACCAGTATTGGGGGCGCATGCGGGGCTGCGGCGGAGCGGCGGGCATCCGCGTTTTCCCGGCGCATGGCGGCCGCGGACCCTGCGGGTTCATCTCAGGTTGGGCGGCGTGATTTGGGCCGCACCGCGCCGGCAGGTGCCGATCACTCACTGGATCACTCCGCGATGGGCAACGGCGATCAATAAGGAAGTGCAAAAAAAGTAATCAAAAGCTATCAACCAAAGACCCGCGATTTGAGTTGGCATCACTTTTTCCAAAGCTCATGATCGAGGGAACAAGATGACGGGCCGTCTGTTTCATTTTTGAAACAGGTGGCGGCCGCGATGGATGATTCATGAGCCTGTCCAAACCGAAGAACCTGCGTTGGCTTGCGGTGCCCGCTCTGGCCTTGGCCGCCGGGACCCTTGGCCTGTTGGTGAATTCTTGTTCCACGGCGGATCGGACGATTGATGCGGCGCCGGTTATTCCGGGTGCCCATGAAGTCGGCAACAAAGCTTGCCTGGATTGTCACGCGCCCATTGTCCAGCGCTTCCCGTCCAGTCCTCATGCCCGTGTTCATCTGGCCGCTTTGGGGAAGGACGGCGATACAGGCTGCGAATCGTGTCATGGACCGGGCAGCAAGCACATCGAGGCGGGTGGCGGCCCCAAATTCATCATCAACCCCGGCAAAGATCCGGCCGCCTGTCTCCAATGCCATCTGGAAACGCGGAGCGAATTTCAATCTCTGCACCATCATCCGGTCCTCGAAGGCCGGATGAATTGCGTGCAATGCCATGATCCTCACGGCAACGACATCTTCAAACCGGCGGGCGGGCTGGCCATGGGCCGCCGGAGCGAGAGTTGCGCGCAATGCCATCGCAAGCAAACGCGGCCGGTCGTCTTCGAGCATCCGGCCCTGCGGGAAGGCTGCACGACGTGCCACAACCCGCACGGCTCGTTGAACCGTAAAATGCTCACGCAGAGTGATCCAAACCTTTGCCTGCGCTGTCACGCGGAGGTGCCCGCGCCCGGTCTCAGTGGGCAAATCTACATCGGCAATACCGACCACACCGGCTTCTTGCAAATGGGGACCTGCTGGACAGCCGGTTGCCACACGGCCGTACATGGCTCCAACGTAGATGTGCGTTTGAGGTATTGACCCAGGGCCATGATGCAAATTGGCAAACCCCATCGCGCACCAGCCCCATCCTGGGTTCTTGTGCTGTTGTTGGGCATCGGGTCGCCTGGCTGGGCGGCTGACCCGCAGGATAAAAAACCGCCGGCGGATCAGGGGATCATCGATTTCGACGACGACATCCGCCCTATCTTCGAGACTAGCTGCCTGCGTTGCCATGGACCCGAAAGACCAAGGAGCCACTTTCGCCTGGATAACCGCGAGTCCGCGCTCAAAGGGGGGAATGATGGCGTCGATATTCTCCCCGGCCGCGGGGCCGGAAGCCCGTTGTTGCAGAGGGTGTCGAGCGCCGATGAAAACATGCAGATGCCGCCCCCTGGCAAGGGAGAACGGCTGACGCCCGCCCAAATTGAGCGGTTGCGGGCGTGGATTGACCAGGGCGCGGATTGGGGTGCGCCCAAGGCCACGACGTCGATCCAATTTGATCTGGAGCCGCAATTTGGCGCAATCGGAGTTCATGGTGACAAGGCGAAATTTCGCGAAGTGGAAGGGATTGACGACGGTATTTCCGGCGGGCTGAAACACTTTTCTCTTGAAGACCAAATCAATCCGGCGGAAAAACTTTCGCTCGAAGGACACTTTCTTTCCGCCGGCCAGAGTTCGGGATTGCAACTCGATCTGACGAAAAATGATGTCGGCTACATCCGCGCCGGGTTCGAGCAATGGCGGCAATACTACGAGAACTTCGGCGGATATGATCCTGCGGTGACCCCGCCGGCACTGGGTCCGTCGGGAAGTCTTTACCTTGACGAAGGACGGGCCTGGATTGACTTCGGACTGACGCTGCCGCGCGGGCCGCAATTGGTGTTGGGTTATGAACAACAATTCCGCGTGGGGAACGAATCCGAATTGGACTGGGGCCCGCTCGCGGGCAACAACCCCAAAAACATCGCGCCCGCAACAGAAGCCGTGAACGAGCACATTCATATCATTAAGCTGGACGTGAGCGGTGAATGGGGGGGATGGCAAGTGGAAGATAACGCGCAGGTGGAAATTCAACGGCTCAAGGATCAAAACGACGAATCCACCGGGCCCGGTTCCTCGTTCCAAACGCATGACAACTACAATGCGGTGCAGGGCATGAACACGCTGATGCTGGAAAAACAGGTCCGGGATTGGTGGCTGGTCTCGGTCGGTTACTACTATTCGCACCTGGAAGGAAACGATTCACTCAACCAAACAGGAGCGCCACCACCCCAGTTTCCTCAGTATTGGCAAAGCCCGCAAGTGACGCTTTCGACCGCCTCGCACATCTTTAGCTTGAGCAGCCTGTTTCGGCCTCTGCCGTCCCTCAGCCTTGACTTCGCAAGCCAAAACGAATGGACGCATGAGGAAGGTTTCGGCGAGGTTCTCAACACCTTCGGGTCTCCCCCCATGTTTCTGCCGCCGGTCTTGGAGGACGCCTCCAATCTCGAGGAGTTCAAATCAAGGCAGAACGCCGCTGTGCGCTGCACCAAAATCCCTTGGACCGTTCTGTTCGCTGATGCGAGCTTTGAGCAAGACACCGACACTAGCTTCGAAGAAGGCACCATTGACGGTCCTAGCGATCCGTTTCTCAGCAAATCCGACGCCGAAAACACGGAGTATGATGTGCGCACCGGTTTCACCACCTCGCCGCGGACGTGGCTGTCGCTGAACGCACAATATCGATTCGATGCCAGCGACACCTCTTACAGTCCTTACAATCCGTTAATCGATTCCGAGCCGCAGCTCGGGTATCCGGGGTTCATTCTCGGACGGACCATCAAAACGGAGGAAGTGGAGACGAAGTTGGTGCTGCGTCCGGCCAACTGGCTCAGAGCGACCTTGAGCTATAAAATCGAGGGCACGGATTTTTCCACGCGCACAGCTCCGTTAGTTGATGTGACGCCGGGCGGTGCGCTGCTGGCTGGAAGATACGAGGCGCATACCTATGGCGTGAGCGCCGCGTTAACGCCGGTTACCCGGCTGAATTTGACCGGGACGCTCACCTACAGCGATTCACGGACATCGACTTTCGATAATGGCGACCCGTCCGTAGTGCCCTATCAAGGCGGAGTTTACATGGCGACCGGTGGCGCCGGCTATCGGCTGAATAGCACCACTGACTTGAGCGCCAGCTATTCATTCGCCCAAGCCAATTACGGTCAGAACAATGGCGCGGCAGGCGTTCCGTTGGGACTGAATTATACGCGACAGAGCGCGTCCGTCGCATTCGTCAAACATTTCAGTCAGAAACTTTCCGGCTCCCTGCGCTATACGTTTTATAATTATGCCGAACCCAGCTCCGGCGGCCTGACCGACTACACGGCCCAAGGCATTTTTGCGATGCTCACTTACCGGGGGCCGTGAACGCGATTTTAAGCGGCAATAAATGGAGAAAAAACCGGGCGCGGCGGCGCTGAGATAACCGCCGCCCCGGTTGCGCGGACCGATCCTCCTGCGCCAGCTTCTCAACGAGCCTCGGCTCGATCCAAAATGACAACTGGAACGGGTCACAAAAGTGCTACAGGTTAAAAAGCCCAGGCCGGCGATTCTTAAGACTTTCCCATGCTTCCGTGAAAGTAGCAATCCCATGCCGGATTTGAAAATCCTTGACCGCGTCCTCAAGATCCCCACCAGGCAGCGGCGCGCCGGATGAAGGGGGCCGCGTCGCAGCGGCGCGCAATCGGTTTTGCACGCCGGCATAATCGCGGCCATGAAAAATTTGGGTCGCCGTGGCGCCGGGGCCGGTCGGAGCTTCAACTTGCTCGCCGCCCTCGATTTCCGAATTCAGCACGGCGAACAATTCGGGCTTCGCTTGGCGGATCGACCGCCAGCAATCATCAAACGGCCTCCCTGTGGCGGCGGCCAATTGCTCTGCGAGTTGGCGGGCCTGCGCGCTCTTTCGGGATTCTGTGTTCAGCATGATTGGTGCGGTATTCATATCTTCGCGGTTCGTAATGGGCTTTTGCCCCTTGTTATTGTTGGCGTTGGTCAGAGTGAGTCCGTCCAGGCGCAGCGGGCGGACATGCCGCGGCCTTTTTTGCCCGTTCAACACTTGCAGATCCGACGGATTATATTCCGTCGAAAAAAACCGATAGTCCCCGCCTTCGACCGCTTGCCGCCCTGTCTCGGTCCATCGGATTTGCCCATAAATGCCATCAGGCCGGTTTTGCAAGCGCATGAGCCAGCCATACGCGCGCGTCTCCTTATCCTGGTCGTGCTTGAAATGCTCATGGTCGATCAGCATGCCGGGAAATCCCGCCTGGTCCGCCTCGGCACTGAAGCGGTTGACGATCGACCGGCAAGCTTCGTCGTCAAGGACTTGCACGACGCCGGCCTTCTCGTTGGGATGAACTCCTTTATTTTCGATGTGGAACCAGCCATCGGCCGGAAGGGTGAAAGAAGTTTCGCTTATTGTGGAGGTTGTATTCTTCATGTCGAATTTCTTGTAGTGAGTGGTAATTTTAGCGAGTGTTATCCCCGCCCCCCAATGGATGCCTCCGTCCGCTTCTTGCTCGTGGCGCCAAGACGCCGGCGGCATTCGTGGGCTTCAGCCCGTGATGTTCCATATATTCCTGTGTAATGGTTCGTCGTGGCTCTTGTCG
>DATKFW010000085.1:0-9620 GCA_035511075.1 Vulcanimicrobiaceae bacterium
GGAGAAAACGGCATTGCGGCATTTTGGGTCGATAACGTTACCTTCGACGGGGCCGTCATCCCGCCACCGACCGCAGAGTATCCGACTCTGACGATGGCAAAGACTGTACCTGGCATACAGCTCCAATTCACCGGAGGAACCAGCGGCAATAGCGAGTATTCGCGCGAACACCTCGCCACGGGCAGCGGTAGCTACTCCTTTGTCGGCGCCTCCAGCCCCGTTACCTACAGCGTGACCTATGCCTCCATCCCCCCAGCGGTGCCTCCCCAAACCTACGCTTGCGTGGACTTCGATCCAACGGGAGGCACGACCACCGAAGAAGACTGGGTCGATCCGACCCTTTTCAGAATACAAATCGTTCGCAACACAAACGTTTCCGGCTTCGGGTCTTCTGTCGGTTCCTTAGTCACGTTAGAGTGCAAAACCAATACGGCTGACGGCAACGGAGACCTGTACGATGCCTCTGACCCGTCATGGACCAACGCATCCAACCCCGAGGGAACCTGGACGTTTACCATCTCCGGCAATACCAGCATCCAGATTACCGCTCCGGACAATGAAACCAAGACGTTGCCGTTCCCGTTGGGCTTCACTTCGGCCCAGGTGGCAGACCCGAGCTTTTTCGGCACTGGTCTCATGTATGTTTACTTCGGCGCCCAGGGCAACGGCGCGAACGGGGAAGGGAGTCGATACGTGATGAGCGCCTGCTCGATTTCGGGCGGGGGTCTGACCGGATTTACGGAAAACTTCGCGGCCGAGGCGGCTGCCGGTGATCCGGGTCCCCAGGGGACCGTGGCCAGCCCAGGGGGCTCGGGCTCAACATGGACGCCGGTCATTGCCGGCAGCGGCGCCAATGCCATCACCTGGTACGTCGGCGACGATACGAGCCAGACCTATCCAATAGTCCAGCAAGGGACCGCCGGAGCGCTGTCAAGAAGCCTGTATCTCATCGGAGCCAGCACTCCGTTAAGACTGACTTGGACGGGAAACGTCGCACCCGGCTTCCTGGTGTTGACGAATACAAGCTTAACGGCGGGTGATTTCGGCTCGAATGCTGATCTGACCACCGACGCCTACCTGGACGCGACTTATTACTCGGCGGATGTCTCCACCAACGATCTGCCGCCGGTCGGCGGTCCCAATTGGTTCGTCGAATTGCAGCAGTAATCGGATTCTCCTTCCGCGAGGCGCCGGCCGGGCATCCGGTCGGCGCCTGACGATTTTCGACGCCAGCGCCATTTTGACCCACAGCGGGTGATGGCACCCTAGAAAACCTATACTTTAGTATTATACAACACCACGACCATTTCCATCGTGACAAAAGGCGCCGCCTCATTCAGTCTTGTGATACGCCCTGTGAAGGAACAAATATCAGTTTGAAGGTTCGCCCCCCGAAAGGTTTCTCATCACAATACGCGGCAGATTAACGAATTAATTCGCAATTATGAAAATCCATCGACTCATCAAAAACGCGGCAATCGTCCTGACCGGTTTGGCGCTGGCCTGTTCGATCACACGAACGCAGGCGCAAACGATCATCACCGATTACACCAATACATTCGACAACGATGGCAACACGACGATGTATCAAAACAACTACATGTATTGGTACAGCCTTTACCAGGATTGTTTCGGCGCGGGTTACAATATTAATATGACCAACGATCCGAGCATGGATGCCGACGGAAACACCAATGTGTCCGGCTCCTTGTACTGCTATTCACCGTTCGCCCCTCGCGGCAGCATCCCGCCGAACGGGACTGCGGCGATACCATCCTACGGCGACCAGAGTCTAATGAGCGGGACATTTGGGGGCGGGCTCTTTGACACAAGCGTGCAGATGAAAATTGTGACGGTCACGAACATATCCTTCAAGATTCACGTCCTTCCGGGGACGATCACAGATGAAACTGGCAATTTCGGCACAATTGCGGTCGGTCTCAAATCCGTCGGTTATAATGCTGATACCGCTTACTACACAAACGAATTGACCATTCCGGGTGCGGCTACCAATGGTTGGGTAACTCTCTCCGAGACAAACGCACAACAATTCCAAAACGCCGGGGAGAATTCCGGTGACACTTACGCCCAGGGCCCTGAGTTTTATTATACTCAGTATAACGCCACCAGCTATCCCACCAACCTGGTAGTCTTTTGGATTGATGACCTCGTGATTCAATCGTCAGTCGCGCCTCCCCCTCCGCCCCCTCCGCCTACGGTGAGTATTTCTCCCGCGGTCCAGGGTTTGAATCTATTCACGGGCGCAGGCAACAGCACGGCCCTTTATAATCGGGAGAGCATCGAGAGCGTCAACCCTAACTACAGCTGGGTGGGGGCATCGGGTCCAGTCAGTTACTCCTTCACGATCACTAACTATCCCGTCGGCAGCAATGACGCGGTTCAATGCCAGATTTTTCTGATTCCGAATCCGGGGACTGAAACCGCCCCGGATTATACCGAGTCCAATTTGGTATTCCTGGATCTTGAAAGCGATACCCCCAATGGCGGCGGCGTCGAGTGGAATTTCCGTTACAAGACCAACGAGCCGAATGGCAATTCCTTCGTTTACGGGGCCGGCACCCTGGCTTCGATCGGCACCAACACAGCCATTGGCACCTGGACTGTTACGTTCAACAACAACACCAATGTGACAATGACCATTCCCGGCGGCGCGAGCACCAACTTCAACATTCCAGATTCGACCGGAGCCACGAGCGCATTATTCGCCAGCGGCGTGGATCTTTATTTCGGCGCGCAAGCGGGCAATGCCGGAGGCGTGAATGACCATATTGTTGCCAGCGATTTCAGCGTCACAGGGTTGGGTAGCAGCGATTTTAATGACAACTTCGTCGCGGACGCCGGGATTTTAAATTCCAGCATTTGGGAGACAAATGCCGCCTTCCCGAGCTGTGTTCAACTGGTAGGGCCGGGAAATCCCTATTGGATTCAATGGACAGAGCCGGCGACTGGTTACACGCTGGAAACGGCTGCCGCCTTGTCAGACGATACAGCGTGGACCGCGGTGACAAACAACGTGGCATTCATTTCCGGCACCAACTATACCCAGTTGGTCAGCACGAATGATCTCCAAGCTGGAAACGCGGCGTTCTTCGCCGTTATCCAACATAACAATCAACTTCAGGTCTTGTGGCCAGGTGAAACAGCCGCGCCGGGCACGCCCACAGGTAAGACGGGAACGCCCACGCCGGTGAGTATCAGCACCAACGGCGGATCGGTCACCTTTACCGTCAACGCAGTCGATTCCAAGTGGAACCTAATCCCAACTATCAATGATACGGTGGCGATTATGTCATCGGACAGCGCAGCAACATTGCCGGGCAGTTCTCCGCTGACAAGTGGAACAGGGCAGTTTACAATAACATTTGCCACAACCAACAGCCAGACCGTTACGGCCACTGATGTTACACAGGGCAACGTAGCGCCCAACACCAGTTCGCCCATATTGGTGACACCGTAATTGGCGGGATTTCACACACACACACACGGTCAGCCACGGCGGGCGTCGATGAACTCGGCGCCCGCCGCGTTGCATATACCCGAGGCAACGGAGCATCTCATTTTTTGGAATTGCAACGTTCTCGGTTAGCATGTGAGCCAAATTGAAGTAGGGCTCGCGGGCGCTCGCCCCTCCCGATTCTTTGCGCCCCCCGCGGCAACGGCGCGGCCAACAAAGTTTGCAATCGTCACGCCGGGGGCGTATAAATAGCCTTCGAGGACGGTATGCTGAAAGCTTTTCACATCATTGGGTTGCTCGGCGTCGGCTTGTGCCTGCTGACGTTACCGGTGCGCGCCGAGGGGCCGCTGCCTCTTTACACGGATCATCTGGTCAACGGTTTCCAAAATTGGAGTTGGGCAGCCAATAATTTCAGCGACACTTACGGCGGCAGCAATTGTATCAGCGCAAGCGCGGCTGATTGGGAGGCGCTGTGGCTGGAGCACTCCGGTTTCAACACGGTCTATTACACCAATCTTAGCTTCCGGATCAACGGCGGGGCGGGCGGCGGACAAGTTGTGCAGGTGATCGGCACCCTTGGCGGCAATTCGGCTACCGCATACGTGCTGCCCGCGTTGGCGCCAAATGCCTGGGTGGAATACACAATGACGCTATCGAGTTTGGGGGTCGCGGAGACAACCAATTGCACCGGCTTTTGGATTCAACTCACGGCATCCGGCACCACCAATACGTTCTACATTACCGACGTGAATGTCACCGCCGGACCCGCGCCGTCCATCGTCCACATCGGCGTCAACGCGACCAATGCCATTCGGACGGTGGACGCGCGATGGTTCGGAGTCAACACGGCGGACTGGGACGGCGATTTGGACACGGCGGAAACTGTTTCGGAACTGCAGGAGGCCGGGTTCCAATTTCTCAGATTTCCCGGCGGGTCGGAGTCGGACGATTACCATTGGGCATCCAACACGACCGACTCCAATACGTGGATGTGGGCGACTTCGTTTGACGGTTTCGCGCATGTGGCCACCAACATTGGCGCCAAGGTCGTCATTACCGCGAACTACGGAACTGGCTCGCCCGCCGAAGCCGCCGCGTGGGTGAAGTATTCCAATGTCACCAACAAGTACGGATTCGAGTATTGGGAGGTTGGCAACGAAGAATACGGCTCGTGGGAAACCGACAGCAACAGCAACCCGCATGATCCCTTCACTTATGCCCAACGCGCGCAATCCTATATCCAACAGATGAAGGCGGCGGACGCGGGCGTGAAAATCGGCGTGGTAGTCATCACGGGGGAAGATACCGATTCCAACGGCTATTCGAGCCATCCGGCGACCAATTCGGCGACCGGGCAGGTGCATTACGGGTGGACGCCGGTTCTGTTGAGCACGCTCAAGAGCCTAGGAGCGACGCCGGACTTTGTCATCTACCATTGGTATCCCGAATACACCGGGCAGGAAAGCGACCCGCTGCTTCTGCAGGGCACGAGCAATTGGATCGGCGCCGCCGCCAATATTCGCGGGATGATAACCGATTACTTCGGGTCGGGCGGAACGAACATCGAGCTGCTTGTCACCGAGAACAACAGCAACTCCGGCGCGTCAGGCCAGCAATCCGTGAGTCTGGTCAACGCCCTCTATTACGCTGACAGCGTGTGCCAATTGATGACCACCGAATTCAATTCCCTGGTCTGGTGGGACCTGCGCAATGGCGTCGATACTACCGGAACGATTGACCCGACGCTGTATGGATGGCGCCTTTACGGTGACATGGGGCTGCTGGATGGATTGGGCGCGTCGTTGACCAATCGTTACCCGCCGTACTTCACGGCCAAACTGATGCAATACTTCGCGCGGCCAGGGGATACGGTCCTCAACGCCTCAAGTGACTGGGGCCTGGTTTCCGCCTACGCCGTCCGCCGCACCAACGGGTCTTTGACATTGATGGTGATCAATAAGGATTCGACAACTTCTCTGACGGGAAAATTCGCATTGACAAACTTTGTTCCAAGCGCGGCGGCGACGCTGTATTCCTACGGCATGCCGCAGGACGACGCGGCGAAAATGGGGCTGGCTTCGTGCGACGTGGCGCAAACGAATTTTTCCGGGGCGGCGGACAATTTCAGCTTCGCCTTTGCGCCTTACTCGGCAACGGTGTTTGCGCTGGCGCCGGCAGCGGCGGCGGTGACGGTGTTGCCGGGACAAACGGGAGGAGGGGAATTTGTGATGCAAGTTAGCGGGCAGCCGGAGGTGCCGTACGTGGTGCAGGTTTCGACCAATCTGGCGACTTGGACGTCCGTATCCACAAACGTCTCAACAAGCGGACTGATTAATGCGACAAACACGATGGCGTCAACCGCGGCGTTCTGGAGAGCCGTCTGGATACCGTGAGCCACCTCGACCTGCCAGGGTTGCGGCAGGAACGTGTGACTTATTTCTTAATGGTTTTCATGGCAGGCTTGCGTATTGTGGTGCAATGGTTCCGCTTACCAACGCGCAAATACGTGACCTTAAAGCGCAGGCCCAGCGGCTCAAAGCCACGCTGAAGGTGGGCAAGCCCGGTCTGAGCCCGGAGTTCCTTGCGGCGCTGGATGACGCGCTGAGACATCACGACCTGGTCAAAGTAAGATTCGACAATTTCAAAGAGCAGAAAAAGGAACTTGCTCCACAACTGGCGAAGAAGAGCGGCAGCCATCTGGTCACCCGGGTCGGCAATGTCGTCGTGCTGTTTCGGCCAATGACCGACACCGTGGGATAACCCTCAACCGCATATTCTTTTTTCAAGGCGCGATTGGCTTCGTTGGGAACATCGGACTGTGGTTTGTGCATCGGGAAATCAACCCGCAGACAGGGGAACGGATTGTTGAGGCGCGTGTGTCAGGTTTCCATTTGGGCCCTGATTGCCGGCGTTGCCGCTCTGAGGATGTCCAGGAACGCCGCCAGCGCGGGGTTGTGGGCGGACTTGCGCCAGATGACGCACAAGGGGATTGGAGCGGACTTTGGGGTGATTGGGAGAATGACTGCCTGGGAACGATTCAAGGTTCGCACGCAACGAGGAATGATCGACACGCCGAGACCGCTCTCGACCAAGGTAATCGCGGTGGCCATAAGATTTGGTTCGTGGGTGATGCGCGGGCCGAAACCAGCCCGACGACAAATGCCTATGACCTCATCAAACAAACCGGGGGCGCCGTTGCGGTGGAACTGCACGAACGGCTCGCTGGCCAAACTTTTCAAACGGATGACTTTCTGTTTTGCAAGAGCGTGGTTCGCGGGCAACGCAACGGCGAGTTGGTCGGTATAGACCACTTCCTCCTCGAAATCCGCGCGACGGTCCGAAAAGAGCCTGCGCGTAAATCCCAAATCGATGCGGCCTTCGTCGAAGGCGACAAGTTGCTGGTCGGGGTTCAACTCAAATATACGCAATTCGACGCTGGGAAATTTGCGTCGATAGGATTGCACAAGCGTCGGCAAGACCGGGGCGAAGGCCGTGCCGAAAAAGGCGATGCCCAAAATGCCGACCTCGCCACGGGCCGCTCGTTGCGCGAGCTGTTGGGCGTCATTGGCGCGACGCAGGATTTCCTCGGTCTCACGCAGGAAAGCGGTTCCCGCGGCAGTCAGTTGGACGCTGCGTTTGGTGCGGAGCAGCAGTTTCGCACCGAGTTCGTCTTCAAGGTCGAGGATGGTCTGACTGATCGCGGGTTGGGCAACGTGCAGGTGACGCGAAGTTTCGCTGTAGTTCAAATATTGGGCAACGGCGGCAAAGTAACGCAGATGGCGAAGTTCCACGGTTCGAAGACTTATCGCAAAAAACGATTACTGCAAGCAAATCATACGATTTCCACGATTTACGAAAAAGTGCGATATAGGAAGTGTCGACGGCATGAAGCCGAGGACAGAAGACGAAAGGAATGAGTATGAATGCCTCACTGGAAAACAAAGTAGCGGTCGTTACCGGCGGAACTTCGGGCATTGGCAAAGCCGCGGCCCTGGCGCTGGCCAAAGCGGGAGCCAAGGTTGTTGTTGCCGGCCGGCGCGAAAATGAAGGACAGGCAGTCGTCAAAGCCATTGAAAAGACAGGGGGAAAGGCGCTATTCGTTAAAACGGATGTCAGCCAGGAAGCTGACGTGAAGGCGCTCGTGGACAAGACTGTGGCAACCTTTGGACGGCTGGACATTGCGTTTAACAATGCCGGCATTGAAGGTCAGATGGGCCTCACGACGGAGGCGCAGACCCCTGAGCATTACCTGTCCGTATTTGATATCAACGTGAAAGGGGTTTTGCTCTCAATGAAACACGAGGTTGCGGCCATGTTGCGCACTGGGGGAGGGTCGATCGTCAACACCTCGTCCATCGCGGGCCAGATCGGTTTGGCGGGAGCCGGTGTATATGTGGCCAGCAAGCACGCGGTCAACGGCTTGAGCAAGAGCACCGCCCTGGAATTCGCCAAAAAAGGCATCCGCGTCAACACGGTTTCCCCGGGCACAATCCAGACGGACATGATCGGGCGCATGCTTGGCCCGGGAGAAAGTGATGCGAAGAAATGGTGGGAGAATCAGCATCCCATTGGACGTTTTGGGTCACCGGAGGAAGTTGCTGCCGCTGTGGTGTGGCTGGCTTCCCCGGAAGCGTCGTTTGTTACCGGAACCGACATTGCCGTGGACGGCGGCTACACGGCGCAATGATTCGAGGAAAAAGAACGCTAGGTGCCACGCTTCCTGGAAGGCGCCCGCTTTTTCAGCCTCGCGAGGTGGGCCTCCTGCTTGGCACGATTTCCACAGACAGCCATGCTGCACCATCGTCTTCCGTGCCGTCTTGTTCGATCAAGGAAGAAGAGGATGCAGCGGTCACCCTGGCATGCCTTGACATACCGAAAGTCTGCCGAGGAAATGAATTTAGCAATCTCTTCGGCAATCGGTGAAAGCAAAGAATCCGGCTTCCGCCATCGGCGTTGCGCTTGAAGGTGAAATATCGCGGGAGATGCTTCATCCAACGGCTGTTTTGCCAAGGGGGCAGGTCCAGGCACCAGCGACAGGAAAATTTCATCCGATACCAAAAGATCGTTAAGGGGGCCCAGTTGGGTCAGGGCCTGAGCCTTGAGAGGCCGCCCCATATGTTCTATGACGAAGACTCGCAACCAATCTCGCAAATCCCGAGCCTTCGCGGCCACCCGGTCGAGTTCCTTTGGGGACATGCCCGACTTTACAACGGCGATTTCGTCGACACTAAGCAGTCCCGCCTGCTTCATCCACGATAGAAAGTCGGAGCCATTGCCCAGCCAGTCGACAACCTCAACGATTGGTCGAGCCAGGGAATTCAGAAAATCCAGGCCGAGCGGTCCAGCGATGAATATGGCGGGAGGCAGTGAATATTCCATCTTTACTATTCTTCCTTGCGAACCGTGAACGGCTGAATCCGATCCGCGTGAATTAACCTGTTAAAATGGAATTGACGGGTTATGATGCTGGTAGTACCATGACGCACGGATGCTTAAGAATTAACAATTGAAAATAGAAAGGCGACATATGCGCGTAAATTACAGCAGTACCGATGTCAAAGGTATTAAAATCTTCTACCGGGAGGCTGGAAAACCGACCGCCCCCACCCTATTGCTGCTCCATGGGTTTCCAAGTTCCAGCCACATGTTCCGCGACCTCATTCCTCTGCTGGCAGAGCGATATCATCTCGTCGCACCCGATTTCCCCGGCTTTGGACAGTCGGACATGCCGGAGCGCAGCAAGTACCAGTACACCTTCGCGAACATTGCGGACACCATCGCGGGATTCACCGAGGCACTCGGGCTCAAGAAGTTTGCCATTTATATTTTCGATTACGGTTCTCCTGTGGGCCTTCGCATGGCCCTTAAATTTCCGGATCGAATCTCCGCCATCGTTTCCCAAAATGGAAATGCCTACGAGGAAGGATTGAGCAGCGGATGGGACCCGATCCGAGCCTATTGGAGGGAACCATCGCAGGCGAATCGTGATGCTTTGAGGGCATTCCTTAAACCTGAAACGACCACCTTCCAGTACACACACGGCGTCGCGGATACCAGCCTTGTATCTCCCGACGGCCGCTCGCTGGATGATTTCTATCTCTCGCGGCCCGGTGCCGACGAAATCCAGTTGGACCTTTTCAAGGAT
>DATKFW010000086.1:0-21567 GCA_035511075.1 Vulcanimicrobiaceae bacterium
GGGAAGGAGAAGCAATGGAGCACGGTCCGCGGATGCTTTTGGTGCCACTCCAGGATTTGGTCGGCATAGCCGTGGTTTAGAAGATACACCAGCACGAAATCTCCGTTTGGATTGGGGTGCAGGCTGAAAAGTTGCCGCCGCAAAATCGGCGGACAAACGGTCAGCTTTTTTTCAGGCAAATCGGAGGCTTCGTAGAGCGATAACGCCAGCCGGATCGAGGCGGCGCCTGCGATTCCGACCAGCCACTTCATCCCAAGCTGCTGGAGGCGCATTCCAGGAGCGCGGACGTAATCCGGATGGCCAAACATGAATTGATGCGCGACCGCGACGACCGGCGGACGACGGCGAGTTGTCAACGCGTAAATGCCCGCGACGGCCTCAAAAAAGTTGATGATCACATCCGGCTGATGTTCGCGCACGGCGTCCCGAAGCGCGCGCACACCGCGCCGATAAGCGGGAATATTCCGCACGATGCCGGTAACCGTCCCGGAGAGGTCGACCATTCGGTTGTTCTTATAGGAAAATTGAAGCGTCAGAATCGTCACAATCGGCACCCTCATGGCGTCAACAAAATAGGCCGGTGGGGTCCGATTTGATCCCAAGCCAATCGCCGCGCAGACGACTTGATGGCCGGCCCGTTCGACCATTTCTTTGACTGCCATCGCCTGGGTCATGTGACCCCGTCCCTCCCCAAGTATGCTGAACATTATTCTCACGGAAGCGCCATCACCACTTTGCTAGCGCGGGCGTTTCTGAAATTGAATCACGTTCATTGGTTTGTAAATGATTCTCTTACGCGGGTCATTGAGAGGGCCCGACTGACAATACAATGGATCATCGTCGGGAAAATTATTCAAGAACGCTTTGGCGCCCAAAACGCCGGCCTGCATTCCCACGTCGGGCGACCGCCCGGGCGGCAAGTCATTTAACAACCAGATCGTCCGGGGTCCACATGATTTTGTCCGGGCCGGCGGAATGGACTTCCGTTTCCGCGCCGGAAATCTGATGGAAAAAATAGGGCGTCCCCCACGCGTCTATCAGTTCGCCGTCGGCGTCGACGCGCATGCCGGCTTGCGCGGTGATGAAGTCGATGTGCCGGGGATTGTTGCCGCTCAACTGGCTGGTGATTTCAGGATTGGTGCCAACAGGATTTCCGCCAAACATTTCTCCGTATTGACGGATCGCCCGGCGGACGTTTTGCATCACAGTCTCCGGCGACAGGTCCGCCGGCGGGCTTGAATCCGGGACAAACTGGCCCGCCCGGGCCGCAAGACTTCCCGGCTGCGGCCGGCCTTGTGAGGAGATCGCTTCCGAGTTCGAGTCTGTTTGGGCGGACGAAACGAATGCGGCGCCTGGAGAGCCCGCGTTTCTGGCGGCCGAAAGTTCCTGGGTCGTAGGAGCAAGTATCTCCAGCGACGGGATTTTTTTTGAATTGAAGAAAAAATAGAATGCGACGCCGACCAACACCAAGACCGCCGCGGCGCCGATTCGTTTTTTCATATAAAGCCGAGGTTCGGCGTGGCGAAATGCCCGAGATTTGGAAAGACCGTGGAAAGATTGCCGCTGTCAACACCAAACCAGGTTGCAAGGGTCGCGAAATACTGGTCGATGGCGGTGGTCGGAATCCAGCGGCCCGTGTTGGTGTCATTCGGGCCATTTACGGTGAGGGCTGGAAATTGCCCGTAAGTTCTCTGACCATTGACGGCTCCACCGAGGATGAGGTGATGACTGCCCCAGCCGTGGTCGCTGCCCTCGCCGTTGCTTGGGAAGGTGCGGCCAAAGTCGCTGGCGGTGAAGCTGGTCACGTTGTTGGAAAGGCCGATCTGTTCCATGGCCCGCTGAAAGGCGTTCATGGACTGACTCAATTCCGCAAGCAGGTTGGTATGCGCCCCCAGAAGCACGCTGTTGGGCGAGTTGTTGCTGTAACTGGTCTGCCCTGTGTGCAAATCGTAGCCGCCGACCTGGCAGAAAAAAATCTGGCGTTTCATGCCAAAGCCGCCGCTGGCGGTCGGGGTGCTGCCGGCGGCGATCAATCGCGCGACCATCTCCAATTGCGGACTCAAGGTGGAATTGAATGAGTTGCCGCCCTCGGGCGCGGTGATTTTTGTCGGAAAGGGGACCGTCCAAAAGGTGCCCGCCGTGCCGGCGATGGCTTTGTTTAAGAGGCCGGCGTTGTTGATGGCTTGTTCGGCCACGCCGGCGTAGGCCTGGGATTGCAGGTTCGTGTAGGGCAGCCCAAGAATGTTCATCAAGGTCGGCAGCCGGTTGGTGCTGGCCCCGCCGGAAGGAGTTGACGGCATGCTTAAAGAAATCGCCCCACTGGTGGAAACGGAATACTGCGAGACGATGTTGCCAATCTCAAACGTGTTTGCGCCCGCCAGCGTCACCATCAGGGAAATCGGCGCGTTGGGTTGTATCGACTCGAGCAAATCCGCGCATCGTCCGCCCCATCCGGTCAGCGGCGGCTGGTCGGGTATGGAAGTTTGCCATTGCGTTTGCTGATCGGCATGGGAAAAAAGCTGCGGCGGCATGGCCGTGCTCCCGGAAAGGTATTCTGAGCGGGAGAGCGGATAAACCAGGGTGCCCGTATTGAAGAGGAACGCCAGCTTGCCTTCGCCAAAAAGCGTCTGCAATTCGGGGCAGCTCGGATGCAGTCCGTACGTGTTGCCGTCGCTGTCCAGCGACGTGACTGGAAGAACGGCGCTTTGTGGAATGGCCAGGACGGGTGTGCGGATTTGCGCGTAATTGTTGTATTGGGACTGGAGGGTCGGAATGATGAGGTTGTTGGAATCGTTGCCGCCCTGAAGAAAAATGCAGACCATCGCTTTGTAATCGTTTATGGCCGATTGCGCGACGGCCGCATTCATGAATCGCAGGTCGCGGATGGCTGAGGTCATGGCGACGGTGCCGACGGCGGCGCAAGCCGTCCGCCGCAAGAAGGCGCGCCGGCTGATTTCGGAGTATTTGGTGCTATTCATGGATTTATTTTTGGATGATGAAGTCAGGCGAACTTGTGATGAGATGAATCACGGCGCGGACGCGATCACGCATCTGGGCATCCGTGGGCGGCGAACTGAATCGGAAATTGTTCGTGTTGGCGACGTAACTCACGATGGCGGACTGCGCGCCGGGCGACAATTGCCCGGCCAACAGAGCGTTGCCAAGTTCGTTCACAAGGCTTGGGATTGCGGAGTCTGCCGTGTAACTGCTGGTCATCCACGGATTGAAATCCAGGACGATGGAGCCGATGTTCCCGCCAAAGCAGCTCAAGCCATTCGTGTTGCCCGTGTCGTTCAAAATGCCGCCTTCGAGAAAATTGAGTTCCATTCCGACACCACTGTCGGACGTGAGTTGAAATTCGGGCGTGGTCATCCCCGCCGAGGCCAGCACGCCGGGGAATTGGTAGCCAGGATAAAAGAAATTGAAGACAGTTGGTGAGCGCAATGGCGATTGGGACAGGCTGGCGGTCCCGCCCGAATCGGTGTAACCCATGTTCCAGGTGCTTTCCTGCACTACGACGGCGCCCTTGCGCGGCATCGGCGGCGGGACAAGCGGATAGACCGCAAGACCGTCCTGAATCTGGTTTGCCGACGCCGCCGCTGTAATCGTGAAATGCTGTGGGTCCGGCACGGCCGTCACCTGGTAGATTCCGCTGGCGTCGCCGCCCGAGGTGAAGTTGATAAACACCTTGTCGCCGGATTTCAAACCGTGCGGGCCCGCGGTGCTGATCGAGACGCCGGTTCCCGCCTGCATAAAGCCGCCCACGGAGAGTTTCGGCATCAGGCAACGGCCGGCGCGCTCGGCAAAATCGGCGTTGACCACCGTAAAATGCGCCGAATCAGCGACACTGATGACCTGGTAGGTTCCACTCTGGGCGTTGCCGGTTGTGAACAACAGATAAACCGAATTGCCGACCGACAGGCCGTGGCCAGAGATGTTGACGGTGATAAACCCATTGGTCTCTCCATAGCCGCCGGTTTGGACTTGCGGCGCGGTCACGGTGAAGGTCGTCGGGCTGGTGGCCGTTACGATGTAAGCCTGCGAAGCCGGGGCCGTGACTCCGGCGGCATTCGGGAAATTGAGCCACACCGTGTCGCCGTTGTTGAGGAGATGGGGAGTCGGGGTTGTCACGGTGATAATCTGGTTTGTGGTCTGGCTGTAAGCGGCGGTGACGGGCGCCGGCGAAGGGAACGCGCGCGCGATGGCGGTGACGCAAAGGAGCGGCTCGCGTTGTTTGCCGTAGGTCGGCTGGGAAATCATATCAGGGCTGCGCGCCTCGTAATCCAGCAGGATCGCCCGGATGACCGCCTGCATGTTGCCCCGGACTCCGGTGCCGTCGTCGTTGAAAACCTGGGCGACGCGGTAAACGTAATCCCGGCTCGGATTGCTGGTGACCAGGCGCTGGATGAGCTGGCGGCAAATGAAGGGGGCGACATTCGGATGGTTGAAGATGGAATTCATCGCGGATTCCAAATTCTGCGAACCATAGGCGTCGTTGGCGGAGGATGAGACGGCCTGCTGGCCCCAGGCTTGCGGCAGCATTACGTTGTCAAGCAACAATTTTGCGCCCAGTTCATGGTGGCTTGGCACCAGCACCATCGCGTTCGTGTAATCCGGCGGCGGATACCAGTTGGAGGGCAGCCGTCCGTTGGCCTGGTTGCTTTGGTAAAAATTCCAGCCGGTGAACACGCTCGCAAAACCCATGACGACATTTTGATCGTAGGTCGGCTCCAGGTTGTCCAGCGAACTGAGAATCAACGAGCCATCGGGCCATTGCCGGTTCAAGCCGATGGAGAACAATTGCTCGACCTCGCGGGCGTAATTCTCGTCGGCGTGAAGGCCCGTGATGATGCTGCCGGCATTGTTGCCCTGTACGTTCAGATACAGGCCCATCGCGGGGTGGAGCGTCACGGCTTCAAGCAGCGCGCGGTAGTTGCCGAATGCGTTGTCGAGCAGCATGTCATAATAAGACGCCAGCGCGTCGGCATGGTCCTCGAGGGTGCCATTCTCAGAGACGACAAAAATTTCGCTCAAGGCAAAGGCGACACGCTGGCGCAATTGGTCCGGCGCCGTCACGGATTGCTTCCACCAGGAGTTGAACCATAACTGGCTCGGGTAAGGATCGGTTGGATCGGGATTTTGAGTCGCCCACACGTTGGTCAAAGCGTGGGTCGCGGGAAGCGAAAATTGATTGGAAATCCAGCCGCTGTATCCGAGCGTTTGCACGGCGGCAATGTCATCAGCGGACGGCCCAAAGGTCGCCTGAGTCAGGAATCGGGCGGCCGCGGTGGGGTTCGCCGAATCGTCCGTCCACCCCGGCGGTGCCGGCGGCGCCGTGAAGGTTTGCGAACCATCGGCCAGGGTGAAATGCCCGCCGATTTCCCCGTTGGGAAAAGCAGTGCTCTCGATGACGATGGCGGCCTTGCCTTCGCTGATTATTTGCAATACGTCCGAGGGCGCCAGCGGTCCGGCTCCTTTGATGGTCCACAGATAGCTGCCGTTGCCCTGCGGTTTGGCGCCTGCAATATCGTAGATCAGTTCGCCAGGATCGCTTAAATACGGGTCCGAATTGATCGACTGGCCGGTGGCGGTTCCCGCCAGGTTGTTGACCGAAAAATTCAACGTCGCCTGCGTGCCGGCCGCGTTGACACGCAGCGTGGCCGAGCCGACGCCGTCGCTGGCGACGCCGGGCAGCGCCAGCAAATTGGCGGAGTAAAGGGTGCCGGGTGTGCTTGACGACAACGGCGGATAATAGCGCGACAATAGATAGCCGGGCGCGACGCCGGCGGGCGTGAAATTGGTGCCGGTCGGGTCCTGCAGCCAGGCGACCGACCAATTGTCTCCCGTGCCGACGCCCGCCTTGTGCAAAATCTGAATGTGGTATTGCTGCCCGGCAACCAGCGCCAGCCAGGGCGATTGCTGACTGGCCTGCAAGTTCCATTGCCGCGAGGCTGTTCCGTTTTGCCCGGGAGCGGTTGGATTGTTGGTCGGGGTGACCCAGGCGCGAAGGATATCGTTGACCTGCTGGTTGTCGTCGGAAATCCAAAGCTGCGCGGAATCGCTGCCGGCTATCCAAAAGTAATAATTGCCTGTGACGGGCGGGGTGAAGTAACCCTCAATGCGCTCGCCATAATTGTCGCCGTAATTCACCGTGCCTTCCAGCGTGCCCAAAACATTCGTGATGTTTGCCGGCGCGCCCGTCGGAATATCGCTGATATTGATGCCCGGGACGTTGGTCCAGATTTCCTGGACGACCGAGCTGCCGGTGTTCAAAACCGTGATGTTCAGGACGGAGGCGCCCGTGCCGACTAAATTGCTGGCCGTCAGGGCCACTTGAAAATTGCCGGCAACGGTCGGCACACCGGCGATCGCGCCGTTTGTATTGTTAAAAACCAGTCCGGGCGGCAGGCCATTGGCCGTGAAACCGAGCGGCGCGTTTGCGCCGGTGACCGCAAAGCTAAACGGCTGGCCGAGAAACGCCACCGTGCTCAGCGCGCTTGTCACGACGGAGGGCGCGTTTGAACTGGTGCTGGCGACGCTGTTCGACGAAAATAAAGAAGTGCTTGGAATGATTTCTTCGGGTTGGCTCGGACTGAACCAAGAGAGATCCGCCTCAGCCGAGCCGCCGACCTGAAAATAATCCAGCCTCAGGTCGTAACGTGTGCCGGCCTCCAGGGCAATCGCGTTGGTCCAATCCGTGGCGCCTTCCGCTTGCCATTCGGAAATTAACAATTGGTCGTTGACCCAGAGCTTGCAGCCGTCGTCGCTTCTTACGTCAAAGACATACGTTTCGGAAAATTGCGGCTGCACCTGCCCGGTCCACCGGACGGTGTAATACCCGTTGCTCAAATCGGGCGACATGCCGGCGCCCCAGGTAAAATCAATTGCCGGGTCAATCCGCGTCAAAAAAAGATTTGTCGGATTGAAATTCTTGCTGTTCGTGTAGGTCGTGCTCGCATTCGTGTAATACTGGCCGAGCAGCCCGTTGCCGCTCGCCCCCGAGGAAGGGTAAATGACGACGCTTGCGTTGCCGGAGGCGCCGACCGTGTAATTTGCCCCCGGCAACAGTTGCAATTGAGCGAGAACCGGGACGGGCAAATTCGTGTCCGAGATCGGCATTAACGTGATGGCCTGCGAACTCACGCCGACTCCCAAAACGACCGATTCCGGCAGCGCCGCGTAATCAACGTCCGCCACTCCCACGCCGGCCCCCGGCGCGCCGGGTCCCAAATTGACCGTTATGGCGTTCAGCGGGAAGCCGCCGCGCGTGACCGTGAACTGTCCGGTGGCCGGCGCGGCTTGTCCGGGTTCGGGCTGTGTCGCCGTCGGAATTGTCGCCGCGATGGTGATGACATTTTGCGATGCCAGCATGTTTGTGACGTAGGCGTAATCGCCGAGGGCATTGCCATTGGCGTCCTGCTGGCCGTTGCTAAACGGGTTGGTCGGGTCCAGGCCCAATTGATATTCCTCCCAATCGTTCACGCCGTCGCCGTCGGTGTCCACGTCCGAAATGGAGACGCGGTAAAACTTCGCCGTCGAGGTCACCGGCGCGGTCAGCGTCACATTTGTGCCGGAGCGCGCGACCAAATTGGTTTCAACAAACCAATTGGTGCTGGCGATGTTGTCGGTGCTCTGCAACTGGTATTGTTTTCCCAGCGCGCATGGCATTGTCACCGAGAAATTTGTGGTCGAATCAGAGAAGGACGGGATCGAGGGATAGGAATTGGAGTTGAAGGGATCGGTGGCCGCGATGGACTCCAGTCGATTGAAAAAGCCGTCGCCGTCCGGGTCCGTATTCGGATCGATGCCGTAGGCATTGTAAATCCATTCCCAAATATCGCTCATGCCATTGCCGTTGAGATCAACCGTATGGGCGCGGGCGACTCCCATTGCGAAGGCGAACCAGATCAGGCACAGCACGCGTGAAAGAATGACACGGCGTCTCTTAAAGATTTGAAAGTGGAGATTCATTTACGAGGCGGCGACGGCAAGGCGATAGCGGTGAACTTGTGACGGGTCTCCATTGACAATGGCGGATCTTGAAATGGTTCGGGCAAACCTGGGGACTGAGGCGCCGATCAAGCAAGCGCCGCGCGATATCGATTCCAATCCCCCGCAATGGCGGAGCAAATCCCGGGACGTTCTCCTAATTGTCAACCAAAACAGTCCAATTGTTAGCCACACCGCGGAGACAATGTCGCAATAACTGAATCTCGCGCTGTCCAGGACAGCAGGTAATTCCGCCTTATGCACGATGGAAGAGATTCCAGCACGTTTCCTGCCACGCACAATGATCATCGGTTTTCGGTGCCGAGCGTCAATGTTGCCGACCCATTTGCAGCGGAAATAGGGGTTTGAAAATTGACGCGGGCTGCAACGATAGGTAGCGTATCGGTCAGGCGCAAAAAAATGAGCCGAGAATTCCTAACACTTCCCACCGCTCAAAACGTCATCTGTTGCCCTTTGCGGCCGCCGCCATGTTGTGCGAAGAGCGACGCGGGCGTTTGATTTCTGCCACATGGATACCCAGCTTGAAAATGCGCCTGAGCCGCTGATGTTGCTTATCGCGGACATCAGCGGCTACACGCGATACATGACGGCAAATGCAAAAAGCCTCGCTCACAGCCAGACCATTATCACCGAACTCATCAAAGCGGTAATCAACCAGATCGAGTTGCCGCTGGAAGTCGCCAAGCTGGAAGGGGACGCGGTCTTTCTCTTTTGCCGGAAACAAAATCCTTCGCAGCCGTGGCCTCAGGCAAAACAGAAAATCGGGGGAAATCTGCTGGCGCTCTTTGACATGTTCAGCCAAAAAATTGGCGAGTTAAGCCGGTCAACTCGCTGCGACTGCCACGCCTGCACTCACATCGGAACCCTTCGGATCAAAATCGTCGTCCACAGCGGCGAGGCTTTGTTCCATCGAATCTACAATTTTGTCGAACTTGCGGGCGTGGATGTCATCCTGGTTCATCGCTTGCTCAAGAATTCTCTGAAGGCCGATCAATACCTCCTTCTCACCGAATCAGCGCGGCGCGACCTGGAATTTCCGGAAAAAATTCAATTGAGCCACAGCGAGGAGGATTACGAGGACATCGGGCGTGTCAATACGTTTGTTTATCTGCCCGACGCCCAACCAGCGCCCGTGGCGGCGTCAGCTTCAGCGGAACCGTCGTGGTCGGACCGTTTTTGGGAATCGTGGAAGCTCTTTGCCAAACTCTGGTTCGCGCCGTTTACCTCCCGACCGGGCGAATTTCGTCATATCGGGGTGGGCCCAGGGTCCTTCAGAAGAATCGGGTTCGCCTTGATGACGGCATTATTGACGCCCGTTTATTTGCCGGTTGGGACGGTTTTCGTTCTGCTCCAAACGCTGCGAACTCCGCCCGCCAGCCGGCGCGCCGAGATCGAACATGTGCATAGTCCCGACGGTTCGTGCTGTGGCCGGAACTGATCGATTCCCGCGTACAACCACGTATTTTCAATACATTACACGCAAGGCAAAAAATGACACGTGAAGCCACGGCTAATCTGGCGGGCAGGATCGCGGCAATGCTGGCCCTGCTGATTGCGTCGCGCGGCGCGGTGAATGCCCAGAACGCCGCCCGGTGGTCCTGGCAGGAGCCGCACGCGAAGGTGTTGCCGAGCGGCGACCTGGAGTGGACGCCGAAGGACTTCGAATACAAGCCGGGCGGGTCGATCCGCTACATCGATTTCGAGGGCGGCAACGACGGCAACGAGGGCCGCGCGAAGGAGACGCCCTGGAAGCACCACCCCTGGGATCCCAACGCCGACGGCAACGCGGCGACCTGCAAGGGGACGCACACCTATGTCTTCAAGCAGGGCGTGAATTACCGCGGCGAGATGAACGCGAATGAGTCGGGCACCGCGGACGCCCCCATTATTTTGACCCGTGACCCGTCGTGGGGCGAAGGCCCGGCGGTCATCTGCGGTTCGGAGATAGTCACCGGTTGGAAGAAGGGCGCCGACAACAATCTCATCCCGGAACCCGAGAAGGTCTGGTACGCGGACCTCGACTGGGCGCCGCGCGTTGTCTGGACCGTCGGCAAGCAGGACGGCGTCGTGACGCGTATTCCGCTGGCCCGCACGCCGAACTGGACGATCACCGACCTGGACGACATCCAGAGCCAATGGTGGACATGGAAGAACCCCGACAAACCGTTTGACAATTTCGCCATGATTAACGGAGAGCAGCGGCATCTGGCGTTCGACAAGGATGACATCAACGAGAGCAAGCCTCAGGATTACTACGAGGGCGCCATCCTTTGGACCACCAAGGGATGGGTGATGGGCAACCCGTTCCCAGCCGGTGTCCTGGCAGTGGACCGCACGAACGGCTCACTGGTCTTCCCTGGGCAATGGGGCGGGGCGCCGTCCTACAAGATCATTCGCGGCTGCCGCTTTTTCCTGGAAGACAAGCCCCAGTACCTCGACAGCCCAGGGGAGTTTTGGTTTGACAAGAGGGGAAACGGCGGCCGGCTTTACATCCGCCTGCCCGGCGACCAGGACCCGAACACCGCGCGAGTCGAGGTGGCGAAGCGCATCCACATGATCGACAGCTCGGGCATGAGCCACGTGCATATCAGCGGCATCACTTTTCGCTTCCCCAACGTTTACTGGAACATTACAGCCGCGCCTTACTGGGTTTCACATGAGAGCATCGACGTCCAGCCCGGCTGCGTGCGCCTCTTGGGCAGCGGCACGAACATCGAGGTTACTCACTGCGTCTTCGAGCACGTCCACAAGGGCGTCCGCCTCAAAGCCGTGGGCCGCCATGATGCCATCGACAAAGTGGTGGTGGACGACAACGTCTTCTCCGACGCGGACTCGGGAGGCGTGGAAATCGGGGACAGCTCGACCTATGGGGACTTCGCCCCGCCGATGGGCCGCCTCTACGACGTGCGCGTGATGCGGAACAAATTCGACCACATCGGCATGCGCCCCGATCTTTTCAGCCAGGGCGAGGCGTTGGAGGTCGAATACGCCGAGACGCTCGAGGTGGCGGGGAATTTCTGCGATCGGATTTGCGCGCAGGGGATCGACGTTCATGGCGCCAAGGCGAGCGGCGCAGCCACCGACCGCCCTTTCACCCGCATTCTCATTCACCACAACAAAGTGGTCGATTCGCTCATAAACGTGGACGATTTCGGCGGCATCGAGACATGGCAGGGGGGGCCGGCATACGTTTATGACAATATTTCGGGCAATCCCGGCGGCTACCGCAATTGGGACCACGTGTTAAGCCCCAATAAGGAGGACCGCTTCGGCCACGCCTTTTATCTGGACGGCGGTTTCAAAAACTACCACTTCAATAACATCGCCTGGGGCAAGTCCAAAGGTCCGGCCGACAAGCTGGCCAACACGTCGGCCTTCCAGGAGATCATCAGTTATCAGAATACCTTTTTCAATAACACCATCTATAATTTCGTGCGCGGCTCGCGTCGCCAGGAGCCTCAGGCCGGGCGCGACAAATTCCTGGGCAACATCTGGCAGAGCATGGGCCTGCGCGTCTTCCGCGATGCCGATCCCGCCGATACCGAGGCCGCCGGCAACGAGGCCGACGCCGGTCCGCGCCACAACCAGTTCGCCATAGACACCGACGCCTACGCGCGCAACGTCTTCTACGATTCGGGGGAGAGCTTCGGTGTCTTTGAGCCTTCCGGACGTTGGCACAGGACGCTACAGGCATTCCGCGAAGCCCTGGAAAGCTACAAACCGCTGGCCGCGACAGTGGGAGTCATGGCTGATCAATCGCCGTTGCGCGATCCGTCCGCTCACGATTTTCGGCCGTCCAGCAGCTCGGCGGCCCGCGCGTTGGGCGCGAAGGTGTTCGTGCCATGGAGCCTCTACGAGACGGTCGCCGAATGGAATTTCTACCCCATTCCCGGCGATCCGACGCGGATTCTTGACGAACATTGGTGCATGTCCCCGTACTACACCGGGCGCGACAATTACTACACTTTTCCCACGTATCCTCTCAAGGGCGTCAACGGGACGCTAAAGGATTTCGAGGCCGGCCCGCTGGAGAACTGGACCACCGGCGCCCTGCGCTTTAATGGGCGCGACCAGTTCGCCGTGCTCAGCAACCAGGACATCGACCGCCCGGTCACCATGCCCAACCAGAGCGGCGGCAAGGAGCGCATCGTCAGTGGAGCGGACCTGAGTAACCCGCAGATCTACACCTCCAACTTCTTGATCGAGGCTTACTTCAAGACGGCGCCCGGTCAGACCGATGCAACGCTGATCCAAAAGATGGCTGAAGCCGGGTTCGCCCTGCGCGTCAATGAGGCGGGAGGCGTGACCCTGGCGGCGCAGACGGCTGGCGCCAAGGCGACCCTCACCAGCCACGCTGCCGTCAACGACGGCCAGTGGCATCACGTCATCGCCGAGGCGGACCGAAAGGGTGAAACCTTCACGATCTACATCGACGGCAAAAAGGACGCCAGCGGACCGGGCCTGGGCGCGGAAGCCTCGCTGGCCAACGAGGCCGATCTCTACGTGGGCGGCACGCCGCAGGGCCACAATCTGGATGGTGTGATCGACTTCATGCGCATCGCCCGCGGCACGCTGGCCGACGCAAAGACGACGATCGACGAACTCTGCGCGTGGGAATTCGACGGGCCGTTCCTCTACGACTTCACGGGGCGGAAGCGTCCGGCCGATGGCGGAGAAGCCGGCGCCATTGACAATTAGTTTGACAGCGAGAATTTCCCCTGGCGCGGCGGTTGCTTGTCAAAACCGCCTGAATTGTTACCCTGAACACGCGCAACGGCTCGCTCCCGTAGCTCAAATGGATAGAGCTGCCGCCTCCTAAGTGGCAGATCCCGGTTCAATTCCGGGCGGGGGCACCACTCCCTGTGGCTGAATACTCCGGACAAGTCGGAGCCTTTTTTGGGCCAATGGGAGTCATTCTTCGGCCTCGACGGCTTCGCGGCGCGCCGCTCTCAAAACCCGGTAGGGCTGCGTCCACGGATCGAAGCGGCAGATGCTCTTGTAGTCGCAATTGTCGCAGGCCACTTTGTCGCCCTTCTGATAGGGGTTGGGCGCGATGACGCCGTCGTAAATCTCACGTCCCATCCGCACCAGTTCAGCCTCGACGTGGTCCAGCAATCGCCGGAAATCCTCCGTCCGCAGCAGGTCTGTGTTGCTGCCGTGCGGCGCTCCGTCCTTCTTGAGCCTGAATTTAAATTGCGCGCCCTCGCTTGCGCCGCGGCTGTCAAGAAACGGGAGCGCCGCCCCGTCGAACCGGCCCAGGTGCTGGTGGCGTTTCTGCCGGAATTGCTCGCGCGTTTCCAGCACGCTTGTCCGGTTTTTGCCGCTCTCCGTTTGCCCGCGCAAGTTGACATAGAATACCCCCGCCGGGACAATGCGCCCGACGCCGAAGTGCTTGCGCGCGTCGTCCAGACGCCGCAGCAAGGCCAGATAGGCCGCCAGTTGCAATTGCAGTCCGTTCTCCATCAGGATGTCTTCCAGCTTGAGCGCGCCTGATTTGTAATCAATGACCACGGCCAGGGCCTCTTCGTCGCCGCCCTCGCGCCGCAGATCAACGCGGTCGATTTTTCCCCGAAGGATCAGCCGGCGGCCCTGTCCGAGGTCCAGGTTCCACGCCGGCAATTTGCCGTCATCGAACCCGAATCCCAACTCGGATTCGCGCGGATCAAACTGGTAATGGGCCATCCACTCGACGGTGGCGGCGACAAAATCCTGAAGGGTTTCCCCGACCACGCGCGCGGCAAAGCGCGATTTCCCGCTGGCGGCAAGCAGGCCCTCGTGGAATTGCGGCAGCAATTGACTCACGCAATCCTTGATGCGCTGTCGAGCCTCGGCAGGCGTGATATCGCGCCAGTTCTTGTTTTGGTCGCGCAATTGACGATGGAAGATCGCCAGCGCCTCGTGCTGGAAACTGCCGCGTTCCCGCGCGTCCAGTTCGAATCGCTTCCGTTCCTCGGCGCGCAAACCTGAATGTACAAAAAACTTGAACGAGCAGGCCGCAAATTCCTCCAGACGACTCACCGAAGTCTGCAGCGCCGGGCCATAAAGCTGCGCGGTGATTTCGGGAGCCAGCCGTTCGTCCTGGGCGGATGCCGGCGCGGTGGCGATCCGTTCGCGCAACGCGGCGAAGGCGGGGCGGCTGAGCAGTTCGGTCAGCAGCGGTCCGCGCCGGCCCGCGCGCGCCAATTGACCGGACAATTCGCACAGGTGTTCGGCCCGGGTCCAGTCCGGCCCGCTGAATTTCTCAACTTGCAGATTGGAAAAAAGGCTCCTGAGATGCGAAAAAAAGGGCGACGGATTTAGCGGCTGCCCGTCATTGTTCCGCTCCGCGCAGGCGACCACCAGGCGTTGCCGCGACCGCGTGCAGGCGATGTAACCAAAAAACCGTTCCCGGCTCAAAAATTCGCGCCGGCTGTGTCCAAGCCGGATTTCGTGCCGGCCCAATTCTTCGCGGTCCGACTCGTTGAGCAGGCTTCCTTCCGGGGGCGTCGCGGGGAACACCGTTTCGTTGACACCCAGCAGGATCACCAGCTTTAAATCCGGGTTGCGCGACCGGTCAATGGTTCCGATCAACACCTGGTCCAGCGCCGGTGGAATGACGCCAACACTCAGTTCCGCCAGGCCCGCCTCCAAAATCGGCAGCCAATCGCGCAGGGGCATCGCTTCCGTGTCAAAGGCCAGGGCCAGATCGTCCAGCCACGCCTGCATCTGCCGCCAGACCGTCCCGTGGACGGCCCCGTCCTTTCCCTCCGCGCCGCTCCAATCCTCCAGCGTTTTTTCCACGTTCAAGTCGAGCCACAATTGCCGCATGGCCTGGGCCAATTCCGGTCCGTTTGGACGAATGACGCCGCGGAATTTTGCAAACGGCCCGATCCATTTCCTGCGCAATCGCTCGGGCCAATCGGATTTCAGGTTGTCCGTCGGCAAAGGCGCAAACCAGGCTTCGCCCGTCCAGCCTCGCAAGAGCGCCTCGTTTTCCAATCGGTCGATGTCTTCTTCTTCGGGCGCGACCAGGCCCGTTTTGAGCGCGCCGAACCAATCGTCATGCCGCCAGCCAAACGCGGCGGCGCGCAAAACGCTGCGTGTCAATTCGGCCAGCGGGTGTTGCGCCACCTTCTCGCGCCGATCCATAAAAAAGGGAATCTCATAGCGCGAGAAAACGCGGCGCAAGGAATCCTGGTGGGCCTCCATCGCGCGCAGCAGCACCGCGATTTCGCGGAAGCGTCCGCCCGCCCGGACAAAGCGCAGAATCTCCCGGGCCGCCAGGACGGCTTCGGATGCGGGCGTCCCGCAAACCACGGCGCGCAACGATTCGCCCGGCGCGCCGCCCTCAAAATCGGTCGGCTGCGTCCACTTGGCCTCCAAATGGCGCAGAGCGGGACTGTCTTTGAATCGGCCCCGCTGTTGCCGCGGCAAAATTTCCGTGCTCAGCGTGGCGCCGGGGACGGCGGACAACGTCGCCCGGCATTGGCGGAATGTTTTTTCGAGGCCAGTCCAGATGGACAACCAGGACGGCGGCGTCTTTGCGGGAATGTCTTCCAGGCAAAAGGCCAGAGTCAATTCCTTGCAGCGCGGCGCCATGGCGGCAAGCAAATCCAACTCCTGCGGCGTCATTTCCGCAAAGCCATCCAGCCATAGATTGCCGGCCAGGAGCGGTGTGTCGGAGCGTTTGAGCGCGTCCGCCGCCAGGTCGAGGAGACAATCGGCATCCTGCAATTCGTGTTCACGAAGCCACTCAAGATAGTCCGTCAATAATAATGAAAGATCGCGCAGTTTCCGCCGCAGCGCCTCCCCCAGGTCGGGTCGCGCGGACAGCGCGCGGAGAGAATCGGGTGAGAGCCGCCGCCGCTGCAACTCGCGCAATTCCACGCTCAGTTGCCGGGCGAAGCCGGCCAGTCCCGCGCTGGCGTGGAAGATTTCGAGGTCTTTGCGCCGCCTACCCAGCAGCGCGTGGAGCACCATCGACCGGCCGTCCTCGCTCAGCAACGGCGGGATCGGCCCGCCCGATTGCTCCAGGACAAAGGCCGCCAGCCGTTCGAACGAAAGAATCTGCAACCGGGTGTAGCCCTGCAACTCCGGGTCGGCCAGGAGCTGTCGTTCCAGTTGGAAGGTCGCTTGTCGCGGCGCCAGCAGGATCAGCGGTGGACCCGACGCCCCGGTCCGCAACGCCTCCCGGATTTCCGCAAGGCACAGGAATGTTTTTCCCGTCCCGGCCGGACCGAGCACAAAGCGCGCTTGCACCCGTCATTTCTCGCCCAAAATGCGCCGCGCGAAAAGACTTTTCGGAACCGTCACAGTTTGAGCCGGAATCCGGCGCGGTTCAAACCAGCGGTCGCAAGAAGGATGAGTGCGGCGCACGCCGCGGAACGGGCCACGGCCGAGGCCAGACCGTGTTCCGCCAGGCTGGAATACGCGTCGTCAAGATGAAATAATTCCATCGCGGAGGGCAGCATTTCGGAAATCAAATAGGCCAGCAATACGTTCTCGCCGGCCACTGCCAGGATTTTCGCCACGGGATGCACCGGGCCCAGGTCGGAAAGCGCGTGAAAGACCAGCCAGCCTGACGCCGTGATCGCGCACGCCCAGAGGCACCACGAAGGGGTCGCCTCGTTCTTGTTGATGCCGTAAAGACCGTTGAGCAGCAGCGCGGCGGCGGCAAATCCGAGGATGAACAGGATCGCGAAACGAATTCTGCCCGCCAGTTTTACCCTTCCGGCCGGAACCAGCACCGAGGCCAGCAACATCCCGGCCACGGTGATGGACGGTAGCGACCCAAGCGTTCCACCGATGCCAACGTAGCGGCCGAGCCAGAATTCGTCGAAAGCGCCAGTCTGATCAGCAGGATAAAGTGCCAGCAGCAACACCACGCATCCCAGCAGCGCCAGCGCGTTGGTCCGAAACAAAAGGAAGACAATCGACCCGACCAGATAGGCCCACGCAATCAATCCGAGGATGCCATACCAAACCGTGTGAATGGCAAACGGAGACAAAGTGATGATGCGCTCTCCGTGCTCGCCCCTAAACATAAACGCCAGCGTCAGCAACCCTGCAATCCCGATCACACGGACCAGCAAAGTCACCGTTCGCGAAGTTTGTTTTGACGCCGTCGGGACGGAAATCGAGCAGAAGGCAAACATGGCCGATAGAAACATCAGGATCGCCCACACGTCGGGCGACAATCCCGTCATATCATGGCCGGGCGTTTCGTCGTTGACCATGAGGATGCCGATTGTCAGCAGGGCAAGCGTGCGGACCACGATATGGAAAAGAGGTTTCCCCGTCGGTTCACCCTCGCGCAACCGGCCGCCCAGCGCGAACGGGATGGACATGCCCACAATAAACAGGAACGCCGGGAAGACGAGGTCCACGAATGTCATTCCGCTGCGCCCGTGAAAATGCCGCATCCAGTCGGGAACCGTCTTGGGCGATACGCCGGCCAGGTCGTTGACAAAAATCATCGTGAACATCACCAACCCGCGCAAGGCATCGATGGAAACGACCCGTTGGGCGCGTTCCATCGCGGGCGGGTTATGCGCGGCATTGCTCACGTGACCGAACCCTATAAAATCCGGGCCGCATTGTCCACCGTCCATTGCGCGCCCGATGAATGATTTTGCGGCCCTTGCGCGGTCCCTGCGTCGTCAGGGCGCCGGAGAAACATCGGCGGGGGTGTGGATGCTTTTTGTGGATTTGCGCCGTTTGCGGGTGAAGCCGCACACGATCATGAGGGCGCCCAGAGGAAGACCCGTGAAGTAGATGTTGCCGGCGTAGAACTCTGACGTCGCCAAAGCTCCAACCAAAATGCACGACAGGATGACCAGGAATCTCTTCGGATAGCTCCTCAGACGAAATGATAAAGCAATGCCCGCGCCCAACAGAAATCCGCTGGCTAAACCCAACAATTCCTTCGTCGGCGCATGGTAAAAAATGGTAAACCTGGAATTGCAGGCAAACACAATAACGATAAGCTCGATTGCCAGACAAAGGCCCATCGCCCGCCAATTGAGGGCCCAAATCTTGACGGGTGGGGAGAATTTCTCCGGCTCTCTTGCCTTCAGTTCGACAGAGAGCTTTGCCACGAAGTCGAAGGATTCATCCCGCGAGACCTCGGGAATCGCCTGGCGATACAGTTTGGCGGCGCCCTGGATGTCATTGTCGAATATCGCCTGGCGCAACGATTGGCTCTGCTCGGGAGTCAAGGCCCGGATCGGCCCGCCATGGACAAATTTCTGGTAGTCCCGCACCACCCGGAACAGCAGCATCAGGTTGCAAACGAAACCTGAATACGCCATCATCGACGAAGGGATATTGAGTGTGTCTTCCCACACAGCGGCCTGAATGATCTTTGCCAGGTAGAGCACGCTGAATCCCAGCCCCGCCACGCCAATCAACCCGCAAACGACGCGCAAAGTCTGGTTCACCGGCTTGTCAGCCTTCAACTCGGTTGGCGGGTTGAAGACCTGCTTCCAATCTCTCTTTCCCCGCGCAAACGGCCGGGAAATGGCCACGGCACGGAGCGAGCTTGCCGCGCGAATCAACCAGGGGCGGCGCAGAGAGGGTCGAAAAATCGAAAGGGCATACACAATGATCACCCACATATCGACGTTGTATTTCTCCCACACCTTGAGTTCCCGCGCCCGCCAACCGGGCTTGCCAAAGGCCAGGTCCGTCGGCGATGGCCGGTACTCCAGGAACTTCACCCGTTCATATTGCCAGTAAAGCAAACCGAGGAGGACCATCGCAACCAACGAAACCGCGGCCATCAACGTCCAGGGATGTCGGCGCACCCAACTCTCGGCTTTGCGGACGGAGGTTACGGGGATCGCCTGGATCGGCTCGTGATTGAGGAAGCGGCCCAAATCGTCGGCCAGCGCGCGCGCGGAGTGATAGCGGCGGGCGGGATTTTTTTCCAGGCACTTCAGGCAGATCGTCTCCAAGTCGGGCGGCACGGCGGCGTTGAGCTTGCGAGGCGCGACCGGCTCGGATTCCATCACCTGGCGCATCGTGGCCACTGCGGTTTCAGCGCGAAAGGGCGGCCGGCCGGTCAACAGTTCGTAGAGGATCGCGCCCAGCGCATAAACGTCGCTGTGCGGTCCGACTTGGTCGAGGCGGCCCGCCGCCTGCTCCGGCGGCATGTAGCTGGGGCTGCCCATTGCCGCGCCGGTCTGCGTCAGGCTCTCATCGCGCTCGATGAATTTGGCAAGGCCAAAATCCGTAATGCGTGGAACCCCGGCGGCGTCCATCAGCACGTTCTGCGGCTTCAAATCACGGTGCAGCGTGCCGCGCTGATGCGCGAAATGGACCGCCTCGGCAATGGTCTTCAAACACTCCGCCGCGCGCGCGGCCCGCAGCGGGCCGCCTTCGCGCACCAAGGCGCCTAGGTCGCGCCCCGCAACGTAATCCATCGAATAATAATGTTGCCCGTCGTGCTCTCCGACCTCGTGGATGGCCACGATATTGGGATGCTGCAAATTTGCCGCCGCCTCGGCCTCGCGATGGAACCGCTGCACCTCGGCGTCGCCGGCGAGTTTTCCGGCGAGAATCATTTTCAGCGCCACGGTGCGGTTCAGGCTCGATTGCCGGGCCTTCCAGACCACTCCCATGCCGCCGCGCGCGATCTCCTCCTGCAATTCGTAGTCGCCGAAGTAGCGCACGCGGCACGGCGACGAAGCGCCGGCGGAAAGCGGCAAGGAAACTAGTTCCGGGGATTGGCCGGCAACCGCGCTGTCGGCCAGGGCGACGCGGGCCAGACATTGCGGGCAAAGCCCTTCGGCGGCGTTTTCAGGCAGCGGCTGCAGGCATTGATTGCAGAGTCGTATTGTCTTCATACGAATGCGTCACCTTGCCGATCCGGGCTGCGGCGGCGGTTTTCTCACGCGTTGCCGAATTTCGGCCGCGCCGAGAATTGTCACCGCGACAGCCGCCGCCATGCCGAACAACCCTTGCAGGCCGCACCACTGGTTGCGTGTCGGAACAAAGATCCACCGCTCGTAAACGGGGAACCGCGGGAAAACGCTGTCCCCGGCCACAGCCACCGCAAAACCCACGGCGATCCCCAATCCGGCGATTGCCACCAATATGGAACGCCAAAGCGGAGGCGGCACGACCGGCCCTGTCGCGAACACGATGATGCCCACGAAGATGAACAGCGCCCCGGCGACCGGGTACCATAGGTTCGCATACCATACGACCGCGATTTGGTTCTCCCCGGCGCTGGCCTTGATCGTAACATCCTTCCCTCCACGCTGCACCGTGAACTTCTCGTTTTCCCCCTGCTTCACTCGGTCCCACTTCTGCGAGAAGCTGGCAAAGGTCGCCGGCTCCTTGACCACGTCGCCCACCCTGAACCCTGATTGTTCGGCGGGGCTGTCGGCCGCCACCTTAAGCACTTGAGCGGGGGCAGTGGCGTCGTCCGAAGCCCACACTCCCCAATACCGAGTCGTGTAGGCCCAGTCCGGCGCAAACCCCGTGAAGACGCCGACGACGCAGACAAACGCCCAGGCGCGGGAGGGTTTGAGGAAATACGCGACAAAGCCGGGCAATCGCCGGGCTTGGACTGATTCCGGCGCCGCCGCAGGAGCCGTCGGCGGCGTCGAGGTGGGTGACTCCGCTTTGACCTTGGCTTGGCTGGCCAGTTTTTCCACCGCCGCTTTCGCATCCGCCAACGAGGCGCCGTGAATCTGGCGATAAAGCTTGATGGCCAGAACCTTTTCATCCGCTTGAGCCATGCGTTTGACGTGTTCGAGTGTCCCAACCTCGCCCACCTGGGGCCACAGTCCCTTTTCCCGCGATTTTTGAATCTGCGAACGGGAAGTGAGTTGACGTGCGCCAACTAAAATAATTGCCAGCCACAGTAACGCGCCGACGGAAGGTACGGCTTGCCCGGCCAAGTATGTAGTGGACAGCGCCACGAGATACAACGAAACCGCGAATATGTCCGAGTAAGGAAACCGCGCGGGGGCCGTTTGTATTGGGGCCGGAGCGGTTGTTCGGAGCGAGTCCGAGACCAGGTTTTCGATCGCCGCTTTCGCATCGGCCGATGACCCGCCATGGATCTGGCGATATAGCTTGATGGCCAGTTTCCTCTCCCCCGCTTGTGCGAGGCGCTTTACGTGTTCAACGGTCGGAAGCTCGCCCAACTGCGGCCACAATCCTTTTTCCCGCGATTTCTGAATCTGCAAACGCGCGGAGAATTCGAATGCGCCAGTCACGAGAATCGCGGTAAACACCACCATCCCCAGCGAATGCATGTAATCCGCGGTGACGACCGCGAACCACAGGGCCAGGAGAAACCCGCCAAGCGAAATGAAGTCGGACATCGGGAAGCGCGCCGGAAATTCCTGCGCCGGCGCTGGGGCGACAGGCGCGGCAGCAGGAGCTGTCGGCGGCGTCGATGTGATCGTTTCCACGTTGCTCTTCACCTCGCTGGCCTGCTGATAACGCCGTGCCGGTTCGCGTTCCAAGGCGCGCAAAACCACTTCATCCAGCCGCACGTCCACTTGCACCCTTTTCGACGGCGGCTCGAACCGGCCCATCGGCACTTCGCCGGTGAGCATCTCA
>DATKFW010000087.1:0-7911 GCA_035511075.1 Vulcanimicrobiaceae bacterium
ATGGATGGCCTCGCCTTTCACCAAATGCACCGGTTGCTGCGGTTCGATTCGCATCTGTTTCCCAAACCGACCAAGCGCGCTTCCTTCTGGCCGAACGGGCACCCCGCGTTCGTCGAACTTGACCAGAAGTTCCAAACGGAAGCGTTGCCCAGGCTCTGAGCGCTCGGTTCTTGGCCGGCTGAGAGCCGAGGTGAAACCAGGGGGGAGGATTGGGCTCGATTTGGCCGCCAGGTAGAGTTCGTGCATCTCCAACTTCCGGCCACCGATTTCACCTATCACTACCGGCTGGTTGCAACGATTGCCTTCGCGGAGATTTCCCGACTAGTTGGGCGTCGTCCGACGGTAAAAATTCCAACAGCGCCACGACCGCCGATTTACGATCACAAGATTGCTCGCTTGGCGGAAGCCAATTGCGAACTTGTTGGCTTGGAGGAGTTGATGAATTACTGAGTTCATCAAACCGAGAAAATCGAAATGCCGAAATCCAACCCGCTTGAAATCCAAGGCAATCTCAATAACCGAGGATCAGACATGCTCCGCCGGTCTCACCGTCTGCCAATCAAGCCCGAAGCGGGAGAGATACTTGCGGAGTCGATCTGCATCGTTGGCTGTTTTGCGATTTTCCCGCGTGGCGGCGAACAGCCTGCGTCCAGCGTCGGAAAGAGTGGCGGATTCACGGCAAATATGGATGACGAAGGCGAGCTGTGCCTGGTCAAATAGGTCGAGCTTCTCCGTTGCCTTGTCATTGAGCACCGCCGCCAGCGTTGCAAGATGATCGCCTTCAGCAATCGGCGCTGACCAGCCAGCCTCCAACCGCTTGATTTCCTCCATCAGCGCAGGAGCGGTGATGCGTCCTCCCGGTGACAAGGTGGCCATGCGGGTGATGCAGGCATTCAAGTCGCGGAAATTGGCGGACCACTTTGCTGCCGGCGATTGGGCGAACTTCAAAAACTCCTCGCGCACTTCTTTGCTCATCGTGATGCGCAGGCTGTTCTTGCGCGCAAATTGTTCCAGTTCGTAATCAAGATTCGGCTCGATGTCCTCTGGACGCTGCCGCAGACCAGGCAGATGAAAGGTCCATAGGTTTGTCCGGGCAAGAAGGTCTTCGCGAAAACGGCCGTCCCGCACGGCAAGTTGCAGGTCACGATTCGTGCCGGCGATCAATTGGAAATTGCTGCTGGCTTCAACGTCGCCGCCAAACGGCAAAAAGCGTTTTTCTTCCAGCGCGCGCAACAGCATGGCTTGTTCGTCGACGCCCAATTCAGCGACTTCATCAAGGAAAAGAAGGCCTCCGTCGGCCGCGCGCAGCAACCCTGGCCGGTCTTTGACGGCGCCGGTAAACGCTCCTTTGACATGTCCAAAAAGGGCTGACATGGCGGCGTCACCGCGCAAGGTCGCACAGTTCACTTCCACGAACGGCCCCGTGATTTGGTGGCGGGATTTTTTGAGTTCATAGATGCGCCGCGCCAGTTGGGACTTTCCCGCGCCCGTGGGGCCGGTCAGAAGAATCGGCTCTTTGGCATGAATCGCCACATGCTCGATCTGTTCAATGAGCTGGTTGAAGCGTTCATTGCGAGTGGCGATACCGGATTTGAGGAACGTCCGCGCCTCTTTCTGCTCTGTGCCGAACCGCGAGGCCAGACGGTCATATTTCGAGAGGTCGAGGTCAATGATGGCGAATTTGCCATCCGGCCCGCGGCGTTTGGCGTCGGCCGGCGAGGTCTGCACCAGGCGTCCGGGGAAGTGGCGCGATTCCGTCAACAGGAACAGGCATATCTGCTGCACGTGCGAGCCGGTGGTGATATGGACAAGATAATCTTCCGTGTCAGGTTTGAATTCGTAGCTGCGCGCAAAATCATGCAATGCGGCATAGACCTCCTCGAAATCCCACGGATCAAGCAAAGGCTGCGGCGTGCCCTTCACCTCCGAATTCGGAGAGACGCGGGGAATGTCGGCCATGATTAATCCGGCCATGTCCTTGAACTTCGGATCGTAAATCAGTTCAAACCGATCAATCGGAAGCTCCGCCTGCTTGCACAGGGATATCGTCGGACGCCACTTGTTCCAACGTTCCTGGTGAAAGCCAGAGTCCAACACGGTGCCCAACAAACCGAATACAACCTGCTTCTTTGGATTCATAGCATTTATTCCTGTGTGTTAGAATATCCGCTAGTATATCAAGTAGGCAAACCAAAACCAAAACGACTTCAAAAAGCCATCTAACAACCTTGTATTAAGCACTTTATGCACCACGTAAACAGCCCGCATTTTGGTTGGCACAAGGCCTGCGATAGGAAATAGCAGAATTTAACGAAAGAAACATTATGGCCAACAAAATTTTGTTCCAATCCCTGCGCGGGGCGCTTGTCCCGAAGACCAATACCGTCAACGAGGCGGGTGGGCCGGCCTACACCCTCCCGGCGAAGCAAGGTCTCGCCCAATATGCCATGACCGGTTGCATGAACTCGACCTATTACGCCTCGGCGGATGATCAGCTCCAAAAGGTCCTGACCTTGGCCGCCCGGGTTGATGCCGAGTTCCTCGCCAAGACGGCGGTTTATTCCCGGCAACACGGCTTAATGAAGGATATGCCTGTGGTGCTCTGCGCGGTGCTGTCAGTTAAGAATCCACAATTGCTCCGCACTGTGTTTGACCGCGTGGTCGATGACGGAAAGATGCTGCGCAATTTCGTGCAGGTCCTCCGCTCCGGTGTGGCCGGCCGGAAGTCTCTCGGCACGGTTCCGAAGAAACTTGCGCAGCGCTGGTTGGCGTCGCGCACGGATGAGCAGGTGTTTCGTGCGTCGGTCGGTAACGATCCATCTTTGGCGGACCTCATCAAGATGGTTCACTCGAAACCCGCCAACCCGTCTCGCGAAGCGCTCTATGGATATTTGATCGGGCGGAAGCACAACGCTGAGGCGCTGCCGGAAATTGTGAAACAGTTTGAGGCGTTTAAGGCTGGTCAGCGTGATGTCGTGCCTGATGTGCCGTTTCAAATGCTGACTGCCTTGGACCTCGGTAAGGCGGAATGGACGGCCATCGCGAAAAACGCGCCGTGGCAAATGACGCGGATGAATCTGAACACCTTTGCCCGTCACGGTGTGTTCGAGGATCAGGCGATGGTGAAAACGATCGCCAATCGGCTGGCTAACGCTGATGCCGTGAAACGCGCTCGCGTGTTTCCGTATCAGCTGCTCGCGGCCTTCAAGTCGGCTGGCGCCGACGTGCCGACCTTGGTGCGCGACGCGCTCCAGGACGCAATGGAAGTGGCGACGCAAAACGTGCCCCGCATGACCGGCAAGGTGTATGTCTGCCCGGACGTGTCTGGCTCCATGGGTACGCCCGTAACCGGTCACCGGGTGGGGGCGACCACCGCCGTGCGGTGCATTGATGTGGCCGCGTTGGTGGCGGCTTCCATCCTGCGGCAGAATCCGCAGGCGGAAGTGTTGCCGTTTGAGAACAATGTCGTGAATGTGAACTTGAACGGCCGTGACAGCGTGATGACCAACGCGCAGAAACTCGCGGCAATTGGCGGAGGTGGAACCAACTGCAGCGCCCCGCTCGCCTGGTTGAACAAGCGGCAGGCGAAGGGCGACGTTGTGGTGGTCGTCTCCGACAACCAGTCGTGGGTTGATGCCAAGGGTGGCCGTGGCACCGAGACGATGCGCGAATGGTCGGTGTTCAAGCGGTTCAATCCGCAGGCGCGGTTGGTGTGCATTGACATCCAGCCTTACGCCACGGTGCAGGCGGCTGAACGTGAGGACATTTTGAACATTGGCGGATTTTCCGACCAGGTGTTTCAAGTCATCGCGGCCTTTGCCGACCGCCGCCTCGGCGCCGATCATTGGGTCGGTGAAATCGATTCGCTCACGTTGTGAGCGGACGCCAGGAAGTTTGCCCGGCCGCGTCAATTGGGACGTGGCCGGGCCGGGATGGAAATGATTTTGCGGGTCGAATGCCGCCTGGGACTACATCAAAACTGTAAAGTCTCGGCAAAAACTTGTCGGCCCGCGTTGCACGGTAAGAATTGAATTTTGATCTTTGATAATTTGGAATGGCGAATGCCAGCAGGACTACATATCTACCTCCAGTAAAGCGGGCCATCGTCCCGTTTGCGGCCAAACGAGCCTGTCTCAGGTCGCAGTCAATGGAAGTTGTGTCGTACCAACTGTTGTCGCCCGTTCCTTTGAAGCGGCGGGAATGCCCGCAGGACTACAGGTAGAGCGTCTGGCCCAAAGCCAGAAGGCCCGGGTTCATATCCCGGTTCCATGCAAACGGAATAGCTCAGCAATTGTCTTGCACCCTATTGTCGCGCTGCTTCTTGAAATTTTATGGCGAATGCAGGTGGGAATACATTGGCAACCAGCGGATTCGAATTCCGCCCGTCCGGCCGCGAGGCCGGTCGAGAATTCTCATCAAACCTTGTCGCCATTTTTGCAGTCAGATTTTGTGACGAATGCCGGTGGAACTACATCCTTAAAGAGGACGAGGTTCCGGGTTCGAATCCCGGTGGCTCCAGCAGACGGGGCCATAGCTCAACGGTAGAGCGCGTTTAATACGTTTCATCAATCTTGTCGTCACAGATATTTCGCGACGAATGCCGGGGAAACTACATATAATCCGTTGGTCGCCGGTTCGAATCCGGCCTCCGGTCAACAATGACCGGAGTAGCTCAGTGGTAGAGCAGCGGAAAAACGTTTCCCTAATTCTTGCCGTCGCGCTTTTTGGTCGGTTGAAGAGAATGAAGATTTCGGCGCGAATGCCGTTGGAACTACATCGGTCGCGGGTTCGAATCCCGCCGGCTCCAGCAGACGGGGTCGTAGCTCAGTGGTAGAGCGATTGTTTCGGCAAAAACTTGTCGCGCCGTTTATTTGGGAAAACATTTGGAAAACAAAACTATGAGCACAGAAACAACGATGCCGGTCATCCAGCCCACGGGCGAAGCCACCGGCTTTATCCCCGCGCCGGGCAACCACGGCAAGCCGATCACCGTTATTGGCACCGCGGCGATCCGCGACACATTCGACGAAAAGTGCATTGAACAGGCGCTCAACTCGCGGGGAGCACCTGGCGTCACCGACCTCGTGCTGAATCCCGATGCCCATTGCGGCTACGGCGCTCCTGTGGGCTGCGTGCTGGTGTCGCCGACGCATATTTATCCCGGTCCGGTGGGTGTCGACATCAAATGTTCCATGAGTTTGCTCCAGCTCGATTTGCCCGTGGATGCCGTGGCGGACAAAACGGTCCGCCGTGCGCTCATCAATGCCATCGTTGAACGCACCCCGACGGGCGCAGGGAAAGGCCAGCGCAATGTGAAGAAGGGCCGCAACGTGAACGCCGAACTCGGCCGTCGCGTCGCGATTGAAGGCGCCTCAGAAAATGTGTGCCGCGACCTCGGCATCCCGCCGGAGTGGGCCAAGCACTGCGAAGACGCCTTTCATCTTGGCCACGACAACCAGCGTGACGACCTTGCGGTGCGTCTCGACATGCTGATCAACACCGGCAAATTCCCGAAATTTGAGGATAAGATTCGCCAGCTTGGTTCCTACGGTGGCGGCAATCATTTTGGCGAGTGTGAAGCCGTGCAGATCGCTGATAACGACCGTGCCCGCCGCGCGGCGGAGGTGTTTGGCCTGCGGGACGGTTGCGTTGCGTTTCTCTCCCATTGCGGTTCGCGCGGTTTTGGCTATCAACTTGCGAACGACCAGTTTCACACTCTGCAGGGCAAGTTCGCCCAATGGAGCATCCCGCTGCCCGGCAACGATCGCGAACTCGTTTATGCTCCCCTCGGCACCGCAGAGGCGGATAATTATATTGACGATATGTCTCTCGGTGCGAACTTCGCAACCGTAAACCACATGCTGATCAACGCCCTCGTGCTCGAAGCGTTTCAGGAAATCATTCCCGGCGCGCGTGGCTCTCTTGTCTATTTTATCAGCCACAACATCGCGCGGCGCGAGATCGTGTCGAACCAGGAATGTTGGGTGCATCGCAAAGGCGCCACGCGCGCATTTCCGGCCAATCACTTTGCGCTCAAGGACACGCCGTTCTATGAGACCGGGCATCCGATTCTGCTTCCCGGCAACCCCACCGCCGGCTCGTGCGTCATGGTGGCTGACCCGGGGGCGGACAAGAGCTGTTACAGCGTGAACCATGGCGCCGGCCGGGCGAAGGGACGCAAAGCTGCCATTCGTGATCTTGATCAGAAGACCGTGGACGATGAATTCATGGCGAGCGATATTCTGACCAATTGTCGCATTTATCCGAAAGACGAAGCCCCAGCGGCCTACAAGAATTTCAATGAGGTATTGAATTCAGTCCGACTCGCGGGCCTCGCCTCCGAGGTCGCGCGCCTCCGCGCCCGCTTTGTGATCAAGGATTCAGATGAGAGCCTAAAAGGCGCCGCTTAATCGTGATGTCCCATTAACGCTTCGGCACCATCCGCAGCAACTTCAGCGGCTCCGGAGTTTTGTAATGCCGCTTCAGTCCGACTTCGGTCAACAATCCTCCGGACACCCGGGCGATAAATTCAGGAAAGTTGCGTTCCACGCGGTCCCGGATCAGCTTCTGGCCTGATTTGGAAGCCCAAAACTCCTCTTCCAGCTTGGAGAGCGCGATGCCCGCCTCTTCGGGCGACATATCCTCGCGCTTGGCCAGCAGCCAGACCAGTTCTTTGTCGCCCGGCAGACAGACGGGGAAGGGCACAAATTTCAAGGTCAACTCCTGCTCTTCGCTGGCGGCGGTCGCGGCCGGCCCGACCTTGATTTCACTGCTGAACTGGCCTCCGTCGGGCAGCGCCACTTCCACCATCAAGCTCTGTTCCTTCTTGTTGGACTTGAGAGTGATATCGCCGTCGCCGAACGATGCAGCCAACTGTAGTTTCACGTCGGCCACGGTCTTTTGCTCAAGGTTGGGCAGCTCAATTCCGCCGCAAAACTTCTCGAACGCGATGGCGCGGGCTTTGGCTTTGAGTTCGAGTTCGATCGCCTGGTAAATCTTGCCGGCCAATTGCGCGTCGTGCGTGGCCTTGGGAAGAACCCGCTTCAGCAATTCCAGCAGTTGCGCTTCATCCGACTTTTTTGCTTCTTTATTCATAATCAAAAATGGGGCGGAGTTGTGCCGGATTATTCGGCAGACCGCAATGCCTATATTCATGCCTATATTCTGCTATTGTCCTCTTTCCTGTATGGCTGATGCCCGGATTGAAGAACTAAAGACGCTGCTGCCGCAATGCTTGTTGCCCGACTGGGTGCGGCTGGGGCGGCGGCTCGCCCGGCTTTTGCGCGATCGTCACCACCCCGACCAGCGCGATGCCCTGTTGGAGCGGTTGCGGCAACAAGTTCACGCCTCCGTGGCCTTGCGGGAAGAACGCCGGATCAATGTTCCGACCACTACCTACCCATCGGAACTGCCGATCACGGCGCGCAAGGATGAGATCGTCGCCGCGATTCGCGCGCATCAAGTGATCGTGATTGCCGGAGAGACAGGATCAGGCAAGACGACGCAGATCCCCAAAATGTGTCTTGAAGCGGGCCTTGGAATCGAAGCCAAGATCGGTTGCACGCAGCCACGGCGGGTCGCGGCGCTTTCCATCTCGCGCCGCATGGCCGAGGAATTGAACGTCGCCTGGGGCCGCGAAGTCGGCTGCAAAATTCGCTTTGACGACCGGTCCAGCGCCCAGACTTACATCAAGATGATGACCGACGGCATTCTGCTGGCGGAAACCCAGGGCGACCCTGACCTTGCGGAATACAACGCGATCATCCTCGACGAGGCCCACGAACGCAGCCTGAACATTGATTTTCTACTCGGCCACTTGAAGGGTCTGCTCTCCCGGCGCAAGGACCTGAAGTTGATCATTACGTCGGCGACCATTGACACCCAGGCGTTCTCACAGCACTTCGACAACGC
>DATKFW010000088.1:0-36783 GCA_035511075.1 Vulcanimicrobiaceae bacterium
CCGATGGCGAGAGGGCGCACTGCCCATCTGGAATCGAGTTCCTCCTTCACGGACAATTCGTGTTTCATCCGCTCGATGGTCGCGGAAGCAGGTAATTCCTTCGTCGGCGCGAGCACAAGAATAGAGGACGGGTCCGTCTCCGTTTTTGTCTGCCGCAAGCCACGATAAAGGATGAACTCTTCATCCTGACGAAGCATTGCGAATTTGTAGTCCAAAAGCTCCATTCGGTTCCGAATTTACGTCTTACACCGTGGCAAATCAATCCCCTCTGGGGTGTGTAGAGGACTGTAACTTGGTCGATTGCCGAGGCCGAACACGAGATTTTTATGGATTCTGTAAGTTGTTGAATACAAATGGCTAACGGATCTGTTGCTTGGAAGCCCTCTGCGATCCCAGCCAGAAGTTAAAAAACGCATTTCCATATGGTAACAAAAAGCATAACTTTCCAAAACCAATGATTTCACATGTTCGGACGAGCAGCTCCCAAGGTCAAAGCAAGGGCATCGCCATGTTCCGAACCAACGATGGGAAAAATCATATTTTCGTCTTTGCTTTGATGTGCTCATTGTTTTTTCTGTGTGGACTTTGCAGCGGCTTGTTGGACAACCTCAACAAATATTTCCAAAACTCGTTGCACATTTCCAAATTCGAATCGGGCTTCGTCCAGAACGCGTTTTACGGGGGTTACTTTTTGATGGCATTGCCTGCCGCTATGATCGGGCGCCGGATTGGCTACAAGGGAGGAATTATTGTCGGCCTTTCTCTCGCGATGGCGGGTGCGTTTTGGTTTGTGCATGTGACGGCCGTCGAAACTTACGGCGGGTTCTTGCTGGGACTGTTCGTCTTGGCATCGGGTCTGGCCTGTTTGGAAACAATAGCCAATCCCTATACGACAGTGCTTGGGCCGCCCGAACGTGGAGCAACTCGAATCAATTTGGCGCAAAGCTGCACTGGCTTGGGAGCAATTCTCGGAATGTTCATAGGCGCGCACACCATTTTAGCCGCGAGTATGGAATTCAATCCGAGCAACCCTCACCTTTATATTCCGTATTTAGGCATCGGTATCGCCGCGGCCGTTCTTCTCAGCTTTTTTATTCCTGCCAACGTCCCGGATTTGCTTGCCGCAGAGGAGTTTAAGGCGGAAGCAGAGGGCAAAGCAGTCAAACCGATCTACAAACGCTCGCACTTTACTCTGGGTGTGGCATCTCAATTTCTTTATAACGCCGCGCAAATCGGGATTTTTAGTTTTTTTATCAACTATGCTGTTGCAAACCTAAGCAATTTAAGCGACAGATCGGCCGGTAATTTACAGACCGTGGCCTTTGCTTTGTTTGCGGGCGGACGCGTAGTGGGTAGCGCCGTATTAGGACTGGCTAAACCACACACGTTGCTTGCCGTCTACGCGGTCATCAACGCGGTCATGATGATCGTTGCCTTAGCGTGCGATGGGTGGGCGGGAGTAGTTGGCGTCATGGCTAGTTTCTTTTTTATGTCCATTATGTTCCTAACCATTTTTGCATTAAGCATTTACGGCCTGGGCGAACATACCAAGGTCGGATCTTCCATACTTATCATGTCCATCGTGGGTGGGGCGATTATGACGCCAGTCATGGGCCGCATTGTGGACATCGGAGGCATGAGAGTTGGATTTATTATTCCTCTTATCTGTTTCACCTTCATCGCCGCCTATGCCGTGAATTGGGTCAAGCTGGAAGCTACGGATGCGAAGGCCTAAAGGAGAAGTAATGGCTTTCGCTCTAGGTTGATCACGACCCCAAGGGTCGGTTTGATGCCGGCCCGGGCGGACCCGCGCCCCAAATTCACTGTAATGCGGCGACGGGGGAGGATCCGGGAATCCGAAGATACGGCGAGTCTCGACCGACCAATCCGTGTTCCCGGTCTTGTAATCCAAAATCCAGCTTCCGGTTTTCGTGAGGCGCTGTCCTTCGGCAAGATTCCTTTCGCTTTGGCGCAACCTGTTTTCCAGACGCTTCTGCTCAGTGATGTCGCGGCATGACACCACAACCAAATTGCGTCCCGCCAGATCACAGCGAGTAAGGCGAAGATCCATCACCTTTTGTTCGCCCGATTTGCACCGGTAAGTGCGTTGGACGATGGCCGGATTTTCAGGCCTCATGTTTTGGATCAAACCGAGAATCTCGTCCTGAGACGCGCTTTCCACGAAATCCCACGGATGCATGGCGAGCAATTCTTCCTTGCGGTACCCCAACAGTGCGCACCCAGCAGGGTTGACATCCATGATTCGACCGTCGGTTTCTGCAACGAAAATTGCATCCGCCACATGAACAAAAAGATCCTCCAATTGCCTCGCACGCTTCTGGAATTCGTCGAGCCTGCGCTGACATTGATCCAATTCAAGTCGCAACGCCTCGCTGGCGTTGGCAGCGTCTCCAATCTCGTTCAAACCAGGATTCATGGCACGGTTTCGGTGGCTTCCGATGGCATTCACCTTTGTAAACCCCTTCATCTGAAATGTCACATCGCAAAATGAACAGCGCGCCGGGCCAAGCCTCTTTAAGCAGGACCACATACGTCATCACAGCGCCATCCGCTGAAAGCGGAGGCGCCGGGACGAAATGAATCTATTTCAATTGCGCGTCAGATGAGACGCTCCTCTACTTCTTTCGCGGCGTTGCAAGTGTCACGTGAAGTCAATCGAAAATCGTCTGATGAAGCAGACGCATTGCCCCGATATGGCAGTGTTCGCCGGCGCCTTCGGCCTCGTCTCAATCATATTAGAGCCATTGATTATTAGGTATTTACAACTGGGATGATGTTGGCTATCCAGACGAAATGGATTGGCATTTCCGTGAAATACCACGGGAACCCTATGGCTTTGCCTATCACTGATGGCCATGCTATCATATACAAGTGGAAGAGCCGCAAAACATCCCGAACGTCAGCTACGTCCAATCGTCGGCCAGCCAGGCCCTCTGCGAAGTTGGCGATCCGGATATTTGGTGGGCGGGAGGTGGTACGAGCAGCAGCTCCGACGGCTCGCTCCTTCCATTCCCAATTCCAGGAGACGTTAATCAGTAAAGGAGGCGCGCGAGCGCCGGTGTTATGACGATGCGCATTCAAAACGCGTGCCTTGCGGCATTTCTAACAGGGGCAATTGCCCTTCGTGGCGTTCCGCTTTCGAATACCAAAGTCGATGCCTACAATGTCCGCATAGGCACGGAGACATTCTCTGGACTTTACAAATTTACCACAAACACGCTGCTCGTTGAAACTGCCGATGCCATAACCAACATGGGCAGCGATACAATCAAGTTCTACATGGGCAGCGATACTTTCGCACAGAGCGGTGTTATCCTGCCGCCGACAGTCACAAATTTGATGACGCTGGCGCGCGATGAGCCTTCCTATCACCACGTGCTTGACATGCCGTTCCGGCATTTTATCATATGGGAGTATCCGTTCGCCAATCCGGACGAATGGTGGGCAAGCGGATACAACACGACCCAGGGCGCCAAAGATTACGCGGAAATGTACGCCTTAACGTGCTACTTGCTGACGAACTATAACAATTCCGGCAAGACATTTTACCTCGGTCATTGGGAGGGCGACGGATACTTGAGCGTGACGGTGAATGGACTGGCCTGGGCGACAAATCCTTCCCCCGCCACCATCTCAGGCATGATCGGCTGGCTGAACAATCGCCAGCAGGCGGTCGATGATGCCAAGAGCGCCACCCCGCACACCAACGTCAATGTTTTTAACTATGCGGAGGCCAATCGCGTGCGCGACGCGATGGAAAACGGGCCGACGAACAACCAACGCGTCATCAATTGCGTTGTGCCGTACGTCACCAATCTTGATTACTTGTCTTACTCCTCCTACGACGCCCAGAATTTGAGCGTTTCGGATCTTTACACCACGCTCAATTACATGCAATCGATGCTCCCCACCAACAAGGCCGGCGAGGTTCCGGGTGAGCGAATGTGGATTGGCGAGTACGGATGGGGCTATTTATCTCCCGCAGCGCAGGAGCCGCTGACCCGGTCTTACATCCAGCGTCTTCTCGGGTGGAATTCTGGCGGGCAGAGCCTGCAATACATTCTCTTTTGGGAAATGTACAACAACCAGGAACCATCTACTGGAGCGACAAATTTCTTCCTGATCAGCCCGGAGAATACCAAAGCCCCTTGCTATTATCTGCATCAGTATTTCCTCAACGAAGCCCGGCTGCTTCTTGCGCAATATCAGGAATCCACAGGCACATTGCCGGACGATACACAGTTTTCCGCACTGGTTGCGCCGATGTTAAATGCCCCATTGTCTGCTCCGGTCACGCTAACCTTGACAAATCTCCACGGCAGCATGATCGCTCCGGGTCTGGCCTCCCTGTTTGGAACACTGGCCCAGGGCGTATACGGCGATGACGAGGCCGCCGTCTGGGTCTATTGGGGGCGCCAGAACGGCGGAACGACTCCAGGCGCTTGGGAGGGAGGGCAATTCCTTGGAGTCAACACAAATTTCAATCCGGTCGTATTCACCGCGACTCTAACCAATCTTGCCGCCAACACAAATTATTACTTCGCGTTTTACGCAAGTAATGCCAGCGCGCACGTTTGGGCCTCTGGTTCACAGACGTTAGACACAACGGGATTGGCCACCGGCGATTATTCATGCCGCGCGAAAATATCCTTCCCCGGGTACACGGGCCGCGAGGTCTTGGCGGACTTCCCGGTGTTGGTGGAATTGGGAAGCAATGTGCCGGGATTTTCGTATCCACAATTTGCTTCTCCAACCGGGGGCGATCTGCGCTTCACGGACGCCGCCGGACTGACTGCGCTGCCATACGAGGTCGATCAGTGGAACGCTGGCGGCCAGTCCACTGTTTGGGTGGAGTTGCCTGCACTATCTGGAACGGCCGATTTTATCTGGGCATATTGGGGCAACCCCGCGGCGACAAATCCTCCCGCTTACACCACCAACGGGACTGTCTGGTCGCCTTCCTATATCGGCGTTTGGCATCTTGAACAAAAGGGGTTCCCGTATCTTGACAGCACGGGCAATTATCCCGCCGATTCCGGCGTCGCGCCGGAGTGGAGCACGGGGCATATAGGGGGATTCGGAGTGTTTAACGGCGCTTCGGATTATCTTGATATCGGTCCGGTGAACGTCGGCCCTGCGTTCACGCTGTCCGCATGGGTAAACGTAAGTCGGGATGCGAACAATATTCAAGCCATCTGGGCAAATAAACCCGGTGGGTGGAACTCCGCCGGTTATGCGGTGTATATCAACACCTATAATACCACTGATCAAAGAGTCCTCGTGGAAACGGGCGACGGCACGAACGGCCAAGACTTGGAGACCGGCGCCAGTGCTGTGGGCTTCGGAAGCTGGCATTTGATTACCGCTGAAGTCAACGAGACTGGTGGTACCGGCGCGATTTACGTCGATGGGATCGATCAGACCCAAACAGGCGGGATTCAATCAGACTTCCCCAACCAAACCGGCCTGAACATTGGCCGATTTACCAACAACGCCTATTATTTCAATGGGTCAATCGATGAGGCGCGCATCCAGTCCGGTCTTGAATCTTCCAATTGGATCTGGGCCAGTTGGATGAACGTCGCATCGAACAGCCAATTCACCAGTTTCTCCGCTGTCAATCCTCAGCCGAGTCTCACGGTTGCCTCGAATGGGGGCGAAGTGTTTTTGACCTGGCCGGTCAATGAGGGAGTATTCACTCTCTACACGACGGCTAATCTGACTCCGCCGATCGTTTGGTCTCCCGTGACAAATCCGGCGCCTGCATTCATTGATAGTCAATGGGAACTCCCGCTTTTGGCCAGTCCCGGCGCAGCCGCATTTTATCGCCTCCAGTCCCGATAAGAAGGCTATTAACAATGGATGAATTCCGGGAAACCATGCCCTGGCATCTTATGTGGACCATTGGCCCAGCCGGTGCCGTAGCCGAGTCCCGCTCCACCGAATGGTCTGAATTTTCCATTGCGCCAGTGCTGTCGGCAGAATTGCTGACTTTGTTGTTGAATCAGACTGTCGTAGTTTGCCGCAGATGCCCGCGAGCAAACATCGGTTGATATTTATCAGCGTCAATTTCGCCACGGCCACAGTATATGGAGCCGTGCCATGAAGACGAATCGCGGCCAATCCAGCGATGGGTGGGGGCACTCCGGCTTTACTCTGATGGAGTTGCAGGTCGCAAACGCAATTACCATTGCCAGCGGCAATCCAAGCGTGGCATCGCCGCAACAGAGGACCTCGGGGAAGTAAAGATGCCCAAGAGACATTCGTTCTCTTCGATACTCCGAAGTCTATGCGTCGCTGGAGCGATACTCTGTGGCAGCTCAATTGCGTATCCAGTTGAATCGAAGGACGGCGTACCGGGCGCAATTTCGCGTGTCGAACAAATGCCAAATTTGCCACTACCGTTTGCCCTGAGGAATTGGCGGCAAGTGACGCGAGATTATCTGAACTTCGTTTTTGACTTCGATAAACGTGGTTTGCATCTGCCGCTGGTGCGCTGGGAGGACAGGAGCAAGACCATGATCTGGATGCCGGCTTACGTCGGCAACAAGGATGGCACAGAGAGCATCAACTATCTTGCGGCTATTGTCAGCGGGTCGCTCGTTGGCATGGACATGCGAACTTACCTCGGCCACGATTGGGTTGCGACGGGCACGAATTTCTACAGTCCTTCCGACGGCATATTTCTGGACAGGCAGAAGGGCGAGTCCGGAGGTTCTTTTTGGTATGATGTCTTGCCGAATGTGCTCTTTTGCCAACTAACAGAACTCTACCCGGAGGAACCCGGGCTGGAAAAACGCATGTTAAGCATGGCGGAACGTTGGTATGGGGCGTGCGTCGCCCTTGGCGGCAGTGTGGATCCCCCGGAACTGCCAAACTTTGACCATACTGGTTTCAATCTCCGTACGATGCAACCGTTCGACAACGGAGAGCGCATCGAACCTGAGGGTGGGGCCGGAATCGCGTGGCTTGAATACATGGCCTGGCAGAAGTCCAAGGACCCGCGGTTCCTTGCGGCGGCTGACTGGTCGATCCGCGCGCTCGAGCGGAAACCGGTTGACGCCAATCCGCTTTACGAGGTGTTGCTGCCTTATGCCGCATTAACCGCGGCCCGCATGAACGCGGAGCTTGGCAGCAATTATGACGTGGCAAAACTGGTGAACTGGTGTTTCGATCCGCGGCCCAAGCCGCAGGCGCGTCCCAATTGGGGTGTAATCACCGGTTCGTGGAGCGGCTTGGATGTCGATGGATTGGTCGGCAGTGCCACCGACGGCGGTGGATACGCGTTTGCGATGAATACATTCCAGTATGCCGGAACGCTCGCGCCGATGGCCCGCTACGATCCCCGCTACGCCCATGACATTGGCAAATGGATTTTGAACGTGGCCAACGCGGCGCGTCTTTTCTACTCCAATGCACACGATGCCGAACACCAATCCAGTTATGCCTGGAGTTCGACATACGATCCCGAGTCAGTCATCGCCTACGAAGGACTCCGCAGGTGGAAGCGCAGTTCCGCAAGCGTTGCCTTGGCCGACTTCAGCAATGGGGCCGGCAAAGTTCTCGAAGGCAATTTTATTTCGACTCACTATTATCGGGAAGATCCCCCGCAAGTCGAAGTATTGGAGGAGACCGCTGTCGGCGAAAGTACCCGCCTGGACCACGTTTGGGCGTTTGATTTGCCCGATTGTCCGGAACGATTCCTGGTCGTTGCCTCTGAACGCGAGGATCATGGCCACCATGGCAATTACTTCCGCTTTTCCTATTCCACCAGTCCTGATGGCCCATTTACGGAAGCCTTTTGTGTGACAAATTCCGATGTCGCGCGGGTGAAGGAATTGGCTTCAAACCTGCGGGGGAAGCTTTACGTGAAGGCCGAGAGCGGTGATTGCTCCCCCGGCCAGACCGCCTGCGATCAACTGCGGGTGGACGCCATGGCCATTTCCTACCGTTCGGACATTGGTCCTTATGCCCAGGGCGACCTGATTGTCTCTTTCATCGATCTGGTAAAAAACTACACTGTGCCCATCGTGCTTTACCGGCCCGCGCTGGTGGTAACGGACCTGGGCCTCTACGGAAGCGCCGATGTCGGCAATCTTGGCGGCATCATCAAGCCCACCAATGTTGAGATGATACTCCGATTGGATCTGTTGAAGACGGACTACTTCCACGGGGCGGCTTATCCGACATTTCTATACTATAACCCGTATCCGACGCCCAAGGAAGTCGAACTGGACCTCGGGGCTGAACCAAAGGACGTTTACGATACCGTCAGCAAGGATTTCTTGCTTCGAACCGCGAGCGGCAACTCGAGAATTATGATCCCACCCGATACCGCTAGAGTTGTGACGCTGGCTCCAGCGGGCGCAAAGTTGACCCGCGAAGGAACTCGCGTTTTCATCGGCGGGATTATTGTGGACTACGGCAATTAGCGACACCTTGCCATGGCTGACATCTCACAACGCTTTGCAGAGAACCCGATCCTAAAGCCATCCGACATACGTCCAAGCGTTCCAGGCATGAAGGTGGAATGCCTGCTCAATCCTGGGGTGTTTCGCTTCCAGGACAAGACGTGGTTGCTGCTGCGCGTAGCGGAACGGCCCGAACAAACGCCGGGCAAAACGACGCTCGCAATCATGGCCGAAAACGGCCGGTTGGAAATCCTGGAGTTCGACAATTCCGATCCGAAGATCGACCTTTCCGATCCCCGCGTCATTCGCCACAACGGCGTGGATTATCTGACCACCCTTTCGCACCTGCGGCTTGTTTCCAGCCAGGACGGCGCGCGCTTTACAGAAGAACCCTCATATCCTCCGTTGTTTGGCCGGGGCGAACTGGAAACTTACGGCATCGAGGATTGTCGCGTGACTCAAATAGAATCCATCTATTACCTGACTTTCACGGCAGTCTCCGCACACGGCGTCGGCGTTGGACTGCGCAGCACCGCCGATTGGTGTTCCATCAATTCCCATGGAATGATTTTCCCGCCGCACAACAAGGATTGCGCCATCTTCGACTCCAAGGTGGGCGGCTACTATTACGCTCTCCATCGTCCCAGCAGCCCGGCCCTTGGCGGCAATTACCTCTGGCTGGCACAATCCCCCGATCTTCTTCATTGGGGCAACCACCGTTGCCTCGCGCACTCCCGTCCCGGCATGTGGGACAGCGCCCGCATCGGCGCTGGAGCTGCCCCCATTCGTACGCCGGAGGGCTGGCTGGAGATCTATCACGGCGCGGACTCCAAAAACCGGTATTGCCTGGGCGCGCTGCTGCTGGACTTGGAAGAGCCGTGGAAAGTTCTCGCCCGCTCGCGCGATCCGATCATGGAGCCGACGGCGGATTACGAACGCGCGGGCTTCCTCGGCAATGTGGTTTTCGCCAATGGCCATCTGGTGGAGGGCGACACCGTGACTTTATACTACGGCGCCTCCGATAGTGTGATTTGCGGCGCGCGGTTCTCGCTTCGGGAAATCCTCAAATCTCTTTGATCACCGATCATGAAAAGGTTCTTCCACGAATATCGGCATTTCCTGTCCTATCCGCGCAACATGCGGGTGTTGCTCATCACAAATCTCATTTACGCCCTGGTGCTGCCGGTGATCGACATCTTTGTGGCGTCATACGTCATGCGCAATTCGCACGATGTGAAGATGGTGGTCATTTATCAATTGGCGGTCTATACCGGAATTCCATTCACGTTCCTGGTTAATGGTTTCCTGTTGCAGTTTATCAAGATCAAGCGGCTTTATTCGGCGGGGATGCTCCTAAGCGCCGCGGCCATGGTGGTGATGATGTCGCTGGGAAAACTCAGCATCTCGGGTGTGGGCGTGGCCGGCTTGCTCATGGGCATGTCATTCGGGTTGTTCTGGGCAAACCGCGATTTCCTGGCCCTTTCCACCACCAACGACTCGAACCGCAATTATTATTATGGTGTCGAAACCTTCTTCTACACCAACACCTACGTTATCGTCCCCGCCGTGGTTGGCTGGTTCATCGAGGGCACGGGAGTGCGGGGCTGGTTTGGCGGTGATCGCAACACGGCCTATCAAATCGTCACCGGAATCGTGTTCCTCTTGACAATCGTCTCTTCAATTATCGTCCATCGGGGGGATTTCATTAATCCACCCAGGTCGCGCTTCATTTTTTTTCGATACAACTGGTTGTGGAACCGCATGCAAGTGCTGGCCCTGTTGAAGGGCTTGGCCCAGGGTTACATCGTTACTGCGCCAGCCATGCTGATAATGCGTTTGGTCGGCCAGGAGGGCGCGCTTGGTGCCATTCAGGCGGCCGGCGGCATCCTTTCGGCAATTCTTCTTTACATCATTGGCCGGACGGCCAAACCATCCGCTCGCATCGTCATCTTCACCGTTGGGCTGACACTCTTTGCGTTGGGTGGTCTGTTCAACGCGATGCTTTTCAACGCCACCGGCGTGATCCTGTTCATGGTATGCCTGCTGCTGGCCCGTCCGCTACATGACATCGCTTATTTTCCCATCCAGATGCAAGTTATTGACATCGTCTCCGCCCTGGAGCACCGGAATAAATTCACTTACATCTTCAGCCAGGAATTCGGTTTTTACATTGGCCGTTTTGTCGGCTGCGGCCTGTTTATCGTCCTGGCAGGCAAAGTTTCCGACACTTTCGCCTTGAGGTACGCCCTTCTTATTATCGGAATAGTACAACTCCTTTCGGTGTTCGTGGCCAAGACAATTTTGACAGGCTGCGCGACTGTGTCACGGGAGGCAGGCTTGGTCGCCGGAGTTGTTGCGGCGGGGCCACCTTCCCTGACCATTCCTCCAGCAGTTGCGGGACAGGATTAAAACAAACTTTGCTCTGGTGTTTTCGGCGGGCTGGGTCATTTTGAGTGGCACCTCTCTTGAGACGCTTATTGGCGGCCATTGGCCTCTAAGAGGATGCAGGCCCAGGCATTGCGACGTGTGCTCCAGTACAACAGTTACAAAGTCTCCGTCCCCGAAACCGCGATTGGCTCGCGAACACCCCGTCGCGTTGGTATTGGTGCGCGCAATGGCGTTGTCCGCCGCTCTTGCGTTGCGGTCGGCGGCCGGACCAGTCCCGGCTTCAACCAATATCACCTCCTCAGCGATTGTCATTTATAGCATTTCGGTGGACGGACATCCCCGGCAGGTGTCTTCCGCGGCGGCATCCCGCGCCGGGGGGGGCGAAAATATGGAAACCGGCAGATTACGGATTTCCTCAGCAACCCAACGCATGGAGCTTCGCTTCGGGCCGAACCCTCTATCATCGAATCCACCGGTGCGCCTGCGCTATCAATTGGAAGGAATCGACAACGAATGGCGGGAGGCCGGCGGCGAGATGCGGCTCAACGCGCGGTTCCTGGACGCGTCCGGCAACACGGTGAGCGCGCAGGATTTTCCCGTCAAGGGGGAAAGTGTAGGTTGGGCCGGCGACGTGACTCGTTCACGATTTGATCGGCGTAGCGAGCAAGTCGTGGTGCCCGAACGGGCGATTGGGATGCAGCTCGAGTTGTTTTCCGGCGGGTCCGAGCAGACGGTGGGCATCATGGTCATTGACGACCTGAGTGTTTCAGTGGCCTCGGCAATAAACGGAAAGCCTGAAGCTTTGCTCTTCAGCTCACGTTTTGCGGAGGGAAAGGACCTCGATCAGCCGCTGGCCGTTCCCCGTGGTTGGATGCGCGACGGCTCCAAACCGAGCACCGCGCTCTTGCTCCGCTCCGATGACTACAAACCGCTGCACGTTCTGGCGGTCGTGGACGCCGATCCGAACACGTGGGGCGCGTGGCGCACCGACCCGGATTCGTCCGTCGCCGTCCACCCAGGTGAGGCGCTCCTGCTGCAATGGAATGAGATGTATAGCATTGGCTGGGGCGGCCGCGGAGAGGCTGACTACAGCTACCTGCCGCCGGGTCAATACCAATTTCGGCTTGAAGCTGTGACAGAGACTGGCGAAAAAACCGGCGAGGTGCTCTCCATGCCGATTGCGGTGTCGTCGCCGTTCTGGCAGACGACATGGTTTAGGGGCGGCGTTGTTATGCTCCTGGTGGGCGCCCTGGTGGCGACGGTGCGTTACGCGACCAGGCGCAAGATGCAAATGCAACTGGAACTGCTCAACCAGCAGCGCGCCGTTGAGCTGGAGCGCTCGCGGATCGCCCGGGATATTCACGATGATTTGGGGGCAAACCTTACACAAATTGCGCTCCTCAGCGAGTTGGCCCAAACCGACCTCGACCAACCGGCGCAGGCCCAATCGCATCTCCAGCAAATCTTCACGACGGCGGGCGCTGTGGCGCGTCAGTTGGATGAGATTGTCTGGGCCATCACTCCCGCCAACGACACGCTTGAAGAGTTTGCCAGCTTTGTCAGCAAGTATGCGCAGGACTACCTTCGTGTGGCCGGTATTCGTTGCCGGCTGGAAGTTCCTGAATCCATGCCCAAACACCCCATGTCATCCGCCCAGCGCCATGATCTATTTCTGGCCGCAAAGGAAGCCTTGCACAACGTCGTCAAGCACGCCTGCGCCGACGAGGTGTGGCTCAGGCTGAAAATCGAAAAGAACGTGCTGAGGCTGGAAATCGAAGACAATGGCAAAGGTTTGGCGGAACGCGCCGATGCCGGCCCCAGAGGCCACGGTCTGGCGAACATGCAAAACCGTTTGGGTCATGTTGGCGGCACCTTTGAACAACGTAGCCGGCCTAGTTTAGGCACCCTCGTCAGGCTGGCCCTGCCTTTGAAGGGCCGATGAACATAATTACGGATTCTCGTTGCCATTATCTGCGCAATGGTTACTGTCAGCTTGTGAGGACCTATCCTATCGATTGATTCCCCGATGCCGCGGCCTGATGAGAGTCAGATCACCGTCGCTATTGTGGAAGACGATTCCAAAGTGCGGCACAGCCTGGCCAGCGTTCTGAAACGAGGCTCAGGCGTCCATTGCGTCGGCGAGTTTGGCGATGCGGAGGAAGCCTTGCGCGAATTGCCGCGGCTACGCCCCCGCGTGGTCCTAATGGATATCAACTTGCCCGGCATGGACGGCGTCAAATGTGTCTGGAAACTAAGCGAGTTATTGCCGGAAATGCAGATTGTGATGTTGACGGTTTACGACAACACCGACGCCATCTTCAATTCGCTGGCGGCCGGCGCCTCCGGTTACCTGCTCAAACCCGTCAGCGCGGCCCAACTTCTGGCGGCGGTGCGGGACGTCTATGCGGGCGGCGCGCCCATGACCAGCAACATCGTGCGAAAGGTGGTGCAGAGCTTTAAACAGCCGGCCCTGGCCGAACGGGGGACGGAGAATTTCTCGCTCTCGGCGCGTGAACAGGAAGTGCTCGATTTTCTGGCCAAGGGCTATCTCTACAAGGAAATCGCCGAGCAGTTGACCATCAGTTATGGCACCGTTCACACTTATATCGAGCGGATTTTCAAAAAGCTCCATGTCCGCGGCCGCGCGCAGGCTGTAGCCAAGTATCTCGGCGCATAACATTTCCGCTCACATCCCAGCCTCCGGGGATGTAGGCAGAATTGCCGACTACCAGGAATATGTTCGGGCGCTAGAGTCATCACCCCACTGCCACGATTTCACGATGGTATTGGCGGCAACAACAAATTGAATCAAAAATTGACTATGAACTTCAAATTAGCGCTGCTCGGCGCGGCAACACTGTTGGCAGCGGGCACAGCTTTCAGTCAGCCCCTTCCGAATAATTTCTGGCCAAACTCCACGTTCGATAACGGCACCAATCTCAGTGCGCCCAACGGCGCCGGCACACCCACCGGCTGGGTCCGCAACGGCAGCCTGGCGGGCAGCCTTAACACCATTGACGAGGTCACCAACGTTGATTTGCCAAACTCCACCAACGCGATCATGGTCAACAATGCGACTGGCTTGCCCTACTACGGCGAATGGGATTGCGCCGTCCCTATCGCAGGCCTGGTGAATCCGGGCGACACGATCGATGTGCAGTATGAGCTGATGTGGAGCGTCCAAGACTACCAGATGCGCGTGGCGCTTGGGTTCCTTGACGCCAGCAGTAACTACATCAGCGCGGACCAATACGTGGTTGGACCAGGAGACAGTCCCGGCTGGAACGGTGGCGTCGACTCCACATTCAGCGAAACGAATCAAACCGCAATCGTGCCGATCGGCACGGTGTTCATCAACGTGGGAGTCGTATCCGGAGGCCCTGCCGGCACCGTGGGAGTTCTGGTGGTGGACGACTTGTACGTGGCGCGCGTCCCGACGCCGGACCTGCTGGCCGGAAACGTCTGGCCAAATCCAAGCTTTGAGGTAGGGACAAATTTGAATCAAACCAACGGAGTGCCTGCCGGTTGGAACGAATATAACAGTAGCAGCAACTCCTTTATAACTGAAGTCACTACCAATAATTACGTCAGTTCCGACCACGCGCTCGCGGTGGTGGATAATGACACTAACAATTACGGTTCATGGTATTCAGACATGGTCTCACTGAGCGGCTGTACGAATTCGAGCGGCTCAATGAACGTGCAGTGGTTTCAACTTTACAGCATCACCAATGGTGATATGCGCGTGACGTTCTCGTTCTATGACGCCACCGGAAATCATGACCTAAAGGACGTTTCATACCAAGTTACCGGCAACAGCCCCGGCTGGCAGGGGGCCGTGGCGGGCTCAGGCTTCACCGCAGTCAACCAGATCATCACCGCCCCGGCAGGCGCGACCCAATTCCTGGTTCAATTGGTTTCCGGCGGGAGCGCTTCCACCGTCGGCATCATGATGATTGACGATCTTTCCATCGCTCCGCCGCAGGCGCCAGCCCTCCTGCCCGGCAACTTCTGGCCCAACCCCACTTTCGCGTCCGGGACCGATGTGGGCCAGACCAACGGCACTCCCACCGGTTGGGTGCGTACCGGCAGCGATACCACCATCGACCAGGTCATCACCGTAAATAATACGCCGACCTATGCGCTGGCGGTCATTGACAACGAAACAAACCAGTATGGCATTTGGAATGCCGACCTGACGCTCAACCCCACCAACGCAGTCCCCGGCAACCTGGTCAATATCCAGTACTCCGCGCTCTGGAGCGTGACCAACGGTCCTATGCGGCTTTCGGTCTTTTTCTTCGATGCAAGCAGCAATCAACTCACAGAAGCCGACTATAACGTCTCGAGCAACAGCGTTGGCTGGGATGGTGCGATCGGCACCTCGAGCTTCACGGTTGAATCAAACCAGGTGATAGTGCCGGCGGGTGCCACGCGGATGCGCTTCTCGCTGGCTTCGGGAGGACCGGAGCTTACGACCGGCCTGCTGCTGATTGAAAACCTTTCCGCGGCGGTCCAAGTCGTGCCACCCATTCCCTCGACGGTGCTGGTCGGCAACTTCTTCCCTAACCCGACCTTTGAGGAGGGAGCCGACTTGAACAACCCCATTCTGGCCAGTCCGGCGGGCGGTTGGAATCGCGGCGGGAGCAGCCCGACGATAGACCAGGTGACGACGAACAATTGGACCAGCTACGACCATTCGCTTGAATTGCTGGACAATGATACCAATAACTACGGGCAATGGTATATGTCCTTCGATCTTCCCGGGTCGGCAACCAATGGCGACGTATTGGACCTTCAATGGTTTTGGCTCTACAACGTCACCAACGGCGCGATGCGCATGACATTCACGTTCTTAGACGTCAACGGTGATAATGTGGGAGAAACGGATTTTAATACGTCGACCACCAACTCCGACGGCGGCGGCTCAAGCACCAACTGGCTGGGCAGCGTGTTCCCGCCGTCAACATTCGATACGCAATTCCAGCGCGTTCAGGTCCCGCCCAGCGCGACCCAGCTCCAGGTTCTTCCCACCTCGGGTGGTTCCTCGGCTGTGACCGGCGTGATGCTGGTTGACGACCTCTCCGTGAGATTGAGTGTGCCAAACATCACAGCCGTGTCGGGCGCGCCTGGGAATATCAACCTGACTTGGAACAGCATGCCAACCAGGACCTATTCGGTGTTGTATAACAGCACGTTATCGACGAACTTCTCTACATGGACATCTCTGGCCACAGGTATCTCCGGAAGCGGATTGCCTCCCTTCATCGCCTCCTATCAGGATACGGTCAATCACGGTGCCAGCAACGGTTTCTACACTATTATGGCACAGTAAGAGAGCACACGCTTGATTCGCTTATGGCGAAAAAAGCATGGGCCCGATAAAATTGCGCAGAGCTGCCCGGCACGTTATAGATTGTGCCGGGCAGTTTTTTAGGTTACGCTGAACAGCATGTGTTTCGTGGAAAAGGGGGCCGTTATGAGGATGTTGCGAGGCGTTCCAGCACTATTCGCTCTCTCGACAGTCGCGTTGCTCCTGGCGGCTGTGCCACCTGCTTCCGCCGGTTTGCTGCCAGGCAACATCTGGCCCAATCCAACCCTCGAACTAGACTCGAACGACGCCGGTGTGCCTGATTTCTGGAACTTGGGCGGTTCGGACACGTCGATTGATCTGTGGAGCACTGCGCTTTGGGTCAGCCCGACCCATTCTTTGGAACTCAACGATGCTAATACCAATGCTTACGGTGAGTGGTATTCCGACCTGCTCGGCATCAACGCCGGCGCCACCTACCAATTTCGCTACAATCTTTACTACGTGGTCACTAATATCCCGCCGATGCGCGTATCGGTGAATTTTTATGACTCCTCCAGCAGCATTATTTCGGATTTAAGCTACACCTTTTCCGGAGCGCACGCTTTCTGGCAGGAGATCACCCAACAATTCACCGTCCCGACCAACGCCACGGCCCTGGGAGTTACTTTCACCTCCGGTGGCGGGTCGGACCTCACCGGCCAGGCGTGGCTGGACGATATTTCCCTGGCCGTCTCGACAAATTCCAACTCCCTGGTGCCTTACATCGAGAGCTTTCCGCCGCTGCCAAGTCCCCTGGTTATTCAAAATTGGAAGCAAACGGCGAGTAATTACTACCAAGTGGCTTTCAACTCCTCCATCAACGGCCCGTTTCTGCCGCTGCTTTACCAATACACCGCCGACACTGCGGCTGGTTATTTCGGGCCGGCATTCAGTCTGCCCAGTTATGTCGGCAACCCGGCCGGCAGCGGTGAAGCCCTCACCGTGCTCGGCGCCACGCTGGGCGGCACGCTGGCGGGGTTGAACATGGCCTCGTTCAACGGCATCGACTGCGTCCAACAGTGCGAGGCCTTCTATTCAGTCGTCAATGGGCACGGCTTGGTCTTAAACAACGTTAATTCACAAGGTTCCGGGTCAGCCTGGTACGATATTTTTCCCAGCACTCTTTTTTATCACATCGGCTCCCGCTATCCGGGCAACTCCGCCTATCGGGCCGAGATGCGCGCCATCGCAGACAGTTGGCTGGCCGCGCTGCAGGTGTTGAGTAATAATTGGGACCATACCGACTTCGACTTCCAAACCATGACCCCGGTCACCGGGTCGTGGATTGAACCGGACATGGCGGCAGGCATCGCGTGGCTTGAGTACATGGCCTATGTTCAATTTCAGGACGACGCCTATCTGGCCGCCGCCGACACCTGCATGACACAGATGAACACGAACACCACGGATCCGTTTTACGAACTTCTGGAATTTTTCGGCCCGCTGCTCGCTTCCCGCATGGATGCGGAGTTGGGCCGCAACTATTCCACCAGCACACACCTGAATTGGATTTTCACCGCCAGTTCCGATGACCGGCCTGGCTGGGGCTGTGAATACGGACAGTGGGGCAACTATGATGCTTACGGCCTCATCGGCAGCACGACCGACTACAGTGGCTACGCCTTTTCGATGGACACCTATACTGCCGCTGGCGTTATCGCCCCTGTCGCCCGCTATCAGCCGCAGTATGCGCGATTACTGGGGCGCTGGCTGCTGCACGTTGCCGCCAACGCCAACCTCTTCTACCCCGACACCCTTCCTACGAACATGCAATCGTGCGGCGCATGGGTGCAGCAAACCGGAGTGCAAAGCATTTCCTACGAAGGAGTGAGAAACCTTGGTACCACCACGCCTTATGCGACTGGCGACGCGACCGCTCCGATCCTGGATTTGAATCCCTACGGCGCTTGGGGGAGCGGTTGGATGGCGGCGTTGTTCGAGACCTCGAATGTGCCGGGCATATTGCAAATCGATTGTGTGGCCACCGAAGCCTTTCCACCGCCATGCTGCCCGACTTCGCTGCTCTACAACCCGTACGCTGTCGCAGAGCAAGTGACCATCAATATCGGCACCAACGCCAGTCATTTGTATGATGCAGTCACCGGCGTGTTTGTCGCCACCAACGTGACCGGAAATGTCAGCGTCAACATTCCACCCGACGCCGCGGTTGTTCTGGTGCAGTGCCCGGCCACTGGTGTCATCAGCCAGGCCGGCCGGAAACTGCTTGTTTCCGGCATTGTGATTGACTACTGGAACGGCGCTTTCGACACAGATGGCGACGGTCTGCCCGACTGGTGGGAAAGCCTCTACTACGGAAACCCCACCAACGCGCTGCCTCAAACGATCGCAGCCAATGGATTCAGCAACCTCCAATGCTACTGGCTCGGTCTGAATCCCATCAACCCCCTTTCTACATTCAAAGTGCAGGCTGTCAACCAGCCCGGCACAGATTACCCGCAAATCTCTTGGAATTCCATTGGCGGAAAGACCTACTCTTTGGAGTACGCCAACAAACTCGCTGGGCCCATTGCCTTCACGCAAGCGCTGACTGTAACCGAGACCAATGTGCCTGCGGGCGTCGAAAGCACACAAACGTTTGTGGACAATTATACTCTTACCGGCGGTCCGCCTGGCGCCAACGGGCGTTTCTATCGCGTCACATGCGCTCCGCCATAAATGTTCACAAATGGAGAGCCACTAAAAATGACGGTTTCAAAATCAGAATTAACAATTGGCATTGTAGGCGCAGGAAATTTTGCAGCTTTTGCGTCGCAAGCATTTCTTCAGGTGCCGGGAATAAAAGTAGTTGCGGTTGCCGATAGCAATTCAATAGCAGCCCAGCATTTGGCTGCCGACCTGTCAGCGAAAGCGTATACAGATTATGAAGCCTTTTTATCTGATACCAGCCTCAGCCTGGTTTATATCTCTACACCGCCCTTTTTGCATTATTCTCAAGCGAAGGCAGCCCTGCTTGCGGGAAAACATGTGCTTTGTGAAAAACCGGCGGCATTAAAAACAGCTCAGGCGGAGGAACTTGCGTCTCTTGCGGCAGCAAGACAATTACTTTACGTCGTTAATCTGATGCAGCGATACAATCCATTATTTTTAATCGTTAGAGACATCGTGAGAGAAAAGGTGCTGGGGGAATTCCTTCATGGATTCTTTGAAAATTATGCCTGTGATGAATATATTGGGGAAGACCATTGGTTTTGGGATGAAGAAAAAAGCGGTGGAATTTTCATCGAACATGCCGTCCATTTCTTTGATTTGTTTTCCGGTTGGTTGGGGAAAGGTGAAGTCATTCATGCAGCCCAGTGGCAACGCCCCGGAATCGAAAGACAAATTAATGACCGCGTTCAGTCAACTGTCAACTACCCGCTGGGACCTGTAACTTTTTATCATGGTTTTGATCAACCCAGGATTTTGGACCGTCAGGAAATCAGGCTCCAATTTGAAAGAGGAGACATCTCACTCTACGAATGGGTTCCGGTGAAACTGTGTTTGCACGGCTTGCTTCAAAAGGAGCAACTTGAAAAGCTCAAGGAGTGGATGCCCGATTGTATCATCAGTCAAAACGGTAAACTAAAGGCCGGGAACCAAAAAGCCAGAGGACGTTTTAATAATCTGCACTTTGATCAGTACGTTAATTTGGATTATGGAAATAACGCCGACAAACAAAGCCGTTACCAGCAATTATTGATCTCAATGATTAAGAATCAATGGAGTTGGATTTTGGATAAATCGGTTGTTCGAGTGATTGATGACAGTAACGCTGTGGACTCATTACGCATGGCAGAAATGGCGAGACTTATGGCTAAACAGTTCTGATCAATTTCGCATCCTCGACGATCCGAGGATATCGCGCCGACTGGAATTTCAATGTGCCAATTAGAAGGACGGCGTAGCGGACTCGACAAATTGCATATTGCAAGATTGCTCGCAAAATCATTGCAAGATTCCGGGAATCCCTCCGTATCAATGCACGAAAGGAACAATGAATGCCGCTGCGAGAGGCATGATACGGCCTTGGACCTACTTGGCACAATTCCGGCTTGAAGCGGTGAGGTTGAAAAAATAAATTATGAACACGAAACTTATCCTGGGTGCCGCGATTCTCGTCGCCGGCGTCGCGACGATGCAGGCACAAGACGCCAATTCACAAAACGGCGGTTACTACAGCAGCTCAAGCTGGCTCGATTCCAGTTCCGATCTGCTTTATCGCGCCAACGAATTCTCTCTGGACGCATTTGGCGCCGTGGCTTCCGACGCGCGACGGCATGATGGCTATTATGATTACGGTTACGATCATCATCGTGATGTGCGCGGTGGTGGAGGCGGCGGCCTGGAGTATTTTTTCTGCCGCTACGTTGGCATTGAAGCGGAAAGCTTTGCGCTCGCCAACGACCGCAACACCGCCAGCGCCGTTGGAGGAAATCTGGTTTTACGTTTGCCCATCGGCCCGACGGGATTTTCACCCTATATTTTTGGCGGCGGGGGCAACGAGTGGACTGATCGAACTGAAGGTTACGCTGACGCCGGCGCCGGGTTGGAATATCGTTTTACGCGATCTTTTGGTATTTTTGGCGATGGGAGATTTGCGTTGCCCAGCGATACACGCAATTACGGCATGGGCCGGTTCGGCGTGAAATTCACCTTCTAAGCGCCTCGAATTTACGGCCGCGTTGGGCGCGAAATCTCACAGCTTTGCGAGTTCCGCCCAAAGCGGCTCAAGGTCCCGGTCATTCAGCGCCATCACTTTCACCTGCTTTGCGTTGCCTAAATCGAATGCGGTTTCGAGCCACTCTCTGGCTGGCATCAGATTCCCCAGTTGGCACTCGTAACATGCAAGATTATATGCGATCAAAAGCTCCTTGGGAAACAACCGCCGCGCCTCAACGAGAACCTCTTTGGCCTGGGGAATGCCGCCGCCGGGCATACGTCTTGTGGCGTACGCATGGGAAATCCAGAATTGCGCCTCCTCCGGGCGAAGTTGGATAAGCGCGCGAGCGAATTCAGCCGCGGTGTCCCACTTCCCGGCCTTCGCGTAAACCTCATACCGGACCACCAAAAAATCCGGGTGCAATCGCATGGCCGGCGTGATTTTCTCCAAATCCTCATTTGCCTCCTTCCAATTGCCCAGTTCCAGCCAGCCGATTGCGGCGGACAGATGATGGTTATCCGGTGGGTCCCAGGATTTCACAGGCCAAACTTTTTGTAGCTGGTCCTTTGTTTCAACCAGTCGAAGTCCGTTGGCGGCGACGCGGAAAGGATGCCGCCCACGCCCCCTTTCACCGGCGGGCGGACAGTCCCGGGCACTAGCCAGTGATGCGTTTCGATGTGGCCGTCGGCAAATGACAGGCTCAGCCCCCCGTTGTGATACGACCCCGGCATGTTGCCCCATTGATAATCATCGAGACGATTGACGAAGAAGCCGTCGTTGATGGTGTCGCAATGTTCATCCAGAAAAACAAAGATGCCGGACGGATTTTGTATCGACCTGGTCTTGAAGAATTGCACGTAATGCGGGTTAAAATGGTCCAGCAAATCTCCGGGGTCTCCGACCATCGAATTCATGGACACGCTGCGGATGCGGGGTCCATTCGCGGCGGGCGCGCGGTCTGACGGGCATTTGTAAATGCCGGCGGACTTGTTGTCGTAGGGTGAAAAGAGGGTTTGGGTGAGGTAGATGAGATTGGTGTTGTAATCGCTGTTGCTCCAGTCCTCCACATTGTTCGCCCAGGTGTTGCTGGTGGAGATGGTTTGAGGCTTCCCATAGTTATTGACAAGGAGATCCGCGTTGTCAGAGGCATAGAGAAACCAGGCCAGCGCGAGTTGCTTGATGTTGTTGTTGCACGCGACGCCCTCGGCCGCGGCTTGTGACTTGGACAAAACTGGCACCAGCAACGCCGCCAAAATGGCAATGATCGCAATGACCACCAGAAGTTCGATCAGGGTGAAAGCTCGTTTTTGGCGCACGTATGTCATTGATAATCCCGTTGACAACTGTAAAGCTCCGCAAATCGTGGCGTCAATCGCAAGTTACGGCGGCGGGCCCTCACCCGAATCGAAGAAAAATATTCACCGGGTCGTTCTGCCGGGCGGCTCCGGGTTTCTCGGCCGGGCGCTGGCCGGCCATTTTCTTGAAGCCGGGTGGGACGTTGTTATCCTGACCCGTTCTCCGAATCCAAACGGCAATCGCATTCGGGAATCGCTGTGGGACGGCTGCACGATTGGTTCATGGCACTCGGAATTGGACGGCGCGACTGCTGTGGTCAATTTGACGGGGAAATCTGTGAATTGCCGGTACAACGCCGGCAATCGAAAGGAAATTCTGGAGTCGCGGGTCAACGCCACGCGCGTTGTCGGCGAGGCGATTGGCCGGTGTGCCAATCCGCCGCCGGTTTGGCTCAACGCTAGCACGGCCACCGTTTATAAGCACACGTTCGGCAATCCATGGGACGAATCCGGCGAAATTGAAGCCGCGTCGGAAGCCAAGGACGCCTTTTCCGTCGAAGTCGCACAGGCGTGGGAAGGCGCGTTGGAAAAAGCAGTCACGCCGCGCACGCGCAAAGTCGCCATGCGAATGGGAATGGTGGTGGGCCTGGACAAAAACAGCGTCTTTCCCGTGTTGCGCCGGCTTGTCCGGTTGGGGCTGGGCGGAAAGATGGGCCGCGGCGACCAATATGTCTCCTGGATGCACGTCGTTGATTACTGCCGGGCTGTCGAATGGTTGATAAGCCATGAGAATCTCCGCGGTCCGGTAAACGTCGTGGCGCCCAATCCCGTGCCGAACCGTGAAATGATGCGGATTCTCAGGCAGGTTTGCGGCGCGCCCTTCGGCCTGCCGGCGGCCGAATGGATGCTGGAGATTGGCGCGGTCATTATGAGGACCGAAACCGAGTTGATCATCAAAAGCCGGCGGGTCATTCCCGGGCGTTTGCTCGAATCAGGTTTTCAGTTCCGGTTTCCCACACTGGAAGAGGCGTTTAGGGATTTGTCTGGCGCGGATGCTAATGTTCCATCGCATAGGTGAGGATGTTGAGGAACATCGGGTAGGCCATTCGCATTGAAAAAATGTCGAAGTAGCTCTCGTCATCGCCTTCGTGTTCCCAGCCGTCGCCGAAATGGTTGTTGTGGCAGATCAGCACCATCATCCGTTTCTTGTCATCGTAAATGCCGTAAAAATGCGGGTCATGGTTCTTCTCTTCATACGGCCAACCCGGATCGTACGAAAGGCCGTCGCTCATAAAGGCGCCCACACTCGGTATCTGCGGCTCCTTTTTGAAACTGTACACGTTATGAAAAATAGGATGGTCCAGCGTCAGTTCCACCGGCTCACGTTCGGGGAACACTTTCTTCATTTGCTCGTAAAAATGATGCCACTGCTCGTCGCCCCAAAAATCATCGGCCATCAAGAAACCGCCGTTGAGCAGGTAATTGCGCAAGGCCGACGCCTGCTCGTCCTCCAGTTCCACCCGTCCTGCGGCCGCAAGATAGACAAATGGATAATCCGGCAGGTCCGCCACGCTGATGTCGATAAAATTCAACCCGGGACGGACCTTGAGGCTGGTGACTTGGTAGAGACGGAAGATGAGATTCAAATCCGCCTCGGGGGAATCATCGTCCCATATTCGTCCCCCGCCATATTGGTAGCCGATATCCGCGCCGAATTTAAGCCGGGCAAACGTGAAAACATCATTGGTGAACGCGGGGTCCAATGCCTTCCTCATAATGTCCTGCTCCTTGATGCGTTCCGGGTTGCGAACTTCGAAGCCCCGGCGGTATCGGCCGCGTCCGCCGCGGAATTGCGCGTTGGCCGAAAGAATCACCAGCGTGATAAACAGAAGCGTCAATGGCGCGGCGAATTTGCGAGCGGACCTGGCCAGCCGTTGTCTCATTTCAATCAAGCAGAATAGGCTGTTGATTCGTGAATTGCAAACTTACAAAGCACCTTCACAGCGAGACTGGACGCATCCCAGGCCTTGGTGACGCAACTTGCCGCAAACTAATGAGACCCCACAGCCGGGGTCATCCTTGCTGCGCCCATCACCCGTAAGCCGTTGGCCCCCAGCTACTCGCCCCACACTGCGTGTTTGACGAAGCGAATGAAGGAATGCACACTCCCGCCCGTCAAACACGTCAACATGAACGTTCTTGTTCTTGCAGGCCCCCGCCGGCGCCCTTCGCTTCTGCCGCCCGGCGCGCGTGACCTATGAACGCGCTACAAACCCCGATGTCCCCGGCGCGGCCTACTGCCAGCGGAAAGTTCTTCCGCCTGGGCGAGGCGAAGTTCTATCTCAAGGGGGTGACTTACGGCCCGTTCCGCCCGGGTCCGGATGGCCACCCATTCCCCAGTCGCGAGGACGCTCAACGGGACTTTGTGCTCATTCGCAGGCTGGAGGCCAACTTTCTGCGCGTTTATCACGTGCCGCCGCGCTGGCTCCTGGACCTTGCGGATCAATACGGCCTTAAACTGCTCATCGACATTCCCTGGAGCAAACATGTCTGTTTTCTGGATTCGCCGGCTTTGCAGGAAGAGGCCCGGAGCGCCGTCCGCGAAGCCGTTCAGGCCTGCGCACGCCATCCGGCCGTCTTCGCCTACAGCGTTGTCAACGAACTGCCTCCGGACATCGTCCGATGGAGCGGCGCCAGGGCGATTGAAGATTTTCTGGACGAATTGGTCGGGGTGGCCAAGGCGGTTGATCCGGAGTGCCTTTGCACATTTGGCAACTATCCGCCGACGGAATTTTTGCGCCCGCAAAATATCGATTTCATTTGCTTCAACGTCTATCTCCACCAACAGCGTCCGTTCGAGAATTACGTGGCCCGTTTGCAGATGATCGCGGATTCCAAACCGCTGGTGCTGGGAGAATTCGGGATCGACAGCCTGCGGGAAGGCGAGGCCCAAAAATGCGAAATGCTTGAATGGCAGGTCGAGTCCGCCTTCCGCGCCGGCGTGGCGGGGACCGTCATATTCAGTTTCACCGACGAATGGCACAAGGATGGACGCGATGTTCCCGACTGGCAATTTGGCCTCACCACGCAAGAGCGCGACACAAAGCCATCCTTCGAGGTCGTGCGACGCAAATTTGCCCAGGCCCCTTATTTCCCCCTGCATCACTACCCGAAAGTGACCGTGGTGGTCGCCTGTTACAACGGCGGGCGCACCTTGCAGCCGTGCCTGGACTCACTGGCCCGCCTCAATTATCCCGCCTACGAGGTCATCGTGGTCGATGACGGTTCAACGGACATCACACCGCAGGTGGCCTCGGTTTACAAAAAATTCCGCTACATCCGCCAGGCGCATCAGGGACTCTCGGTGGCTCGCAACGCGGGGATTTTTGGCGGCGATGGAGAGGTGGTGGCCTTTACCGACGCCGATTGCCGGGCGGATCAAGACTGGCTGTATTATTTGGTGGGCGACCTTTTGAAAGGCGCCTTTGTCGGGGTTGGCGGGCATAATTTTCTGCCGCCGGAAGACTCGGCGGTGGCGGCGGCAGTGATGGTTTCTCCGGGGGGACCAGCGCACGTCATGCTCACCGACCGCCAGGCCGAACACATTCCCGGTTGCAACATGGCCTTCTACAAATGGGCGCTGGTGGAGATCGGCGGCTTTGACCCGATTTTTCACCGCGCGGGCGATGATGTGGATGTCTGCTGGCGCTTGCAGCGCCGGGGCTATCGCATCGGCTTTAGTCCGCCGGGTTTTGTGTGGCATTACCGGCGTTCGACGGTCGCGGCGTATCTGCGCCAGCAGAGCGGCTATGGCGAAGCCGAGGCGATGCTGGTTCGCCGGCACCCGGAGTACTTCAATCTTTTTGGCGGCGGCATCTGGCAGGGGCGCATCTACAGCGGGTCAAAATTTGGGCTGACTCTCCGGCGTCCGATGATTTATCACGGCCTCTTCGCGACCGGATTTTTTCAGGGCCTGTACCAAACCGAGCCGGCCACGGTGCTTATGCTTGGCACGAGCCTGGAATACCACGCACTGGTAAACCTGCCGCTTCTGGCGTTATCGGTTCCGTTCCGTTCGCTGCTGCCCTTTGCGCTGACGAGCATCATCTTTTCGCTGGGGACCTGCGTCGTGGCGGGAGCGCAAGCCAGCATCCCGCGCAACAAACGCCGCTTTTGGTCGCGCCCGATGGTCGCGCTCCTCTTTTTCCTCCAACCGATCGTCCGCGGCTGGGCGCGCTACCAGGGGCGGCTCAGTCTGGGCCCCACTCCCAAGGTGGCCGTTGAAACCTTCCAGTCCCTGGCCTTGAAGGACCGGCCCGAGGCGTTGGACCAGGTTGAATATTGGTCAAATACAACGATGGAACGATCGGATTTCGTGCAGCGCATTCTCCTGCGTCTCGAAGAGCAGGGCTGGGAAGTCAAGCCGGACACCGGCTGGAGCGATTTCGACGCGGAAATTTTTGGCAGCCGCTGGGCGCAACTTCAACTCTCCACCGTCGCGGAGCCGCACGCCGGGGCAAAGCAACTCTTGCGCTGCCGCTTGCGCACCGCGTGGTCGCTTTCGGCCAAAGTGGCGCTCTGCTCGATGCTTGGCTTTGAATTGGTCGTCATTGGATTTGTGTGGCACGCGCTCTGGCAAATCTGGTTCCTGCTCCTGACAGTCCCGGCCTTCGCCGTGTACGTCAACCGCGAGCGGCGCGACTTGCAACGCTTGATTTCGGTCATCCTGGACGACATCGCCCGCAAAATCGGCATCGTCAAGTTGAACGGAACGGAGAAAAAATAATTTAGAGCGTTTTAAGAAATACTGTAGCCGTTTGGAGCGAGGATTTTTGGGTTTTGGCGAGGCTTTGGCGAAGGCGCATGCCCGCAGTGGCCTGTAACTGAGCCGAAACGAAGCCAAAACCCAAAAAGACCGCTTCTTAACTCCATTGAGCCAAACGGCTACAGTATTTCTTAAAACGCTCTATAGAAGTTGGACCGACAGCGTGATGTCTGCTTTGAGAACGCGCGAAACGGGACAGTTCGCCTTGGCCTCCTTGGCGATCTCCTCAAACTTCGCCGCATCGATGCCCGGCACCTTCCCGGTCAGGTCGAGGTGAATTGCGGTGATGGTCCAATTGCCGGCCACCTGGTCCATCGTGAGCGCCGCCTTGGTCGATAGCTCTTGCGGCGTGAATCCCCCCTTGCCGAGAAAGGCCGAGAGCGCCATCGTAAAACAGCCGGCATGCGCGGCCGCGATGAGCTCCTCCGGGTTCGTGCCGACTCCGTTTTCAAATCGGCTGGCAAATGAATACGGTGTGTTGTTCAGCGCGCCGCCCGGGGCGGAAAGCGTGCCTTTGCCTTGTTTAAGATCCCCGTTCCAGACGGCTGATGCGGTGCGTTTCATAGTTTTCAACCATTGACCAGTTTTTTCATGTTGTCCGGATAACGCTCGCCGGCGGCGGCGCCCCGGGGCAAAATTTCGTTGATTCCCTTTAGATCCTTCGCATCCAGTTCAATGTCAAGCGCGCGAAGATTGTCCTCGAGATACGTGCGGCGCTTGGTGCCGAAGATCGGCACAATGTCGCGCCCTTGCGCCAGCACCCACGCCAGCGCGAGTTGCGAGGCAGTGCATTTTTTCGCGGCCGCAATGGTTTCGATCCGTTTCACGAGCTCGAGATTTTTTTGGAAATGATCGCCTTGAAATCGTGGCGAGCGCCGGCGGAAATCATCCGGTGCCAAATCTTCGAAGCGCTTAATCTGCCCGGTCAGGAAGCCGCGCCCGAGCGGGGAGTAAGCGACAAATCCGATTCCAAGGTCGCGGCAGGTGGCGAGTATTTCATCCTCGGGGTCCCGACTCCAAAGCGAATATTCCGTCTGCAGCGCGGTGATTGGATGCACGGCCTGCGCCCGGCGCAACGTTTGCGGCCCGGCCTCCGACAAACCGATATGCCGCACTTTTCCCGCGCGCACCAACTCGGCCATGGCGCCGACGGTTTCCTCAATCGGCGTCTCCGGATCGACCCGATGCTGGTAATAGAGATCAATGAAGTCCACCCCGAGCCGCCGGAGGCTTGCGTCGCACGCGGACCGGACGTACTCCGGCTTGCAGCAAACGGCGCGTTTGGTGTGATCATTGGGGTCGCGCACGAACCCAAACTTCGTGGCCAACACGACCTTATCGCGACGGTCTTTGATGGCCTTGCCGACGAGTTCTTCATTGGTGAACGGCCCGTACATATCGGCCGTGTCGAGCAGCGTGACGCCGAGGTCGATGGCGCGATGAATCGTGGCCGTCGACTCCACGTCGTCGCCTTTCCCGTAAAATTCGGACATGCCCATGCAGCCGAGGCCCAGCGCGGAAACGCTCAGGCCGCTTTTTCCCAACTCGCGTGTCTTCATAACCAAATCTCCGATTTCTAAAATCGTTTCTTCGTGAGCGCAGTATATCATCTCCGCTAAAATTTGCATTCCCGATTCGCTGGAGACTGATTTCAGTCATCCTGGACGCCATCGCCCGCAAAATCGGCATCATCAAATTGAACGGGAACGGAAAAACAGATTTGTAGCCCTTGAATTTTGGACTGGGGACCGCGGTCGTCTCGACCGCATCCGTCGGCAGCACCGCGAGCGGTGCCGCTCTCGTCTGTTCTGACTTCCCGCCGACGGAGTTTTGAAACGAACTTCTGTGCCACTACGCTAACACCGACCGGAAAAGTCCTGTGCGTCTGAAATCAAGAACCCGTTTCCGCGTTGATTTCGTTTTCGTTTTCATACACTGTTCATGCGGCAGAACTGCATTTGAAACATGAATCGTCATTTTACGGCTGTCATCAAACAGGACGGAGGTTGGTGGATTGGCTGGGTGGAGGAAATTCCCGGCGTTAATTGCCAGGGCAAAACTCGCGCCGAGCTCCAGAAAAACTTGCGCTCCGCATTAAAAGAGGCATTGGAGTTTAATCGCGACGAGGCCCTGGCGGAGGATGACGAAGGCGGACCTGTCCCGCCGTAACAGAGGGGCCGGATATGCTAACAACCGGTAGTGTATCAATTTGAAATCCGATCCTAAGCTTTCCACTTGATTTTGTCGCAATGCCGTCCAGCGTTTAGCCATGCCTACGCGCCTAAGCAAGAAAAATCTGGACGAGGCGGAAAACCTCAATTCCCTGGCTGCTCGCATCGCGGCCAAACGACCGGGCAGGAATTGCCCAAACCACAGCAACCGCCAATCAGGGAGAAAAATCCGGCTGCGGTGGCTTTGGGTAAACTCGGAGCCAGCAAGGGCGGCAAGGCGAGGGCAGAGAAACTTAGCGCGGCTCGGCGAAAGCAGATCGCCAAACAAGCGGCCTTGTCTGGGTGGCGAAGTTCCCATTAAGCCGCTACTTCCATTTGATCGCCTTGCCTGCTATCGCTGACCGTCTTCCGATTCCACTCAGTTGCAGATTGTCTACAATGACCGCGTCGGCTCCAACCTGAGCCGCAGATTCCTTGCAAATCTTGATGAGTTGCTTTGAATCCTCTCCCATCAGGCCGCGCCCGCCTGAGTAATTCACAAGCGCAATGACTTCGTGGGGCCGCGTCGGCTGCTCGAACAATATTTCCACTTTGTCTGGTGAAACCGGAGGATACTTTTTGTCGGAAACTTGCGTTACGGTGTTGCATCCGCAGAGCGCAACAGAAACCACGATAAGCAGAGCGAGTTTGTTCATACTTGAGGTTGGCCTGATTGCCTGTTGACAGCAATGCCAAAGCTGCTACCTTCCAAGTAGCGGGACGTCAGTTGAAAGCGATTCCTGGCCCGCCTCAGTTTAGGAGCCGATTTTAATTTCTATGCCTTCTGAGAATCATCAGCATCAACAATGCGACTGTAAAAAGCGGGTGTGCCACGCCAAAACATGTTGTCGGGACTACCCAACGATTGCCATAGGTCTGACACAGATTTCAGTTGGTGGCCTAACGGGCTGGTTCCGGCCAAATTCTGAATTGTCTGCCGTCCAAATTTCTCAGATTGAATCAAAGCAAGCACTGTTATTAGAGGTAATTGAGCCTCAACATCACTTCCATAAAATTTTCCATGTAATGCCGGTTCAACATCTTCCGAATGGGAAATCAATGATACCGATGCTGCATTCGGTGGGGATTGAGACGTGTCATTATGTCGAGTTTGAGGTTTATCAAGAACCTGCTGTGAAATAAGTTTTGCTTCCGGGTTCCCAACGTCGCACACCTGTCAAGAGACGTTTTCGCTTGGCGAAAATATGAATTCAAATTGATTACGCTACGCAAAAACCGGTTGACTTCCCACGGAACCGTGTAATTGTGGAACGTGCGCTCGCAAGAGCATGTTCTTTGGCAGTCCGCAGACTTCAAGGCCGTCCCGAGGACCAGGCTTGTAATGAGTCGGGGATAGATACCAATCCAGAGCAATCAAGGCTCAGCTCCCGCCATCCGATTGCGTAATCGGGATGGAGAAATCACCGAACGGGCTGATTATCAGCCGATAGCGATTATTGGCGAGATTCACGGCACAAACCTCAATTCAGCCTAATCAAGGTCAATCAAGGCTGGGAACTTGGTTTGACTTCGTGTCCTTCGTGTCCTTCGTGTTTAAATAATTGTGTATTAATGTGTTACGCGATTTTCGGCCACTTTTCCCAAGGTGCCGGTCAAACCAGTCGCACCCAGTCAAACTATTATTTGTCGGCGAAAACGCGATTGACTTCGGTATCCACGCGCTAAACCATCCTGCCGCCGAAAAATGAATGCCGAGATTGATTCCGGAAATGCCGCCATGAAAGTGACCCAAGTTGGAATTTGTCCCAGCGAAGCGTCCAAAAAAGCCGGCCGCCCCGCGCTCACGCCTGAATTGCTCGCGGCCAGCGGCGCGCGTTATTCAAGAAATAATGAGGGACTGGAATCCATCCTCTCGAAAATCGACCCCGCTAACCTCGAAAAATCCGTCGATTCCATTTTCCGCATGGTCGATTACGGCCATCAATCCATTGCCGACATGGTGCCGGTGGCGATGTTCATTGATCACGTTTCGATCTGGCTGGCGTATTACATCTGGACGCTTTGTCCCACTGCCGGGGGTCAGGAATCTTCAACCCGCTACATCAAAATTTCCGCCGACGGGCTTGTTCCCCCGGAGACTCTCGGCATTAAAGCCGGGGACGTTCCGGAATGGCGCGAGTTGATGAGCGGATGTTTCCACGCTTACCAGGCGTCGGTCCAAATCTGGGAGGAGGTGGCTGCCGAAAATCCGGCCGTGATGGGCATCCCGCGCGCGTTGCTGGACGACTCCTCCGAACTGGCCCGCAAAAAAGTGGCCCGGATGCGGCGCAATTACGCCTTTGACCGCGCCCGCTATTTTCTCCCCGCCAGCGCGGCGACAAACGTGATGCTGATCATGTCCGCGCGCGGCTGGGTCAACCTGTGCCAGCATTTGCTTTCGCACCCGCTGCCCGAGGCCGTCCGCGCCGGGGAATTGATTCGCGTCGAACTGGAGATGTCCGCCCCCAGAATGATCAAGCACGCGCGCCGCATGGAATCGGTCCAGAAGTCCATCGCGCGCGAGTTTGAAAAATGGGTCGAATTGGCAAAGGTGGAAAGTCCCGGTGACGGTCCGTGTTTGTCCGTGATGCTGCCCGACGGAGTTTCCGCCGGGGAAATCGCCCGCGACCTCACCAGCCACGACAACCGATACGCGCCGATCGGACCGAGCCTTCAAAGAACCAGCGTGCGTTTTGGGTGGCCGGCGATGGGGTTTGCCGAAATCCGGGACTTGAACCGGCATCGCACCGGAACCAAATACTGCCCCCTGGTCCCAAAAGGATTTTACTTCGCGCTGGACCAGATTCCGCCCGCGCGGCGGCCCGCGCTGGAAAAATTGGCCGGCATTGGCCAAGAGGCCACGCGCCAGGCTGTCAAACATTTGATCGAATCCGATCCCGCGTATATCTACTGGGCTTTGCTCGGGACGGAGTTTCCGTTTGAGCACGTGACCACGGCGGACAAGTTTATTTATGAGGCGGAACTGAGGACGGGCGTCGGCGCGCACTTCCGCTACGCCAAACATCTGCGAGACGTCCTGGCGCTTTTCTACAAAAGCTTTCCGTCAACAAAAGGATTGATCCTGGAGGGAAGCGCCGAACCGGAGTAGCGCGCCGCCTCCGAGGATTTTCCTCGACGCAACGGGGGCCGCAACCTAGACTCTGCCACGCTGCATGAGAAAAAATTTATTCGGTCTGGGTGGAGCGGTGGCGGCTGTCCTGTTGCTCGCTCGATTCGCCGGCGCCTCTGGCCCCTCGCCATTGCGCGAACAGTTGAAGACATTGCCCTTCAAGATCGCCTATGAATCCTATGTGGATGGCAACTCGGATATCTTCGTGATGAATGCCGACGGGTCCGATCCGGTGAATCTGACCCAAACGCCGGACCTTAATGAACATTACCCCCAAGTTTCGCCCGACGGCGCCCGGATGTGTTTCGTGGCCGACAAGGGAGAGGGCCGCGACACCATCCGCAGTGTGTATGTCATGGACATTGACGGAAGCAACCGCAAAAAGATCGCCGATTACGCGCGGGAACCGTTCTGGTCGCCCGACGGCAAGGTCATTGGGTATCTGGATCAGGAGTTTCCCAAGTTCGATGTGATAGATTACTACACCAAAGGGATGAATTTCTACGACTTGGCGACCGGTAAGATCACACCGCATCCCAATTATACCAATCTGCACCATCTTTATAATCCCAACTTCTGCGCCAACGGCAAATGGATCGTATCCACGGTGCATGCCGGAATGGGTTACGATCACACAATTCTGCTGATCGAGGCGAACGGGACAAATATCATCGACTTGAAAATCCCCGGGTGCCGGCCTCGTTTCAGCCCCGATGGCCACCAGGTCGCCTGGGGCGCCAGCGATAATGAGATTGCCTCCGGGCCGATCGACACCGATTCCGATGAACCCAAAATGGGCAATTGGCGGGTTCGGATCAAGGACGACAAGAACAAGATTTATCATGTCAGATGGTCGCCGGACGGCCACTTTCTGAGTTTCAGCCGGGGACCGGATGGAGAAGGGGATTTGACCAAGCCGGGGACGTACCAGGCGGCGTGCGAGATCATGGGTGTCTATGCCACAGGTTGGAATATTGGGGTGGTGTCCGCCAGGCGCACGGGCACCAATGATCTGAACCTGGCGACTGACGCCGATTTCATCATGCTAACAACCAATGGTTTGAGCAACAAGGAGTCTGCCTGGTTCCGACCGCGTGGTGAGTAACGGGTGCGCGCGTGATCAGGCGTCTTCCTCCAATCGTTCTGCTGGCGGGTCTGAGTTTGTTGTCTTCCTGCGGCAAGTCCGGCTCGGAGAATCAAAACCAGGCCAGCCCCGCGAGCTTGTCCGGCGGTCTTCCGACAACCCCGTTGGACCTCGTCACCAAGTCCGGCGTGGAAATGGTTTATCTTCCGGGGGGCCAATTCATGATGGGAACCAGCCAGGGCGATGCGGACGAAGGACCGGCCCATAAGGTCACCGTCAGCAGTTTCATGATGGATAAATACCTGGTGACTCACGATATGTTCACCAAGGTGCAATTGCCCAACCCCTCCCACTGGCAGGACAATCCCAAGAAACCCGTGGAGCGGGTTCGCTGGCGCGACGCAAAGCAATACTGCAACGAACGTTCACTCTTGGAAGGACTAAAGCCCTGTTACAACGAGAAGACCATGGACTGGGAATGCGATTTCTCCGCCAACGGGTATCGCCTGCCCACCGAAGCGGAGTGGGAATACGCCTGTCGCGCCGGCACCGACGGGCCTTATGATTTCGGGCAGCCGGACAAATTGGGTCAATATGCCTGGTTCGCGGACAACTCCGATCAGAAGACTCATCCGGTGGGCCTGAAGAAGCCCAACCTCTGGGGCCTGTATGACATGTACGGAAACGTCTCGGAGTGGTGCGAAGATGTTTACAGTCCGACTTATTATCAGGAAAGCCCGCCGGTCGATCCGCACGGGCCGCCCAGTCCGGGCAAGGACGTTCAGCGCGCGATGCGCGGAGGATCGTGGAAATCCAGCGCGGCCATGTGCCGGGTCACTTTTCGCCAGGGGCAGCGCACGGGGGACACGGACGCCTGTTTTTACACCGATTTCTGCGGCTTTCGCTGTGTGCGGCGGATTACCCCGGAGGAACTGCAACAGTTGAAGGCAAACCCGAAATGAGGCAGTGCCGCCAGCGATGAAATAACCCGGCACCCCGCACCATGCTTTTCCACACATGGCCGTTCCTGGTGTTCATGCTTATTGTCCTGCCGATCTTTTTCGCATTGCGCAATACGCGGTGGTGGATTCCATGGCTGATGGCCGCCTCGTATTTCTTTTACGGCTGGTGGAACCCTTATTACCTGCTGTTAGTGTTCTACGCGACCGTGCTCGACTATTTTCTGGTCGCGCTGATGGATCATTGCCCGCGCGCGGGTCAAAAGGTCGATGTCGCGGCCCGTTTGTTTCATCTGCGATTTGATGATTGGGTGCTCAAGACGGCCTTTCTGGCGTCGGTGGCGGCGGCGGTGGCCATTCTCGCGGCGGCGTGGCTTGGCCCGCGGACTCTCCGTCCGTCGCTGGCGGGTCTGGCTGTGATCGTGCTGTTGATGGCTTCGGGCGCGCTCCTGGGCAACCGCCGGATTTGGCTCCTGATCAGCCTGATCAACAACCTGGCGTTATTGCTCTTCTTCAAATATGGCCGTTTCGCCGTTGAGAATTTAAACGCCCTCTTCGCTTGGTTTCACTGGTCGCTGACGCTGCCCGCCCCGTCCACGCTGATGCCCTTCGGCTTTACGTATGTTCTGCCGGTCGGCATTTCCTTTTTTACCTTCCAATCGTTGAGCTACACGATCGACTTCTATTTCGGCAACGTTGAACGAGAGCGCGACTTTCTTCGGTTCGCGACCTTTGTTTGCTTCTTTCCTCAACTCATGGCCGGCCCGATCGAGCGAGCCAGGCATTTGCTTCCACAATTCCGCCAGTTCCCGCCGATCCGGCTCCAAAACTTTACCGACGGCCTGTCGCTTTTTCTGGTGGGCCTGTTCAAGAAACTCGCGCTGGCCAACTACCTGGCCGTCTACGTTGACCGGGTCTATGACAACCCCGGGAATTTCGGCGCCCCGGCGCTGATGCTGGCGACGTTTGCTTTCGCCTGGCAGATTTTTTTCGACTTCAGCGGTTACACGGACATGGCGCGCGGCGTTGCGCGTCTTCTGGGCTTTAATTTGATTTTGAACTTCAACAACCCGTATCTCGCCACGGGATTGGCCGACTTCTGGACGCGCTGGCACATCAGCCTTTCGACGTGGTTCCGGGACTACGTTTATATTCCGCTGGGCGGCAACAGGAGCGGCGTTTTCAACACCTACCGCAACTTGTTCGTGACATTTTTGCTTTCCGGCATCTGGCACGGAGCGGCGTGGACATACGTTATCTGGGGCGCGTTGCATGCCCTGGGCGTTATGACCACGCGGGAGTTGGAACGTTCCGCGTTCTATCGGGATCAAGTGCCCCGGCTGCTCAAGCAAATCGGCGTGTTCGTTTTCGTTTGTTTCGCATGGATTTTTTTCCGGGCGGAATCGCTCGGCGACGCCCGCCTGATTGTCAAGCGAATCTTCACTGCCGTCTGGTCCGACCCTCAAATTCCGGCGCTGATGCTGGCGCTGGTTGGAGTGGTCTGGCTCTACCAGTTCTTATACGAATCGAAGCACCGGGAAATTTTGCAAACCAGTTTTGTGCGCGTTGGGGCCGCCGTTTTCATGGTGCTCTATTTGTTTCTCTTTTCCTCAGACGGCGGAACATTCATTTACTTTCAATTCTAAACCATGGACAATGCGCGGACAGCGGCGGTTGCGGAAACGAAGATGGTCAACGCCATGCGGCTCAATGCCCGGCAATGCGCGCTGGCATTCGGCATCGTCCTTCTGGCGGTGCTTCTGACGCCCCGCCTTTGGAAGAGGGTCGAACGCTTCCACACCGGTCCGGATTATCGCATTCCTTATGACTTGAGCAAAGACTACTGGCTTTACCAACGGCGCCTGGAGGACAAGATTGATCCCGGCGCCATCGTGATGCTGGGCGATTCGGTGGTCTGGGGCGAATATGTCTTGCCTGACGGGACCTGGTCGCACTTCCTCAACGCGCAGACTGGACAGACCGACAAGTTTGTCAACGGAGGGGTCAACGGCCTTTTCCCGCTCGCGCTGGAGGGGTTGGTTGATTACTACGGGCGGCCCTTGCGAAACCGGAAGGTCATCCTGCACTGCAACCTCCTATGGCTGAGCAGCCCGAAGGCGGATTTGCAAATCGACAAGGAGGAGACGTTCAATCATTCGCGTCTGGTGCCGCAATTCTCTCCGCGCATTCCCTGTTACAAAGCCGATGTCAACCAGCGCCTGAGCGCCGTCGTCGAGCGCAACGTTGATTTCGGCGCCTGGGTCAATCATCTGCAATGCGCCTACTTCGGGCAAAAGAGCATTTTGAGTTGGACGTTGGAAGATGACGGCGGCGACCCGCCGCGTTATCCCAACAGTTATAAGGACCCGCTCGCCCAGATTACTTTCACCGTCCCCTCCGCTCCCGGCTATGACCCGCAACGCGGGCCCAAGACTCCTTCTCCTCCC
>DATKFW010000089.1:0-57626 GCA_035511075.1 Vulcanimicrobiaceae bacterium
AATTGAGAAGCGGTCTTTTTGGGTTTTGGCTTCGTTTTGGCTCAGTCACAGGCCGCTTCGGGCATGCTCCTTCGCCAAAGCCTCGCCAAAACCCAAAAATCCTCGCTCCAAACGGCTACAGTATTTCTTAAAACGCTCTAGAATTCGTGGATTTCGCCAAGATTGTTTGGCTTTTTCGGCCTTTTATTTCGCCTATACATCGGTGGGCCATTGTGCAGAGAGGGGTAAGTGCGCCTTTACGTTTGGACCGGAAAGAAATATCCTGCGCCCGGGCCGTATGGTCTGATGAACGGATCAGAAAAAAGTGAAATGGATCTGTTCACGGAAGCAGTGCAGCTTCCGGTTGAGCAGCGCTCGGCATTCCTGGCAACGGCGTGCGGCGGAGACGCGGAGTCGCGAGCCAATGTCGAGGCCCTCTTGAAGGCCCATCAGGAATCCGGCGAATTTCTCGAACAACCTCCCGCGGAAGTCAAGACTCAAAACCTGACGCCGGGGGAAAAACCGGGGGACCGGATTGGCCGCTACAAGTTGTTGCAGCAGATCGGTGAAGGCGGTTGCGGGGTGGTTTTCATGGCCGAACAAGAGGAACCGGTTCGCAGAAAGGTGGCAATTAAAATAGTAAAGCCCGGCCTGGACACCAAGGGCGTCATCGCCCGCTTTGAGGCTGAGCGGCAGGCCCTGGCGTTGATGGACCATCCGAACATCGCGCATATCTTCGACGCGGGCACGACCGAGAGCGGCAGGCCCTATTTCGTGATGGAACTGGTGCGGGGCGTTAAAATCACCGATTACTGTGACCAGAACTCGCTGCCGACCATCGCGCGATTGGATTTGTTCATCGATGTTTGCGGCGCGGTGCAGCACGCCCATCAGAAGGGAATCATCCACCGAGACCTCAAGCCATCCAATATTCTGGTGACCACTTCTGCCGAGGGAAACGCGTTGCCTAGAATCATTGATTTTGGTATTGCCAAGGCAACGACCGGAGAGCGGTTGACCGACAAGACCCTATTCACCGCGTTTGAAAAGATGATCGGCACTCCCGCCTATATGAGTCCAGAGCAGGCGGTGCTTAGCAGCGTGGATGTGGACACGCGCAGCGATATTTACAGCCTAGGCGTGCTGCTTTACGAGTTGCTGACGAGCACGACGCCGTTTGACACCACCGAACTGTTTAAAGCCGGCTTGGATGAGGTTCGACGCGTCATTCGCGAAGTGGAACCTATTCGTCCCTCAACGCGATTGAGCACGATGATCGCGGCAGATTTGACCAGCCTCTCCGAGCATCGTCAAGCCGAGCCCCTGAAGCTGATTCGGGAGGTGCGCGGGGATTTGGACTGGATTGTGATAAAGGCGTTGGAGAAGGATCGCACGCGCAGATACGAGACAGCGATCGGGTTGGCGCAGGACGTCCAACGCTATTTGGCCGGGGACGTAATCTCGGCCCGCCCTCCAAGCGCGTTATACAAATTTCAGAAGATGTTCCTGCGAAACAAGCTGCTGTTCTCTGGGATCGGGATCATTTTCCTTTTGTTGATGGCAGGGTTGGCTATTACGGGCCAGTTGTTGATCAGGGAGAAACAGGCGCGTCAATTGTCGGAAATAAACCGGCTTGAGGCATCGGCAAGGATGTCCAGTGATGTAGGCAAAATGGGTGAGGCGGAACGCATGTATCGGCAGTCGATGGCCATTCGCCGCGCAATCGGCCTGCCCACGACAGAACCACTCGACAGATTGGAGGCCCTTATCCTGAATCAGGACAAATTTGACGACCCTGACGCCCTCATAAAGGAGGTTCTTCCTTCTACCACTAACGCCGGGGCCAACTACGTTGACTTGTTCATTTTGCGCGCGGACCTGCTCGCGCGCCGAGGCCGATGGAAAGAGGCAGCGGCGGATGCGACCCAAGTCGTCGACTATCGTCCAGAAAACCATGAATCCTATCACATGCTTGCTCCGTTGCTTGTTGCAAGCGGGGATCTTGAAGGCTATCAACAAGTCTGCCGCAGAATTGTCGCTCGCTTCAGCGGCACAACAATTTTGGCGGTCGCCGATCGAATGGCGAAGGATTGTCTCATCCTTCCTTCCGCGGGAGTGGATTTGGGGCCGGTTGCCGCCATGGCGGAGTTCGCCGTCACAAACGGCGCAGGCGCACCTACAGCCCCCTTTTACCAGTGCTGCAAAGCGCTCGCTGAATATCGGCAAGGGCATTTTGAGGGCGCCGTGGAATGGGCAGAGCGAGCCGCGAAAAACCCCTTTCCGTATTCCCAGGCCGAGGCTTGCGCAATCCTCGCCATGTCGCAGTTCCAGTTGAAAGAGGTCGCCAACGCGCGTGCCGCGCTGGTCAAAGGCGACACGGTCGTGGCAGAACGTCTGCCGAAGCTTGGAATTCAGCGCCTGGGCTACGATTGGCGCGATTGGATCATCGTCCATGCGCTGTCGGACGAGGCGCACGGTCTGATCGAAGGCGCAACTTCAACCAATATGCAGTGGCGATAAGAATAATTAAATGAGCGAAACGAAGGCTAAGTTGGATGCCATTGGCGAGGGCGACACATCGGCTACGGCGGCTTTTCTTGACTTTGTCTATGACGAGCTTCGGCATCTTGCGGCCAGCAAGATTGCGCGCGAAGCGCCGGGTCAAACTCTTCAAGCCACCGCTTTGGTCCACGAGGCATGGCTGCGGTTGATTGGAGATGAGAGGCGACGATTTGTGGATCGAACTCACTTCTTTGCAGCCGCAGCCGAAGCGATGCGCCGCATCCTCATTGAGCGCGCCCGTCGCCGTTGCGCCGTCCGTCATGGCGGCGAGCAGGAACGGGTCAATCTGGAGGAGGAGATGCTGGCAAGCCCCGAGGGAGACGAACAACTGCTGGCGCTCAACGACGCCCTTGAGAAACTCGAACTTAAGCATCCGATTCAGGCCCGAGTTGTGACGCTGCGCTACTTCGCCGGGATGAGTAACGAAGAGATAGCGGAACTCATCGGGGTGTCACTTTCCACTGTCAAAAACTATTGGGTTTTTTCAAAGGCTTGGCTTTTCAGGGAAATTAAAAGAGGCTGACCCGGAAATCCCAATCCCGCGCGGGATTTCCCAGTTAGAGTGCCTTTGAATATTCTCCAACTTTTTTTGGCTTTCTGGTTCCAAAATTTCGCCTAACTCGGTGAAGGCCTCGGGGCAAGAACGACATAAGATTAAATCAACAAACAGAAATTGAATCTCTAACTGAAAAGGAGAATTATGATGACACAGCATATTAAGAACGTGGTCCTGGTGCATGGAGCTTTCGCGGATGGCTCCGGCTGGAAGAGGGTCGCTGACATCCTCAAGAATGCCGGCTACACGGTGTCGGTGGCGCAGCCTCCCGAGACTTCGTACGCGGACGACCAAAAGTATACGAAGGCCGCAATCGACGCCATGGGCGGCCCAGTGGTTCTGGTCGGCCACAGCTACGGCGGGTCCATCATCACCGAGGCCGGGAATCATCCAAACGTCAAAGCGCTTGTCTATATTGCCGCCTTCGCCCTCGATGAAGGTGAAAGCTGTGCGTCGATCGAGCAGGCCGTGCCGCAAGCCTCCAAGGCATTCAAACCAGACGGCAACGGGCTTTGGTGGATTGACCAGACGCATTTCGCCGCCGACTTCGCAGCGGACATTCCACGGGATGAGGCGGAGTTCATGGCTATATCGCAGGTGCCGATCTCTACCGACTCGTTCACCCACAAGGTCACGAATCCCGCCTGGAAGACCAAGCCCACCTGGTACATGGTGGCCACCGCAGACCGGTCGATCAATCCGGACCAGGAGCGCATGATGGCGAAGCGCGCCAATGCCAAGACGGTCGAAGTGGATGCCAGCCATGTGGCCTACATGTCCCACCCGAAGGAAGCAGCCAAGCTCATTGAAGAGGCTGCCACCTCCGCAAACGTCAACCCGTAGTCTATATCGAAAGTCAAACGGTCCGAGTGGATCTCTAACTGAAAAGGAGAATTATCATGACACAGCATATTAAGAACGTGATCCTGGTGCATGGAGCTTTCGCGGATGGCGAAGCGCATGGGTGCATCCACTCACGCTGTCGATAGCAGCCACGTCCCGATGCTGTCTCACCCCGACTTTGTCCTCAATGTTATCCGCACCGCCGCAAAAGGCGTTCAAAAAGCCTGAAGTCAGGCGCAGGATTCCTAATTATGAAATTCACCTATTACGGGCATTCGTGTTTCTCTGTTTTGGCTGGTGGCAAGACGTTGTTGTTCGACCCGTTCGTGACGGGAAACCCATTAGCCCGCGCCATTGACGTGGACCGAATCGAAGCTGATTTCATTCTTGTTTCTCACGGTCATTACGATCACACAACCGACGTGGCGCGCATCGCCAGGCGAACCGGCGCAAAAGTCCTGGGGAACTGGGAATTATTTGATTGGTTCAAAAAAGGCGGGCTGGAAAACGTGCATCCCATCAATCCAGGTGGCCAGTTCACTTTTGATTTCGGAACAGTAAAGAGTTTTGCAGCGCAACATTCGAGCGGCCTGCCCGACGGCGCTTACGGCGGTGTCGCGTGCGGGTTTGCATTTCAAACACCGGATGGCGCCTTCTATTACAGCGGAGATACGGCTCTCAGCATGGACATGCAACTGGTCCGTGACTGGGCAACGCTGGACTTCGCAGTTTTCCCCGTAGGCGACGGTTTGACCATGGGAGTGATGGATGCAATCAGAGCAGCGAAGTGGGTGGGCGTGAACAAAGTCGTGGGCGTCCATTACGACACGTTCGATTTCATAAGAATTGACCACCGCGCAGCCGTCAAATCTTTCGATGAAGCGGGCATGAGGCTCCAGTTGCTGGATATCGGCAGCGTTATCGAAATCTAAGAACGTCTTATGAGCGAGGTCGGAGGCGAATTCGAGGGAAGGGCGGACTAGAGGCTGCCGCGGGAATACTCGTCGATCTTTCGCTTGATTTCGTCGTTGGATTCCAGGGAAAGGGACTTTTTCCAGGCGGCCAGGGCTTTGTCGGTTTGATGCAATGCAAAGTAAACGTCGCCCAAGTGGTCCAGAACGGTCGGGTCCGGGTCCGGTGTAAATTGCTCGGCTTTGAGCATCCACGGGAGGGCCTGCTGGGGCTGGTTAAGCTTGAAAAGGACCCAGCCAAGGCTGTCCAGATAAGCGCCGTTGGTGGGTTCGAGCTTGACGGCCTTTTCGATCAATGCGCGTGCGCGCGGGAGTTGCTGGCCAATATCGGCCAGCATGAAGCCCAAGTAATTGAGCGCCTCGGCAAAGTCGGGGGAGAGATTGATGCACTTTTGGAGATATTCGTCGGCGGCCTTGTATTGCTTGTCGCGTTCGCACGCGGCGCCAAATTGGAAATAAAACCGCTGGTCCAGCAGGCCCGGGGCGGTGGCCAGTCCGATGATCTCGGCTTCCTTGAAATGGTGGATGGCTTCCGCATAACTCTTGATGTGCGAATAAACCACGCCGGTGTAGAACTCGCCGGTGAAGCTTTTCGGAAACCGGGCGCGGGCGCGGTCGAGTATCCTGAACGCGTCGTCGCTGCGGTGCAGGTCCAGTTGCGCCAGAGCCAGGTCGTAGTAGGCCTGCTCGATGGAGGGGTCCCAATGGAGGGCGTTCTCGAAGTCGTCGATGGCTTCGGACGGTTTGTCGTCCTCGTAGGCCAGTTCCCCGAGGAAGAACCAGGCCCTGGGATAGCGGGTGGGATTGTCGCGCACGATGGCTGCAAGTTCTTTGGTGGCGTTGGTCTTGTCATCGGTCTGCAAGTAAATGCCGGCCAGCTTTTCGTGAATTGCATCCAGCATGGTCGAGCCTTCGGGATATTGGATAAGGAGCCGGTTGTAAATCCCGGCGGCCTTTGCCGGCTGGTCCAGGCCGTTGTAGGCGTCGGCCAAGCGTTGCCAGAGTTCGTCGGAAGTGAACTTTAGGGCGGCCGCGCGGTCCAGGAGGGCCACGGCGCGAGCCTTGGCATCGGCGTCTTTGGGCTGGTTCTTGAGGTAAAGGGCGTAGAGGTCCGCAAGGGCGGCAAGTGTCAGCGGCTCGGGGCGCACTTCACGCGCGGCACGATTCAGAGACTTGAGGGCGTCGGGAAATTGGCCGTTATGAAGATAGACTTCGACCTGGCACTCGTAACCATCGAGCTCCCCGGGCTGGCGTTGAATGGACAGCTTGCTGGTGGCAAGGGCCTGATTGGAATGGCCCGCTTCGAGTTGGGCGCGAGCGAGCCAGCTCAGGAGGACGGAGGAGGCGTCGGGACGACGCGCGGACCTGGTCAAGAGAGCCAATGCTTTGGCGGTGTCCTTGTCTTTGAGGAAATGGCGCGCAACGTCGATAACCAATTGCTCGTTGGCCGGATCGGCCAGGGCGGCCTGATCGAATTGCGCGATGGCCCGGCCCTGCTCATCGTTCTCCTCGTAGGTGACTCCGGCGGCAAAGCGCGAAAAGGCCTCTGGATTACCGGGGGCAAGATTCACTGGAGACGGATTCACGTCCGGTTCTTCGGCCACCCGGTCCGGGTCCTGGCTGTCCGCATCCTGGGACGACGCCGAAGCGGGGTGCCTGACACCGGTGGCGCAGCCGGAAATCAGAACGCCTCCCAGAACCAAAACCAAAATAGAGCGGAATGCCTTCATGCTTGGATGGACGGCGAAAAACCTGCGTCCGCCCGATGGCGGACAGCGCCCCCCTCAAAACTGGATTGCCGCGCCCGGGCTACTTCTGCCAGGTGCGTTTTTTGTGGCGATTGGCGCGCAGTTTTTTGCGCCGTTTATGTTTATTAATTTTGCTTTTGCGACGTTTTTTTAATGATCCCATAATTTTTGTTCAAATACGCGGGGTTAATATACCACTTTATTCAAAGGGTATTCAATAATTCCTTCGGCCCCCGCCGCCTTAAGTTGCGGAATTAATTCGCGGACCACCTTTTCGTCAATGATGGTTTCGACAGCAACCCAGCCCGGCAGACTCAAACTTGAAACGGTCGGATTGCGCAAGGAAGGCAGATTCTTGAGGAGAGCTTCGAGATTTTTTTGTTGCAGGTTCATTTTCAGGCCGACTTTGGATTCGGCCTCCAGCGCGCCGCGCAGGAGAAGGGCGAGGGTCTCGATTTTGCGGCGTTTCCACGGGTCCTTCCATGCAGTGCGATTGGCGACCAAGCGCGGCGTAGAGACCAGGAGAGTATCCACAATCCGGAGCTTGTTGGCGCGCAAAGAGGAGCCTGTCTCGGTGATTTCCACGATGGCATCGACCAATTCGTGCGCTTTGACCTCGGTGGCGCCCCAGGAAAATTCCACTTCGGCCTTCACTTTGTGCTTGCGGAGGTAGCGTTTGGTGATGTTGACAACTTCGGTCGCGATTCGTTTGCCGTTCAAATCGCCGGGTGAATGAATGCTGGAATCTTCCGGCACCGCGAGCACCCATCGCGCGGGCAGGCTGGTGGCTTTGCTGAAAATGAATTCGCCGACTTCATGGACGCTGGAGCCGTTTTCAACGATCCAATCGTAACCGGTAATGCCACAATCCAGGTAACCATGTTCGACGTAGCGGCTTATCTCCTGGGCGCGAATCAAACGAATCATCAGGTGCTCGTCGTCCACGTAGGGCGCATAGGAACGGCTGCTGACCTGAATATGAAAGCCGGCCTTGGCCATTTTTGCGATGGCCGCCTCCTCCAGACTCCCTTTGGGCAGTCCCAATTTCAGAATCTCTTTATTCATCATATTGCCCGACCTCACGCTTGGTCCGCGGCCGCGCATATTTTTTGGCGGACTGCTTGACGCGCGTGACGGGGGAGATTTTCCATTGTCGGCGAGGCAAAGCCAACTTTTTCTTTTTTGTTTTCATACTGCGGAAGCGCGATCGGTTTGGCGGTTTCCGATCCGGACTTGGCCGCGCGCCAGGGCGGCGATGGCGGCCGGATAAAGGCGGTGCTCCACTTCCTGGATGCGTGCGTGCAACGTTTCCGGGGTGTCGCCGGGAAGGATCGGCACCGTTTCCTGCGCGATAATCGGGCCGGTATCGATGCCTTGATCGACAAAATGGACAGTTACGCCGGTGACCTTGACGCCGTATTCGAGAGCCTGCTTCCAGGCTTCCAAACCTGGAAAAGCCGGGAGCAATGCGGGATGAACGTTGACAACCTTGTTGGCAAAGGTGCGCAGAAACTCGCCTTTGAGAATCCGCATGAAGCCCGCCAACACCACCAAATCCACCTGGGCCATGCGCAACGCGGCGATAAAGGCCGCCTCGGCAGGTTCGTCCAGTTTGGTGCGGAACTTGCCCGGAGGAATGTGCAGGCAATCCAGGCCGCGATGCCGCGACTGGCGCAGAATTCCGGAATCTTCCACGTCGCTAATGACGATGGCAACGCGCGCCGGGAGGGTTCCAGCGGCGCAGGCATCGGCGATGGCGGCGCAATTGGAGCCCTTGCCCGAGCCAAGGATGCCCAAACGAAACAAGGATTGTTCGCTCACGGATTATTACTGGACGAACGCGGTCCGTTTGGCAATGACTTCTCACCAAGCAAAGAGGGAATCACCAAGATGAAGAACACGGAGGTAACAAAGGGTTGCTGCGGGCGTTTTCAAACGGCCGGGACAAGCTTGTTGACCTTCGCGGCAAACACAAAATCGCTTTCTGTCAAACCGTCGATTTTGTGGGTCCACAAGGTCAATTTTGCTTTTCCCCACGACAGATAAATGTCGGGATGGTGGTTCTGTTGCTCGGCCAACGCGCCGACGCGATTGGTGAAATCGAGCGCGGTTTGGAAGTTCCGGAATTTGAATTCCCTTTCCAAGTGGTGCTCGTCGAGGACCCGCCAACCGTCTCCCAATTGCTGCGCGAGCTTGTTGAGTTCATCGCCCTTGAGCGGAGGCACGCCTCCCTTGCAGGGCACACATTCCTTAAGCGCCAGATCAGCCATGCTTTTAGTTTTATCATCAATGCGGCGGCGGCGCCATTTCAGATTTCGCGTACGCCGGAACCGCCGCCCGCAATTGGCGAGCCAACTCCGCCGCGTGCCATTGACCCGGAGCGGCGGAGCTGTCCAAATAACCATAGGTCAGGCACGAGCCGAGCGCCGCAAATTCCACCCTCGTCCCGGCCCATGCCTCGCCCATGCCAATCACGCACAGTGGCTTGGGCCACCGGCGTTCCAATAATGACCCGAGAACCGCCACGTCGGCCTCCCGCGTGATCATGGCGGAAATCTTGGCGATGGATCCGATGTTGTGCGCCTGCTCGACGAGGCGGCAAAGTTCCGGCAAGGGGGGCGTCTTTTGAAAATCGTGAAAGGAGACGATGCAGGCCTTTTCCAACCGCGCCGCCTCCTCGGCAACAGCCCGGCAGATCACGCTGCGAAGTTCCACATCCACGGCGGCCAATTCGCCCAACGCCTCCTTATAAATCACCAGGCGCCCCGGATCGTCGGCTTTCCATGATCCGCCTTCGGACTCAAGCCGGGGAGTCAACAGCACCGGTTTGCCGCCGGATTCGATCGCTTTGCAGCGACCGAGCCAATTGGACGGACGCCCGGTCCGGTCCAGGCGCACTTCGACAATGTCGCTGGGAATATCGCCGCGAAAATCCAGGGACGAAAGGGTTCCCACCACGCGCGGAATATTCCCCACAGTCAGCGTCCCGGCGGCGATGCGTAATACGACGTTGGATTTGGTCATTTCTTCGGCTCCTAATCCTAAATTCAATCTTAAACTCCGGATTAATATTAGGAAACGCAAAAGCGCCGGAAAATACTTTAATCCTCACACCTCAGCGTTTAAAATCGCGCGGCTTATGACCAAAAACATCATCAAACCGTCCAAGGCCGCTCCCGCCGGCGGTCCATACAATCACGGCGTTCGGGTGGGCGATCTTCTGTTTTGCGCCGGGCAGATCCCCCTTGTTCCCGAATCGGGTCAACTGATTGCCGGCGATATTCGCGCGCAAACGGAGCGGGCATTGGAAAATGTCAAAATCATCCTCCAGGACCAGGGACTGACCCTGGACAATGTGGTCAAAGCGACCGTTTTTATGACGAACCTCGGGGATTTTGCCGCGATGAACGAAGTTTATGGGCGGTTCTTCACCAGGGATTTCCCGGCGCGCACCACCGTGCAAGTGGCCGCCCTGCCGCGAGGCGCGCAGGTGGAGATCGAAGCGATCGCCCACTATTGAACTTGTGCCGGAAATCGTCCCCATCGCGATTGCGTTTTTGATCGGCGGCCTGTTGGGTTGGTTGGGCTGTTGGTTGTCAAGAAGGAATCGCCCGTTGCAGCCTGACGCCCGGCTGGAAGAAGAGTTGCGCCAACAACTTCGCCAGCGCGAGCAGGAATTGGAATCCGGCCGCGAGAAAATCACCCAAACGAGCGCCGCCCTGGCCGGCGCCGAAGCCAATCGCGACGCGGCCCAACGCATGCTGGAGGAATCGCGAACAACCCACGCCGAAAATCTGCGCGCGGCCAAAGAAGCACAGGACAAAGCGCTGGCCGACCTTCGCGAGGCGTTCAAGGCGCTGAGCGCCGACGCGTTGAGGCAGACGGCTCCGCAGTTTCTGCAATTGGCCAACGAGACATTCGCCAAATTTCAGGAAACGGCCAAAGGCGACCTGGCGGCGCGGCAGGAATCCATTGCCACACTGGTCCAGCCGTTGAAGGAACAACTGGAGAGCTACCAGCGGCGGCTCCAGCAAAGCGAGACGTCGCAGGCGGCCGTGCTGGGAGAAGTCAAGAAGCAGCTCGAGGGTCTGGCACAAAATAGCCAGGCGCTCTCGAGCGAAACCTTCCAATTGCGCAGGGTTCTTAGCTCCAATCAGGCGCGCGGGCGCTGGGGCGAGGAGACGTTGCGCCGCGTCGTCGAAGCGGCCGGGATGAGCCCGCATTGCGATTTTAGCGAGCAGGCCCAGGCGGACGACAAGAAGCCGGACATGATCGTCCGTTTGCCGGGCAACCGGCTGATTATAGTCGATGCAAAAGTGCCTGACTTGGATTTTCTTCGCGCCATCGACTCCGCCGATCCCGCCGCGAGAGACCAGGCGCTGACACTCCACGCCAACAAGCTCAAGGAGACCATCCGAGACCTGGCCAAAAAGGATTATCCGGCGCAGTTCCCGGCGGCGCTGGATTACGTGGTGCTGTTCCTGCCGGCCGAGTCGCTGTTCAGCGCGGCGCTGGAGGCGGACCGGGACTTGATACTTTGGGCGGCGCAACGGCAGATCATGCTGGCGACGCCGGCGTCGTTGATCGCGTTGTTGCGGGCCGTCAGCGTCAGTTGGCAGCAGCACGCGCAGACGGAGAACGCGCGGGAAATCGCGGCCACGGCGCAGGATTTGTTCAGTCGCGTGGTTAAATTCTTCGAGCATTTCGAGAAAATCCGCGGCGGGCTGGAAAAAGCCAGCGGGGCGTACAACGACGCAATGGGCAGCTACGAGCGAATGGTGCGGCCCAGCGGGGAGAAATTGATGAAGCTGGGCGGCGGCGCGGCGGCCAAGGAATTGCCGGAAATCGCTCCGCTGGAGATGGCGTTGCGTCTGCCGTCCAATGGGACGTAAACCGGGGAAGATTATGGCCGATAAAGTGAAAGTGTGGTTTGACGCCCAGGCGGATTTCCTTGAAGTCCGCTTTTCCGACGCTCCCGGCTATGAAAGAGAAACGTCTCACGACGCCGTCATGGAGCGTGTCGATGCGCAGGGACGAGTGATCGGCTTCAGCGTGACGGGAGTGAGCCGTTTCAAGAAGGACAAGCCGCTGGAAGCCAGCCTCGCTCCGGCCTAACCACCCCCAATTGCGTTGGGCGGGAACCGAAAAGCCGAATTGCCATCCTGTCCAGTCACGGTCGTCCGTGATAGAGGCGGGAAGCCATCACCACACATAACCCCTTGCGCTTTGCCGGGCATTGGGTAGTTTTTGAGGATTGGCCGCCCAGACAACGGGATCGTTAACGAGCACAACTCAAAAAAGGAAACTGAAGGACAAAATATGGCATACGAACTACCTCCTCTCCCCTACGCCAACAACGCGCTGGAGCCTTATATCGACGCGCTGACGATGGAAATACACCATGATAAACATCACGGCGCCTACGTGACCAATGTCAATAAGGCAATCGCCGGCAAGCCCGATCTGGAAAAGAAATCCGTCGAGCAATTGATCGCCAGCCTGGACGCCGTGCCGGCGGATATTCGCGGCGCAGTGCGCAATAATGGCGGGGGCCACGCCAATCATTCGATGTTTTGGAAGATCCTTGGGCCCAAAGCGGGCGGCGCGCCGACCGGAAACCTCGCTGACGCGATCAAAGCGGCATTTGGCAGTTTCGATTCCTTCAAGGAGAAGATCGAGGCGGCGGGCGCGGGCCGTTTCGGAAGCGGGTGGGCGTGGCTGGTGGTGCATGGGGGGAAATTGGAAATTGGGTCGACCGCCAATCAGGACAGTCCCCTGATGGGCAAGGCCGTCTCCGGCCTGGAGGGGCATCCGATCTTTGGCGTGGATGTCTGGGAGCATGCGTATTATTTGAAATATCAAAACCGGCGCCCCGAGTATTTGAAAGCGATCTGGAACGTGGTCAACTGGACCGAGGTGGCCCGCAATTACGAGGCGGCAAAAAAATAGGCGATCGCCGTTCTGGCTGGGCCGAGACATGAACCATGCTCTTGCGCGCGCGCCAGTTTGAAATCGCGTTTCCACGCCCCGCTCTTCTCATGGGCGTGGTCAACGCCACACCTGATTCGTTCTACGACGGCGGACGGCACGGCGATACGGAGTCCGCGGTCGCGCATGCCCTGAAATTGGCGGGAGAGGGCGCCGACATCATTGACATCGGCGGGGAATCTTCGCGGCCCAGGGCCGGTCCGGTCAGCCAGGAGGAGGAATTGCGGCGGGTCATCCCGGTTCTGGAGGCACTGGCTGGCGCCGTCTCGATTCCATTGTCCATCGACACCGTAAAACCGGGCGTGGCCCGCGAAGCGTTGCGCGCCGGGGCCAGCATCATCAACGACATTGCCGCCAATCGCGACGATGCGGAGATGTGGCGCCTGGCAGCCGAAAGCGGGGCGGCCTACGTGGTCGTCCACATGCAAGGGACGCCGGCGACGATGCAGGAGAACCCGGTTTATGACGACGTGGTTCGTGAGGTGAACGAGTTTTTCGAGGAACGTTTGAATCGTTTGCGGGCCTGCGGTGTCAATGCAGAACAGGTCGTGCTCGATGTGGGGATCGGATTTGGAAAAGCGCCCCGGCACAATTTGCAGTTGCTTGCGCACATGGCCCGATTTACAAAATGGGAACGTCCTCTGTTGCTGGGAGCTTCCCGCAAATCTTTTATGGGCCGAGTGGCGGGGGCAAAGCTCGAAGAACGTCTCCCGCCGTCGCTGGCCTGCGCGTGTTGGGGCGTGCAAAATGGAGCGCGGATAATTCGCTGTCATGACGTTGCGGCCACGCGGCATGCTGTGCGCATGACAGAAGCCTTGATGAATCAGCAAACCAATGCCTGACATTTTACACGTCGTTTCCGTGGGATGGCGTCCGGCCGTTGAGATCGCCATCCTGTCGGTGGGCATTTATTTCAGTTTCAATTTCGTGCGCGGCACGCGCGGGGCGCCTGTGGTCTATGGCTTCATGCTGTTGGTCTTGAGCCTGACCGTCGTGGCATTTTTACTCCGCCTTGAAGTGCTTAGCTGGCTGCTTCGATCCTTCGTCGCGTTTGCGGCGGTGGCCGTTCTGATTATTTTTCAGCCGGAATTGCGGCGCATTCTGGCGGAACTGGGGACGCACCCGTTTCTGACTTCGAGCCACGAACAAAGGGAAAACATCGAGGTCATCGTGCAGACTGCCGAGCATCTTGCCGAGGTGCGGATTGGCGCGCTTATCGCGATCGAACAATCGATCAACCTGCAGGAAGCGACCGAATCGGGGCTTTTGGTGGATTGCCAGGCGACGCCGGAAATGCTGGAGACCATTTTCTTTCCCAACAACGCGATTCACGATGGCGGGGTGATCATCAAAGGAGACCGGATCGCTTATGCGGCGTGTATCTTCCCGCTGACACAACGACAGGATTTAAACGCGTCGCTGGGCACGCGCCATCGGGCGGCCATCGGGCTATCCGAGGAGACCGACGCCGTGGTGGTCGCGGTGTCGGAGGAAACCGGCTCAATATCGCACGCGTACAAGGGGCAGTTGACGCGGGGAGTGACGGCGGAACAATTGCGGGCCTTCCTGACCTCGGTGCTCGTCAACCCGGGCAAGCAGCATAAGCTGCTGCGGCTGTTGCGCCCGGCGGCGGAGTCGATGAATGCGATTGACCCGGCCAATACCGCGCCCAAACAGTGATGTCGCTGCAACACCTCATCCTGCGCAATTTCTGGCTGAAATTTTTTTCGGTCGCCCTGGCCACGGTCATCTGGCTGAGCATTCATTATGGCATTCAGAATGAATCGCCGATGAGCGAGTTTAACGTCAATCACTTGCTGGCGCAGGAGTATATTCGCGTGCCGGTGACGGTGGTGACAAGGCCGGGGGACCGGCGCGTTTTCAAAATCACGCCCAACGAGGTGGTCGTCATTGCCGCGGGTGAAGAACCAGCGCTGCGCCGCACGACCAGCAAGAACATCAAAGTGAGCCTGGACCTGATAGATTTTCATTCCAAGGAGCCCACGCCGATGGAATTGCAGAGCGAGGCGCCAAACGATGTGACGGTTCAGGCAATCAGCCCGTCCATTGTGACCGTCGAGGACGTTTCGCCATAAGTGGATCACTTTTTGGGGATGAAAACGAAGGCGGCGGCGGCGATGATGCACGCAAAGGCGGCCAGGTGGTTCCACTTAAGCTGGGCTTTGAGATAATAAACGGAAAAGACGGCAAAGACAGTCAACGTGATGATTTCCTGGCCGACTTTGAGTTGGGCGTATGAATAGACGTTGCTACCCCAACGATTGGCAGGCACCTGCAAAAGATATTCGAAAAACGCGATGCCCCAGCTTGCCAGCACGACCATCCAAATCGGCCGGTCTTTAAATTTCAAATGCCCGTACCAGGCGAAGGTCATGAAAACATTCGAGCAAGTCAATAATACGAAGGGCAGCCAGCGAGATTGTGTGAGGTTCATAGAATAAGATCAGAGGCGAACTGGAATATTGCGGGCGGCCAAGTAGTTCTTCACATCACGGACCGTGAACTCCCCAAAATGGAAGATGCTGGCGGCCAGCACGGCGTCCGCCTTGCCTTCCAGAAGCACGGCCGCCATGTGCTCGAGTGTGCCGGCCCCGCCGCTGGCCACCACGGGCACTCCTACCGACTCACTGACGCGACGGGTTATCTCGATGTCAAAACCGGACTTGGTGCCGTCGGCGTCGATGCTGTTGAGGACGATCTCCCCGGCGCCCAGAGCGACAGCCTTTTTGGCCCATTCGACGGCGTCCAACCCGGTTGGCTTGCGGCCGCCGTGGGAGAAAACTTCCCAGCGGTCCGGCGCGACTTTTTTGGCGTCGATGGAGACAACGACGCATTGGCTGCCAAACTTTTCGGCGCCCTGGCGGATGAGGTCGGGCGTCGCCAGGGCGGAAGAGTTGATGCTGGTTTTATCGGCGCCGGCGCGCAACATCGCGCGCATGTCTTCGACCGAACGAATCCCGCCGCCAACAGTCAGGGGCATGAAACATTGATCGGCGGCGCGCTCGATAACATCGATCATCGTGGCGCGGCCGTGGGCGCTGGCGGTGATGTCGAAAAAAACCATTTCATCGGCGCCCTGCTCGTTGTAACGGATGGCCAGCGCGACCGGGTCGCCCACATTGCGCAATTCGCCGGCTTCGGCTTTGCCGAATTGCACGCCGCGGGTGACGTGGCCGTCATGAACGTCCAGACACGGGATTACTCGCTTTGCCAACATACCAATGACCGGACCTACTTCACGGTGTTGACCAGCGGCGCCAAACCCTGGATCCGCACCTCCAACCGGTCGCCCGATTGAATTGGGCCAACGCCGCTGGGCGTGCCGGTAACGATCACATCGCCGGGCAGGAGCGTCATGTTGGTGGAAATGAAACTGACCAATTGAAAGCAATTGAAAATAAGCTGGCTGGTATTGGAATTCTGTCGGAGCTGGCCATTTTGAAAAAGTTGGATGGTTAAGTCGGCCGGGTCCAACTTGGTCTCCACGTAGGGCCCGAGCGGCGTGAAGGTGTCGAATGACTTGGCGCGCGCCCATTGGCTCTCCGAGTTTTGGATCGTGCGGTCGCTGATGTCCTCCGCTGCCGTGAAACCGAAGATATAGCGCGCGGCGGCCGTGGGCGTGATGTTGCGGACGCGGCGGCCGATGATGATTGCCAGCTCGGCCTCGTAATCGGTGCGATGATTGGGAAAGGGGATTTCGATTTTGGCGCCGTCCGGGATGAGCGAGGTGGGGGCCTTGAACCACAACAGCGGTTCCTTGGGCAACGGCTTGCCCGATTCACGGGCGTGATCGGCATAATTTAGACCAATGGCGATGACTTTGGAAGGCGTCACCGGCGTAAGTGTTTTTAGGCCTTTGAAGGAAAGGGCCTTTTTATCGAATGTAGGGGATCCAAAAACATCGCCTCGCACGCGAAAAAGCTCCCCGTCCACCACCTTTGCGTAAAAAATTTCGTCGCCCTTTTGAAAGCGGCCAATCGCTGCCATATAGTTGTAACCATTAACAAATTCACCCCCCGCTTCGCAAGGTAAACGTTCATCAACCGCCGCAGAGGGCTTTTTAATTTGCGGATAAGCTCTTAATCTCCGTCGGTGCGGACCAAACCAAGCAACTGGGCGATTGCGGCGGGACTGGCGGTGGCGGTTTTCTTGTGGGGAGCCAACAATACGGGGGTGAAGTTTCTCGTGCGGTCCTGGCCGCCGATCACCATTGGCAGTTCACGGTTTCTTGCGGCGGGCCTGGTGCTGATGGGTTTGCTGCGTTGGACAAGGCTTTTTGGCGCGCAAAGGAGATCGCCCCCGGCGGAATTGGAGAAGGCACTCTGGTGGCGGGGCGGACTGAGCCTGGCGGTTTATATTGTGGCGTTTAACTGGGCGCTCAAATTGACGGCGGTCTCGCACGTGGCTCTTTACCTGGGCGCGGCGCCGGTTTGGGCGCTGCTCTGGGAGGGCCGCCCGCCAAAAACATGGAAGTCGGCGCAAAGGTACGGCGCTGCGGCGCTGGCCTTTTGCGGAGTGCTGGTTCTCTTTGTGCCACTGCTGCGAAACGGCCGCCCCTCGAGCATCCTGGGCGAGGTCATCGGAATGTCTTGCGGCGTGCTCTGGACCAATTACGGGGTGCAATGCCGCGTCCTGGGACGCGAACTTTCCGGCGCGGAAATCTCCGCGCACACCTTCCTGCGGGCCGGCTTGCTGCTGGCGCCGCTGGCAATGGTCGAGCTTTCGCGCTCCCCGATGCCGTGGCGGCTGGACCTGGTGTTGATCCAGATTTTTTGCATTCTGGGAGGGGGGGTGGTGGCCTTCGCCCTGTGGACCGGCGCGCTGCGGCATTGGAAGACCACTCAAGTCTATCTATTCAGCAATCTCATCCCTCTCTCCAACATGATCTGGGCCAACGCGTGCCTCGGGGAACCCATCACCGGAACTTTCTGGGTGGCGATGCTACTGATTGGCGCGGGCGTGTGTGCCGGCCAGGCCACCTGGAGGAGAGTTGACATTACGGGGGAAACTTTGAAGAGTCCGGCAGGATGAACATCAAATTTGGCACCGATGGCTGGCGCGCGGTGATCGCTGAGGATTTTACGTTTCAAAATCTCGATCGCGCGGCCCAGGCCACGGCCGATTTTTGGAACGCCCAGCCGGTCCCGGGCGCCGCCAGGAGCGTCATCGTCGGCTACGACCGCCGATTTCTTTCCGATCAATTTGGCCGGCGCACCGCCGAGGTTCTTGCCGGGAACGGTTTTTCGGTGGTGCTTTCCAACTGCGCCGCCCCGACGCCGTCGGTCTCCTTCGCTGTCAAACAGCGAAAGGCCTCCGGCGGTGTGATGATTACCGCCAGCCATAATCCCCCCATTTTCAACGGTTACAAATTGAAGGCCCACTACGGCGGGTCCGCGGAGTCCGCGTTCTGCCAGGAGGTGGAGAAAAGGATCGATCAAAATCCGGTCCGGGCGCGTGCCGGCGCGGAGGCGGACGTGGAGATCGAGGACCTGCGGCCGGCGCATTTCAAGGCGATCAAAAACCTGGTGGATTTCAAACTGATTGCGAAATCCAAATTGCGCTTTGCCCATGAGGCGCTCTTTGGGGTGGGCGCGGGTTGTTTTGACGAATTGCTGCGCGGCACAACCTGCCGTGTAACAACGCTCAACGGCGCGCATGATGTCAATTTTGGCGGAATCAATCCGGAGCCGATCGCGCTCAACTACGCCCGCAGCGCGGCCTATTTGAAGAGGCATCCGCACGACATTTGCCTGGTGACCGATGGCGACGCGGACCGTGTCGGCGGCATGGACGGGCGCGGCAACGCGCTGACGACGCACCAGATCATCTGCCTGCTGCTGCATCATTTTATTGTCAATCGCAAGGGGACAGGACGCGTCATCAAGGCGCTGACGACGACGTCAATGGTCGATAAAATGTGCTCGCACTATGGGATGGAACTGGTGGAGACCGGCGTCGGCTTCAAGTATATCTGCGCCGAAATGCTCAAAGGCAACGTTCTGCTGGGGTTTGAGGAAAGCGGCGGGATCGGTTTTCCGGATTTGATGCCGGAACGCGACGGAATCGCCTCGGGAATGATGCTGCTGGAATTGCTGGCGACCGAACGCGTTTCCGTCAACGAATTGTTGCGCCGTTTGGAAAGGAAATTTGGGCCGCATCGCTATGCGCGGCTGGACACGCACTTTCCGCTGGAGAAAAGGGCGGCATTGATGGAGCGTTGCAAGACAAAGCCGCCGTCCAAATTGGCCGGCTCGCCGCTGGCGCAGATCAAGTCCTATGACGGCGTGAAATTCGTCGCCGAAAATGGCGCCTGGCTGATGCTGCGCGGGTCGGGCACCGAGCCGATTTTGCGCATCTACGCGGAGGCGCAATCCGATGCCGGGGCGCGGAAGTTGATCCGCGAGGGCGTTCGTATAACGGAGGAGGTGGCCTGATCCAATGAAATCGCCATTTCATCAACTGCTGGAAACCGCCGAACCGGCTTCGCTGGGGCCGGAATCGAGGCCGGGGCGAAAATCCGTCGCCGCATTGGACCAGTTGCTGGTTCCGCTGTTCGCGGCGGCGAAATGGCCGCCGCGACGGGCCGATTTGATTCGGGCGCTGGTGTTGCTGTGGCACGACCACCTGGATGAGTCGCACGAACTAGCCCAAAAGATCGACGGGCCGGACGGCAGTTTGCTTCATGGAATCATGCACCGGCGCGAGCCGGATTTTGGCAACGCGAAGTATTGGTTCCACCGAGCCGGGCGTCACGCCGCCTTTGCGGAGATCGCGCGGCGCGTGGCGGAATTGCCCTGCTCGGAGCGCGAGAAGGATTTGGCGCACGCAATCAGTCCGAAACAGGAATGGGACCCGTTCGCTTTTGTGGATGCCTGCCGGCGCGCGCGTGGGAGCGCGCAGGAGACCGGCCCATTCCTGCAACGGCTGCAAGCGGTGGAATTTTCGGCACTTCTCGATTACTTGACAACCGCCTCCTGACTGCCCGGTCCAGGGCCGGAAACGGCGAGATTTGGACCTTACCTTTTCTCGTGGAAGGGCTGATGGCTCCGATAGATTTCAAGCAGTTGGAGGTCCCGCGCGGCCAGTGATTGCAGGGTGCGGGCCTCGGACGTTTGGCTGGCTTTCTCCGCGGCGGCGGCCTCGCCGGCCGCAATGTCGTGCGCCTTTTGCGCCGCGCTTATAGCGTCGTCAAAATGCCCGACCTCGGCATAAGCGGCGGCCAGTGTCCCGACAAAATAGGGCTGTATGCCGCGCGTGAGGAGGCAGGCGCGGCTGGCCAGTTTCACCGCGTCGGGGCCGTTGCGAATTTCCGGACGCGGATCGGTCGCAAGAATCCAAGCCAAATTATTGAGCAACTCCGGCTGGTTTGGCTGCAAGGCCAGCGAGCGGCGAAATTCTTCGACGGCGGGGCCGGTTCTGCCCGTAACGGCAAATGCTTCGCCGAGGTATTTGTGGGCCTCGAAATTCTTCGGCTGGGCGGCGATGACGATTTTGAATTCCGACACGGCGTCGTTTACGTGCTTTTCACCCAGCAAGGCGCGGCCCCATGACACATGAATGGCCACCATCCCGGGATCCAATTTTTGGACGAGCCGGTATTGCTGGATGGCATCATCGAATTTTCCTTCCGCCAGGAGGACGTCGCCCAACTCGCCATGAAGCGGCGCATAGTCCGGCAAGATGCTGATGGCCTTGTCGCATTCCGCCTGCGCCTCCGGCAATTGGTTGTGGCGCATCAGGTACGAGGCATAGTCGGCGTGGCCCATGAAATTGGACTCCGGGTCCGCAATCCGCGAAACCAGTGTCCGCTCGCTTTTCCAATATCGGAGCTGCAACAAAGTGGCGACGCAGCACCCGGCCAATGCCAGGCCGCAAAGGCCTCCGAGCACGGCGCGGCCCGAGGGCCATTGCGCCGCCACGTCGGATGCATCCCAACAAACGAGAATGAACAGGCCGATGGAGGGAAGGTACATGTAGCGGTCCGCCATCGGTTGAGCACCCGTGTAGATCAAATTCAGCGTCGGAAAGAGCATGCCGACGAACCACAGCCACCCCATCAGCAAATACGGCCGCGAATTTCGGGAGGCGACGGCCAGAGCGGAAATCCCCAGCAGCGCCAGCGCGATTCCGGCCAATTCCCATTTGGGCCGATGCAACATAAACGGATAGGTGGGGCCCAGATCCGACGGCCAAACGGTTTCTTCGAGGTATCGAAAATAGGAAACGCCGGCGGTGATGAACCGGACTTTGAAGGGCAGGCGCGCGATTGCGGAGGACGCTTCTTCACGGTGCTCCGCAATCACCGTGACAACACAGGAGGCGATGGAGAAGAGGACAAAAGGAATTTTTTCGATCAACAGAAATGAAATGCGGGGCGACGGCGGGGCTTTTGCTTCCGCTCCGGGCGCGGCGCCGAAACGAAGCCGTCCCAAAGGCCACCAATCGATCAAAAGCAGAATGCACGGCAGCGTGACCAGCATCGGTTTGGCCATAAGTCCCAGCGCAAAAAACAGGAGCGCCAGAGCGTAGAAGATTTTGGAGGTCGGAAGTTGAGATTTGGAATTTTCCGCGTACCGGAGATAGGCCCAGAGCGCAAGCATCCAAAAGAAGCCGCTCAAAACGTCCTTGCGCTCCGCGATCCACGCAACCGACTCGACATGCAGTGGGTGCCATGCGAAAAATGCGGCGACCGCGGCGCTGCGCCAAAAGGCGCCCGTCATGCGGCGCAACACCAGGAACAAGAGGACGGAGTTCAACGCGTGCAGCAGCAGACTGGTGGCATGGTGTCCGCCGGCCCTGGGACCGAATATTTGGGAATCGACCATGTGCGACAGCCAGGTCAGCGGATGCCAGTTGGCGGCGTACCCGGATTGAAACGCCCACAGCAAGCCGGTGGAAGTCAGGCCCCGGTTGACATGAGGATTGGCCGTGACATAGATCTCGTCGTCAAGATTGACAAAGCCGAAGGTAAAGGCGGGGGAGTAAAGAGCAATCGTGCCAAGTCCGAGCACAAGACAAACCACGACTGTGCGCCAGCAAACTTTTCGAGCCATGCGGCGAGTCTAGCAGACGGTAAACTGATGGAAAGCCATTTTGAAAAAGCGCAAGATTGTAGCGACGGTCACAGGGTTGAGCAGGGCTGTGGGGCTACTTTTTACTTGCCTCCAAGCTCGCGCGCCCCTCACAATACCTGTCGTTTAAGCGAAAGTGCCTGAATGGCTACCCTATACGATGATATCGCATGATGGGAACGACTGGCCGTCCGGCAAGAGATTGAATCATGAGTGCGCCCGATTACTCCCGAAATAATCGCGTTTTGATCATTGACGACAATCCGTCGATCCATGAGGAGATCCGAAGAATCCTTTGCCGCGACCGGCAAGAGGCGGGGCCGGGTATTGGACAGGCGGCGTTTGCAGTGGATTCCGCGTTTCAGGGTGAGGAAGGATTGCGCAAGATTCGGGCGGCTGCCGCGTCGGGCCAGCCGTACGCGATGGCATTTGTCGACGTGCGAATGCCACCGCAAGGGGACGGGGCCGAAACGGTGATGCGTATTTGGAAGGAATCCCCGGAAATGCAGGTGGTCATCTGCACGGCCCATTCGGATATTGACTGGGAGGAAATGATGCGCCAGATCGGCAAGTCCGACAGCCTGCTGATGCTCAAGAAACCGTTCGACAACGTTGAAGTGCTCCAACTGGCCAACGCGTTGACCCAAAAGTGGGCCCTCAACCACGAAATCAAAAGCCGGCTGGATCGCCTGGATTACTTGGTGGGCCAACGGACCGTTGAACTACAAGCCGCCAACGAACAACTTAAGAAAGAGATCGGGGAGCGCATGAAAGCGGAGCACGCCTTGCGCCTTTCCGAGGAGCGTTTTTCCCAGGCCTTCAACGCCAGTCCGGTTCCATTGGCCGTTCAATCGCTTCTGACTGAAGAATACGTGGATGTCAACCAGGGTTTTCAACGGGTCACCGGCTACACGCGCCAGGAGTTGATTGGGCGCACTCCCAGGGAGCTTGGGATCTGGGAGGATCCCAATGGCGAAAGCGCGATATTGCGAACGTTGCGAAAGGAAATGTCGGCGCGCAACTGGGCATGCCGCTTCCGGGGCAAGTCGGGCCAGGTCTCGGACATGCTCTTATCGGTGGAAGTGGTGGAACTGGACGGCAAGCCGCATTTGTTGACAGTCGCGCAGGACATGACCGCGCAGATCAAACTCGAAAACCAGTTGCGCCAGGCGCAGAAAATGGAGGCTGTGGGGCAGTTGGCGGCCGGCATCGCGCATGATTTCAACAACATTCTGGCCGTGGTCCAGGGCAACGCGAGCCTTCTCCTGGCCGGCAAACCGCCGGCGGACCCGGAGACCAAGCCGCTGGAAAGCATCTGCGGGGCCGCCGATCGCGCCGGCAAACTCGTACGCCAACTATTGACTATGAGCCGCAAGCAACTGCCGGAGTTGCGCCCGATGAATATTCGCGGCATCCTGACGGCCCTTTCCGAAATGTTGCCGCGGGTCCTGACCCCGATGATCGACGTCGAAGTCGGCTCGCCGGCCGATCTTCCGGATGTGTGCGCGGACGCCGGGATGCTGGAAAGCCTGCTGATGAACCTCGCGGTCAACGCGCGCGACGCCATGCCCGAAGGCGGACGCTTGAAAGTTTCCGCCGACACGGTGGAGATTTCCGACGACGCGGCGCGCACCAATCCGGAGATGCGCCCGGGATGGTTCGTGCGATTGAGCGTGGCCGACACGGGCTGCGGTATCGCCCCCGAAATTCTGCCCCGCATCTTTGAGCCGTTTTTCACCACCAAGCCGCTGGGAAAGGGAACGGGCCTTGGCCTGGCCACGGTGTATGGCATTGCCCGCCAGCATCACGGATGGGTGGAAGTGCATAGCAAGGTCAATGAAGGCACAACTTTTCATGTGTTGATCCCCGCCATTTCCTCCGTCAAACCGCAGCCCACGCCGGCAAAGCCGCGCAGTTCCCAAGGCGGTGGGGAAACCATTTTGGTGGTCGAGGACGAACCGGACTTGAGGGATTTGGTGTCACAAATCCTGGAATCATGCGGCTACAAAGTCGTCTCCGCCGGGTCCGGCCCCGAGGCGTTGGAAACCTGGGCGAGATACCGGGCCGACATCCGATTGCTGCTGACCGATATGATGCTGCCCGGTGGTTTTACCGGGCGAATCCTGGCCGAACGCTTGACAAGGGAAGACCCGCACTTGCGCGTGATTTTTACCAGCGGTTACAGCGCGGAAATGCCCGGGTCCGGATTCCCAAGTCTGGAGTCGCGCCAGATCCTGGCCAAACCGTACCGTCCCGCCGCCCTTCTGGACGTTGTCCGCCGTTGCCTGGACGAGCCGCTGCCCGAAATGGCCGGCGCGGCCGGGTGACAATTGCTTGCCAAGGACGCGTTTTGACATGAGATTGCGCGGTCTTGTGGCACAATGCCACGGACGGGATGCAATTTGGCAAATCGGAGAAAAGCGCTGAATCCGCCGGACAGTCCGGGCGGTTCGGCCGCTTTTACCTTCAGGAATTGATCAACAGGGGCGGTGTGGCGGAGGTGTGGGGCGCGACCGATCACGAGGGCCGACTCTACGCGTTGCGCCGGATGTTGAACGCGTCGCTGTTCAATTTCACGGAACGACGACGCTTTTTCCACGGGTGCGAGGTTCTCTCCAAAATCCATCACAACGAATATGTTGTCAATTATATTGAACACGGCAAGATCGAGGGCGCCCCGTATTTGCTGATGGATTTCATCGCCGGCTCCAACCTCAAGCTGCTCATCGGCAAATCGGACGAGGTCCTGGCCGAGAACGTGGCGCAAATCGTCCTGGACATGGCGCTGGGCCTGGAGCAGGTGCATGAGAGCGGATTCATTCACCTGGATTTCAAGCCTGAAAATATTATTGTCACTCCGAATGCCAACGTGCGTTTGATCGATTTCGACCTGGCGCAGCCCAAGCCGGAGGAGCCGAAAAAAATGTCGGGCAACCCCGGCACCCCCGCCTACATGGCTCCCGAACATTTGCAGCACCAAGCCATTGACCAGCGGGCGGATATTTTTGCCTTTGGCGTCACGGCCTACGAGGTGTTGACCGGCGTCAAACCGTTCCCCGGGGAAACACCGGACGAAATATTGCGCAAGCAACTCAACAATGAACTGGTCGTTCCGCGCCTGTTGAACCCGGACATCCCGCTTGCGCTGGAAAAGATTCTTCTCAAGTGCCTGGAGCGCGACATGAGCGCACGTTATCCCTACATGAGCGTCGTGGTCCGTGATTTGGAGGCCGCGCTCTACGTGCAATGAGGACGCTCCGCCGTGGACGCGGCGGCGCGTTTTCCCTTGCCAACGCGGCAGAGCGACGTTTTCTTGACCGAGGTGCATGACTTGATTTCCAAGGCGGACGTGTTGCTGGAGGCGCTGCCCTATTTGCAGCGCCATCGCGGCGGGACATTCGTCATCAAGTACGGCGGCAGTTTTATGGATTCGCCCGATGCGGCCGCGCGCGACAGGGTGGCCCGTGACATTGTTTTTCTGGCGGCGGCGGGAATTCATCCCGTTGTGGTTCACGGCGGCGGAAAAGCCATCACGCGCGCCATGGAAAAGGCGGGTCTTAAAGCCAGATTTGTCCAGGGCCAGCGCGTTACCGACGAAGCCACCGCGGCAGTCGTCGAAGAGGTGTTGTCGCGCGAGATCAACCCGGAAATCGCCGCCACCATCAACCGGCTCGGCGGCAATGCCAAGGGGTTTTCGGGCACGACGGTTTTCAAATCCCGAAAGCTGTGGCTGGAGGTGGACGGTCAGAAAATGGACGCGGGATTTGTCGGCGAAGTGGCCTCGGTGCGCGTGGAGCCGTTGCGCGCTTGTCTGGAGGCCGGTGCGATTCCGGTTTGCAGCCCGACGGCACTGGGGGATGACGGACGGATTTACAATTGCAACGCCGACGTCGCCGCAGCGCAAATGGCGATCGCGCTGCGGGCCTGCCGGCTGATTTTCATGAGCGATGTTCCCGGCGTGCTGCGAGACCCCAAGGACGCCGCCAGCGTCATTACGCATTTGCGCGCGGCGGAAGTGGAGTCGTTGAAAAAATCCGGTGTTATTGACAAGGGGATGATTCCCAAGGCCGACAGCGCCGTGCAGGCCTTGCGAGCCGGCGTGGACAAGGTGTCGCTGGTGGATGGGCGCGTCCCCCATTCGATTCTTTTGGAAATCTTCACCAACGAAGGCGTCGGGACCGAGCTAATCCCGTGACCGGGTCAGGCGAAGGGCGTTGCCGATGACAATCAGGTCCGAAACACCCATCGCCGCCGCGCAAAGAATCGGACTTAAGAAACCGAGCGCGGCAAGCGGGACCGCAGCCGCATTGTAGAAGAACGCCCAGAACAAATTTTGCCGGATAGTCCGCAACGTCCGGCGCGCCAATTCCAATGCTTCGGGGACCGCCCGAATATCGGACTTGAGCAGAATGATGTCGGCCGCATCGCCCGCGATGTCGCTGGCTTGGCTCACGGCGATGCCCAAATCCGCCTGTTCCAGCGCCGGCGCGTCGTTGATTCCATCGCCGACAAACGCAACGCGCTCGCCTTTGCGTTGGAGGTCTTTGACCAATTCGGCTTTCTGTTCGGGCTTGATCTCAGCGAAAACATTTTCAGCGGCAATTCCGGCCTGCGCCGCAATGGCGCGCGCCGTGCGGCGATTGTCGCCCGTCACCAGAAAAACCCTCAACCCGCTCCGGGCCAGGCGCTCGACCACGGCGGCGGCGTCCGGTTTAATCGTGTCCTGCAGGGCAATGAGCGCCTTTAATTCGCGATCGACCGCGAGGCCGAGAATTGTCGCGCCGGAGGCAGTCCATTTTTCGGTGAAGCCGCTGTGGCTGGACAAATCAACGCCGGATTGTTGGAGCCATGCCACGGAACCCAGCCGCGCCACGCCCGCCTGGACTCCCGACCCGCGAATTTCGTGCCAGTCGTGCAATGCAACTCGTTCGTTCGTCAGTTCAGCCACTGCGCGGCTCAAGGGGTGATTGGACCCTGCGGCAAGGGACGCGGCCAAAGCCAAGTCACTGCCTTCGCTGGCCACGACGGTTGGTTTGCCGACAGTCAACGTGCCGGTTTTGTCGGCCAGCAGGACGGTTATTCGGCCCGCCTTTTCCAGCGCGATTCCGTCCCGAATCAAAATGCCCCGTTTGGCCGCGGCGTTCGTTCCCGCCATGATTGCCACCGGCGTCGCCAAACCCATCGCGCACGGGCAAGCCACGATCAGCACCGCCACCGCGCTAAGAATACCCGCGGCCAGCGGCGTGGCCGCCGCGCGCGAATGCCAGAGGTAGCGGCCGAGAAACGCGCTGAGTCGATGCGCCTGGATCGGCGCAAGTCCCCACCAAAGACCCGCCGCGAGGGCCACCAACAGCACGATGGGCACAAACACATTGCTGACGCTGTCGGCCAGGCGCTGGATGTCCGCCCTGCTGTTCTGGGCGCGTTCAACGGCGGCAATGATGCGGGCCATCGCCGTCGCCTCGCCCACAGCGGTGACTTTCATGGCGATGCCGCCGTTCAAGTTGAGCGTCCCCGCGTAAAGCTGGCTGCCGGGCTGTTTTTCCACGGGCAGGGATTCGCCGGTAAGCATCGCTTCATCGACGCTGGACTGGCCCTCAATCACCGTGCCGTCCGTCGGAACGCGATCGCCCGGGCGCAGAATCGCGAAATTGCCGGGTTGCAATTCCGCCACGGCAACTTCCGATTCGGTTCCGTCTGGATTGCGGCGGCGCGCCTGTTGCGGGGCCAAACGGAAGAGCGCGCGCAGGGACCTTTCGGCCAGCGCGGTGGCGCGCCCTTCGATCCAATGCCCAACGCTGACCAGTGTGATGATGGCGGCGGATTCCATGAAGTAGAGATGGCCGCCCGCGCCGCTCACCAGCACCCAAACGCTGTAACCGAAAGCAGCGCTCGAACCCAGCGCCACCAGGGTGTCCATATTTGACGAGCCGGTTTTGAGTTGTTGCCACGCCCCGCGATAGAATCTGGCGCCGCACCAGGCTTGAACCAGAAACGCCAGCCCAAACGCGAGCCATCCAAACCATCTCTCTGTCTCCCAATGGAAAATCCATTCACCGGCGGCAATTGGAATCGTGCAGGCCACACCCAGCGCCACGTTCACGCGCCATGCGTTGCGCGGCGATCCGGACTTTGCCGTGGCGGGGCTGGCGCCGTATCCGGCGGCGCTGACCGCCGCCGACAAAGCCGGCACGTCCGGTATTGCGCCGGGCTTCCATCGAACGCCCGCCCGCCCCTGGTCCAACGCCACCTCGGCGCGGTCCACACCGGGAACGCTTTGCAGCGCCTCCATAACATGCCGCGCGCAATTGGCGCAGGTCATTCCGGTGATGGCCAACTCGCTCCGAGGCGCGACTTGAATCGCTGACTCCATGACCTCAAACTAGGGGCTAAGACGGCGTGAGCAACAAATATTATCAAACCGGCGGACAACGGGGCGCGCGCGTCGCGGACCTCTTCGGCGCCATTGCGACGCGTTACGATTTGATCAATGACCTGCAAAGTCTGGGTCTCCATCGCCGTTGGAAAAAGTTGCTGGTCAAAATGGCGCACGTCAAAACCGGGGAAAAGGCGCTCGACCTATGTTGCGGCACGGGCGACATCGCCTTCGCTTTGAACCGGGCGGGCGCGCAGGTGGTCGGGCTGGACTTCAGCCCTCCCATGCTGGCCAAGGCTCGCGAGCGCGGACGGCGCGCCGGTACCGGCGTGGAATTCGTCGCCGGCGACGCGCTGAAAATCGAGTATGGCGACTCCGCGTTTGACATCGTGACCATCGGTTACGGTCTGAGGAACCTTGCCAGTTGGGAGCGTGGATTGGAAGAAATGGTTCGGGTCGCGCGGCCCGGCGGCCGGTTATTGGCGTTGGATTTCGGCAAACCGGATTTCCGACCGTGGCGGCGGCTCTATTTCGCCTACCTCCGCGGCGTTGTGCCGCTTTTGGGGAGGGTTTTTTGTCATGATTCCGACACGCACGCGTACATCCTTGAATCGCTTCAGGATTATCCCGGCCAACGCGGCGTCGCGCAAAAGCTGGCGGCGATGAATTGCCGCGATGTCGTCACCCGGAACCTGCTGGGCGGAGCCATGAGCATCCACTTGGCGCGGAAGGCTTGATAAGCCCTCCGAGGCGCAGGACTTCGTTTACTCGGCGGCAAAGAGCGCTTCGGCGAATTGTTTTGCGTCGAAAGGCTGGAGGTCGTCGGGTTTTTCGCCAAGGCCGATGAATTTGACCGGCAAGCCCAATTCGCGCTGAATGGCCACCACCATGCCGCCTTTGCTGGTGCCGTCGAGCTTGGTGATGACCAGGCCCGTCAGCGCGACGGCCTTGTTGAATTCGCGCGCCTGGGTCAAGGCGTTCATGCCGGTAGACGCGTCCAGGACCAGCAGCGTTTCGTGCGGGGCGCCGGGCAATTTCTTGTGCATGACACGATGCACCTTTTGGAGTTCCTGCATGAGGTTGTGCTTGGTGTGCAGGCGCCCGGCGGTGTCAATAAAAAGATAGTCGGCGCCGCGCGCCTGGGCGGCCGCGATGCCGTCGTGGGCCACCGACGCTGGATCAGCCCCGCTTGCGCCGGCAACGACCGGCACGTTGAGACGCTGGCCCCAGAGTTTGAGCTGCTCCACCGCGGCCGCGCGAAATGTGTCGCAGGCGGCCAGCACGGCCGTCTGGCCGCGGGACTGCACCAGGCGCGCGAGCTTCGCGGCGGTGGTGGTTTTGCCCGTGCCGTTGACGCCGATGAGCGAAACGACGGTCAAGCCACCGGGCTGTCTCTTCAACCCGGCGCCGGAATTTGAAGCCATGCTTTTTTCAACTTCGGCGCGCGCGATGGCAAAAACGTCCAGGCCGGCGCGGCCCTGGGTTTCAAAGGAATGTTTGACCGACGCGACGATTTGCGCGGTCATCGCCAGCCCGAGGTCGGCCGCGATGAGGGCGGCCTCCAGGTCCTCGATCCCGCCCTCCGTCAGGCGCGGGGAGGCGGTGACAATGCGTTTGATTTCATGGGCCAGTTTGCTGTGTGTTTTGAGCAGGCCCTCTTTGAACTTTTGAAACAGACCCATGTGCTAATACTGGCGCTAATTGGCGCGGGCGGGAGTGTGGCGGGCTTCCTTGAGTTTTTCCAGATAAACGCCGGGCAGTTTCACTGTTCCGATAAGTGGTTTGCCCTTGCTGAAACCGTGGCAGTCCGAACCGCCGGTAACGGCCAGGCGGAGGTGTTCAGCCATATTCAAGTAATGCTCGGACATGCGCGCCGTGTGCCGCGTGTGAAAACATTCCAATCCATCCAACCCCAGCCCGGCGAGGTCCGGAATGACGTCGTCGTTGCGGTTCAAGCCCGGATGCGCCAGAACGGCCAGGCCGCCGGCCTGATGGATCAAATTCATCGCGTCCAGCGCGGAAATCCTGTATTTGGGGACCCAGGCGGGACGCCCCTTTTTCAAAAAGCGTTCAAAGGCCTCCTCGAGGGTCACGCAGAGGCCTTCCTGCACCATGGCACGGGCAACGTGGGGGCGGCCCGGGGAACGGCAATTGGCCAGCTCAAAAACCGTTTCGGCGCGCAGCGGCAGATTAAGTTGGTTAAGCCTGGCTGCCATTTCGCGCACGCGGTCCTGCCGCACGGCTTGAAATTTCTTGAGTTCCGCCAGCAACGCGGGATGGTGGGTATCGAGAAAATAGCCCAGGAGATGGACTTCCCTCTCCTGGTGCTCCGCGGTTAGTTCCGTGCCCGCGATGAATTCGATGCCAAGCGGTTCGCAGGCCAGCGTCATTCGTTCGCAACCCTCGACCGTGTCGTGATCCGTCAACGCCATCGCCGCCAACCCGGCATGGCTGCCTCTGAGGGCCAGTTCCTCGGGCGTGAACGTGCCGTCGGAAAAAAGGGTGTGCAAATGAAGGTCGGCAAAGCCACTTCCGCTGATGGTGGCGGAGGAGTTCATTTTACGGCGCGGGCGGGCCGCGTCAATTCCCGTTTGATCCTGTCGAGGATGCCGTTGACAAATTTCCCGCTGTCCTGCGTGGAGAATTTCTTGGCGATATCGACCGCCTCATTGATGCTGACCACGGGCGGAATGTCGTCGCGATGGAGCATCTCGTAAATGGCCATGCGCAAAATGTTGCGGTCCACTGCCGCCATCCTGTGGAGGTCCCAGTTTTGGGCGCATTCCTTGATTTTTTGATCCAACTCCGGCAGGGACTCGAGCACGCCACGGATGAGTCTGTCGGCAAAAAGCCGGGTGGCCAGTTCGTCGGTGGTCGGCGGGGGCAGCGGGACATCCTGGCCCCAGGTGGCGCGACCCTTCTCGCCGGCGATCGCCTCGGCGCTCTGGGAACTCCAGAAATGCCCCAACGCTTCCTCCAGATTTTCGGGAGGATTGAGGTCGTGCTGAAAAAGAAACTGCACGGCCCGTTCTCGAGCTTCACGGCGCTGTCCCATATCCTATGATGGCCCCAATTTGGCGAATGCAAAGTGAAATTATTAGCCGGGCCGTCTCGAAGCGCCTAAAGTGCCTTCAGTTCGGTGACCAATTCCTGCAATGCCTTCCTGGCGTCGCCGAAGAGCATTCGCGTTCTTGGATCGAAGAACAGCGCGTTTTCAATTCCCGCAAAACCGGCGCCGCGCCCCCGCTTGATCACAATCACATTTCTTGCCTTGTCGGCATTAAGAATGGGCATGCCGTAAATCGGGCTGCCCGGGTCGCTGCGCGCGGCGGGATTGACCACGTCGTTGGCCCCGACAATGAGGGCGACGTCGGCCTGGTCGAATTCCGGGTTGATTTCCTCCATGTCCAGGAGTTTGGGGTAGGGGACGTCGGCCTCGGCCAGCAGGACGTTCATGTGTCCGGGCATTCGTCCGGCCACCGGATGAATGGCATATTTGACCTCGACACCGCGTTTTTCGAGCAATTGCTCCAGTTCATGGACCAGGTGCTGTCCCTGTCCGACCGCAAGACCGTAGCCCGGAATGATGATCACTTTGCGGGCGTAACCCAGCATAATGGCGCATTCGGACGGGGCGATTTCGCGCATGGTCTGGTCGGATTGCGCGGTGGCAGCGCCGACTGGAGACAATCCGAACGAACCGAAAATCACCTTGGCCAACGACCGGTTCATCGCGTTGCACATCAGGATCGTCAAGAAGGAACCGGCGGCGCCGACCAGGGTGCCGGCAATGATCATGGCCATGTTTTGCATGGCGAAGCCGGTCAACGCCGCGGCCAGGCCGGTGCAGGAGTTGAGCACCGAAATGACCACCGGCATGTCCGCTCCGCCAATGGGAAGCACTTGCAACACGCCCAGGGTCAGGGCCGCGACCGCCAGAGTGACAATCCAAATCGATGCGTCCTGCCAGTGCGCCGCCGCCGCGGCCGTCGCGAGAATGACCGCGACGAGCACGGCGTTGATGAGTTTCTGATACGGCCAGCGCACCGGTTTCTCGGTGATCAGCCCTTGCAGTTTGCCAAAAGCGACAATGCTGCCGGTGAAACTCAAGCCGCCGAAAACCACTCCCAACAGCATCGGAACGCACTCGCCGAAACTGCGAGGCAGAAGGACGAATTTTCCGTAGCCTATCCTAAGAGGGTCGGTCCACTCGAAGGACAGCCTGAACCATTCGCCCAAAGAGATCAGCAGCGCGCAGGCCCCGCCCATGCCGTTGAACAGCGATACCATTTGCGGCATCGCCGTCATCTTGACCCGCCTGGCCAGGAGCCATCCCGGGACCGTTCCCAGGGCGATGGCCAGCAAAATCCAGCCAAAGTTGCCCATTCCGGGCAGCACGAAGGTGCCCCCCAGCGCCAGCGCCATTCCTACGGCGGCGGCGATGTTTCCCGAACGGGCAGTGCGCGGCGTGCTCAGGCGCTTCAGACCGAAAATGAACAGCAACGAAGCGATTAAGTAAGCGGCCTGGGCGACGGAATTGCTGGTCATTTTTCTTCGTTGTCCTTGGTGGAAGGTTTGGCCTTGAACATCTCAAGCATCCGGTCGGTTACGACGAAACCGCCGACGACATTGAGGGTGCCGAGGATGACGGCAATGAACCCCAGCACGCCGAGCGTGCCACTGTGGCCTGCTGTCCCAAGCACGATCACGCCGCCGATGAGCACAACGCCGTGAATCGCGTTGGCGCCGGACATCAGCGGGGTGTGCAAAACCGTCGGCACACGGCTGATCACTTCCACGCCGGTGAAAATGGCCAGGATGAATATGTAGACCATGGCTAAGGCGCTCATATTATTTTGTGCTCCGATGTGGGTTCAGCTCGCCGTTGAGGGTGATGCAGGTTTGGGCAAAAATTTCGTTCTTCCAATCCATCGTGAAGCCGTTCTCATTGGTAATTTCCTGGATGAACGCGGATAGATTGCGGCCGAACATCCGGCTGGCGTCCAGCGGCAGGCTGGCCGGCAGGTTCGTCGGCCCCAGGATGGTGACGCCGTTATATCTAACGGTTTTATCGGCCTGGGTCAGTTCGCAATTGCCGCCCGATTCGGCCGCCAGATCGACCACGACCGAGCCGGGCTTCATATCGTCAACCATCTGGCGGGTGATCAGGCGCGGGGCGGGTTTGCCTGGAACCTGGGCGGTGGAAATAACGAAATCGGCAACCTTGACGCGCTGGTGAAGAAGTTGTTGTTGTTTGGCCAGCGTCTCAGCGGAAACTTGACGGGCATAGCCGCCTTTGTCTTCCAGGTTTTCCGTGGTGGGAACCTCGATAAAAATCGCGCCCAGGCTTTTGACTTGCTCCTTGACCGCGGGACGGACGTCAAAGGCCTCCACGACCGCGCCCAGCCGCCGTGCGGTGGCGATGGCCTGGAGGCCCGCCACACCCGCCCCGAGAATCAGCCCTTGGGACGGTCGAATGGTTCCCGCTGCCGTGGTGAGCATCGGCAGGAAGCGGGGCAGATTCGTGGCCGCCAACAGCACGGCGCTGTAGCCCGCGATGGTTGCCATGCTCGAAAGAGTGTCCATGGATTGGGCGCGCGTGATGCGGGGAATCGCGTCCAGGCTGAAGCTGGTGATGCGGCGCTGGACCAGGATATGCAGCAACTCGGGGTTGCGCAACGGCGCCAGAAAACCGATCAGCGCCTTGCCCTCGGGAAAGGTCATTGCGTCCTCTTTGGAAACGGGCCGCACTTTGAGCAGGCAACCCGCCGCCGCGGCCAGCGATGAGGCATCCGGCATGATTCGCGCCCCCGCGGCCTCAAATTCGGCGTCGGGAATGGAGGCGGCCAGCCCCGCGCCGCGTTCGACCAACACCCCGTGTTTCTTTTTCACCAGTGTTTTGACCGAATCCGGCACAAGGGCGACCCTTGTTTCCCCGCTAATATTCTCTTTAAAGACAGCAAACTCCATTAGTTCTCTTAACAATTGGGGCGAATACTACGCACCCCTGTCGCAATTTCAATCAGTCTTTGCAGACTGGCTGCCGCCGGGGCGCGATCTTTTTGGGTGGCACTTCCGGACTCCCTCTCTTAATCTTACGCGTAAGAACTCATCAGCATGATTATTGAGACTCGCTCGGAATACAAACGCGGGGCGCTGGATCGGGCTGAATTGAAGCCCAGTCCATTCGAGCAGTTCGCCGTGTGGTTCACAGAGGCGATCGAGGCAAAGGTCGTCGAGCCCAATGCCATGAGCCTGGCAACGACCGGAAAGGATGGCCGCCCTTTAGTTCGCACGGTTCTGCTCAAGAGTTACGACGAGCGCGGATTTGTCTTTTATACAAATCTGGAAAGCCGCAAGGGGCGCCAAATGGCCGAGAATCCGCAGGTCTCTGTTCTCTTTCCGTGGCTTGCGTTGGAACGGCAGGTCATCATTTGCGGCGACGTGGAGAAGGTTTCCGCGGCCGAGACGGCCTCTTATTTTGCCACGCGGCCGCGCGGGAGCCAAATAGGCGCGTGGGCCTCGCCGCAAAGCTCCATCATCACAACCCGCGAGCTCCTCGAAGAGAAATGGGAGGAAATGAAGCGCAAATTCGCGGACGGGCCGATCCCGCTGCCGTCGTGGTGGGGCGGCTACCGGATTGTGCCGCGGGAGATTGAATTCTGGCAGGGGCGCCCCAGCCGCCTGCACGACCGCTTCCTCTACAGCCGTGAAGCCCAGGGCGCCTGGAAAATTGAACGGCTTGCGCCCTAATTGCCTCGCGGCCATTCCAAAACCTGGCCCGCCGCAAGGAGACGGCGGCGCAATTCCGCGGAATCGATTTCTTGAACCGGAACATTTTCCTCAATCGCAAGGACCGCGGCCATTGCCGCCGATTGTCCCAACACCATGAACACCGGTTCCATTCGGATTGAACCGTAAGCGATGTGGCTGGCCGAAAGGCACACCGGCACCAGGAGATTCCTGCATTCGTTCTGGCGCGGCCTCAACGCGCGGTAACTGATTTGGTATGGCGGAAAACCTCCCACCTGCACGTCCCCTTCGTTTTCCACGCGCCCGTCGCGCACGATGCGGCGGCAATTATGCGAATCCATCGTGTAAGCGGCCAGCCCCACCGCGTCGGGGACCGCCAGAGAATGACGGCAGTTGTTTTCCGTCATCACATAATCGGAAATCATCCGCCGGGCCTCGCGGATGTAAAGCTGGTTTGGCCATCCGCCGGTGTCTTTGAATTCATCTTTACAAAGGCCCCACGATTGCATTTGGGCCCGGATCGCGGCCGGGACGCGCGGATCGGTCGCCAGAAAGCGGAAAAAGCCCCGCGTGTAATTCTCGTGGGCCGTCCAAATCCGCGCGCGTTCGGCATAGGTGCCGTCGGGATAACCATAATTGCCGCCGATAAAATCGGTGGAAAAACCCCCGTTATTGTTGACGTCGGTCTTGGCGTTGGGCATCGGCTGGATGTCCATCAATTGCCCCAGCGACGGCGTCTTGCCGTCCGCCACCAGGGCGGCGAGATAACGCCCAAGCAATTCGTAGTTGGCGGGATCGTAATCGGGCGGCGGCTCGATGGGCAGCCGATTGGTCGGATTCTGCGTCAGGCAAAGCCGGAAATTGTAGGCCTGGATCGATTTATCGCCCTGGCCGGACGTTCCCGGCGATTGGTCTTGAATCCACGGCAGCAGGCCGCCGGCCGGGTCTCGCGGACGGAGCCACGGGTCCACCGCCACAGCGAATTGGTGCTTCGGCGTCACGGCGCGGATGCCGTCGAGAGTTTCGTTGTAGTTGGAATTGGCTTCGCGCCCGACAAAATATGAAACGCCCGCCCCGGCCATCAGGTCCCCCTCATAACTTGCGTCAATAAACATTTTCGAGCGAAAAATCCGGCCATCCTCCATCCCGACTTCAATCACACGGGCATTTTCCATTTTGACGGACGCAAGTCGGGCATGGAAATAAACCGGCACGCCGGCCTCCCGCGTCATCTCGTTGAAAACCTCCTCCGCGACGTGGGGTTCCAGCCTCCAGACTTCGTTGGAGCCGTAGTGACGGCCCATCCGCCGGTAAAATTCGCGGGCGATTCCGCCAATGGCGGCCTTGTTGCCGATGTCCGTCTGGCTTAATCCTCCGGAAGTCATCCCGCCCAGATGCCCGCCGAATACTGTCAATACCACTTTCTGACCTACCCGCGCCGCCTGCACCGCCGCGACCACTCCGGCCGATGTCCCGCCGAAGACGCAAATGTCGCTCCGCACAATATCCGCCGCGCGGACGGACGACGTCCCGGTTATCCAGAACAACAAGAACAAAATACAGACCAGAGGACCGCGCAGAGGAAACCTCATGCGGCTATTTATTCGCCGGCGCGGCTTTCTTCAACTCCCGGAAATTCCCCTCTTCGCAGCACCGGACAAATTCCTCCGTCACGGTCTTCAATTCCTCCCAGCGGGCGCGGATGGATTTGGATTCGCTCTCGGTGATCTGGCTGTCAGCGGCGGCGGCGGCCATGACGGAAAGCAGATCGGCGAATTCCTGCACGACGCTGTTCATGGCGGGGACCAGGTGAAGCGGATGCGGCAAATGGTGCCGGGGATTCTTGATGTAAAAGCCCCCCGCCTTCTGGCAAATCCATTGGACGATGCGCATGTCCTCGCTGCAAGCGATCAAGGCGGCCACCCGATCCAGCGGGTTGGCGGCGCCGCTGCGCTGCGCAGGCGGTTCGGCCCATTTATAAACCAGTGAAACCGAGAGGCCCAATTCGGCGGCGGCCTGTTTGGGGCTTATCTTTTGAAACACGTCGCGCAGCACTTCGTGGGATTCCATGCTGTAAAGCATAGCGGAAGAGGCCGGTTCTGGCAAGCAGGATTGCGGCGGTCACGGTAACATCTTTAACCGCAAGCGCCGCCCGCTACTGCGTCGTCGCGCGATAGAACCGTTGCGGACAATCCGTCGCCGCGGCGTCCAAAACCTGGATGATGCCCGTCGAATCCGCGGTGACGCTGTTCAGGTTCACCCAATCCACCAGGTTCGTGGAAACCTGAAATTCGTAAACCTGGCCCGGAATGGCGGGCATGGTCAATCGTGCGCCCGCGCTGGCGAGATTCGACGTGTCGATGGTCAGAAGATACGCGGGTACGGAATTGATGACCAGACTGACCGTGCCGGTGGCGCTGAGGTAATCCACCGTATCGGCCGGCGTGAAAACGACGGAAAGCGTGTTAGTGCCCGCACTGAGCACGGTGCCAATAGTTGGGTTGTAGGTGAAGCCGCCGGGCACGTTGGCCGTGGCGTTCAACTGGGTGGAGCTTAATGGCGCGCCGTAGGTGATGGCGACGGGGTTGGTCCAATTCACCAGCGGAAGGGCTTGCGTGACCGTCAGCGTGCCGTTGACGAAGCTGACCGTATAGTTGGTCTCGCTGTTGTTCGGATCCACGAGCGTCGGCGCGATGGTGTACGTTCCCACCGGGCTGTTGGTGGTTGCGCTGCAACTGAAGACCGCCGTGATGTTGTCACCATTTGTTAAACCTGTAATGGTGCCCGTGAAGAGTGGATTGGCCATGCCATACTCGCGGCTTACGTTCGCCGCAGTCGCAATCAAAGTCGCTTGCGAAACGACCAGGCTCACCGTGTTGGTAATAATGCTGTAATCGACCGTGTCTTTTGGTGTGAAGATGACCGAAAGCGTATTGGTGCCGGTATTGAGTACCGCGCCGTTGGTCGGGTCGTAGGCGAAGCCGCCAGGCACGTTGGCCGCGGCGCTCAACTGGTTGGAATCCAGGGCGGCGCCGTAGATGATGGGGGCGGGATTGGTCCACGTCAGAATCGGTGTGGCAACGCCCACCGTGAGCGTGCCATTGACCAAAGTGACCGCGTAATTGGTTTGACGGTCATCCGGGTCCACAAGGCTTGGCACAATGACATAAGTTCCAGGGGGACTGCTGGTGGTCGCACCACAACTGTACGCCAGCGCGATGTTGTCACCATTCACCAAGCCTGTGATCGTCCCAGTAAACTCTATATTGGCTGCGGTAGACTTGCGGCTTATATTGCCCGCCGTTCCGGTCAAGGGCGCTGGCGAAACGACCAGACTCACCGTGTTGGTGGCGCTGATGTAATCCACCGTGTCGGTCGGAGTGAAAATGACGGAAAGCGTGTTGGTGCCGGTATTGAGCACCGTGCCATTGGTTGGGTTATAGGCGAAACCGCCAGGCACGCTGGCCGTGGCGTTCAACTGCGTCGAGCTTAGAGCCGTGCCGTAAACCATCGAGGCGGGATTGGTCCACGTCACCACCGGGTTAATCTGCATGACCGTCAGCGTCGCCACGGAACTGGTGACGGCGCCCGCGAGGTTTGTGACCACGCACGAATAACTGCCGCCATTGGACATCTGCGCGTTTGTCAAAGTGAGCGAACTGTTTGTTGCCGAAGGGCAATTTGTGCCGCAGCAGAGCCATTGATAAGCCAGCGGCACACCACCCGTGGCGGCGCAACTAATGGTAGTCGTGGCGCCAACAGAGACCATTTGGCTCGATGGCTGATTGACGATGGAAGGCGGAAGAACCAGCGACACCACGGCCTGAGCGGCCATCGCGGAGACAAGATTGCTGACGACTACCGTGTAGGAGCCGGCCTCCGAAGCCTGCATGTTGCTGATGGTCAGAGTCCCGTTGGTGGCGCCGGGAATGTTGGTCCCGTTGAATTCCCAGAAGTAGCTCATCGGCGTCGCCCCGCTTGCGCTTACCGCAAGTGTGACGTTGGTTCCGGGACCGGCGGATTGACTCGTCGGCGCCGCGTTGATGGTAACAGGGGCGCCCAGACCGATGTTTAGATGAACTGTGCCGCTGGACCCATTCTCGCCCTCAACCATAATATAATTGGTCTGATTGGCGGGAACTTTGGGAATGTACACGGCGGGCTGGCCGTTCAGAGTATAATTAGTCGTATAGCCGCAGCCAAGGTTGGTCAGGGTGTTGAAGCTATTGCCCGGACCGACGTAAACTCCCACAACCGTATTGAATCCGCTGCCCGCCGTGCTGATCACCATCGATCCCGACACTGGCGTGACGAAGGTGTACCAGCCTGGGTTGCCCTCATTTTGATTGCAGACAATTGGCTCGCCCGGCTCGTCGGAATTGGGTTGTGTGTTGAAAACCTGGGCGACGCTGTATCCGCGAGTATCGCCGCCTCCATCCATCTTCATCTTGGCGGGCGCCGGCGGAAGGAATGGATTGTTGGCCGAGTCCAGGAACTTGTTGTAGGCAATTGAATTGGTGGCGGTGGAACCGTCTTGCAGAGTGTTCTCCTGCACACTCGTCGGCCGCGCGAAGGACACCGACCCGCTGGGGGTGGTAAAGCGCGCGATATAAGACCCTACATTCCCGTCGTCGAGGTTGGTTACGGTAAGGACATTAGTCTTGGTCGCAACCACAACGCCGTTGAAAAGCCAGTCGCAAGGCTCCCCCGGCCACGGACTTGACAGTCGTACTCCAGCCGAGGCAGGCGCGGTAACGGCAGGCGGTGTGGCGGTGGCAGAGGGCAGTTTGTCGCCGCTGGCCACATTCCAGGTCAATACGATATCCCCCTGCGCGCCGTAGTAGCCGTCCACAAGGATCTCATACGTCGTCAGCGCCGACGCATTGAAGCTGACCGTGCTGGAAAGATAACCGCCGTCATCGTCGTTGTTGATGGCGGAAGGCACTTGGACCAGTTTGCTTGGGGCCGTGCCTGTATAGACGCCCAGCACCGTGTCGAAGTCGCTGCCCTCCGTCGTAAAAGTGGCAACCCCGCCGATCAACGGAGTCCAACTATACCAAACCGCGCTGCCGCCGGGGTCGCCCGGGATGATGTCCGGTTCGCCGGCCTGTTTGACCGCGCCGATGTTGCTGCTGCGAAACTGGCCGCTGGTCAGGTCGAGCAAATCGAGTATCGTGTCGCCAAGCAGGGTAAGAATGTTGACAGTCAAGTTCGCCGGCGCGCTCTCCACAACGCCGACCTCATCGTTTACACGGACCGTGAAATCGCCGCAATCGGTTGCCTGCGTGCCGGTGATGGCATAGGTGGTATTGGTGGCGCCGGGAATTCTCACGCCGTTCTTGAACCATTGATATTGCAAATTGGTTGTCGTGGCCGATGTCGCAGCCACTTGAAACGTGGCGTTGTCGCCAAGAAGCAGATTCAGGATGCTTTGGGGCTGGAGCGTAATCAATGGTTGTGCGCCGGCCCGCCCGCAAGCAGCGAGCAAAAACGCCAGCACCAGTAAATAATTGCGAATTCTAGTGTTCAACTGTTCTAAGAGAATGTCGCGGCCCACTGGCGCGAGAAGTATCGCCCCAGCCCAAGATAGGCCGTTTCACCTCTGTCTAAAAGCAGGACAAATGCCATCCTCAAAATTGGGGAATCCCCTAGAAATCCATCGGGGCGCGCGGAAATCGGGCCTGATTCGGCCCTCCTGCGGACGCTAATGACCAAAAACGCCCGAAGTCAGCTTGCAATCTTGATAGAAACCCCAGCCCGAAGGGCGAGCCTGACGAAATGCCGATCGTGGGTGGCCCACAACCACCAATCGAGGCATATAAATTAGAACCGATTTGACAGGGAGTCCGTCGGTACCAGTGTCATGGCTGCAAATACATGGCGCCGGCATTGGATGATGTCAGAAAATATCCGCCGGCGTTGGTGGTGGATTGGAGGATTGCCCCGTAGTTCGTGATCGCGCTGCCCTTGCCAGTGACCAATGCAACAATCAGACGGCCAGTCTTGGGATTGATTGAGCCGGTCACGGAATTTGACGGATTATCGCCCAGGTTTGTCAGTGTGTTGTTGTTGTTGACGTAAAAGTTGGTGAAGGCGAGGTACAGGTTGGCATTGGAAATGACCAATTGTCCGTTGGTCAATGAAATGGCCGGCGTTTTGGGTGAAGGGCTGGTCCAACGCGAACCTTGGATGCCAAGGACGTTGGTGAAGCCGTTGGTATAGAGGGCGGAGGACATCGATGGTTTCTTGATCCACGTCAGGGCATTGACAGGGGCGTCGGCTTGGAGGTTTGTCAAATTGATCCAGCCCAGCAGCAGGCCGGAGTTGGTGCTGGCGCGGGTGCCGGAGAGCCGAGCGTAAATAGGTAGATCGCCATTCCGCGACACAGGGACGCTCTGGCTATAGGTGGTCCCATCAGCCAGCGCGCCTCCAAGAGTCACGACTCCCTCATGGTTGGTAACCAGCGCGTAACCATCGCCGGGCGGCGAATCAGCCGAAACATTCGTCGATGGCGAAAACAGCATGGTGTAATCGGCCGTCGGCGGGACTTTTGACGCCAACTGGGCTGCCAGATTGGCGCTAAATTGCAGGCCGGAAATGCTCCCGGTAATTTCCGCGGTCGCGCTGTCCAGGGTCAGGGTCACCGCCAATGGGCCGGTATTGAAGGCGGCGTTTCCGGTAGCGTCGAAATTGGTGGAAAAATGGTAATTCGTCCCGGTCGTCAAAAGCTGGCCGCTGAAAGCGCCCGTTTGACGCAGCACGAGGTTGTAAACCATCCCGGATGTCTCCTCGCTGACGCCGTCGGCGGGAAAAAAAAGGCCATTGTACGTACCGGACGCGGCGGGGAAGAAATTGGCGACAAACGTGGCTGTCAATACCAGATTCGATTGCATCAAAAATGACAGCGCCGGCGTGGCGCTTGCCACGGGGGCGCTGTTGCCCGCGGCGCTGACCCAATTGCTGAACAGGGAGGATTGACTCGGTACGGCGGTAATCGTGTAACCCTCGCCAAGGTTGAGCATCGCGCCGTTGGCGGGGACGGCGTCGCCGGCGACAGACGCCGCTCCCTTGAACTTGCCATTCCCGTCAATTACCACGCTCAGCCGGGACGGCACCTTGTAAAAGAAGCGGCGCGAAATTGGGGTTGATGCATCGCCGTTGGCGTCAACGCAATAAACCGTCAGGGTGTTGGTGCCGGGCGCGGGAACCAGGGCAATGGACCAGTTGGACACCGTGCCGATTCCACGGCTCAGCGTGGCGGAACCGTTGGTGTTTGCCAGGGAACAGAAAACATTGGCGATCGGGAAATGGCCGGACGCGGTTCCTTCGAAAACAGGCGAGGCGGTGCGCAAATTCTCCGTCGGGGAGGATATCGTAACGACGGGAGGAATCGCCGTAAAAGTCGCCGTCAATGAAAGGGCCGGCTGCATAATGAACAACAGAGATGGACCCAAGCTGTTGGCGCCCGTGCTGGCGGCCCATCCGGTGAAAGTGGAAGACGGGTCCGCCTTGGCGACGATTGTATAGGTCTCGCCTACGTTGAGCATCGCGCCGTTGGTGGGAGGGGTGTCGCCGGCCACCAAAGCTCTGCCGGTCAATGTGCCGTTTCCAGTTCCAGCCTTGATAAGAGTAAAACCAGCCGGCAATTCATAAAAGAATCCCCTGGAAACGATCGGCGAGAGGCCGCCCGAAACATCCTCCGCTTGGACCGACAGGGTGTTCGTGCCGGGCGATGGCGCCACCGTGATTGACCAGTTGGAGACAGTCGCGCCCGGAGTCAGCGTCGCCACACCGGTCACAACGGTGCCGCTGGCGGCGTTGGTCAGCCAATACACTACATTGGTCAACCGCACATTGTTGGAATTAACCCCGCGCAAAACCGGCGAACTTTCGGCGGTCCCATCAAAAACTGACACACCGGTGCGCGCATCGCTCGTTGGGAAGGATATAAAAACTGCTGGAGGCTGCCGCGACATAAAATCGGCCGTCAACACGAGGTTTGACTCCATGACAAACGAAAGGGTGGGATCGTAGCTTAGGAACCCGTTGTAGTCCCAAGTTAGGAAAGCGGAAGAAATGGGGTTGGCGGTAATGGAGTAGGTCTTCCCAAGATTGAGCTCCTCGCCATCGGTGATGGTGAATGAGCCGGTTCCGCTTCCAGTCGTCAGAACAGTCAGAGGAGCGGACATTTCGTAGAAGAAAGACCGGGTCGCGGCGGGCGAGATGTTCCCCGTTACATCCACGCTCTGGACAGTCAGGACATTTGTGCCGGAATAGGGCATCGCAGTGAACGACCAATTGGACGCGCCGCCGGCGCCCGCGGTGACGTTCACCAGACCGGTGATGCTCGAACTGGTGAACGTGTTGCTGATCGAGAAAATCACGTTCGTCAACTGGATGGGGCCGAAGTTGTTGGTGAATGGCGCGATTGTGGCAGTTCCGGCAAACGCAGGCGCGCTGATACTGGCATTGGGCGCTGGGGTCGATATTGAAACGCCCGGCGGCGACACGGTCAAAACCGTCACGGAACTGGTCAAAGCACCCCAAACGTCGCTGATGACGAGCGCATAGCTTCCGACCGCAGGGGCCGAGACAGGGTTAATGATCAAGGTGGTGGTCTGAGAACCAAGGATATCGCCGTTATCAGTTAGATTCGTTCCATTCCTCAACCATTGACAGGCCAGGGGCGCGAGGCCTTGGACATCGTTGGACAGTGTGAGTGAAGCTCCGGCCAGCAAATTGATCGTTGCCGGCGGAGGATTGGACACGGAGAGGAAGAATGGCGGGATAAAGTTGGTGTCGGAGATTTGGAAGAGGACGCCGGAGCCATTTGTTCCCCCGGCGGCGCAAGTGCCGTAAAGGTTACCGACGCTGTCAGCGGTCAGGGCGGCGGATGGATTGGCGCCGCCGGCATTGTCAGAATTGGTGTCCAAGGCGCCGAAGGAGAAAACACCCACACCGCCCGCCGGCGTCATTCTGAAGAGGGTTCCCTCTCCGTTTAATCCGTTGGCCGCGGTCGTTCCATAAACATTGCCGTCTGCGCCGAGGGTCAGAGCAGCCCCGACTCCAGCATCAAGCTGCGGAAATGAATGGAGCAACGTCACGACGCCAGTGCCAATGTTCGTGATTTGGAAAATGGCGCCGCCCCCTTGCGACCCTCCATAAGCGCTTGTCCCATAAAAATATCCATTGGCGCCTTGCACCAGGGCACTATTCGGGGTGATCGGGTTGTTGCTCGCCGACTGACCGTCAAAAGAGTAAATTTGGACAAAGCCGCCAGTCGTTGTGAATGTGAAAAATGTGCCGGCATCGTCCACGCCGCCTTCCTGGGTGGTCCCGTAGAACGCGCCGTTGGCCCCCAGAACCAGCGCATTGGGAACCGTCGCGTTCGTAGTCGGTGCGCCGGCAACCGTTTTCGGGAAAGAATACAAGCTCGTAAACGCCCCTCCAGGGGTGGTTTGAAAGATTGTTCCAGTCCCGTTGGCGCCCCCATATCGTGTCGTCCCATAAAAATTACCGTCGTTGCCCTGCGCCAATGCTCCCGTCGGCGTCGCGCCGTCGGCGCTGGTTACGCGACCGGAAGAGTTGGTGATTTCGGCGGCAAAAGTGTGCAGGGTGGCGAAGGAGCCGGACGGGGAAATTTCAAAAATCGTGCCGGTAAAGTTGGAGCCGCCGCGCCCGGTTGTGCCGTAGAAATTCCCGTTAGTCCCCTGCGTCAAATCGTTCGGAGCCAGGTCGTAAACAACCTCGCCGGAACTGTTCGTAGCCGCGGGGAACGAATATATATTGGAGAAGCTCCCGGTGAGGGTCATGCGGAAAATGGAACCCGCGCCGTTGGCTCCGCCGTGCAGTGTCGTTCCATACAAGTTTCCATCGCTGGCCAGAACCATGCGGGAAGCCGGCGCGATGCCATCGCTGTTTGTCACAGGCGGGGCGTTGGTGAGCACCGGAGCCGTGAACGTGTAAAGCACCGTCGGAGTCTCGCTCGACCTAGCCGGGACAGTCACCAGGAATGATGCAATGACGGCAATCAGCAGCGGCAACGCCCGGCGCCTCTTGCCGAGCAACCGCAGGAGGAACTCGGGGATGCCGACGGTAATCATATATCTTAAAAGGTTCGGAGTCTCCTCAAAGCCCTCCTTTGAGTCAAGGTATTGCGGCCCAGCAGCACAGATGTAACATGATTGACACGTTGCGGTTCGTCGCTCGATTGTCACACAAATTTCCTTGAGCTTTGAAATAAAGACTGTATCAAAGAGCCGTTCAAACGTGTTTCAGCGAACGGTTGTGCATCTAAACAATAAACTGGCGGCCATTTTGGCGGGAGCAGCGGCGTGTTTGTCCCTGGCCGCGACCGCCAGGGCCCAGGTATCCGCTGACGCGATCCTGGACAAGTTGGTGGCCAAGGGGATTCTCAAACCGGACGAGGCGCAAGAACTCAAAGCGGAAGCCTCCACCAACACCGCAAAGGGCGTGAACTTCAAGCTTAGCAACGCCATCAAGAGTGTGGAGATCTACGGCGACGTGCGGATGCGCTACGAATACCGCTCCGCCCAACTCGGACCGGAAGCCGGGCAATACGCGGGGCAGTACGACACTGCCAACCGTTGGCGTTACGCCGTACGCCTGGGCGTGCGCGGTGACCTGGCGGATGATTTTTATTACGGATTGAGATTCGAGACATCGCCGAATGAGCGGTCACCCTGGAACACATTCGGCAATGCCAGCGGCGGCCAGTCCCCCTACTATGGGCCGTTCAGCAAAGCCAACAACTACAGCCTCTACATCGGCCAGGCGTACTTAGGATGGCGCCCGACTTCATGGCTGGATGTTTCGGTGGGAAGAGTGGCGCAACCGCTCTACACCACGTCGATGGTTTGGGACTCCGACTATTGTCCGGAAGGGGCGGTCGAGAAAATGAAACTTTCGTATGGCCCGGTGGACTACTTCGCGACGTTTGCTCAATACGTGTACCAGGACACAACCCCCGCCAACGCTTATGCGGTGGAAGGTGGAAACAGCGCGGCGACTTATCTGGGAGACTTCTCCGACCAAAATGCCTATCTGCTGGCGTGGCAGGCAGGGGGCACCTATCACATTACCACCAATATTTCCTTCAAATTTGCGCCCATCGTTTACAACTATATCGGACATGGGAACCAAAGCTCCGGATTTTACGGCCCGTTCGTGGGCCAGGGAATAAACGGATTCACGTACAACACCAATTCCACCACCAGTTCAAGCACCCTGCCCGGAGGTACCGGCGCTACCAGCGGACCGACTGTCACCACCAGCAGCTATAACCAGACTGGTATCAATAATCTTTCCATCATCGAGTTCCCGGCGGAGTTGAACTTCAAAATCTCATCGTTGAATGCCAAGGTGTTTGGCGATTACAGTATTAATCTGGAGGGGGACGCCCGCGCCCGCGCCGCCTACAACGCAGGTGAGGCGATTTGGGCCACGGATGAAGTCGTCGGCAATCCGAATCCTTTCCCCGGCGGCGTGCAATTGAAACAGAACCATGCCATGCAAATTGGCATGGCCGTCGGCAACAACCTGGGCCTGGTCTACGGCACAACGTCGAAAAAGGGGACGTGGGAAGCGCGGGTTTATTGGCAGCGCGTTGAACAATATGCGCTGGACCCGAACCTTCTGGACTCAGACTTTTTTGAAGGCCGCGGCAACATGCAGGGACTTTACTCGGCGTTCGCCTACAGCTTCAGCGACGCCATCATTGGCACTCTTCGCTACGGTTGGGCCGAGCGCATCGACAACCAACTCGGCACGGGCGGTTTCAACGCGGATCTGCCCCTGCCCAACCCAATCAACAAGTACCAACTAGTCCAGGTGGACCTGACCTGGAGATACTAAATAGTGATGCACATTTTTCCTTGAGCTTTCAAAAAAAGGCTGTGCCAACAAACCGTTCAAGCATTTTACAGCGAACGGTTATACTCCTAAGAAACCAAACGGCGGGGATGTTGGCGGGAACGGCGGTGTGTCTGGCCCTGGCTACAACAGTGAAGGCCCAGGTTTCCCCGGACGCGCTTCTGGATAAGTTGGTCGCCAAGGGCATTCTCAAACCAGGCGAGGCGGATGAAATCAGGAATGAAGCGAGCACCAACAACGCCAAGGGTCTTAACTTTAAGTTGAGCGGGGCCATCAAGAGCATGGAATTGTACGGCGACGTGCGCATGCGCTATGAATACCGCTCCGCCCAACTCGGACAGGAAGCCGGACAGTACGCGGGAGCTTACGACACCGCCAACCGGTGGCGTTACGCGATCCGCCTCGGTGTGCGCGGCGACTTGGCGGATGATTTTTATTATGGCTTGAGACTGGAAACCGGCCCGGGCGAGCGCTCGACATTTAACACATTCGGCAACGCCAGTGGCGGACAGTCCCCCTATTACGGGCCGTTCAGCAAAGCCAACAACTACAGCCTCTACATCGGCCAGGCCTATTTGGGGTGGCGCCCCACTTCGTGGCTGGACGTTTCGATCGGCAGGGTGCCGCAACCGCTCTACACGACGCCGATGGTTTGGGATTCGGACTACTGTCCGGAAGGGGCGGTGGAGAAAATAAGATTTACGGACGCTTCGGTGGACTACTTCGCGACGTTTTGTCAATACGTGTACCAGGACACAACACCTTCGAGCGCTTATGCGGTCGAGGGAGGAGAGTCTGCAAATTACTTTCTGGGGGACTTCTCCGACCAAAATGCCTACCTGTTGGCCTGGCAGGCGGGAGGGACTTACCACCTGGACACCAACATATCGTTCAAAGTCGCGCCGATAGTCTACAACTATATCGGACATGGAAACCAAAGCTCCGGATTTTACGGCCCCTTCGTGGGCCAGGGAATTAACGGGTTCACGTTCAACACGAATTCCACCGCCTCCTCAAGCACCTTCCCTGGCGGTTCCGGCGTCACCAGTGGGCCAAATGTCACCACCAGCAGCTATAACCAGACGGGAATCAATAATCTGGCCATCATTGAATTTCCCATGGAGTTGAACTTTAAGATTGGGTCGCTCGATGCCAGGGCATTCGGCGATTTCAGCATCAACTTGGAGGGAGATGACCGCGCTCGCGCGGCCTACGCTGCCGGCGAAGCGATTGCGCACGTGGGCGGCAACCCGAATCCTTTTCCCGGTGGAGTGCAACTCAATCAGTCACAGGCCATGCAATTTGGCCTGGCCGTCGGAAACAATCTGGGCCTCGTCTACGGCACAGAGTCGAAAAAGGGGACGTGGGAAGCGCGGGCGTACTGGCAGCACGTCGAACAATATGCTCTGGATCCTAACCTTCTGGACTCAGACACTTTCGAAGGCCGCGGCAACTTGCAAGGAATTTACGCCGCTCTCGCCTACAGCTTCAGCGACGCCATGATCGGCTCCCTTCACTACGGTTGGGCCGAGCGCATCAACAACCAACTCGGCACGGGCGGATTCAATTCGGACTTGCCTCTGCCTAACCCGATCAACAAGTTCCAACTCTTTCAGGTGGACGTAACTTGGAGATATTAAACAAATTACTCCGGCAGAAGAACTGTCACCCGGCCAACGTATTCCATCAATTTTGACTTCTGCGCCCGTTTTTTCTTTTCCTCATCGCTTTCATTTCCATTGTCAGCAATCTCCGAGTTGGATTGCGTTGCCTGGGCGACCTGCTGCTGGGTGGCGGCTGCGGAGCTGGAATTGCTGCCCGTTGGGGCGGCGGCAACTGCCGCACCCGACTGGGCGCCGCTGGCGCTGACACCACCGCCTCCAAAAGCTGCGGCGACATCCGATGCCCCGCTCACGGAAACGCTTCCCACTCCAACAACCGTGCCACTGACCGTCCCACCCGCGACTACGCTGGCCGAGCCTTGCGACAAGACCGTCGCGCTGATATTTTGCAAGGCGTTCACATTCGCGCCCAGGCTTGCCACGACCAGGCCATTGATACTCCCCGTGGCCGAGATATTCACCTGCCCCCCAATAACGCCGGACCCGGAAGCGTCAACATTTCCCACGTACGCGACTCCTTTGCCATCGCTGTTTTCAGATCCTGCAATCAAGTTTATGGTGGCGTCGTTATGGGTGACCGGCCCCAACGGTATCTGCACTATGCCTCCGTGGCTCGCCACAATGCTGCCTTCGGGAGTCTCGACCGTAATATTCCCGATTTGACTCGAGGTTTGTCCGTAAACCAATTGAGGAAAACTGGTGGCCAGGATGCCGCTGCCCGGAATAAAATCATCCACAACATCCACTTGCCCCTGTGCATTCAAGAAGGTTTTGGCGACCCCGACCTGCCCATTGCCGCCACTTCCGGCGTTCACGTTTCCTTGCAACGATTCCACCAGGATGTTGCCTCCATCATACGTCGCAATCCGGGAGCTATCCACATCGATGTCCCCGTCCGCGATCACGCTGATGTTGCCACTCCACACGCTGACAATGCCAAAAACCTGTCCCTGGTCCTCCTCCTGATTGACCAGCGGGCCGAGCGCCGGCGACCCAACATCGATTGAGCCCCCGGATGTGATGTTGATGTTCCCTCCGTACTCAGACTCGATACTCGAGGCGAGCATACTAAGATTCCCGGTGACCGAAATGTCGATGTCGGCGCCGCGGGGAGTAACCGGCGCAAGCTGCGAAAAATTCCCAAACCCCGCCGAAATGATCCCGCCCCCGTTTCCCAGGCTTATGGATGCCGCATTTATCCGGAAGGTTCCAGGCCCCAAGACCGTATAGTTCAGGGCGCTCTCCAACGTCTCGTTCTGGCTTTGCTGCTGAATATAGTTCAGATCTGTGCTATCAAGAAAATGAATGGCCAACAAAGCATTCTCCTGTGCGACGGTCATGGCCCCAAAAAACACCAGGCTGTGAGTCGTCGCATCATATGAGAAACTGGTCTGAAGGGGTTCCAGAGTGCCGTTTAGATTGGGATTTGCAATCGGGGTGCCGTCCGGACCAATGATGGTGGGTTCAGAAACCTGTTCCAGAGCGGTGAGATTAGGAGTCTGGCCCGGCTGAAGTTGGGTTTCAACGAAATTGTCCTTGTCGATGATCTCTCCGCCCGCCGAGATAGTGCTGGTGTCGGACGCGCGTAGATTCTCAATGCTTGCGCTGCAGTCAATAATGTTGCCAGTGACATACATCTCCACCGGTTTTGGGGAGTCCAGCGAAATGTTTTGAGCCAACCCGCTGATATTGATTAGCACGGGGTTTGGATCGTCCAAATGGAGCAAGGGATTTTCGTCGGGGTCGCTGTTTTGGAAGGCAAGACTCGACGAATATGCGACTCTAGTGCTGTCAGAGATATTGATCGTTGCGCCGGCTCCGGCTGCTCCTTCAAGGTTGCCGCCGTCCGTGGTTGTCAAGTCAAGCGTCCCCTCCGGGGAAGGGAACAAGTTGACGCTGGTATCAAACGTGATGCCTCCCGCTCCAGCATCAATCGTCAAAATGGGCGGAAAAATCAGGCCTTCAGACTTGTTGGCCCGCGGCAAAGGGCTTGTTGTGCCTCCCGTGATGTACACGCCGATTCCCGCGTCCAACGCGACTGAGTCCAGCGGACCGTAATTGAAGAGATACGAAACAGAATCACTCTTTGGGGAAGAATTGAAAATTCCATTTGGGTTGCGCACCTCCTGCAAATAAATGTTGTCTGCCGCGTTGACCACCCATCCGCCGTCGATCAAACTCAACGCCAGATTTGCGATGACGGTCCCCGCGTCACTACCGGCCGTGATGGTTCCCGTGCCGTTTGCCAAAACGTAGTGGCCGGTCACGTTGCCCCCCGCCGTCAGAGTCACATCGCCGGGAGCGGCCCCGAAGGCCCCGATTCCATAATCTGACACAGTAGTCGATCCAGGCAGCGGAGCCGTGATGCTGCCTCCCGCCTGTATTGTGACATTCCCGCCGCTGGCGGTGCTGATGCCTCCCAAGTTGGGAGACACCGTATAACCAACGCCGGTTGTGGTGAACTGATACCCTCCTGTGCTGCTGCTGCTGCTGCAACTAACGTCCCCGGCAACTGCCTGGACATTAACGTTGCCGCCAGTGCCCGTCATGACGGCGTTGTTCGCGATCCCCGTCACAATCCCCCCAGTCCCAACCGTAACATTATTTCCGGCCACAACGTTGATGTTCCCGGCCGCGGTCGTGATCGCCGCGTTGCCGAGAAGTATGACGTCATTTGCCGCCGTCCCCGCGCCGGAAATCACCCCGCCGCCTGCCGCGAAGTTGTACCCCGCCTCCAGCGTCATCGACCAATCATTCGGATCTTCGATCATCGAACCACTGTCCAAAGTAATCGAGCCCCCGGCCTCCAACGTCAGTTGTCCGGCGGTTTTGCCTGTGCTCGCGCTTAAATTCCAAATCGTGCCCGTATTGAGCGTGATGGTCCCGGAAGCCTCCAACAGTATTGAAGCGTCGATATTCTTAAACGCGCTCCCGACATCCACATCGACTATACCGGAACTGCCTGTCGCATCGATTACCCCGCCCGTGGCCGGAGTCGAGCCGGAGGAAAACGACCCCAGCACAATGTTTTCCGGGTCCATTGAAAACACTCCTTCGCTCCAGCCATTCTGCGCGCTCGCGTCAATGCTCGAATTGAGCGATAAAATGTTCGGCGCGCTGATTTCCACATTCCCCCCGTTCCCGCCGCTTGGCCCCCCTGTCGCCGTAATTTGGCTGGAGGGGGTGTCGCTGAAAATGTTGCCGGATTTAATGACGATTTTTCCCCCGGTGGTAATTCCGTCCCCGCTTCCGTTGGCCTGGATCACCGAGGATCCGGTCAACTGGACGTTCTGGGAGGCGTACAACTCGATGACCCCGTTGTTGTTGCGCACGGAGTTCGCCTGGATCAACCCGCTGTTATTGACATTTTGCGCCTGCAAAAGCACTTGCCCGGCGTCGGCCACGATCCTGCCCTGGTTATCCACGCTGCCGGCCGGCAGTTGCACCGGGGCGGACAAACTCAATCCGTTGGGCCGCTCCGACAGCAACACCTGCTGCCCGGCCACAAGCGTCGCCGAGCCGCCGGGGGTCGCAATGGTTCCCTGGTTTTGAATGTCTTTTCCGATCAAAAACAACGAGCCTCCGTACGCGGTTTCCAGGCAGCCGTAATTGACGATCGGCGCCGCTGTCGGCGGGCCGTCAAAGCTCCAACCCGCGCCCCCTCCCGATGACCATGGACTGATCGCCGCCGTTGTCACGACCAGTCCGCCGGCCTTCACGAACGCATGAGGGCCGAAATAAAACCCGGCCTGATTCTCCAGCACAACAATGCCGTTGGCCTCCAACGACCCAAATATCGTCGTGGGATTCGCGTTGTTGATATTGTTAAAGACAATCGACGTGGGCGAAGGCTCGTTAAAGATGGTCGTTTCGCCCGATCCGATATTGAAGCTGTTCCACTGCAAGACCGCGTTGCGCGAGGTGGTGATCTGCAACGTGTTTCCATGTTGCGACGAATGGGCCGCCCCGGAAACCACCGTCATGCCCGAAGGGTTGGCGTAGCCGCTCTGACCGGCCAACCCCAACGACAATGGGATCACTGCCAGCAAAGTTCTCCGCCTGGCGGTCAGAATCAATCGCTGTTTCATAAATGCAATATTTTGGCTGAATCGGTTCGGCATTAAAGCTGCGCGCTCAGGCTGAACGAAATCCGCGGATGCCCCGCAATGGTATAGGCGCTGTTAAGCAGCGGCCAGGCCACCAAGATGTGGCTTTCCACATAAGGGCCGAGATTAAAATTAACACCCGCGCCGCCGCCCCAAAGCGATTGGTGGGCGTTCGAGTCCAGTGTGAACCCTTCGCCGTAGTCCATGAACAAGGTGAGTTGCGTCCCAACCCGCCTGTTGGCGCCCCGCCAGTAAACGGGCGACCGCAACTCCAACTGCCCCAGCCAGCCGGTGTCCGCATACAACTCCCCTTCCCGATATCCCCGCACGCTGGCATTGCCCCCCAGCGCAAGTTGTTCCAGGTTCAATAACGGCACATTGGCCCATTGCCCCGCCATGTTCCCGTAGAGCGTGAAGTTGTCCGGCAAGACCTGCGTTCGCGACAACTGCGGTCGAATCGCCACAAATTCCGTCGTCGCCTCCGACGAGTTCGCTATCAGAGCCGGGAACGCTCGGTTCGGGGTAAATGTCCCGCCCGTGCCGGCGACCACGGAAATGCTGCCGTCAAACTCGCTCCATTGATCACCCGGCGGTCCCCTTTGACCCCAATGGTCCTGACGCGATCCATTCCAACCCAAGAACAATGGCGTGTAGTTCAACGAAGGATACGTCGCAGTCCCCGCTATTCCAATCGTGCTTTCGGTTGTCGTGACAGGAGCGCCTGCATAGTTCCCTTGCTTGATCCTTGTGGTGTAGTAAAAATAATTAGTCGGCAGTGTCACCACCTTGTCCGACTTGTAATCCATCCCAATGCTCCAACTGGACTGGATTTCCTGCCAGGTTGGCAATGGAAAACTGAGCCTGCCCCCGGCCGTGGTCTGCGACGTGTACTGCTGCGAGACCAGTTGCTTATCAATCGTCAGGAGCTGATTTGTTCCACCGCCGCCACCCACAACGTTTGCTTCCGGGCCATAGATGGTCGGCCCGGTCGTTGAACGCGATACATACGCCGTAAACTCCGGGCGCCCGGTGTTTGGAGGCAGCACGAATTGCTTTGTCGTCTCGTTATAGCCAAAATGGTTCGGGTCTTGCGCGATTTGATTCTCCACGGCCTCCGGCGGCCCCAATGGCGCCCGGTAAAACCCGCTGTAATAAGTAACATCCGGCGAATCCAACGGGTTCAACGAGAGGTGCGTGTCATCTCCCGTGGACGGCTTCATCAAGTTGGGACTGAACCCATATTGCACACCCAGCGTGTGATCAAGCTGCCAGAGGTTGGCATAAGACGCGTTGGCGTTGAGCCGCAACTCCGGCGTTCCCGGCGGACTGTAGTTGTCCCATTCCAGCCGGCCATGCAACGGCACGCGGTCCTTGACATCAAGGATGAGCGCCGTGGTTCCCGGGTCGAGTCCCGGTCGCACTTCAGGCGAGATTTGGCGGTCCGGGTTGGAATTTGCCCGGTCCAACTCCGTTTGAAACACCTTGGCATTCAGTATGCGGTCCCCGGATTCCAGCGACTTCACGTAAGGCAGCGCCGCCATGATATTATTCGAACTGTAGTAACGGTTGTGCAAAATCTTGACCGCCGCCAACCGTCCCTCTGTCGCCTGAAAAAAGACCACCCGGTTGGTGACCTGCTGGGGTGGCGCGGTGACTTTGACCGTCACATAGCCGCGCTGGAAATACTCCAATTGCAGCGTCGCCATCGCATTCGTGACTTTGCTGATATCCACCGCGTCGCCCGTGTAGGGCGCAAGGATCCGGGAAATGAGATTGCTTGACAGGAGCGTGTTCCCCCTGACCTCATACCGGTCCACCTTGAATTTCAGCGTGGCCGGCGCGGGGGCGGTATTGGCGCCCGTGGCGGTGGCCGCCGCCGGCTTGTTGCCGCTGGCGCCGGCCGGCCCAGGCGCGCCGCGTATGCTGGAAATTCCCACGACACTCAACATCAGTGAAACCGCAACCGCCGCCAATCGCGTCGGCCTTGCGCGCGCCACGCGCCGTGGCGGCGACGTCTTGCGTTCCCGCCATTCCGTCGGCGTCATGTGGAATCGCTTCTTAAAAACGAAATTGAAATGCGCCAGCGACCCGTGCCCGCTCTCCAACGCCACATCGATGATCTTGAGGTTGCTCTGCAACAACAAGTCACACGCCTTCTTCAATCGAATGTCCGACACATAGGACAGAAAGCCCGTTCCGCACTCCTCCCGAAAGAGGCGGCTCGCGTGGCGCTCGCAGCAGTGCAGCATTTTGGCCATTTCCCCGAGCGACAAAGTGGACAACTCCGATTCCGGAAGCTCACTGATGAGCATCCGCAGCCGCCCTTTGGTTTCCTGCTGGTTCTTATCATTCTCCAGCCCCTTGTTGAGCGCCTCATACAACTGCGGCGCCACCAGCTCGGCGAATGTATGCGCGTACGCCAGGCGGTTGGAAAATGTCGGCTTCTGGTCCTGCGCGAAAATCTGCCCGACCCGCTTGGCCAGGGCGTGCTCCGCCGGCAACGTCAGGAACGGCGCCAATTGCCGCGCCACTTCCGTCTCCAGGCATTGCCTCTCCGGCGCCGTCAAGAAACCCGTCAAGGAATTGACCCGGATGGCCATGCCGCGGAACACCGCCTGCCCCAACACGCTGGCCGTTATCGTTATCTCCGACTTCGGAGGACACACGATGACCCCGCCCAGCGGCAATTCCTTGCTCCCCTTGCGCTCAAAGGCATACGCAATGCCTTCGCTCAACTGCAACACCACCCAATCGGATGTCATCAGACGCCATTCCGCCCCGCTCAGCACGGTTCTCTCAAACTGGGACAGGTGGATTGGCTCACTCAACTCCATCGGGTCATGCAATTATACGGAAATTGATTACGATCATACGGCTGCTCTGTGACAATCTTGTAACAATGTATTGACCTGGCGGGCGACCCGCCCTGCTTTTCTTTTTCCGTATCATTTGCATCATTTGTATCGTTCGGCGCAATCCGACGAACCCAAAAAGAAAGGGGCGGACCCTTCCGGGTCCGCGCCACGTTCTCATCCCCAAGCTGGGGACTTCAAGATCGGAATCTGTTTCCTAATTGCCGGGATTTATGTCACCGCCGTCGTTGCCTTTATTGACATTCATGCGCCCAATCAGGTCCGTCGCCTGAACAGTGCCTGCCGGCGGGTGAACGACTTCATATTCAATCGCATTGATCAAATCCGGCCCAAAAGACTTGTTGATAAATGATGTGCTTGCAACCTTGGTGTTCTCAAAAAGGTGCACGTAACTCCAATTGTAGTACTGACCATTCTCTACGCCCTGTATGTTCCACGGTGTGGAGTTGGCAGTCCAGGTTGAACCGATAAAGGGTGAAACGCCCTGGAAATTGATCGGTTGCGCGCCGTTTAGGAGGCTACCCGCGTCGTTAAAACTCATGTAGCCAATCCCATAGCCGGCGCCCCTGACGTTGAGTGCTTTTGCCAGAGTGCTGCTGGAAGCGTAACCCTCAAAATTTGCGCCCGTGCCCAGTTCTTCATACGTTCCGGTGAATGTGCCGGCATTAAGCCCGGTGATTCCGCCCACGGCATATTGTGTGATACCTTGCGCGGGGTCGAAGCTGGCAGTAGGCAGACCGTCGCATAGTTCGGAGATAATGCGTGTTCCAGCGTCGTTGGTACGACCCACGAGAACTACGCTCGTGTTGGCATCGCTGGCAACACCGTCGAAAAAGCTCAACGGCAGGGCCCCCGCGGGAAAGATATCGTTGAGAATGTAAGGTGTCACGTTGTTGACCTTGCCGTTCGCGTCCGCGGAGGCGACCCACACATACGGCTCAACCGCAATGCCAGCGCCGAAGCTGCTGGCCAGTCCATCAGTGGAACTAAGCTCGTTTACCGTGCCGGAGTTCGCGTAAGGAGTCGATTGCTGTTGCACATCAGAAAACGCAAGGTCAGCTCCGTTAATGTAAGTAGTTGAGGCCCCTGATACGTTCGTATAGACTGGCGAAAGGTCATTGATAAGGGTGTTGAAACCCTCCGCCGCACCCGTCAGCGCGGTGAAAACCTGCACGTTCACGCCTTGTGAGCCGTTGGTAATGGTGCCAATCGTCGTATTATTGACGACGCCCGAGAACGTGAACGTGTTGTTTCCTGTAGTGGCGCCCGCTGAAACGCTCAGGCCCATGTCCCTTAGCGCATAATATATGTCCGCGCGGAACGACGTGGCGCCGGTGATATAGATTACCTGTTGAGCTTCAGCGGCGGACGCGAAACCAAGCGCCAGCGCCACAGCGCCCATTGATTTTTTCATTTTCATAATCATCTGTTTCTTCCTATTTCTCTTGTTGTTTGTTTGATTGCAAAACCGCTTTGCCTTTGATTCTCGTTTCCCCTTAGGCGATCAACGAGCGGAATTGACGGCGCAGAGCCAGCACCAGGAGGCCGCTTGCCGCCAGGGCGCCATACGTCGAGGGTTCGGGAACCGCTGAAACCGCCGAGGTGTAATCCACCTCGCCATCGGTATCGAAGGTGAGGTAACCCAGGTACGTGTCGGAGCCAGTGCCGCTGACAGGCACTTCCCACAGCGCTTCATACACTGCGCCGCTGCCATTCTGGATGCTTTCTATATTGCCGCCCTTGGATGCCACCGCCACGTTTTCGTGGCTGCCGAAGTTGATAGTCCCCGTAGTAGCAGTGTTCTGCTCGCCCTGCGCTTGGTAGCTGTCGCCGGTTGTGGCGCCAGTTACGGTCGCCGCCCCGGAAGCGACTGAAGTTCCTGCGTTACCGCCGGCGCCAATGTTCTCGATGTCGGTCACCACCAAACCTTGTGTGAGCGCCGATGCCTGGGCGGATATATAACCGCCTTCACTGAGCGGGTTGCCCGGCGACGCCTCAGCTCGGCTCAAGAAAAGCGTGTCGTCTGAAGGCGCCGAGCCGTCGTCTCCGGAGGCCGAGAAGCCAACGGTGCCAACGGTGAGAGCGGAACCAAACACGCCGCTCACCAGGGAGGACGGGGCCAGAACTTCGGTGCCTGAAAATGCCTCAATGGCACTGATTGGACCCGCATTGACTTCCAGGTCATTACCCGTGATGTTCGCCGTGTTGCGGAAGTTCAACAGCAAATCACCGGAGGAATAATCGAGCTGTGCCTGCGCTTGGACG
>DATKFW010000090.1:0-24453 GCA_035511075.1 Vulcanimicrobiaceae bacterium
GGGAGGGTGTAGTAATAGGACTTCTTCCCAAACGGGGCGTTGGTTAGAATAAACACTTGGCCATTGGTGGCGACGGTTGGAAGTGATGCGCCGGCGGTAAGGTCGTGTGCGCGAAGGCAGACGCCAACTCTCAGTCCGGCATTTCTAAACAGGGCGAATACCTGGTCGGCCACGGCGTCCATCTCCGGCGCCAAATACGGGATCAATCTGGGGTCCCCGATGTAGCTTTCAGGCAGCTCACATCCTTCCGGACACCAAATCACCACACCTTGCGCGTTCATATTGGTGAGGATTTGAACTTCCGCGGCGGCCCTGTTGAGCATGTCCGCGCCGAATTGTACGAAACCGCCGGCTGAAACATAATTCGCCGTTGGTTGATTGAACCAGCCTCGCGGGTTTGTAAGTGAGGAAGCGCTGACGCCGGCTGTCATGTCCCTGCCTATCGGCCGGCGGTCCGGCCAATTAAGGGTGAACGAAGGACGTTGCCACGGAATGATCGTCCATCGGCTATGCAAATAGCCGTAAATCGCGGTCTCGTTGGCGCTTTGGTCGCCATTGTAAATGAGCACTTCGCCCATGAATAAGTTCGCCAGGAACTCGTTTCCGATCTGACCCCCAAACTCCAGAGAATCAATCCCGTCAGTTCCCGGATTCCCGGCAATGGGCGTTTCGGCTCCGCCGTCGATTTGGTACTTTGAATTCGCCCCGTTCATCACATACATAATGGTATGCCAAAACTGGTCTACCGGCACAGCGGTTCCAAAAGTGCCCGCACAAGCGACATTGGTCCCTTGACGATCACCGACCCACCACGAACTTGCATGCGGAGTGCTGCCCAGAAAGCTATGCTCCATGCCGGTCACGGGACCAACATGTTGATATACCAGGAACAGGGTCACTGGCTGCTGGGCAATTGTAAAAGGCGCAATGTTCGTCAAATACCCGGTGGCGCCGTCGAATAGGACCGCGGGCAAACCGTTCTGCTGGGCGGTCTGAAAGATCGGCCGATTGCTGGAGACGCTTTGTCCGACCGCAACGCCCATCGATCCGCCCGAAGGGTTCCAGATTGAAACCCGCGCATTGTTGGTCAAATCCAGCGAATCCGCCTTAAACCACGTCAGCAGGTTGGGGTCTGCGCCCGGAGAATAGACGCCTCCCGCCCACGAGCAAAGCGCCGTTGCCAGCAGGACAATGATTGAAAGGGCCTTCCGTCCGGCCTTTGGCCTGCGACATAATCGCTCTTCCGAAAGCCCCGATCCGCCTTTGGTCCGTATGTTATTTTGCGCTGCGTTCATGTTAATTGACTGGTCACTGCCGCGCGGCGTCGAGGTAAGCTTGTTTGACAATCGAAGCCAGGGCATGCGGATACCAACTGTCAACAAGCATTATGTTTCCGGCGCGAATGCTCGAAACTATTGACGCCCGATCCTCCGCGGGCGGGATGAGCTTCAGGGCCCCGATGGCTTTCGGGTAGATTGGCGGCACATTTGTGGGAACAAAATATCCCTCATATTTTGTGCTGATGAATGGAGCGCACATGGCGTACATGTTGGTTGCCCGGTTACCCAGAAAGGCGCATTCAGGCATGAGCAGGACATTGGGATAGGCATTTAGAATGCTTTTGCAGGCGGATACCGCGACCGGCCCCCAGTAATCTATGTCCGCCATGCAATCGATATAAAACAAAGTGCAGCCCCATCTGCGGTTGGCATATTGGACTTTGGCGAGCAAGTCTGAATAAGAAGCTGCGGTGACACGATTGCCGTCTGCCTGTGTCCACGCATCATTGGTGTAGCAATAGGCCTTCTTTCCAAAAGGGGCGTTTGTTAGAATGAAGACCTGGCCATTCACACCGCCGCTTGGAAGCATTGCGCCGGCTGCCAGGTCGTGCGGCCGGATAATCACCCCGACTCTCAGGCCGGCATTCCGATAAAGCGCGAAAAACTCGTCGGCCGCGGCGTCCATTTCCGGCGCCAATACCGGCACCAGTCTCGGGTCTCCAATAAAGCTCTCCCCCCGCAGTTCACACCCTTCAGGAGACCAAAACACCACGCCCTGCGCGTTCATGTTCCTAAGAATTTGAATCTCCGCGGCGCCCCTGCGGAGCAGGTCTTTGCGGAATTGGACAGCGCCCCCCGCTGACACGTAATCTTTTCTGGATTGATTAAACCAGCCCCTTGGATTTGCGGGGGAAGACGCTGAGCAGCTTGCCAGCGCGTCCATGCCTATCGCCCGGCGGTCCGGCCATTTGAACGTGAACGGCAGGCTTTCCGCCAAAGCACATGGAGGCGCCATCGTGCTTAGCCCGAATAGCAGGAAAATTACGCGGAGAATTTTCACCGGCTGTTTAAGAGCATGATCTATACCGTTTTACGACCCGGAATTGCCCCTCGCGACGGCGTCCGTTCGTTCGGAGTCGGGCGGCCAGGCGCCGGCCGCCCCCGCCGCGGCACAAGATTCAACCGTCCTTTGGGATTGCGCAATACAAGCCACGCGCGCCTCCCTTTGGAAGCCTCGGCAACGCCGGCAACCGGCCGGGGCTCTCTGGAACCCGCCACCGCGGGAATGGTTTCACTTTTCGCCTCTCCGGGTTTGGCGCGGGCATAAACCAACGAGGAACCGAGAAACGCGGTGACGGGCACCCAGCACAACAGCATTACGTGCGTCGAGTGCGTGATCGCCAGCAACGAAAAAACGGTGATCAGCGAACAAGCCAACTGCCACACGAACATCCCGCCAACCGCCGATACATAAAGCCTGCGCATGATGTAACCAATCGCGAAGAATTCAAGGCAGCCAAAGTACCAAAATGAGGCAAATGCATCGGTTATGCCCCCAACCGTGCTCCCGGTCGCATTCTGATACCCGTAAGCGATCTGAGCGTTCGCCCCAATGTGCAAAATCCCTCCCAATGTCATTAGATTTTCCTTCGCGGTAAGCCCAAAAATGTGCGCCGGGAAAAAATACCAAACGAACGCGCTCCAGTGCGAGACCCCCAAATCAAAGGCGTACAGGGTCTCCGTTGCGGCAAGGTAATACGCGGCGTTTCGCATTTCCGTCCCTTCCTCCGTGACTACATTCATCTGCTTCAATTCCGACACCTTTGCCCCGCTCCCGGCCTTGAACAAACTGCTATGGCTCATGGCCTCCCTGTAAGTCGCAATGTTGTAGGAAACAAACGCGCCGACCACAATCCCGCACAAAATAACCGGTCTGGGCGGCAGCTTCCTCCGGATGAACCACAAAAACATCCCGATGGTCAGGGCAAATTGTATGGCCCCCTCCCTCCGCCCCAGGAATAGTATCGTCTCAAGATAGCCCAGGATTCCCAGGCAGGCGATTCCAAAGGCCCCCCAGGAAAAACGCCGGACGGTCAGAATGGCCGACAACGCGAAACCAAACACAAAAAGATGCGAAAGGAATACATACAGCACCGGAAGTCCTGACGCCTGCGTGCCTTTGACCTCCTCGGGTATTTGGGAGAGTTTATACTGGAAGGTCACCCCGATTAGTGTCAATACGAAGGCCGCCTGCGTGAGACGCTCCCGGTTAAATGCCCAATTCAACTTCCGAATCGGCCGGTTTCCCTTCTGGTAACCGAGATAACACATCGCGCTGCACAGAATCGTCATGACGAGCGCCTTGTCAAGTATCGGATCGGGAACCGCTCCCGATTTGTGCAGGCGATAGAATTGGGGCCACGCCCACAGCGCGAACACACAGCCGGCCAGGAACGGATATTGGTAAACGCGGGATGGCTTCCAAAACCCCCACAAAATCAGGAGCATCAGTTCGCAGATCAGGAAATAGAGCAGGAAATCAGTCATTTCCGACTACGGGTTAAGTTTCAATACACGCGCAAACCGTGTCTGAAAGATATGAGACATCGAGGACCACATTGCCCTAAAATCGCTGTACCTGGGCAGCAGGGCGGAAATGGTTGATTGTCCAAAGTGCGCGTTGGTCTTGATGCAGAACACGACAAGACAAAGCAATTGCGCCACGTCATAAGCGAAGGGGACTCCGAGCATGCCCCACGACTTCGAAGCCAGCCAGGCCAGCGGCACCATCACAACCAGTCCGACAAATCTCGCTCCCAAACCCACAAACGCGCGGCCCTGCGCGCGCAGTGATTGCTCGAGGATGGATGACTGTCCCGCAAAGACCCCGCCCGGGATCAACAAAATAGCCGGCCAAATGGCCGGGGCGAACTGTTTGCCGAATATCAGCGGCAGCATCACAGGCATCACCAGGGCCAGCACGCCGCCCATCACAAGCCACGCCCACGCGCTGCACCGGAACACCTTCGCCACTCGTCCGAACGCTTCCTGACCCCGGCTCTGCGCGGAAATTCCGAACGTCACGCTTGCCAGGGCCAGCGTAAGGCTGCCAGCCACCCCGCTGGCCGCCAGCGCCACCGTGTAAAAACCCAGTTCCCGAACTCCCAGAAGGTAGAGAAACAAGGCCTTGTCGACTTGCTGGTAAAGCGGCGAAAGAAGATCCGCCAAGCCATATCGAAACGCGTCTCTGGCGATCGGTTTTAGCGGACAAAACGGGCCAAACATTCGACCGCTGCGCCAAAATTCAGCCAGTCGAACCGCCAGAACGACCGCGTTGGCTGCCATCATCGCCACCGCGAACGGGAACACCCTCCTCACTCCCGCCAACCAGAGCAGTGTCACCAGCGCCAGGTAGATCGGATTCAGAATGACGCGCGTCCAATTGAACCGCCTGAAATTGCCCCCGCCTTGATCTATCGACGTGAAAACCAGGGTCAAATGATTGAAAAAGATGAAAAGAACAAACCATTTGCTCATCAGCACCAGGTCCGCATTGTGCCCCTTCAGCAGAAGCGGCAACATCAAATAGCACAGCAGGGATGTGCAAGAGGCAAAACCAACCCCCAGAACCAGTCCGGACCGCGTCAACGCGTCGTGGTCGGGTTCGGCCGCGGCCCGTCTCGCAAGCGATGTGCCGATCCCGAATAATCCGACCGCCGCAAACAAGCTTGGCCAGAGTATGACCGCGGCGAATTCCCCGCGGCCCACCGGCCCAAGCAATCGGGCCAGCATGACCCCCTGAAAGATCGTGCAGACCTGAATCAGGATGTTTGCGCCAAAAGTGCTGAAAATCGCCTCGGCCCCGATCCGGTGCTTCCTCGTGGTTTGTTCGGCGGTCATTTCAAACGTTCCCTCGCGCGTTTATGAGCTGCTGGTTTTCTCGCGGCTCTTGGGCTTGCAGATGAAGGTGGTCGATCAGCCGCGTTACAAACGCCAGAGCCGTAAAGGTGACATTGGCGTTGCTGGTTGTCCGGAACGACGCCGCACCGGCCACGTAAAGGTTTCTGGTCCCAAAGACCCGAAGGTTGCGGTCCACTACTCCGTCCTCCTGGGATTCCGCCATCCTGGCCCCGCCGGTTTGATGGTAAATGTCATGAAGCATGCCAATAAATCCCGGCTCCGAATTCGCCAGGTCGTCAACCACCGTGATATGCGCCAGCCCCGCGGCGCGTAGCGCGCGGTCGCAGCGAATTGCGAATTCCCGGATCGAGGCAAGTTCCTCGCTGCCAGCCTTCCAATCCAGTATTACTTTGGGCAACCCGGACACATCGGTCACCGATGAATCAATGGTAATGCGGCTCTCCCTGAGAGGGGTTTGCTCGCTCTGAATCCCGAAGGATATCTTGGATGTGCTGGGGACGAAGATCCGGTTCTCCACCACGTATTTCCACATCAGCGGCAGCAAATGCTTGCCACAGGCCCGGAGATTCTTAAAGAGGGAGCCAATGCCGGTAATCTTGCGGCTATGTATCGCCGCCCTCAGAAATTGCTTGAGAAACACCAGATTCTCCGAGATGGAACTCTCGAAGAGAAACGTGCCCTGGATGTTCAAGATATGGGTCCTCTCCAGCGTCTCATTCGTCAACCGTATCTTCGGTTGATACTTGTTTCCTGACCAGATGAAGTTGCAAAAAGTGTCGAAGAATCTCCGTTTGTCGATCGGATGCACCGATGCAATCCTTCCCACCAGATGGTCTTGGAAATAGGCGCCCACATTCGCATTGTCCCGCCACGGACAATCCCAACCGGGTGTGGCCGCCCCATGCAGCAGCAATCTGCAAATCTCGATCGTTCCAGCAGCCAGTATGAACCGGTCCCCTTCAACCAGGTGGATCTTCCCGGAACCGTCGATCGCGCGAACCGCCGTGATCTGTCCATTCGAGGCGGCAAACCCGACAACCGTATGATTCAGGAGCACGGATAAGTTTTTGCTTGTCCGGATCTGCTTCCCGTAAAGCACCGCGAAATTGGGAATCTTCAACCACCGCGTGAGGAACATCTCAACTCCCTGCTCGAATTCCAGCTCTGATCCGAATACTTGTTTGAAAACTCGACGGTCCTCCAGGACATCCCCGGACATTCCCAGGTTCTCGTAAGTGCGCTTATAGTAGGCTGCTATCTCCTCGTACGTCACGGGCCACTTCGAGTGCGGAAGCCAGTCCCGACCGCCGAAATCCACCGGCTGAAACTCCACCAGTTGCCCCCCCCAAAGATTCGTTGTGCCACCGAGGCTGCGGCTCCTGCCGATTCGGATGCCGTCGTGCGTCAATCCCACCGAAGAGTAACTCTCCGGGGCAAAACTGTCCAAACCCGTCCCGCCGGACTCGATCACCACCACATCGTGGCCGCGTTCGGAAAGCTCCCGCGCGGCATAGAGTCCTGCCGCCCCCGAGCCAACGATGACGGTACGCAAGCCGCCTCCGGCCGGTGCCCGCAGCTCCTTAGAATCGTTCAGCAGCATCCCGGAATTGAATTATTAAGCAAGTCTGACATCCCTTGCTAACTCGTTAAATTTGCTCAGTTGCTCTTGTGAGAACTGTTTCCCGGATGCCGCCTTGACGGCCGAGGCTATCCGGTCGGCCCGGCGCGTTGAAAAAAGCACGATGCCGTCTGGGTTTTGCGCGTGCGAACTGGCTTGCACCAACGCGGCCAAGGCGGCCTCCGAACGGCAATCGGTTCCCAGTTGGCGTTCCCATTCATCGTAGCGACCGGGAACGGACCCCAACCATTGCGTCAACGTGGCCAGGGCCGGCTTGAATAAACCGAAAGTGATGCATTGCGCCCCAGTAGCCCGAATTCCCTCGATCCTCCCTCTCAACGCGTTGTCCTCGAACTGCAACCACCTCGAAGTGGGCAGCTTCGCCTTTGCGACGCTCTCGATGACTCCAAAGTCGCCTCCACAACCAAAGGCCCGAATCTTTCCATGCCGCACCTCCTCCTCGAGGAATTGGTGCAATTCATCAGAAGCAGCGTCCGCATAGGTGGGTTCGTGAAGCAGGAACAAATCCACGTGGTCCGTCTTTAGCGCCACGAGGCTCCGCTCCAGGCTCTGCCGGGCTTCCGCAGCGGTGAAGGCGCACTTTTTCGTCAGCGCCTGCGCTTTTCTTGAAAGTCCCTTTCTCAAAAAGGGCAGCAGCCGCAGGATCCGCCGCGCCGTCAAATTCACCCAGCGCGCCTTAATCATCTTTGGAGCCTGGATGCCATATTTCGTCGTGATGGTCACCCGGTCCCGCCGTCCATGGATGAAATCCCCAAGCACCCGCTCGGCTTCGCCGTACCCGTAGTAAGGCGCCGTGTCAAAGTGCCGGATTCCCGATTCAAAAGCGCATTCCAACACTGCCAAACGATCGCTCGTGGCCGCAAGGCCCATGAGGCTGGTGGTGCCATATCCAAGGATCGTGGTCGCGGGTGCGCCAGGAAAAAGGGAGAGATGTTTCAAGGGTAATAAACCGAACGGGTCGTGATTAGAGCGTTTTAAGAAATACTGTAGCCTTTTGGAGCGAGGATTTTTGGGTATTGGCGAGGCTTTGGCGAAGGAGCATGCCCCCAGCCTGTGACTGAGCCGAAACGAAGCCAAAACCCAAAAAGACCGCTTCTCGATTCCATTCGGCCAAACGGCTACAGTATTTCTTAAACCGCTCCAGCACGCGGGCACACTCCGTGCCGGTCGATTCGCAGGCTCGCTTTCGTCCAGCCTGCAATCCACTTTCCGCCAGCCTTGTGTTTCCATTGTTTGTCCCTTAAGGGACTTTCGAGCGAAGCTCTCCTTCAACTTCTCAAATCCGCCTACTGCTTATCCTGTGCCAACTTCCTGCTGTGGTTGAAAACATGCTGCGGGTCTGATCACGCTGTCTTGGCGGGCGGGTTATACTCCTCGTACTTGTAATAGTGATAATTGCGCGACGAGGTGTCGGCCCCGTTGAAAATCACGCCCAGCACCCTGGCTTGCCTCTGGGCTAGCATGTCCACCGCCTCGCTGACCGCGTGGGCGCTGGAATGGCCCCGGCGCACCACGAAGAGCGTGCCATCCACCTTCGGGGCAAGGCAACTGGTGTCATCCGCCGCGAACAACGGGCTGCTGTCAATGATCACGTAATCAAATTCTCGACGCCATCGCGCCAATAGCTGCTCAAGTTCGGAGCGGAGAAATAGGTCCCCGGGATTGCTGAATCGGGCTCCGCTGGAAATAAACGCGAAATTCTGAAGCGAATCTCTCTGAATGACCTTATTGGGGTCGCAAGTCTGGCTGAGCAATTCCGACAGCCCCGGTTTGCTCTGCATGTTGAGCATGTGATGCAGGTGCCCCTTGCGCAAATCCCCGTCCACCAGCAGCACCCGCGAGCCGGAGAGCGCGAGTGTCCGGGCCAGGTTGGCGCTAATGGTGGATTTTCCCTCCCCGGGCCTGGCGCTGGTTACTAACAGGATTTTGGGCCGTTCGCCATCGGTTGGCAGAAAGAACAGGGCCGAACGCAAACTGCGAAAGGATTCCGCGTAACCGTGCCGCGGGTCGTTGAGTTCCAGCAGCGGCATCGAGCCCTTGCCGTTCCGCGCGACCTCCGGCAACAGGCCGACTACCGCGTCTCCCAGCGTCGCATTGACTTCCACAACCGATGTGAAACGATCGTCCCGGCTTTCAATCCGGTACACGATTCCGGCCCCGGACCCGAGCCCGACAATCACCGCCAGGACCGACACAATGAGATCCAACGTATAAGTGCGTTTCGCCGTCGAGGCGGGACCAAGGGAGGCCAGGGTTTCCAGGTCTGTGTTCCGCGAGATGTCGACGTTCTGCAAAAGGGTCGACAGCTTGTCATAAAGGCTCTGCGAGCGGGTTACATCGAGCTTCAGGCGCTCGGCTTCGGCAATGCGGTTGTTCGCCTCAACCACCTTGGCGTCCCACTGCTTGATCGAAGCCACTACGCTCTCTATTTTCATTTTGACAGCCTCCTGCGATGCCACCAGTTGATCGTGGTTTTGCGTGCGAAACAAATCGATGAGTTTCTCGCCCCGGGCGATCTCCTCATTGAGGGCCACCATTCTGGGATGTTTGGGCCGCAGGACTGTGCTGAGTTTCTCGCGCTGAATCTTGAGTATCTCCACCTCCTGGAACGGCGTCAGCCGTTCATTGTTGGCCGACGACGACTGCCCGGGCGATTCCAGGTTTTTCATCAGATCAACCGGATCGACTCCGGCGGAGTTATTTCCTGGCGCGGCCGCCTCCTCCTCGACGGCTCTTGCCTGCAAAAGTTGGGATTCCAGGTGCAGATCGGAAAGTTCCGTTTGCAGTTTTGCCAGGTAACCGCCGGCGATCGTTCCCTCCTCCTGCAAAATGGCCAGATTATTGGTCTGCTGGAACACCGTCAGTGCGTCCTGCGCGGTCTTGAGATCCCGTTCATAACTTTCTACCTGCCGCGAGATGGACTCAGCCGTCTGGCCCGAAACCGATTTGCGCACCGATCTCTTGTACTCAATGTACTCGGCCATGAGGGCATCGAGAAATCTCTGGCTAAAAGCCTGATTGGCGCTGCTCGCCGTAATTGCAAAAACCGAACTCCGCGGTGCCTCAGTAAATTTGAGCGTGATATCCAGCGGCGCACCGTCCTTGTCAAGCGGCACGTTGTTCGTGCCTGATGCCTCCAGACGTTCGATGGCTTGCTGCCACATCTTGCCGCTCTTGAGCAATTCGATCTGCGTGCCAATGTACGTCTGCGCGTCATCGGTGAAAAGCGCCCCCTCCGACAAATGCAGCTTCTCGGTTTCCCACATGATCGCCTGGGAAACGTAAACCGGCGGCGCCCAAACAATATACGCGATCGCCCCCCCGATCGAGAGCAGCAATGTCAGGGTCGGAATCCACCAATACCGCTTCAAAAACACGAAGAACCGCCTCGAGCCCTGCGAAGGCGGCGCTGCGTAATCCTCCAAAAGTCCCGGGCTGGACACTTCCTGGTTTTGGGTCGATGGCGGTAGCATTTTCAAGTGATTTTCCTTTTTAGATTCATCAGAACCGGATTAGCCGATCGGGAACACAAACAAGGTCGCCCGGTTCCAAAACCAGATCCGTCTCGATTTTGCCTTCGTCAAATATCTCCCCCACGTCCACGATGAACGTCTTCTTGTCCTCTTTTCCAGTCGAGTCCTTTCGTGTTACTTTCACGTGCCGCTTGTCCGCGTAATCGGTAAAACTGCCCGCCCGAAGTATCGCCTTGCTCAGGGTCAGCACTTCGTCTGTCGGAAGCTCCACCGGCCCGGGCAGCCGAACCGCTCCGACCAAATACACCCTGCCGTGGCTCTTTGCCATCACGTCCACCGCGATGACCACTGTCGCGTGATAGTAATAATCCTTTTCCAAAGCCGCTTTGATTTCCCCCGCCAACTGCCGGCACGTTTTGTCCTCCGCGTGAACACGCCCAATGTAGGGCACCTCGAGGTCTCCGGAGTCGGTGACAACGAACGGATTTACAACCTCCCTGGGATCATACCCTTTTTCATCCTCGTCTTCGAGAATCCGAAAACTCAGGCGATCTCCAATGGCCAGCTTGTGCGTGTCGTCCAGAATGAACGCCGGGTTGGTCGTGACGGTTTGGGACAGGTTGGTTGCCGCGGCGGGCGCGCTGGTGATGGTAGCGGCCCCAGTCACCGCCGTGGACTTTGGCGCGCTTGCAACAGAATTGGTCTGCGTGACACTCGAGGGCGGTTCGCTGGCTTGCGCTGCGGCGTTTAATCCGATGAGTGCGCACGCCAATCCAATAAATGCCGTCGCGCGAACGCGCCGGACCAGGATTTGCTTTGCGGGTTGAATGAGTTTCATTTCGGTTGATAGGAAAACTTGATCCCCACGATGTTCTGCGAGTATTCCCGGCTGGGGATGTCGGATGACCGCAGCGTAAGCCGGTAGCTCAAACTCATCAGCAGCCTTTTCATGATCGGGTAGGAAAGCATGAGGGCGCCGCCGTACCAGTCATAGGTCTCCGTGAAGTTTCCGGTCACGTTCCCAATTCCCTGATGTCCGTGCTCGTAGAAGAGCGATGAATTTATCCACAAGTCTTTTATGATCATCCAATTCATCTCCGGTCGAAAATACGAATCCTCGATCAAATCAGATTGAAGGCCAAGACGAATCTCGTGTCCAGCATGCACTGAATAGCCCACGGACTCGGTCAACTTGTTGGTGATGTCCAAACTGGCGTACCACGTGTTCACGCTCGACGTTTGCACCACCTCGCCGGTCGGCACCGCAACCGGGACGCCGCTGGGGGTCAGGTCAAATACTTCCGCCGATTCGCTGGTTTGATCGAGCTGATAAATGGCATAGCCCGCCCGCGGCGTAATGTACAACATCGGGTCAGGGTGCCAGTTGGCGTAAATTCCCGCGCTGTATCCCTGGTTGTCATTGAGCACCTGTTGGTCGTACCCAGTATAAGAAGCGGTTCCTTCAACGCCGACAGTTATATCTGGCCGAACTGTCAGCCCGGCGCGGGCCACAAAAAGTTCCGAAGCGCGATTGAGATAATCGAATTGCCCTGACGAAGAGATAAAATTCTGGTGATCATAGCCGAGTGTCAACCTCAGCGCCTCCAGGTCCCACGTTCCCGAAAGCCCCGCCGAATTGAGGAGCCCCCCGTATACCGCTGTCTGGGCGATTGCGGCCTCAGCGCTCGGATCCTGAAAATAGGAGAACTGGTCGTGGACATTGATTAGAAAGTCCTTTATTCGCATGTCAAACGAGAGCGCGGAATCAGAATTCACCCGCACGGCGCTGTATTGCCCGTGTTCCAGGTACTCGTCGTAGCCCACTCCCGTGTTAAAGGTCAGCAGGTTTTCCGCCGTCACGGGATATCCCCCCGTCAGCGTCACTAGCGGTTTCAGGATGAAGTCCGATAGCGCATCGTCCCTCTGAAGGGTGATGTTGTCGTTGTAATCCAGCTCCAGCGACGGCACCACCAGCAACTTGAAATCACCCTCCCTGATCGTGTAGAGCTGGGTCGCAAATTGTTCCCGCTGGGCCTCCGCCACGGCGTCGCCCGCCAGCGAGTACTTCAAGGCGTCCTGCGCGCGAATCGATGGCCCCGCAAGCATCCAGCACATCCCCGCGATTCCCGCTTTCAAACAGGCTGCGCGCGTCAAGCGGCACCCCCCGCGTCGAGCCAATGGCAACGCGTTGGGAATGTTCCCTTGAATGTCTGTTTCAGGCATGATCTAAGGAGCCGGGCGGTATCGGCGGGCCGCGTCCGCGGAGCCGATCTTCTTAGCCCGGTGGGGATAATCCTTTGTCTCGGCAACGCTGCGGCCCAACGGATCGCTCAGGAGACGAGGCTGGCTGTCTTTTAGAATCTCATACACCTTTGCCCGGATCGGACCGCTGATTTCCTCGATGCCAGGCGCCGGCATCATATTCTTCGCCGTACTCATGCAGGAAAGACCGCCGGTAAAGGAGACAAGCGATTGCCCTTGATTCTGCCCGCTCGTATTGCGCCATTTCCCGGGGCTGTTGCCAAATCGCCTCTTAAAGCACGTATTGAATAGGCCCAGATGGTTAAAACCGCATTGTTCGGCCACATTGATGATCTTTACGTTGGGATTGCGCAAGAGGGACACGGCTTTCAACAGTCGCATCTCCATTCTTAACGCGGCGACGGAAAACCCAAAATGCTGATGAAACAAGCGGTTGAGATGACGCCGGCTGCAACTGAACCTGGCGGCAAGATCGGAAATCGAGAGCTTCAAAAGCTCATCGGCCGACAACTCCTGGAATATTTGGGCCATGTGGTCTTCCACGGGTACAAATGCCGACCTCTGGCTGCGCGTGTCCTGAAGCTCCACGGACAACACAGCCGCCGCAACCCTGAGCATCTGGCTGCGATGATCGACATTTCCTGGCGGTGGGGCCGATTCAACCAGCTTGTGGCATTCCTGCGCCAGTGCCGACGAAGCCGAATAGTGTTTGGAACCTTTGAAATTTTCCGTCACGTTTTGCAGCAAACAAATTTCGGCGGCGGAGAACAGCGGTAATAGGTGGTCGAAACAAACCGAAAAACTCCAGAAAACCATCTCGCCGTCAACGACGGTCAGTTTCCCACTGGCGCGGGAATCGCAAACCAGAAGATCCCCCCGTCGCAAGCTATGGACCTTTGCCCCCAGCATGCATTTGCCGGCGCCCCCTGTTGGCAGCACGAAGGAGAGACCTTCCCCGCAGTTTCTCCATTCTTCAGAATGTTGAAGACGAACCAATCGCAGGGTCAAATGATTTTGGAGGGATCCTCGCATTAAGTTGGCCTGATCTTCACCCAGTCTCTTGCTCAAGTTTCTTGATAGTTTTCAAAGGTCCTGCGTCTGCTTTTTCTCATAATCCTGTATAGCTCATTCCTGGGTCCGTTTTGAGGGCTGGTTGCCTCGTGCATCGTGCGCGCAACTATGATTGCTTCAACCACGACGACCCATGGAGAACTACAACTACACATTTCAGCCAGCCACACTCGCAAACTGGCCATTCCCGTTAGCACATTGCCAGCGTTTGTTGTTTTCCTTCAAGCTTTTTAAGCTGCTTTCGTGCCAGTTTCCAAAAGCATTTCTTCAGGGGCATGCAAGTATCTACTATGTAATAATTAGAATAGGTTCCGAGTTTTGCTGTGCCCGACGGAAGTTTCTTCAGAGTGTAAATCGCTCCGACAGCAAGCGCCCGGCGCGGGAACTTGCAGCTTACTTAAGTTACACAACCATAACGACATCTGTCCACGAAAAGCTAACTCGAAGCTGAATTAAAACAACCGACACTTTTGGGACATCGGCGCTCACATCTTGGCCGCGATCGTTCGCGTCAGAATTATTCTAAAGTGTTGCACACCATGATATTATAACTTCAATGACATGCCCGGTGAGTTGATGGGCGGTCTGGGACACCGGAGGCCCTCAAATATTGCCGGCGAGAAGCCGGTCCACCGCGTCTTTGAGAAGCAAAAGTTCCGCGGGTTTCTGAATGACGATGTCCAGGCACGCCCGATCGTTCGGGGGATTGCCTGAATACATGACGACCGGCGTCGAGGGCGAGCGAAGTTTGATGATGTGGGCCATCTCAGCCCCTGACATGCCAGTCATCGAATTATCGGTGACCACCAAATCGTGAAGTTTTGGATCAAATTCACCCAGGGCCTCCTCGACGCTGGGAAACGCGTGCACCACGTAACCAAAATTGCTCAAAAACCACTTTGCGATCAAGCGGGTCTCGGCCAAATCATCCACCAGCAGGATAGTCCTCGCCGGTGATCCGCCCATTGGTAAAATAGGGCCTTCAGCCACCATGATGTTTTTTAGCAAATATTGGCCGTCCGTTGAAAACACCTTTCACTGCAACACGCAGCAGTTATACACCTGCGTTTATATAAGTTCACCCGCGCGTCGTCAATGGCTTTTTGAACTTTCGCGACCAATCCGCCCGCACGAGACGATTTTGGCCGGGATTTTGAGACAGGATGAACAGGATGAATTACGGCCAACGGATCTCCCAAACAAACGGTGCGGGTTTGTTTCTGACGCCACATCCTTTTTTCCATCCTGTTAATCCTGTCAAAATTCTGCTCTTTAACGGCATCGTTCCATGTCCAATTTGTGACTAAAGAAGTCCCAATACAGGATAGATGCAATTCTGCTTTTGATGGATTATACCCGCCACCAACCACACAAAAAGTCGCCAAATGCGAGCAATGATTCAAGGATTATATGAAAACATTTGAAACTGTCATCGGGCGGTATTCCTTCACCTCGGCCATCGCGGCACTGGCCTTGGCTGGCGCCACCCAGATTGCCAGCGCCTCTTTGATTGATGTCAATTTCTACTCCATTAATTATTCGCCTCCGGGTGGCACGGCAAGCGGCGCCGCCGTCGTCGGCACCGCCAACGACCAATGGAACGGTATCGACGGGGACAACGGCTTTGGTTCAGTTTCCAGCTTGATTAACACGAGCGGGAGCCCAACAGGTGTCACGCTCACTTACAATACAGCCGGGGGCGCGGCAGTGACTTCGCTCGCTCAAAACACCCAGCCCACCCCGAGCATGATGAACGATTACCTTTTCAACAATGCCGGCGGCGCCATCACCGTTTCGGTGGGAAATCTGGCGGCGGGGACGTATGATTTATATGTCTATCTTGCGTCGAACGATGCCAACAGCGGTAACCGCTCCGCGACCGTCAACGCCAACGGCATTTCCCTGCCGGCAACCGGCAACGCGGAGCCGTCCTTCCTGGTCGGTCAGAATTATCTCCTGCTGACACCAACTGTGGGTGCCTCGGGAGTCCTCACCATTACCGAATCAGACCTCCCCAGCACTGGCAATGCGGCCACGGAAGTTGACATGAACGGATTTCAATTGCAGCCCGCCGTCGCAGCCGTTCCCGAACCCGCGTCGCTGTTGGCTGGCGCGTTGATGCTGCTGCCCTTTGGCACCGGCGCTCTGCGAATGCTGCGCCGACGGCAAACAGCGTAAGAGCCTTTGCGTCCGATCTGCTGCGTAAGGAACGACTACAGGCAGTCGGACGGAAAGTCGGTTTGTTTTGTCCTGTTACCCGCGGCCAAACTCCAACCAAATCTGCCAGTTCGCTCCATCACGACAAAGGGAGCGTGTTTCGGAGCAGAACAGCCCCAGCTTGCAGTAACAACCCATCCAAATTCATAATCGCCCAACCCCACTCGGTGCCCGCCGCAATAACGAAAAGAATAGCCAGACCGAGTATTATGATCCCGCTCCAGTCTTTGGGGCGTTCACGCTGAGCCACGGCGAAACCGCCGCCCCCTGGAATTCGCACAAATGGCGCTGCCGGATGCAATGCCGAACTGCGAGGGGACATCCGCCATTGGAATGCCCCGTTGTTTTCAATGACTGGGTCTATGGTGCGGTTGGTCAATAATTTCATAATTTTCCTTATTTCGCTGGGCGAATTAGTTCGCCCGTTACTTATCAATGCGAAATTTCGAGAAGGAAGCTGCGAATTATTCTTTAAAAAAATAATCCCCCCCTTCCGCCAGGAATATTTCGCATTGATGAATGGCGGGCGGATTGCCTCGTTCGCCGCAAATGTACTTTGACCGCAGTCAATCAATGGAAGAATATGTCGAGGCCCATGAACACTCCTTCGAGCCGCGAAGTGGCCATTTTTAACGCCGCCCGCCGACTGCCGGCTGACCAGCGCGCCGCCTACCTCAACGAGTTGTGCTCGGGCGATGCCCTCCTGCGCGAACGGGTCGAGGAATTGCTCAACGCCAATGATGCGGCGGGAGCTTTCCTCAAGGAGCTGGCGGCGGGAACCGGCGACGTCCAAGCGCCCCCAGGCCCGGGCGGCACCATCCGTGTCGAACCCAACCTCTTTGAAAACCCCGGCGACCGCATCGGCCGCTACAAGTTGTTGGAGAAAGTCGGTGAAGGCGGTTGCGGCATAGTCTATGTGGCCGAGCAGACCGAACCGGTGCGCCGCCGGGTCGCGCTCAAAGTCATCAAACTGGGCATGGACACCAAGGCCGTGATCGCCCGCTTCGAGGCCGAGCGCCAGGCATTGGCGATGATGGATCATCCCAACATCGCCAAAGTGCTCGATGCGGGCACCACCGAAACAGGCCGCCCCTATTTCGTGATGGAACTGGTCCGGGGCATCCGCATCACCGACTATTGCGACCAGACCAACCTGAGCACCGAGCAACGTCTCGGTCTCTTCATCAAGGTCTGCCAGGCCATCCAGCACGCGCACCAGAAGGGCATCATTCACCGCGACGTCAAGCCCTCCAACATCCTGGTCACCCTCCATGACGGCGTCCCAGTGCCCAAAGTCATCGACTTCGGCATCGCCAAAGCAACCGAAGGCCGCCTGACCGACGCTACTGTTTATACGCAGTTACATCAGTTCATCGGCACCCCGGCCTATATGAGTCCGGAACAGGCCGAGATGAGCGGCCTGGATATTGACACGCGCAGCGACATTTACAGTCTCGGCGTCTTGCTCTACGAACTGCTGGTCGGCAGCACGCCATTTGATGCCAATGAATTGATGGCCTCGGGCCTGGACGCGATGCGCAAGACCATCCGCGAGAAGGAACCAGTTCGCCCCAGCACACGCTTCGCGACCCTCCAGGGCGAGGAGCTGACGACTGCGGCCAGACGCCGCTCATGCGATGTGCCCCGGCTGGTCCATTTGCTCAAGGGCGACCTGGATTGGATAGTGATGAAGTGCCTCGAGAAAGATCGTGCGCGCCGGTACGAAACGGCCAACGGCCTGGCCGCGGACCTAAAGCGGCACCTGGAAGATGAACCGGTCGTTGCCCGCCCACCGAGCATGGCGTATCGCTTCCAAAAGGCCTTTCTGCGAAACAAGGTGGCGTTTAGCGCGGGGGTGGCGGTCTTTCTGGCGCTTGCGGCAGGGCTGACCGTGGCGGCGATGGGATGGCGTGCGACGCGCGTGGAGAGGGACGCGGCGCTTCAAGCGCGGGCGGCAGAAGAGGCGGAGCGGAAAGCGGCCCAAGCCAGCGAACAGAAAGCAGAAACAGCCGAGACCGGTCAAATCCACCTCCGCGAGCAGGCGCAAGCGCAGGCCCTCGCCGCCCGACGCATCGCCTACAGCTCCGATATGAATCTGGTCCAGCAGGCCCTGGCCATGAACAATCTCGGACGCGCCCAGATGTTGCTCAATCGCCAAAAACCCCAGCCCGGGCAGTTGGACCTGCGCGGCTGGGAATGGCGCTATCTCTGGAGCCAGACCCGCCCGGACGACCACGAGGTGCTCTTTGCCGAAACCAACCCGTTGGACAAATCCCTCTCTTTTAGCGCCGATGGCCACATGCTCGCGCGGGAAACGACGGGCGTGGCCGTGGTGACTGACCTGACGTCGCGCAGCACGGTTTGGCAACGGACAAACTCATGGCGACCGGTTTTTGCCCACCATGGAGCCACCCTGGCGTTTTGCGACTCTTCTTCGACCAATGTGGCGGTCACCCTATTAGACCTCGACACGCAACAGGAGACCCAGATCGTGACGAACCTGGGCCACACGATTTGGCTCGGCTTCACACCCGACGACCGACGGCTACTGACAGTCTCTTACCGGACTGACCCTGGGAAATCTTATGACTTGCCTTATTCCCTGGCAGCATGGGACATCGACACCAGGAGCCAGCTTTGGCGGCGGGAGATCGGGAGAGCCGCCGGCAGCAGTAGTGTGGACTACTATCGGTCGTACGCCATCTCCCCGGATGGCACGGCGGTCGCCGCGGTCCTTAGCCAACGCGAATCGGTGCAAGTGTTGGAGACGCAGAACGGCACCGACCGGTTCACGATCCACACGACCGATGAATATGCCACAACCGCTGCGTTCTCACCCGACAGCTCCACGCTCCTGACGGGCGCAGGCTTCACCGAATCAAGTATCCGACTCTGGGACGCGCACACCGGCAAGGCCGCCGGTTCATTGGAGGGGCACCGCAGTTATCTGACCGACTTGCTCTTTACCCCGGACGGCAAACAACTCATCTCCTCCAGCGGAGATCAAACGATCCGGCTGTGGGACTGGTCCACGCGCCAACCGGCAGGCGTCTTGCGCGGGCACTTGACCGAAGTGGTTGGTCTCGCCCTGGCCCCGGACGGCCGCACTCTGGCGAGCCGTTGCAAGGATGGATCCATTTACCTCTGGGATGTCACCAAACCCTCCCGGCACCTTGGATATCAGATCCTGCCCAGCCTCTGGGAAGGCTGGAACATCGAGTTCACTCCCGACAGTCGTTCCATTCTGCAAGTTGTCGGACCACCTCCCGGAGTAGTGCAGTGGGATGCTCTCACCCTTAAGGAAACGCGACGGTCCTGGAAAGGCCCCACGAACGATAACGCAATCTTTCTCTCCCCGGACGCCAGTCGGGTGGCGCTCTTGGACCACCACGGTGGACTCCACTTGTGGGACGTTGGGAGCGGTGTGGAGAGCACCAGGTTCATCGCGGCTACCAATCGCTTTGCCCTGGATTTTTCGCAAAACTGGAAGTTCTTCGCTACGGCCCGGGCTGACGGGACAAACCTTGTCGTTGATGTCTGGGATACTGGCTCCTGGCAGCCGCACGGTTCCCTCATCACCGAATTGGATGGCGCGCGTGATATCGATGGGACCCCCGTTCCGAACACTTTTGTGATTCTTAACAGCAGGGGTTTTCTGTTCTTTGATGCGACCAAGCTCAATGAAGCTCCGAAACAAATCGAGTGTGACAGATTTGACGATTTGGATGTCTCTTCGGATGGCCGGATTGCGGCGGCGGCTTATAGCGCAGGCTATATTCAGCTTTGGGACATGGCGACGGGGCAACCCACGGGCAGACTCAAGGGTTTCCTGCTAGGGACGCACTCGGTCGCATTTTCGTCCGATGGCAAGCGACTTGCCGCCGGCAGCAACGGCCAGGAGGCGGTCAAGCTGTGGGACACCGAGACATGGCAGGAAGTGCTGACGTTGAGTGGTGTGGGATCGGTGTTTCACGTTGCCAAGTTTTCGCCTGACGGCCGCTACCTTCTGGCAGTCAACCTGGTCGGAACCATCCACCTCTGGTCCGCACCCACTTGGGATGAAATCAAGGCGGCGGAAGAACAGGACGCGGCGGCACGAAACTGAACCGGGTGTTTGCGCCTCAGAATTCTGTCGCGCGATCGGCGCATAGGGAACATAATCCAGTTAATAAACGACGTTACCCAAATCCTCGAAGCCGTGCAGAAGGGCGACCCCAAGGCCGCGGACGAACTGCTACCATTGGTTTATGAGGAATTACGCAAGTTGGCGGCGGCCAAAATGGCCCGTGAGGCCGCTGGCCATACACTACAACCCACGGCCTTGGTGCATGAAGCATGGCTTCGCCTCGTAGGCAACCAAAACCAGGAATGGGCCGGCCGCGCCCACTTTTTCGCCGCCGCCGCTGAGGCCATGCGACGCATTTTGATCGACAAAGCCCGTCGCAGGCGCGCTGTTCGGCATGGCGGCGAGCAACAGCGCGTGGACATCGAGGATTTGGACGTAGCCTGTCCAATCCCGGACGACCAACTCCTCGCCGTCGACGAAGCTCTGGACAAGCTGGCCTCCGCGCATCCGCGCCAGGCGGAACTGGTCAAGTTGAGGTACTTCGTCGGCATGACAGTGCAAGAGGCCGCCCAAGTGCTCGGCATCTCTCCCGATACCGCCAAGGACGATTCGGCGCACGCCCGCGCCTGGTTGTTCCGCGAGATAACCAAATCCAACCAGAAAGTTTCATAACCGCGCGGCAGCCCCCGCTGCGAGTTTAGTTCTCATTCCACATCTTTTTTCCATCCTGTTAATCCTGTCAAAATTCAGTTCTTTAACTGCATCGTTGGCTTAGTTTTATGTATGATCCGGGACGAAATGAGTATCCGCGCCTTCCTTGAAGACCACGTAAGCCCGCTTCCATGGCTCGTCGTTGATTAAACGCCACTTATGGCCTGAACCGGTGTGATCCACGGCCACCAGAACATCGCCCGGACGGATCGTGAATGTCTCCCCACCCAGCGTTGTAAATTCCAGGACACCCGCCAGCGTAATGACGTACTGCGGAATAGGATCATTGTGCCAGTCAAACGATGAATGTGGCGGAGATTCCTTGAAAAGGATCGATTCCGCCGCGACCAATGCTCCTCCACTCACGCTGCCACGTGCCACATGGGAATTGCCGTCAGGACCGGTATAAAGACGATACGGGATGAATAAAGGACCCCGGGGCCTTGATCGCTCCCTTTTTCACCAGATAGGACCAGAACTGACGGGAAAGATCGAACTCGGTGTTGAATTCCAGGGCCTTTGAAATGTCGATGCTGCCGTCACTTTTCTGTGGAGTGTAGTTCAACTCACAGAGTGCTGCATGGCCGGTCCCGGCATTGTTCCACGCATTCGAGCTTTCCTGCGCCGCGCGGGCCAGGACTTCGTAAATCTCTATTTTCAGGCTGGGATCAAGTTCCTTTAAGATCACTGCCAGTGTAGCGCTCATGATGCCCGCGCCGATAAGAACGACATCAGGACGGTTTGTGGATAAACCGGGTGTTGTCATAGTATTTATCTTGGATCTGCAAGCTTTTGTTCGTTAACGCCGAAGCAGGTTGGAAACGGCCAAGTCAATCACCTCATCACCCCGACCATTGAACACGGCTTTAAGAGCCCATAGATTAAAACCGACTGCTTGATCCAATTTAATAGTCGGCGGCATGGAGAGTTCGGTCGGATTGACAACTGCGTCGACGAGCGCGAGGCCGTCGTGTTGGAACGCGGCGGTGACGGCCGCTTTCAAGTCGGCCGGATCCTCCACCCGGACACTGAAAAGTCCGGCCGATTCTGCCAGCGTGGCGAAGTTAGGATTGACCAGCTTGGTGCCGCTCCCGAGAATCCCCGCCGCTTTCATTTCCAATTCGACAAAGCTGAGCGCGCTGTTATTGAAAAGGATGATTTTTATCGGCAATTGGTGTTGGCGCAGCGAAAGAAGGTCACCCATCAACATCGAGAAACCGCCATCACCGGAGAAAGTTACCACTTGGCGATTTGGAAAGGCGCTCTGGACGCCGATGGCCTGGGGCATGGCATTCGCCATGGACCCATGATTGAACGAGCCTAGCAAACGGCGCTTGCCGTTCATGGTTAGATACCGGGCCGCCCAGACTGTAGGTGTGCCAACGTCGCAGGAAAAGATGGCATCGTCGGCCGCCAACTCATCGACGATTCTTGCGACATATTGCGGGTGCATCGGTTTGCGCCCGGGATGTCCGACAGCCAATTCGTCGAGGCCTCTTCGAACTTCTTGATAGTCTTGCACGAATTGTTTGAGGTGCGCGTCATTTTTCTTTTCTTCTAGCAATGGCGCCACGGCTGCAAGTGTCGCTTTCACATCGCCAATCAATCCGAGGTCCAGGCGCGTGCGTCTCCCCAAATGCTCTCCCCGCTGGTCCACCTGAATGATGGTGGCCTTTTCGGGATAGAACTGAGTGTAGGGAAAATCGGTGCCAAGCATCAGCAGTGTGTCGGCGTCCTTGATGGCGTGGTAGCCAGAACTAAACCCGATAAGACCCGTGAGTCCCACGTCATAGGGATTGTCGAACTGGATGTGCTCGCGACCGCGCAAGGCCGAAACGATGGGCGCTTTCAGTTTTCCGGCCGTCTCGATCAGTTCGGCATGAGCGCCGGCGCAACCAGCGCCTCCCAGGATTGTAACCGTCTCCGCCCGGTTGAGGAATTGAGCCAGTTGCTTGATTTCGTTTTCGGACGGAGAGATCACTGGCTTGGCCGGCCTGACGACGGCGCTGGGTTTGCGATAAGCCGCCTGCTGGAGGGCGATGTCTCCTGGGATCGCCACTACGGCGACCCCCCTTTTTGTCAGCGCCGTCTGAATGGCGGTTTCCAGCACACGCGGAACCTGGGTCGTCTGCGAGATCAATTCACAATAATCGCTGCAATCTCGGAAAAGCTGGTCCGGGTGTGTTTCTTGGAAATAACTGCTGCCAATCTCGTTGCTCGGAATGTGGGCGGCAATGGCCAGGACGGGCACCCGGCTGCGCTGGCAATCATAGAGGCCGTTGATCAGGTGCATGTTGCCTGGGCCGCAGCTTCCGGCACAGACCGCCAGTTCGCCAGTAACATGGGCCTCGGCCCCTGCTGCAAAGGCCGCTGTTTCTTCGTGGCGCGTGCCAATCCATTCAATGTCTTCGCGCTTGCGGATTTCCTCCAGCAGGCCATTGAGTGAGTCGCCCACCACGCCGTAAATCCGCTTTACGCCGGCGGCCACCAAAGTTTCAATAATAATTTCTGCTACGCGTTTTTGACTCATAATTTATCTCCAGGTTAAGTGTTCAAATTTGTTTCGTGTTGTGAGGGATGGTGGTTTCTTTTTCGAGTTTCGTTAACAGGGCGTCGGAATTTTGAATTTTCGTTTTCGCGGCCAATTCAGTTTCAGAAGTGCGCCACAACCTCAATTTCAACTTTTGCACCTTTGGGCAGGCCGGACACTTGGACTGCGGAGCGCGCCGGATAATCCTCGGTGAAGTGCTTTGCGTAAACGTCGTTCATTTGAACGAAGTCCTCAAGGTTGGTGAGAAACACGGTGCTTTTCACGACGTTGTCAAACGTCAACCTCTGGTCATCCAGGATGGCCTTGACGTTTTGTAGCACGCGTTCGGTCTGCGCCTTGACGTCGCCGGTGACCAAGCAGCCGTCCGCTGGGTCAATCGGAATCTGACCGGCGCAGAACAGCAGGTCGCCGACACGGACGGCATGATTGTAAGGGCCGATGGCGGCGGGCGATTTGGCAGGTTTGATGATGGTCTTTGTAATCATAATTTTGGTGTTTCGTTTCGTTTCGTTTTTTTGCTGAGCAATTGTTTAACGGAATTATTTGATTGGATTCTCTTGGAAGAGTTGGGCGACCATGGCCGAGTCGAGGTAAGCGCGAACGCGAACGATTAACGCTTCGCGGAAATAAACTATCCAGCAGTAGCGATTGTCGAATCGAAGGCCGTTCTTTGCCCTCGCTAGGGAATGAAGCTCAACCACCGCCTGATTGCCTCCGACAATCACATTTTCCGTTTGAAGCTGCGCGCCATGCGGAAGAACCTGAGCCAGTTTTGTGAAAGTGCCTTCTATGAAGTCCTTCTTGCCGAGGTAGTGGCCGGCCAAAGGGTGCGTTCCCATCACTGTCCAATCGACAGACTCCGAAACATGCTTGAACAAAGCCTCCCCATTACCTTCCTCCAACCCTTTGAAAACTTTACGAACGAAACCTAATGTAATTTTCATAAACGCCGACCTTTCTTCATCTGCTGTGTTAACATGCTTTTGCCAATTTCGAACCGCGATCAAAAGCCGTTGACGTCGATGACCGCCTGGGCGAAGGCTTGTGGAGCCTCCTGCGGCAGGTTGTGGCCGACGCCGCCGATGATGAGGCGGTACTCATATTTGCCCGAGAACCTGTTGCGATACGCCGCGCTGGGCGCGTGGATTGCACCGTTGGCGTCGCCTTCCATGGTGATCGTGGGCACGGTGATGGGAGGAAGTGCGGCCAGCCGCTTTTCCAGGTCGTCATATTTCCGCTCGCCGTCGGCCAGGCCAAGCCGC
>DATKFW010000091.1:0-59291 GCA_035511075.1 Vulcanimicrobiaceae bacterium
GCACGGCTCGTTCTCTCTTTTCCAAAGGGTTAAAAAGCGCAGAATGAATAACAGTCAAACAAAAGTAAAAATGACAGCAATCGGCGAAAGTCGCGCTTATTTTATGCGCTCCGTGGTCTAAAGGATGGGGTCCACCTGTGGCAATCAGCTTTGGTTGCAGCGGTATGATGGACCTGGGAATGGGAATGACGCGGGCAACGCAATCGCAGCGGACAATTCCGGGAATGTCTATGTGGCCGGGTATGAAACTGAAACCAACGGTTTTACCTCAATGATCCTGATCAAATATTCGCCGGTCACGCTGCAAAAGCAGCCCAACGGGAGCGTTATTTTGCACGCGTATGGCGCCCCCGGCGAGACTTTTGATTTGCAGGCGAGCACCAATCTCCAAACATGGGAGGACCTGGGCGACGTCATCGCCGACACAAACGGCGTGGTCCAGTACGACGACACCAACGCGCCGTCCTTCGCTTCCCGCTTTTACTACACGATTCCACAATGAACGAAAGATTCAGCCGCACAGATAGTCAGAACAGACGAGAGATGCACCGCACGCGGTGCTGCTCGCGGTGCTGCAAAGATCGCAAAGATAACTTTTTCAATTTTCTGCAGCCTCTGTGTTCTCTGTGGCTAACTCTTTTGTTTGCCTTTGCGGCTCGCCCGGCTTCCGCGCAGATACAACAGGCATGGGTCGCGAAGTATAACAATGGGGTTACCAATGGTAACCACCAGGCGTTAAAGATTGCCCTTGATCCTTCGGGAAATATTTATGTGCTGGGAGTCTCTCAGAATGCCAATACCAACACGGGCTATGTGACAATCAAGTATGCTCCGAACGGAAATCCGCTTTGGACGGTCCGGTACGACTCGACTAATTATCCATCCGCCACCCCGTACGGGTTTGCGCTGGACAGCAGCAACGCAGTTGCAGTGACTGGAAACGCAGTGACAGTGAAATACGATGCCAACGGCAACCAGTTGTGGACTGCGCCGTATAATGCCCAGGCGATCGCGGAGGATGCCGGCCAGAATCTTTACATCGCCGGCGTTTCGGGCAACTTTACGACGATGAAGCTGAGTCCGGCAGGAAGCAACTTGTGGACGACAACATGGACCTACGACGGATATCCCAATCTATCGCAGGTGATTGCCACTGATGCCTCCAGCAATGTGTACGTGGCGGGACGAGAAAGTTATCCGTCATTCGGGGTGGGGGGGCGAATGGAAGTGTTTGTGTATGTGGGCGTTTTAAAGTATGACCTGAACGGTAATCAGCTTTGGGAAGACTATACACAGCAGGGCACCGAAGCTGGTGACGTTCATGTTGTAGGTATGGCACTTGACGGATCGGGAAACGTTTATATTGAGGCTAACTTCACCGGAACGTATGGACAATTCCAAACAGACCAGTACAATAATGATGGTAGCCCAGGATGGTCTGCAAGTAATCCAACTGGAAATTTGTGGAGCCTTGCAAGTTGTTTAACAATAGATAAGGCAACAAATGTGTTGGTGACAGGACAGGCTCCGTCGAATTTTACGTCGGATAATTCTCCTCTTTTTTCTTATGCCACTTTCAAATTTGATACCAACGGCTCGGTTCTTTGGCGCGCGGAATACCCAATCGTCTCAACAAGCACAAACGTGGGCACGTCCATCACCGTTGATCAGAATAATAACGTGTATGTAACAGGCTACTCACAAGCACTTGGCACGAACTTGAATAGTGACATTGTCACGATCAAGTATGATAGCAATGGCAATCAGGTTTGGTTGCAGCGGTATAACGGGTCGGGGAATGGGAATGACGCGGGTAACGCAATCGCGGTGGACAAGTCCGGGAATGTTTATGTGGCCGGGTATGAGACCGAAACCAACGGCTTTACCTCAATGATCCTGATCAAATATTCGCCGGTCACGCTCCAAAAGCAGCCCAACGGGAGCGTTATTTTGCACGCGTATGGCGCCCCCGGCGAGACTTTTGATTTGCAGGCAAGCACCAATCTCCAAACATGGGAGGACCTGGGCGACGTCATCGCCGACACAAACGGAGTGGTCCAGTACGACGACACCAACGCGCCGTCCTTCGCTTCCCGCTTTTACTACACGATTCCACAGTGATTTCCGCTTTGGCTCCGTGAGCTACGGCGGACAAGTCGCTTCACTCACGCCTACTCTGGTCGGTCAACCGGGGCGGGCGAATTGGCGCTCCTGCGCCGTTGCATTCGATGCCATACCCACCGGGCCAGGGTTTTGAAATTCGGAACTCCTAAATCGTCGAAAGCTCCCCCGGAGTAAAGAATCCAAAAGTAGAGCTTCATTTGGTTGGCGTTGTACCAGGAAAACCAATCGTTCAAACTGGCGGCATTGGACGCCCCAAAAACGAAGAGACCCACCTCCCGGACCAGAGGAAGGACCAATCCGCAAACCCATTGCAAGAGCATTTTTAACGGAGAGAAGTTCGGCACTATGCTCAAAAGGAAAATGGCGACCCAGGCGCCAATGGCGTTGCCCACAATCAAGCTGAACCAGTTCTCGCGCAAGCGTGACAAAATGCGCTCCAGTCGCGTTCCGGCCCTCTCTCCTTTCCGATGAAACCCCTCCCACAACGAATGGATAAAAAAAATAGAGAAGAAAATGCCCAAGGCGGCGCCCCGCAGCGCGTGCCACCAGGCATTGGGGTGCCCGGCTTGCGGCCCACCGAAGCCCGGCGGCAAAGAGGGGACCATCCGGCGCGAAATGGAGCCGGCGATATTGATGGCGACACGGCCCAGTATCCAAACCATGAATGCGCCGGTGAAGGCTTCGGTCGCGCTGGAAAGGATCGTTTCGACCGCGTTTCGCGAAGGGTCGGATCGCGAAAGGGCGGCGGATTTGGTCTGTGTAACGGCCATGACAAATCGTATCAGCGCGCCATTATAAACGGTGGCGGCAGAGGGGCCATTACAATTTCCGAATCGTTTTGGAGACGGGCGCAGGTTGCGGACAATAGGATGTTGAACTTCCGGCGCAAGGGCGTCCTCGAAAAGCGTTGCCAAAGGCTTGCGCGGGGTCTTAGGATTCCCACTCACAATGGGCGAATACAAAGTCCAATTCGAGGTTTTTGAAGGCCCTCTGGATCTGCTCCTTTATTTGATCAAAAAGGAGGAGGTGGATATTTACGAGGTCAATCTGACCCGCCTGGCCACCCAGTTCATCGAATACGTCGATGTCATGCGGATGATGGACCTGGATATCGCCGGGGAATTCCTGGTGATGGCCTCGACCCTTATGTACATCAAGAGCCGCGAGCTTTTGCCCAAGGATCAGCAGGTGGAAAATGTCGAGGAGGAGGAAGGCGAGGACCCGCGCTGGGAATTGATCCGCCAGTTGGTCGCGTACAAGAAATTCAAGGACGCCGCGGCGCAATTGCAGGTCCGCGAGCTCGAGCAGGAGCAAACTTTTCCGCGTCTTCCGGTCCAGGCGGAAATCACGGCCCCGCCGGCGCCGGCGCGCGGGGAGGCCTCGCTCTTTGATTTGATCAACGCCGTCACCGAGGTGCTCAAACGAGTCGGCAAACGCGAGGGAGTCCGCGAGATTTTCGAGGACAAATGGACGGTGAGCGAAAAGATCGAGCACCTGGTGAAGTTGACGGCGGCGGGGGGGCCGGTAAAATTCTCCGAATTGTTTCTCCAGGCCAACAGCCGGGCGGAGGTCATTTGCACGTTCCTTGCGTTGCTCGAGTTGATCCGCCTTAAACAATTGATCTGCGTGCAATCCGAGGATTTTGGAGAAATTGGCATCACCCGCGCGCCGGCCCAAGCCGTGGCGCCAAGCGAAACCGCGGCGACCTGAAACTCAAATGGAACTGAAATTCATATTGGAGGCGATTTTATTTTCCGCCCAAAAGGCGCTTAATCCCAAGGAACTGAGGGATTTGCTTGCCGCGGCGGTCGAACATGGCGAGGAAGCCAAGCCGTTCAGGAAAACCAGGGAGAGCGACATCGTCGCGGCGCTGGAAGTATTGCAGAAGGACCATGAGGCGGCGAATCGCAGCTACCGTTTGGCGTGCGTCGCCGGTGGCTGGCAATTTGTCAGCCAGCCGCAATACGCGCCGTGGATCATGGCGCTGGTGGGCACCAAGGCGCGGCCGCCACGGCTTTCGCAACCCGGATTGGAGACCCTCGCCATCATCGCTTACCGGCAGCCGATCACGCGGGCGGAAATCGAGCAGGTGCGCGGCGTGGCCGTGGACGGAGTGATGCAGACGCTGCTGGAACGCGGATTGGTGGAGCAGTTGGGCCGCGCGGAAGTGGTGGGACGCCCAATGACTTATGGAACGACCGTGCTGTTCCTGGAATATTTTGGATTGCGGAGCCTGGAGGAGTTGCCTGCGGCGGATGAGTTGCGGCGGATTCCCGTGACCCGGCCGGAGGCGTTGCTGACGGCGGACCCGGGACTGGCCACCGTTGCCCCGGAACAACTGGCGCTGGCCGACGTGGAATCGCTGGGGCGCCCGCCCGCCACGACATCCCAAGGCGCCGACACCGAGGAAGCCGAAAGCGGAAATGAGCATACCGGACCATCGCAAAGCGATCGATAAGCTCGACGCGCAAATCGTCAAGCTGCTCAACGAGCGAACGCGGCACGTTTTGCAGATTGGCGAAATGAAAATCAAGGCGGGTGAGGCCATTTACGCGCCGCATCGGGAGCGCGTGATTTTGCGGCGCATTTGCAAGCTTAACGAGGGACCGATCAAGGACGACTCGCTGCGCTCGATTTATCGGGAGATCATGTCCAGCGCGCTGTCGCTGGAAAAATCGATGACCATCGCCTACCTCGGGCCGGAGGCGACGTTTACGCACCAGGCGGCGGTGCAAAAGTTCGGGTCCAGCCTGCGTTACACCGCCCAGAAGACCATCGCGGATATTTTTACGGAGGTCACCCGAAGCCGCGCGGATTACGGAGTGGTGCCGGTGGAAAACTCAACCGAAGGGGTGGTGACCCATACGCTGGACATGTTTGTGGAGAGCAATCTGAAAATCGTCGCGCAGATTATTTTGCCGATCCAGTATTGTTTGGCGAGCGCGGAGCCGATGGAGAAAATCCAGCGGGTATATGTCCATCCGCAGGCGCTGGGCCAATGCCGGTTGTGGATACAGCGCAATCTGCCCAAGGCCGAGATCCAGGAAACCTCGTCCAACGCGCGCTCCGCCGAACTCGCGGGCGGGGGTTCCGCTGCCGTCACCGGGTTGCTCGCGGCGGAAAAATACGGATTGAAGGTGCTTGAAAGGGACATCCAGGATTTCACGGACAACGTGACGCGGTTTCTGGTGCTTGGCCGGCAATGCGGGCCGGCCACGGGGCGGGACCGGACCAGCCTGATGTTCAGCATCGCGGACGAGGTGGGCGCGCTTTATCGGGCGCTCTCGGCGTTTTGGCGATTCAAGCTGAACATGAACAACATCGAGTCGCGCCCGAGCAAGCGCAAAGCGTGGGAGTACTTTTTTTTCGTGGATTGCGACGGCCACATGACGGACCCCAAAGTGGCCAAGGTGATCGCCAACCTGTCCGAAGCGTGCAATTTCGTCAAAGTGCTGGGGTCCTATCCCAATAGCGAGTGAACATCGACGCCTACCAGGTGCGACGAGCCACCACGGATGACCTTGCGCAATTGTCCGAATTATGGAGGGAGGCGCAATTTCCGGTGGCCGAGCTGGAAAAGCGGTTCACGGAATTCCAGGTGGCCGCCAGCGCGACCGGCGAGGTTGTCGCGGCGGTGGGACTGCAGGTTGCCGGCAGCGACGGCGCAATCCACTCCGAATGGTATGCGGATTTTGCATTGAGCGACTCGCTACGGTCGGCGCTTTGGGAACGGTTGCAGGCGGTGGCGTTGAATCATGGGCTGTTCCGACTTTGGACCGAGGAGAGCGCGCCGTTCTGGAAAAAGGGCGCCGGATTTTCCAGTCCGCCGCGGGAGCTTATGAGCCGGCTGCCGGCGGAGTTCGGGGCGGCGGGGGATGGGTGGCTGGCCCTGCGGCTCAAGGATGAGTCCGCCGACCCGGATTTGTTGGAGGCGCAATTCGCTCTCTTCCGCGAGGCCGAACGGGCGCGGCTCGACAAGCTGCTGCGGCGCGCGCACGCGATCAGGATGATTGGGACCGGACTTGCGGTATTGCTGTTCCTGTGGGCGCTGGCAATGCTCGTGTGGTTCGTGCATCACCGGCAATGAATTCCGGTTCGGAAATTCATCGTCGTCAGAGCAACGGGCGAAAAACGAGATTTGACTAATTAAATTGACTCGGGAATGCTTCCAGTAATCAAGGCAGGACCTGAGCACATCCGCCGAGAAATTATAACATGGGCCATCGTCGAATTCTGGGTTTTCTAACGTTTAGCGCCGCAGTGTGCCTGGGCATTTCCGCGCACGCGGGGCCGCCTGATCCGGCCCTCAATGTCGTGTATTCGTTTGGCAACGGAGAGTCTCCCGATACCGCCGTGGTCATCGGAACCAACGGCAGCTTTTACGGCACCACCGCCACGGGAGGCCCCAACGATTCCGGGGGCATTTATGAAGTTGGCGCCAACGGCGCCCTGATCAATGAGATCTGGCTCAATGGCGCCAATGGCGCCAGGCCGGTGGCCCCGTTGATCCAGGCTAAAGGGGGCAGTTTCTACGGAACAGCATCCAGAGGCGGCATTAGCAATAACGGCACAATATTTAGAGTGGGGCCCGCCGGAAAATTCGAGTTGCTCGCCTCCTTCAGCGGCACCAATGGCGCCACCCCGCTGGCGCCCTTGCTGGAAGGCACCAATGGGTGGTTCTACGGCACTACCTACTATGGCGGCGCGACCAACCTCGGTTCGATCTTCGCCATAAGCGCGGCGGGCGTCCTCACCAACGTGTATTCGTTTGGCGGCAGCAACGGAGCAAATCCCGGGGCGGGATTGATCCAGGGGACCGATGGCAATCTCTATGGAACGACCGAATACGGCGGCGACGGCGGGCTTGGAACGGTGTTTGAATTGACGTATGCCGGTGTGCTCAGCAACGTGTGGTCCTTTAGCAGCGGCACCGGCTTGCTTCCTGGCGGATTGACCGAGGACGCGATGGGAAATTTTTATGGCACCACCGTCAACGGCGGGTTCGACTCGGCGGGAACGATATTCGAAGTCGTGGGGACCAACACGCTGCAAACAGACTTCAAGTTTGGCACCACTAATGGGGCCGACCCCAATTCCCCGCTGACCGTGGGCAACGACGGCAATTGGTACGGCACGACCGAATTAGGGGGAAGCGGGTCCGGCCTGGGGACGCTCTTTTATTGGAACCCCGGCGGCTTGCTGACCGATATGATTTCGTTTGCCGGCACCAACGGCGCTTATCCGCGGTCGGGCGTGGTGCAGGGAGCCGACGGGAATTTTTACGGAACGACTTCCCAGGGCGGCGCGTATGGCGAGGGAGAGATTTACCAATTGACCGGGTTTCCGCCGTTCATCATCAAGCGGCCCGCCAGCCAGATGTGGGTCAGCAACGCGACAGCGCGATTCACCGTCGCGGCCGGCGGCAGCGCCCCGCTGCTTTATCAATGGCAGTTGGATGAGACAAACCTGCCCGGCGCCACCAACGCCTCGCTCCTCATCAGCCATGAACAATTCACCAACTCCGGGACCTACACTGTGATCATCGCCAACGCGTACGGCGAAATCTCTACCAACGCCGTTCTGAGCGTGGTCGCGCCCACGATTTCCATCGTTCCTCCGCCCGCGACGGTCACCAACGCCTCGCTGACCATCTCCGGCGCCGCCGCCGATCCCCACGGCGTTGCCATCGTGCTCTGTCAACTGAACGGCAACGGCTGGTCCGCCGCCTCGGGTACGACTCACTGGCAGACCAACGTCACCTTGCCGCCGGGCACCAATAAGTTTCAGGCTCAGAGCTTCGATCCTTTGGGGAATCCCTCCGCCGTCAAGAGCGTCGTGATTTTTTACGACACCCTCAGCACGCTTACACTGCAAACCAACGGGCTTGGCTCAATTTCCCCCGGATTCAAGGGAACGAATTTGACCGTCGGTCGCAGTTACACGGTCCGGGCTATCCCGGCAAAAGGGCAGCTTTTTCTGGATTGGAGCGGAACGATTTCGACGACGCAAAATCCACTGATTTTTTTGATGCAATCCAACATGGTCGTGCAGGCCAACTTCGTCACCAACCCGTTCATCGCCGCAGCGGGGACTTATGGGGGACTGTTTTACGGTGGCGATGGGGTCGCCGAGGAGAGCGCGGGCCTGTTGCGCAACCTGGTCATCGGGCCATTGGGCGGATACAGCGGGCAAATCGTCATCAATGGCGTCGCCCACGGTTTCACGGGCAGCTTTGACGCATCGGAGCAGAGCAAGGCGACCGTCGCGCGATCCGGCGGCCTGGGCGGTCCGCTGGAGCTGCACCTGACGTTGAGCACCAATGAAGTGACTGGAACGGTTTCCGGAACTAACAGCGACGGCTGGACTTCGATGTTGCTGGCCGAACAAACAGTCAAGTTCGAGTCGGGGCGATACACGCTGCTCGTTCCTCCCGGCCTGGGCGCGCCGTCCGACTGCCCGCCCGGCTACGGCTACGCGCTGGTGACCAATCACAACGGGCTGGTCACGTTAAATGGCGCGCTGGCGGACGGGACGGCGTTTACTCAAACCGCACCCATCGTCGGAGCGGGCGATTTGCCGTTTTATGTCAGCCTTTACGGGAACACGGGACTGTTGCTCGGCTGGTTGAATTTCGACGGCGGCTTGACCGGGACAAATCTTTGGTGGATCAAATCGCCGTCGCCGCAAAGTGCGCTCTATCCCAGCGGTTTCACCAACGTCGTCTCGATCCTCGCCTCGGCTTGGACCAGGCCGGCGCCCGGCTTCATGCCGTCCGCGACGCTCACGATCTCCAGCACAAGCCTCGCGTTGGATTTCGCCGTTTCGATCACCAACAACACCTTGGTCAAAGAGGCGGGGTCGCCGTCCAATTCGTTGACGGGCGCCATCACTCCCGGAACGGGTTTGCTGAAAATCACTTTTGGCGACGGCGCAGGCAAGGCCACGACTATCGGTTATGGCGCCATCCTGCAAGACTCGGCCAATGGGGCCGGCTATTTTCTGACGAAGACCAACGCCGGCGCGGTCGTTCTCCAGCCCTGAGAGGCCGCCTCTACAACCCGGCGCGATGGCTGAGAATAACGCCCGGTTTATTGTTTGAAATTTGAGTGGCGATGTTTCACCGTGCAGGGATGAGATTTCCCAGGATTATTTGCGGCCTTTTGTTATTGTTGACGCTTAATTTGCGGGCCGCCGATGGCGTGTTTTACAAGGGCGCCACGGGACCCGGACACGGCAAACACATTGTCTTTCTTGCCGGCGACGAGGAGTACCGGTCGGAGGAGGGATTGCCCATGCTGGCGAAAATACTGGCCGCGCGCCAGGGATTCGATTGCACGGTGCTCTTTTCCATCAATCCGGCCACGGGCGACATCGATCCGGATTGCCAGACCAATCTGCCGGGGATCGAGGCGCTCGACACGGCTGATCTTTGCGTGATGCAATTGCGCTTCCGCGAGTTGCCGGACGCGGACATGAAACATTTCGTCGATTACCTCAACGCGGGCAAACCGATCATCGCCCTGCGCACCAGCACGCACGCGTTCTCCTATCAGCGAAACAAGAACAGCCCCTACGCCAAATATGATTGGAACAGCAGCAGTTGGCCGGGCGGCTTCGGCAGGCAGGTGCTGGGGGAAACATGGGTCAGCCATCACGGCGAGCATGGAGCGGAAAGCACGCGGGGCGTCGTGAACCAAACGATGAAGGACCATCCCATCCTTCGCGGAGTGACGGACTTGTGGTGGCCGACCGATGTTTACACGGTGACACATTTGCCGCCGGACGCCCAGGTGCTGGTGTGGGGCCAGGTGCTTTCGGGCATGAAGCCGGATGATCCGCCCGTCGCCGGGCCAAAAAACGATCCGCTCATGCCGCTGGTGTGGGTGCGCGATTACAAGGAAGAATCCGGCAACGTTTCAAAAATCGTCACGACCACGGCCGGCGCGGCCGTTGATTTGCAAAACGAGGGACTTCGCCGTCTCCTGGTCAACGCCTGCTATTGGGCCCTCGGGCTTGAGGACAAGGCGCCGGCCAAAGCGGACGTCGCTTACGTCGGGGAATACAATCCGTCCTTCTTCGGCTTTGGCAAAAGCAAAAAGGGAGTCAAGCCCGATGACTTGAAATGATGTTCGGCCGCGACGAGCGATGTCCGAGCGTGTTTGCCGACACCTGAGCAACCGGAGTCGCCTGAACTCTGAACTAGTCCCGGATGACTCCAGTTACAGTGTCGCCCTCTGTTACGTTAGGGTGTCCAGGCTGCAATTGACGGAAGTCCCCGGCGATTTGTACGCCAATGACGTTGTTATCGTAGCAAACTGCCGCAACATGTAGGTTGCCGCGGGCATTGTGGATGATGGAAATCGGTCCTGCAGGTGTGTCGCTTGCCGGACGTTTACCAGCGAATAATACTTCGAACATTGCCGAAAATAACATAAGGCGCGGAAAATCGCAAATGATTGGCTAAGGACTGCGAGGCCGTGATCGAGCGAGGTATTGAAATATTTGCGAAACATCGGCGGAAGGAATAAGAAAAAAATGCGCCTGCTGCGAGACGTCGCGCAATTGTTCAGCGGCGACTGACCGAAGCTTGGGGCCGCGTACTACCGCCACTTCCGTCGTGGTGAAATTGGGGCTTGACGGGAGCAAAGAATGCCTGTGCAGTCGTGAAGTAAGAGGTTGCGAAGAGCAGCCTTGTACATTACCTACAGGATAATTATGAGTTGCGAAAAAACGTGCGTAAAGTCCATCCGTGAGGCGATTCGTCAGATACCGAGATTCCCGACAATGAGCGACAACAGAATTGACCGAGCAATAAAGTACGAGCTTTCTAGTGATGGAAGGGCGGTCATTGGAGACAATATTGAACCACCCCTTGATTTGGAGAAGGCCCCATTACTGGCACACAAGGCGGCTCACTGGCTTGTGCTAGGGTGCAGGGAGACCACGCGCGAGTATTTGCATTATCTAGAAGTGAGAATTCGAGAACTTGATGGAAGCGCGGCGGGGTGTAGCGGGCGGCCAGCGCCACTTCGGGGGGCGATCTCTTATAGTTAGGGTGAGCTTATCCGGTAAGGGCCTTTTGCGGGTTCGTGAGTAGGCGTGTTTTTCTCATAAGTCAATTCGCAAGGATGGGGCTAATTCTGGATTTACTGCCCGAGGCTTTGTCGATTTTATGAGGGGATGAAATCAAGCGCCACAATGAAAGCAATCGCCAAGCTTAAACGCGCCGTTGAGATGGAGAGAAACGTCGCAATAGCCCTGCATCCGCCGCCAATGTGGCCGAAAGAAAATGCTTTATGGCCAGACCCGCATGCGACCGGGCGGGCACGCAGGAAGCTGTATCGTTCCTTTGGCGTCGAGCGGTTTAAAGGACAGCATGTCACAAGAATCCGCCCAGTTCCTGAAGCGTTATGGCCTTATAGAATTCAGGAGCACGAATGGACAAAGCCATACACGGGTCAGGAGGCGATGTTTATCCGCACGCTTAAACGTTACCAAGAAGATCCGAGTACGCCGCAGTATCAATCCACCATCCCGCGCCCCCAAATCGCAGCACAGCCTAACCTCGAGACGGTGCATCCTGAAATAGCCATCTCCAAACTTGCCCCAGTCCCTTTGGAGCCACAGTTTCGAGAGGGTGACACGAGGCAGGTTTCCATAAGCAAATATGAGCGTAATCCCGATGCTCGGCAGAGGTGCATTGAGCACTATGGCTGTCTTTGTTCAGTCTGCGGATTTGACTTTGAGAAGGTCTATGGGACGCGCGGGAAGGGCTTTATCCACGTTCATCATATTAAGGCCCTATCCGAGATTCGGAAGGAGTATGTGATTGACCCAATATCAGACTTGCGCCCCGTTTGTCCAAACTGCCACGCGATTATTCATAGTGGTTCGGAGATGCTAACAATCGAGAGTTTACGCGCATTGATCCATAAAATTGTAGCGCAGAAATAAATCATATTTAGGTATCGACGAAAACGGCTATCCCGATTTCCTGGTAGTGATGGCGGTGGATGCCGTGTTGCGAAGGGGAAACGGGCCGCAAGCTGGAATCCAACGACTTCACGACCAGGCACTTGTCGGGGCGGAGCGTTCGCGTGTTGGCAATCCGCCGTCGCGCAAGGCGCTACGGCGGGACAAGTCGGCTTGGCCTTCGTGATTTCAGCAAGCCGGACGATCCGACTTCGCCGAGGCTACGGCGGGACAGGCAACACGGGAACGCGGCGAAAGGCTCATGGGTTCTCTCGCAAGTTGATCCACTCGAAATGACCCCAGAACGGCCTTGCATTTTAGGGTTCATTGAGGCACACTGATTCGATGAGCGACAAAGAGCTTGCGTTGGATTCGATCCAGCGGCTGCCTGCAGATGCAAGGCTAGAGACCATCGCCGAGCGATTGGATTTCCTGGCAGCGGTCCACAAGGGGTTTGACCAAATCGAGCGCGGTGAAACCATCCCGCATGAAGAAGTCAAACGGCAGTTGGCGGCATGGCTTTCAAAATAATCTGGTCCTGCCAAGCGCGCGACGATTTGCGCGATATTGTGACCTTCATCGCGACGAACAATCCTTTCGCAGCCGAATCGTTTGGTTTTCGGCTCATGGCTAAAGTGGATTTGCTGGAACAATTCCCGCAGATCGGACGGGTTGTGCCGGAAGCGCAGGATGAAAATATCCGTGAGATTATTTTACCTCCTTACAGGATTATTTACCGGGTGCTGGCGGAAAATGGCGCCGTCGCTATTGCCCGCGTCTGGCACGGTGCGCGAGGCGAACCGGAAATCCCAAGCCGTTTGGATTTTTAACCAAGACGTTGGCGCAACGCAGACAGGGCTGGAACCGGATAATCTGATACTGTGTGCCTGTCTTCGAGCGCATTCGTGATGACTCAGGCAAATGCGAAATCCGCAAATACTTGAAAATCAGGGTGGGGATGATCTGCGAGGACACCTGATAAATAGTATTGTCGATTTCTATTCGTATTTTGTCGCTTTGTTGTCGAATTTTGACGCGGGGGACGGCAGGGCGGGCTGGGGATGGCTCTGGACGTAGTCGTCGACGTTCCGAGTCACAATGAGCTGTCCCCACATGATCAGGTAATGCCCGGGATACGTGCAGAAATACTCGTATTCCCCCTCTTCGGTGGGAGCGGTCAGCTTGAGCGCGGTTTTTTGGCGGGGTTCGATCAGTTTGGTCGCGGCGAGGATGTCCGGGCTTTCGGGAATGAAGGCGCGGCCCTGGTCGTCCAGTTCGTCGGGCTTCATTTTCGCGGAGGCCAGGCCGACTTTTTCCCGCGCGCCGGGGCGGACGATGACGAGGTTGTGCGGCATGAAATCGACGTTTTCAAAGCGAATTTCAAAGGGTCGGCCCGCCGTCACCACCAGGCGCGGCGTGTCATAACGCATTTGTTCCCGGACGGTCCGAATGACAAAAATCGGGACGCGCAGAGCTCGCAGATCACCCTGAAACCCGGCCGACGGCGGGGCGCCAAGGGAGGCGGCCAGATCGCCGGCCAGTTGGACGGTTTCAATATAGTCTTGACTGGTTCGGTCGTTCACCGGGATGGTTTTGGCCCAGGCCACCAACCCAAGTGCCGCCTCCGCCGCGGCGGCGCGCTCGCGCGGCCAGGTCGCCGGCGGCAGAACACGGAGGGCCTGGGCGGCGGCGGGCACCTCTTCGCCGCGACCGATCAGGGCGGCCAGCGCGGCAAAAACAGCCTCCGGGTTGTGATTCATCGTGGCAAGCGCGTGGATGGCGGCGCGGCGAATCTCGCGTTCTCCCTCGTCCGTAAAATCCCCCCGGGCATTCCCGGGCGGTTCCCACGCGTGGCTCAGAAGCGGCAGCACGCGGTCGCACGGTTTGGCGCGCAAGTCCGAGTCGTTGACAAAAGGGATGCCGTTGAGCATGTCGGCGAAAGCCGCGGGGGATTGCGACGCCTCCTTCCAAACTGTGTCAAATGAATTGTCCGCAATGGCCATCGCGGCCCACGCGGCCTGGCGCACATCCGGCGCGCGGGCGCTCAAAGCCAGGGCGGCCAGCCGCGCGCGCTCGGTTCTCAATTGGTCGGGCGGCTGCCAGGTCAGCAGGTGCGCGAAGCCCACCTGGGCCGTTTCGTCGATGTCGAGAGTTGGGCCAAAAAGCGCGAACAACTGGGCGACGCGGCCTATGCCGGTTTTTTTGGCCAGTTCGCTCAGTGCATTGAGGCGATCCGAATCGGTAGCGTCCTTGCGTTCGACAAGGGCGCTCAAGGTGGGGATTGTGCCGGGCAGCTTGAGCAGCTCGGCGCTGCTTAGGGTGCCGATGAGGTAATTGATTCCGGCGGGATTGTCCGCGGCAATGGGTTGGTGGTTGGCGATCGCCGCCAGCACCCACGGTTTGAGTTGCCGCATCGTTTCCCCCAGCGTGTAGTCAATGTAGTAATCGGTCGGATGTTTCAGCACGGTCAAAGCCACGCCGGCGGCGTCGGCGGTGCGGAAAAAGCTGGCGTCACGCACGGCCTCCAGGCGAACGCGCGGGTTGGGGTCATCGGCGAGAATCCCAAACAGGCCGAGCGCCTCCGGCACACGGTCGCGCCAGTAACAAAGGACCCGTCCGGCGGCGGCGCGGGCCTCCGGTTGCGGGGAATGGAGGAGGCGCAGAAGGAGATTGGTATTGACAACGTTGTGCCAATCGTAAACCCAGAGCGCCTCCAACATGTCGTGCTCATGGCCGGGGTCTTTGGGATCGAGCGTGGTGATCCATTTATTGACAGCCTCGATGACCTCGCCCGTCGGGTGTTTGCCCAGTTCGATTTTGGCCAGTTCCCGCGTGCGATTCTCCGGCTCTCTTAACAAGTCGAGCAGCGCCGGAATGGGCTGGCCGTCGATCCTGGGTTGGCTCAACAACGGGCGGCCCTCGTAGGTGATGCGGTAAATGCGGCCATGATCCTGGTCACGATTTGGGTCGCGCAGGTGATGCTGCATGTGCCCGATGAGCGGTTTGTACCAGTCGCAAAAGTAAATGGCCCCGTCCGGGCCGACATTGACGGCCACCGGGCGAAAGATCGGGTCGGAGGAACTGACCAGGTTTTCCTGCAACTCGCCTTTTTGGCCGGACCCCTGCTCGGTCATTTTGACCAGGTAGATGCCCTGGAAACCGATCACGTTGCAATTGAGAAAATCACCCTGAAACTCCGGCGGAAACTGGCGGCTGCTCAGCAGACCGGTGCCCGCGCACGGACGCGAGGGGCGATCCCAGAATTGGTCCATTTCGGCGTGTTTGGCGGGGTAATCAATATGACCGCTGAAAGCCGGACCAAAATAATTGTTGTTGCCGGTGGCATCGGTGACGAGGTCGTTGCCCCAATAATCGAAGACACGGCCATGAGGATTGGCGAAATCGTAGGAGATGTAGGTCTCAAATTTTCCCGTGCGCGGCTCGAAACGGTAAATGGCGCCGTCGTTGTTTCGCACCGGGCCGAGGGCGGTCTCGACGTGAGTGCGGTGAAAGACGCCGTCGCTAAGATAAATGGCGCCGCCCGGGTCCAGGCACAGGGAATTGGCGGTGTGGTGCGAATCGGCGGAATCGATACCCATCAGGACCCGTTCAATCGGCCCGGCGTTGCCATTCAAATCCGGCACAAACCACAAATCCGGGGCCTCCATGAGCAGCACGCCGGTCTTGTAAAATTGAAAACCGGTCGGCGCGTTCAAATCATCCATGAAATGCGTGATCTTGTCGGCTTTGCCATCGCCCTTGGTATCTTCCAGAATGACCAGGCTGTCGCCCGTCTTGCTGGTGGGCGTGCGTTCGGGGTAATTCTTCCAGCACGCGACCCATAGACGGCCCTTGGTGTCCCACGCCATTTGGACGGGGTTCACCAGTTCGGGAAACTGCTCCTCGCTGGCAAAGAGATTGACCTTCATGTGCGAGTGAACGGTCATTTTGGCGATGGAATCCTCGGGTTTGACGTAAACGAAGGAGCCATCCGGGTTGGGGCCGGGGGTGTCGGTCGGAACCGGGGTCACGGGAGGCAAATTGGAGTCATCGATCGTGAGGTCGCGCCCTCGGGCCAGGGCCCAGATGCGTTTGTCGCGGTTGGCAGTCAAGACATCGCGTTGCGCCATTTCCTCCTGCATGACTTTGAAATTCGATATGTAGGGCGCGGGGGCATCGCGATCGGAGACGGCGCTTTTGTTCGGCGCGTAGGCCAGGGCGGAGCGTCCGCCATAGACGTTGTTGCCGTCAATGGTGCGGTAACGGGCTTCCCACTGCGAATTCTTCTCGTTGACAGCGGCCCTGAGTCTTTCGTCCTCCAAGGCTTTGACCTCCGCCCGTCCCGCCAGCGTGGGCCCTCCGGCAAACGCCCGCAGGATGGACCGCGCCAGCAATTGGTCGCCCTCTTCGGTCAAGTACAGGCCGTTGAGAGTCAGCGACTGGCCGCGTTTGGCGGCGGCGGCGAACAATTGTTGCGAGGGGGCGAATAAATCGATAAACGGCACGCCGTTGCGCCGCGCCACCTGGGCCATGGCCGCGGCGTACTCCTGGATGTTCGCGTTATTGGCCTTTGGATCGGGGAAATTGGGGTCCTGGGTCCGCTCGTTGGCGATTGGCGAGAAAAGCACAATGCGCGGATGGCCTTTGCCGGAGTAATTTTTGGCCAGCGTCGTTTTCAAGAACGAATCCAGATCGGCCTTGAACTTCCCCAGGCCGGCCTTTCCCTGGAAAGACTCGTTGAAACCGAAGAAGGCGAAGATCACGTCCGCCTGCACCTTTGTCAGCCAGTCGTCGGGCGAACCGAAACCCGCGGGCCGATGTCGCAGCGCCACCTCGTCGCCGGGAACAGCCAGGTTGCGAAAAACCAGATCGAAGTCCGGATACCGGGTGTAGAGATAAGTCTCCAGCCAGCCGGAATGCTGAAAGCGGTCGGCCACCGCGCTGCCGATGATCGCCACATGGTCGCCGGGGTTGAGTTCCGGAAGAGGAGACTGCTGGGCGCGCGCGAGCGGTGCGCCATTCAGGGCGAGAACGAGAAGGATAATTTTGACTTTCATGTAATCAGGTCCGAGGGCATCGTCGTTTGACGGCACAATTAAATCAATATTCATCCGGCAAGCAGGTCGGTATCGATAAGAATCAATCATTTTGAATTATGCGTATCCACTTGGCGTTGCTTCTTGTATTCCTCGCTGCTTTAACCGCCAGCGCCTCCGAACCGATGGCGCTCTGGCCCAATGGCGCGCCCGGGGAAACCGGTGACATCGGCGTCGAACATGATACGACCAAGCCAGGCGATGGCCTTGTCGGTGGAAAACCGGTTATACGCCTTGGCAACGTCAGCACGCCAACCCTTACGCTGTTCCAGCCTGCGCCAGAAAATGAGACCGGGGCGGCGGTAGTCGTCTGTCCGGGCGGGGGCTACACAATCCTGGCGATGGACCTGGAGGGCACCGAAGTTTGCCAATGGCTCAATTCAGCAGGTGTCACCGCTGTGCTACTCAAATATCGCGTGCCCGCCCGTAAAGGTTTGGAGCGATACACCGCGGCGTTGCAGGATGCGCAAAGGGCGTTGAGTCTGGCGCGTTATCACGCCTCCGATTGGCATATCGACCCCAGGCGCATCGGCATCATGGGCTTTTCCGCCGGCGGGCATCTCTCGGCGGCCGCCAGCACGCGCTTCGAGAAGCGCACCTACGAGCCGGTGGACGAGGCGGATCAGGCCAGTTGCCGGCCGGATTTCGCAATGCTCATTTACCCGGCCTATTTGACCCGCGAGCATGGCCCGGAGCTCGCGCCCGATTTGACTGTGACTTCCAACACGCCTCCCACGTTTATTGTTCAGGCTGAAGATGACCCGGTACACGTCGAGAACAGTTTGTTCTATTATCTGGCGCTCAAGAAGGCGAAGGTCCCGGCTGAAATGCATCTGTTCGCCAAGGGCGGGCATGGGTATGGATTGCGCGAGTCCGGCCAAGCCGTGATTTCATGGCCCAAACGGGCCGAGGAATGGATGCGCGGGCTGGGTGTTTTGGAAGCCAACAAACCGTGACCGCACTCAAATCCCTCTGGCGCGCCGCGGCGCCGCAGGCTCATTTTCATTCCACGCGCAGCGGCAGTTTGGCCCGAATGTCATCCGATGCCGCCCCGACCAGAATCTCATAGTCGCCCGGCTCAATCACATATTCCTTGGTCGACGTGTCCCAATAACGAAATTCCTTCACGGGCACCGGGATGTCCAGATGCGCCACCTGCTTGACCGCCACCGGCACACGCCGGAATCCGCACAACGCCTCCAGCGGCTGCGGGACGGCCGAGTTGACGTGGCGGAAATAAACCTGCACCACTTCATCCCCGTCCCTGGACCCGATGTTGGCCACGTCCAACTTGACATGGACCGTATCAGTCGCATTGACTTGCGCCTTGTCCAATTGCGCCCCGTCGTACTTGAACTGCGTGTAGCTCAAGCCATGCCCGAAGGCGAACAACGGCTTGCCCTTGAAATACCGGTAGGTCCGATCGGCCATGGAATAATCGAGGAACGACGGCAGGTCGCTCGTCGAGGCGTAAAAGGTGATCGGCAGCCTTCCCGCCGGGTTGACGTCGCCGAACAAAACCTCCGCCACCGCTTTTCCCCCTTCCTGGCCCGGATACCACGCCTGCACAATGGCCGAAAGATGATCGGCCTCCCACGGCATCGCCATCGCGCTCCCGCTGCAATTGACAAACACCAGCGGCTTGCCCGTTGCTTGCACGGCTTTCAAGAACTCCGTTTGTATCGGGGGAAGTTCAATGCGCGTGCGGTCGCCGTGGTTAAAACCCTCGAACGGCACGTTCATAAATTCGCGCTCCAGGTCCGCGCAAATGCCGCCGACGTATATTACGGCATCCACCGATTGCGCCGCCTCCACCGCCTTTGCCCGGGCCGTATCATAAGCCGCCAGATTGTCGTCCCCCACGCGAACAGCCCACGGACACGCAGGCATCAATATATAACTCACGTTGGTTCCCAGAAGCGTCGCGATTCCATCGGCAAACGTCACCGGATGCGACGGCACGCCTTCGTAATTACCCAGCAGCGTGTTGGTGTAAAAGGCGTTTAGCCCCATCACCGCAATCTTGTGAATCTTGGTGCGATCCAACGGCAGCAAGCCATCGTTCTTCAAGAGCACCACCGATTCGCGGGCCATTCGCAATGACAGGGCGTCATTGGCCGGCGTGTCATAGTCCGTCGCCGCAATTTTCGAATAAGGCACCAGGGCAGGCGGATCAAAAAGGCCCAGCCGGAACCGCGCCTCCAGCAGGCGCCCCACCGCCGTGTCCAGTTGGCTCTCCTCCAGAAGCTTGTCACCAACCGCGTCAGCCAATTGCTGGTACTCCGTCCCGCAACAAAGATCGCATCCGGCCTTGACCGCGGTGGCCGCGGCGGCCTCGATCGTCGGCGAAAATCCGTGGCCGTAGAAAAAATCAGAGATCGCCCCGCAATCCGACACGACCTGGCCCTTGAAACCCCACTGACCGCGCAGCAAGTTGCTCAGAAGCAGCGGGCTTGCGCAGCAAGGGGTGCCATAAATGCGATTGTAAGCGCCCATGACCGCGCCCACGTGCCCTTCTCTGACGGCAGCCTCGAATTGCGGCAAGTACATTTCGTGAAAATCCCGTTCCGACGGCTCGGCGTCGAAACTGTGCCTCACAATTTCCGGTCCGCTATGGACCGCAAAATGTTTGGCGCAAGCCATCGCCTTGACGTACTTCGGATCATCTCCCTGCAATCCCTGGATGTACGCCACGGCCATTCTGGCCGTCAGAAAAGGGTCTTCCCCGTAAGTCTCCTGTCCCCTGCCCCAACGCGGATCGCGGAAGATGTTGATGTTGGGCGACCAAAATGACAGGCCCGTATAATTCACGCTGTCGCCGTTGTGGGCCTCCGTGTATTCGCGGTTCTTGGCCCGCGCCTCGGTCGCAATGGCATCCGCCACCGTGTGGAGCAAAACCGGATCAAAACTGGCCGCCATGCCGATGGCCTGGGGAAACACCGTGGCAATGCCGTTGCGCCCGACGCCGTGCAGGCATTCGTTCCAATAATTGTAAGCCGGCAACCCCAGACGCGGAATCGAGGGGGCGATATTGCAAACCTGCTGCACCTTTTCGTCCAGGGTCATCCGTCCGACAAGATCGCGGATGCGCGACTCCAGCGGCTGGGCGGGGTCCCTCCAGAGCGGCTGCCCTCCTGGCGCGCCAGGTTCCTCGGCGGCCGCTCGCAGGACGCAAAACAGGAATGTCAGGATTGAAGCGAAGAAAAAACGTCGAAGGACGGAGACCGTTCTCATCCGTTCGAGTCCGGTTTGTTGATTGCACGAACTCACGCTGGCCAAGATTGTTACTTTCCCGTCCCGGCGTCAATCCCGGATTCCCGCAGGGCTGTCATCCGGGCACATCTTGACACTGCCCCGTCATTTCTTGGTAGGGACGGCGCGGCGCGATGTCCCTACCTTTGGAGCAGTGTCAAGATGCACCCCTAATCGCGGATGTGCTCGGGGCGAAAGCCCATGCCTACCACGCGCGCAGGCAGAGTCCGCAGCCGCGGGAATTTCTCCAGGAGCCGCATGGCCAGCGGTGTCGGAATCATTTCGGTGGAGTCGAAAATAGGCTCGAGCAGATGTTCATGCATAAAAACCTGCAATCCTTGCGTAAGGCGGGCAGGGCGGCTGCGGCGACGTTGCACGGATTCAAGGTCGGATGAACAAACGGTGCCGCAGCGCAGTTTTTCAGCCAAAAGGTTCGACGCAGCGACGGCGTCCTGGATGGCCAGATTGATGCCCACACCTCCCACCGGCGACATGGCGTGTGCGGCGTCGCCGATGCAGAGCAGGCCCTCGCGATGCCACTGGCGCAGGTGATCGACTTTCACGTTTAAAAGTTTCACATCGTCCCACTCCTTTATTTGCGCCACTCGATCGCGGAGAAATGGCGCGCAGCGGCCGACATCTTCGCGGAAGGCAGCCAGACCCTGGGCGCGCCTTTGCTCGAAACTTCCCTTGCGAATGACGTAGGCGCATTGCCAGTAATCGGCCCGGTCAATCAAGACCATGAATTGCGCGGCGCTGACGAAGCCGAAAGCCTGCGGCGGGTCGCCCTGATGCTTGGGAATCCGAAACCAAAGCACGTCAATGGGGGCGCCAAGATCAATGACTTCCAGCCCGGCGCGAGCGCGTACAGTGGAAGTGCGGCCGTCGCATCCCACCACCAATGCCGCCCGCACAGTGAGCATGCCTTCGGGCGTGCGCGCGGTGACGCCGACGACGCGCTCATTCTCGATCAGCAAATCGATCACCTCCGCGTCCATGCGAAGCCGGAAGCCGGGATATTTTGTTGCCTGGGCAGAAAGGAAATTGAGAAAATCCCACTGCGGCATGAATGCGATGAATTTGCAGCGCGCATGAAGGTGGGTAAATTCGGCGATGTGGATGACTTCGCTTCCGAAATGCACCGTAATTTGCCGCAACTCCTGATGAGGCTGGAGCAGGAACTCATCGAGCAGATTCAGTTCGTGCATCAATTCCAGAGTGGACGGGTGGATGGTATCGCCGCGAAAATCGCGAAAAAAATCCTTGTGCTTTTCGAGCACAAGCACCTCCACTCCAGCACGCGCGAGCAGAAAACCAAGCATGACCCCAGCCGGCCCACCGCCGACGATGCAGCATTTGGCGTGGTCTGATTGCGCGGCGTCGGCGCCGACATTTTCAGTATTTATCAATCCCCAACAACTTAAACCTGCCGCGTGGAAAACTCAAACTTGGCCCGTTGCCAGTGTCAAGATGCGCCCCTGTCACCTGTCAGACCGACCAGGGCGAACGATAGTCGCGGGTCAGCCACTTCGGATTGCCAGTTCCGGCGATGAACTTGAATTTGGCGGGGTCCCATTTCAGATGCGCGTGATGGTAGTAGCTCTGGTTTATCAAATGGCAGCAGATGGCGGAGCGCCCCCCGACTTGCTCGTTGGTGATCGGTTTCTTGCGGCTCTTGACGCACGCCAGGAAATCGGAGATGTGCTGATTGCTCACGTAGAGTTTGACCGGGGCGTCGGCAAGATAGAGCTTTTCGGCTTTCTGGACCTCGTTGGCGCAGGAGGTTGCCTCGCCGGAGTCCGCATCGTGGTGTTTCTTCATCTCATCGGTGAACTTGGCAACGGTCTTGCCATCGACGATGAGCACGAACTGGCCGCGGTTGACCTGCACTTCGCCGCCCGTGCCAAAGAAATCCACGCCGAATCCGTCCTTGTGCTCCACGGTGATTCCGTTGGCATAGACCAGTTTCGCGCCCCGCTTCGCGTTTGGGTCCTCCGGCGGAATAACCTCCACCGGGCCGCTGTCGTCCATGCCCAGACCCCATTGGGCGATGTCCAGGTGATGCGCGCCCCAATCGCCGACCGCGCCGCTGCCGTATTCCTTGTAATCACGCCACAATGGGAAACCCTCATGCACACCGCGCGGGCTAAGCACGGAACTGTAGCCGCGAAACGGCCCCGGGCCGCACCACATATTCCAATCCAGCCCCGGCTCCATTGCATCCTCCGGCAAGTCGCAGGGCCGGCCTGGGTCGCCAAAGCTGCATTGGACCGTCTCAATCCTGCCGATGACCCCGTTGCGGACCAGTTCGCACGCCACGCGAAATTCACTCATCGAGCGCTGCATCGAGCCCGTCTGCAAGACGCGTTTCTTCGCGCGCACCGTCTTCATGACTTGGACGGCCTCGTGGATGTTGTGCGTCAGCGGCTTTTCGCAATAGACATCCTTGCCCGAGTGCAACGCGGCGAGCGTCGTTATCGCGTGCCAGTGGTCTGGCGTGGCGATGCACACCGCGTCGATGTCCGTCCGGGCGACCAGCTCACGGAAATCATCGTATGCGGCGCAGTCGCTGTTATTGTAGAACTTGTCCACCTTCCCCTTGGCGTCGTTGCGGCGGGTGGTGTCCACGTCGCAAACCGCCAGCACACGAGTGTCCTGCCTAAGAAAATTGCTCAGCAAACCGCGCGATTGTGTGCCCATTCCGATGAATCCCATGGTGAGTCGATTGCTGGGGGCCACATCGGCCCCCCAAACCCGGGATGGAACGATGAATGGGGCGGCGGCGGTTAGGGTGGTTGCCGCTTTAAGGAAGTCCCGGCGAGTGAGCTTGCTGGTCGAATTCATGTAGTGTGTGGGTAATCGTGCGGTCTGCGATTGAAGTGGCGGTAAACCATTGTTTCAGTTCGTGTTCAACAGTATCCGACTGTTCATATTGTGATTTATTCAAACGGTTTACGTGGGGCGGGGCAAATTGATTGCGGATTTTTTCGCGGCCATATAATTTCGCCCCGCATGAGCGTCAAAATTATTTACTATCTTGATGTCACCTCTTCCTGGTGTTACTGGGCCGAGCCGGCCTGGGCGCAACTCAAAGAGCGCTACGCCGCCAAGCCGGTGGAGTTCAGTTGGCGCATCGCCCTCCTTGATAAAACGGCGCTTCCATCGTCAAAGGCCCAAGTGGAATGGTTCTACCGGCGCAGCGGCATGACCGTGCGCTCGCCTTTCATGCTCAACGCCGGCTGGTTTGAAGCCGGACACCCGGAATATCTCGCGCCCAATGCCGTGGCCGAAGCCGCCAAGGATTTCGGGGTGACCGATGATCGCGCCCGCCTGGCCATTGCCGCCGCCGCCTTGCGCGAAGGCCAATGCGTCCTCGATGCCAAACTCTCGGCCGGCGTGGCGGCCAAGGCAGCCGGCCTGCATGCCACGAAGTTGCTGGCGCGCGCGCAATCCAAGGAAACAGAGGCGCGCGTCCGCGCCGCCACCGCTGAATTCCACGCGCTTCAAGTCACGCAACGACCAACGTTTGTCTTGACGAGCGCCATCGGTGACCGCGCCGTTTTTTCCGGCCTGACCACGGCGGCGCCCATCGCCGCTGCGATTGACGCCATGCTGGAGGACATCGCCGCCTACGCCAGTCATGCGGCGCATTTTGGAGATCCGCCGTCCAAATGAGGGGCCGCGTCCAACTCCGCGTCACGCGGGCTCATTCATTTAATCCGCCGTGAAGCCAGGAAGGGGCCAGGGGCGCATCGTATCGCCGAAGAATATCCTCGCGAAATTGGGCCGAATCGTCCGGCTTGACCCGCAGGTCGGAATGGGCCGCCTGCGCGGCCTCCGGGGGGCGCTCCGTCGGTTTGCCAATGATCACCGCCGTGAGCGGCGGGGTCTCCACATTTCTTGAAGTCGGTTGAATTTTCATAACGTCACTCCAACACCATGAGGTCAGCGACCCAGGCCGGCTTTTTTCGATGGAAGAACAACGGAATGGAGGAAGGCCGGCGCATGTCTGCCGGTCCCCGCTGCCACCTCCCGAAAGCTCTTCAGTCGACCTCGCTCAGGTTTGTATGGCTCGCTCAGTTCTGGGAAACTGAGGGCAAATTTACCGCCGGACGCAAATGACGCCAGCCATCAAAAGGCTGGTACTCGCGCAACGGACGGGGCTATCTAAACATCGTGGATCAAATCCCGCAATTTGTCCAGAGAAAACTTATGCACAGCTTATTCACCGCCGGAGCATGAGTGCGAATTTCAATTTCATTGCCGCTTGCTTTTTCGATGGCGCGGTGTTTGGCGCTTGCCTCGACGCGGCGGCGTGGCACTTTTAGGTTCGCGCATGAAAGTCCTCTTTGTCGGCGGTACGGGGTTTATCAGCACTGCGGTGAGCCGGATGGCGGTGGCCAGGGGCTGGGAGTTGTTTCTTCTCAATCGCGGCCAGCGGCATCCCAATCCGCCCGGTTGCAGGAGCCTGGTGGCGGACATCAGCCGCGCTGACCAGGTCCACAACGCGCTTGGCGACACGCGCTTTGACGTCATCGTGGATTGGGTGGCTTACGCGCCGCCGGACATTGAACGGGACCTGGCGCTGTTCCGGGGTCGCGCCGGGCAGTACATATTCATCAGCTCGGCTTCGGCTTATCAAAAACCGCCGGCGCATTATATCATCACGGAGTCCACGCCGTTGCATAATCCGCACTGGGAGTATTCGCGGAACAAGATCGCGTGCGAGGAGCGGTTGATGCGGGCGTTTCGCGAGGAGGGGTTTCCGGTGACGATTGTCCGGCCTTCGCTGACTTATGATCCGCAGCTTCCGATCGCGCTGGGAGGCTGGGGTTGTTACACGTTGTGCGACCGGCTCAAACGCGGGCGCCCGATCATCATTCACGGGGACGGTTCGTCGCTCTGGGTGGTGACGCACGCGAAGGATTTTGGGCGGGGTTTGCTGGGGTTATTCGGGAATCCAGCCGCGTTGGGCCACGCTTTTCATATCACGTCCGACGAGGTGCTGACGTGGAACCAGATTTACGGGACCATTGCGGAAGCGATGGGTGTGGAGGCCCAGGTTGTTCATATTCCGAGCGAGTTTATCGTTAAAGTTGCGCCAAATCTGACCGGGACGCTGATTGGGGACAAGACCTGGAGCGCCGTGTTCGACAACACGAAGATCAAGACCTGGGTGCCCGGGTTTCAGTGCGTTATTCCATTTCGCGAAGGGATTCGCCGCACCCTGGCGGGTTTTGACGCAGACCCAAGCCGGCAGCGGGTCGATGAAGCGGTGAATCAGCAGATGGACACGATTCTGGAAGCGTGGAAGCGGTAGGCGACGGGGCGGCGGGCAATCAGGCCCTACGAATGATTGTGTAACAATTTCCGGGATTTGCTTAGGAGAAGGGTATATGAGTGAAGCCGATGCGAGCCAAAGTATGGAAAACAAATGCCCGAACTGCGGTGGGCCGCTGCCATCAGGCGTGCTGGGGAAACTTTGCCCCGCCTGCCTGTTTAAACAGGGGGCGGTGAGCGACACCGGCCCGCAGCCCGAAACCGCTCCGTTTCAGCCGCCCAGCGTCGAGGAGGTGGCTCGATTGTTTCCGCAACTCGAACTTCTCGGGTTCCTCGGCAAGGGCGGCATGGGCGCCGTGTATAAAGCGCGCCAGCCGGGGCTGGATCGCGTCGTCGCGTTGAAGATTCTTCCGGCGCAGACGGCGAGCGGACCGGGCTTTGTCGAACGATTTAATCGCGAAGCGCGGGCGCTGGCCAAGTTGAGCCATCCCAACATCGTGGCCGTCTATGAATTCGGCCAGGTCAACGGGCTGCCGTACTTCATCATGGAATTTGTGGATGGCCTGAATCTGCGGCAGTTGGAGCAGGGGGGCCGGCTTACTCCGCGCGAGGCGCTGCAGATTGTTCCCCAAATTTGCGAGGCGCTCCAGTTCGCCCACGATGAAGGCATCGTCCATCGCGATATCAAGCCGGAAAATATCCTTGTGGACAAAAAGGGCCGCGTGAAGATCGCCGATTTTGGCATCGCCAAAATTTTGGGCGGCGCGGCGGACGTTGCCATCACGGAAACCAAGGGCGCAATCGGCACGCCCCATTACATGGCGCCGGAGCAAATGGAGAAGCCGCAGACGGTGGATCATCGCGCGGACATTTTCTCCCTGGGGGTGGTCTTTTATGAAATGCTCACGGGGGAATTGCCGCTGGGAAAATTCGCTCCGCCATCGTCCCGGAAAGTGGAGGTGGACGTGCGCCTGGACGACGTGGTGCTCCGCGCTCTGGAAAAGGACCCTGAGCGCCGCTACCAGCATGTCAGCCAGGTCAAGACGGCGGTGGACTCAATCGCCACCACCGCGCCTCCCGCGCCGCCGCCGAGCGGCGAGGCGCTGACGCGGGAAATCCTGGCGCGCGGCTATGCTTTGGACATCGGCAGTTGCCTTCACCGCGGCTGGGCGCTGGTGTGGGGTAATTTCTGGCTGATTGTCGGCGTTAACGCCCTGATCACGGTGCTCTGGTTGTTGGCCAACTCATCCGGCGCCTTTTTTTCGTCGGGTAATGGAAAGTCCACGGCGGAAGGATCATTGCTCGGGCTGCTGCTGACCGGTCCGCTGACGGGCGGGTTGTGGTTTTTTTACCTTAAACGGATTCGCGGCGAGACGACGACGGTCGAGACGGCTTTCTCCGGTTTCAGCAATCGTTTTCTCAATCTCTTTCTGGGCTTCTTCGTGCCGCTGATGCTGATAGGACTCGGATTTGTTTGCCTGATATTGCCCGGCATTTATCTGTGGGTGTCGTGGATATTCACTCTGCCGCTGGTCATGGATAAGGGGCTGGATTTTTGGTCGGCGATGGAGATTAGCCGCAAGATCGTTTCCAGACATTGGTGGAAATTCTTCGGCTTCATCATCATTTTGCTGCTGCTCAAACTGGCGGGCATCGTGTTTCTTATCGTCGGGGTTTTTATCGCCGCGCCCATCGCAAAAGCCTCGCTGATGTATGCCTATGAGGACCTCTTCGGAGCGGCGGTTCTGACGGCAAACCCGGCGCCGGCGGGTTTCGGCCCGTCTGGCACGCAGGTGCTGCCGGGCGCCCCGGCCAAAGCGCCACCCACCCGCAGCGGGACCTGGAAGCTGGGGCAGTTGCCCGGCTACGCAATAGTGGCGATCTTTATTGCCGCCATGATCATCTTAGTCGCTGTGGCAAAGCACCTGAGAACGGTTCGACACAATCAGGAAATCGCAGCCCAACAAGCCCAGGAAAATTCAGCCAACCCGGACGCCGAGGTTACCGACACAGCATCCACTATGTCGCGCGACACGCTGGCCGAGCGATTGGAAGCGGCATCCGTGATAACCGATGTCAATGCAAAGGACAAATTGGTCTCCGCAGTGACTATCGACGCAGCCAAGGCCGGCCAAGTGGATATTGTTACGAATTCGCTCCAGCGGATTTGGGACACCTCAGAGCGGAATCAGACGGCGCAGGAAGCCGTCCGCGAGTTGGCCAGGCACGGCATGAAAAGGCAGGCCATCGAAATTGCAAAAACCATCCAGGACACCGACACACGAGACCAGGCTTTATCTGAACTGGCGCGGTAAAGGTCTGGCCGCGAAAGACGAGCGTTTTGAGCCCTGAAAATCCAATTCAGACGCCCAACCCGGGCGGCGACGTTTTCGCCACGACGCGCTGGACGGTCGTGCTTGCGGCCGGGAGCGGCGGCGGCCCGCAGGCGGACGTTGCGCTGGAGGAATTGTGCCGCGCTTATTGGTATCCACTTTACGCCTACATTCGCCGGCACAGTCAATCGCGCGAGGATGCCGAGGACCTCACGCAAGGCTTCTTTGCCCGCTTGCTCGAAAAAAATTACCTGGAAGGAATCACCAGTGACAAGGGCAAATTCCGCGCCTTTTTGCTCGTGGCCGTGAAACGTTTTTTGGCCAACGAATGGGACCGCGCCAACCGCCAGAAACGCGGCGGCGGGGAGATCCCTCTGTCTCTGGATTGGCAGGACGCCGACCAGCGCTATCAAATCAATCCCGTGGATACTTTGAGTCCGGACAAGCTCTATGATCGCGCCTGGGCGGTCACGGTGCTCGAACAAGTTATCACGCGGTTGCGCGACGAAAGCGCCGCGGAGGGCAAAGCCGAATTATATGAACGGTTGAAAACATACTTGACGGTTGGCAGGAGCGACATCCCGTACGCCCAGGCCGCGGCGACGCTTGGATTGACCGAGGGGGCGGTGCGTGTGGCGGTGCATCGCCTCCGTCACCGTTACCGGGAGCTTCTCCGCAGGGAAATTGCCCAAACGCTGACCGATCCGGCGCAAATCGACGAAGAAATGCAAGCGTTGTTCATCGCGCTGGCAGAAGGTTGAGCGAGTGCCAATGGCAAGAGCTTCCAGTCCCGGCTAATTTTTCGCCGCCGGGTTTGGAATATTCTTACCGGCGCGTCCCCAATACGGGCAGCACAACGGATCGCCGATGACCACGTCCTCCCAGGCGACAAAATGCGAAGCCGCATAAAAGCTCTCCGCCAGAGTGTAACCGTCGGTGTATCGCTCAAGAACGATCGTCGGCGAGGCGATTGCCTGCAAGAGCGGTTCGTCGGTGTATCCTTTGGCGCCGGTAAGTCCGTGGGCGATCAAATCAGTCATCAGCGATTGTCCGCCCGTGGTCGGCAGAAAAGTCCGCGCGCTGGTTGATACGGCGGTGTCGGACAGCGCGCCCGGCGCAAAATAAAGCGAGAGATAGGCGTTGGTTGAATAGAAGTCGTTGCCTCCCCAGGTGCGTTCGTCATTGCTGCCCCAGGAAAAATAGCCCAACAAGTTGGAACGGCCGCCGATGAACTTTGTGGTCAAATCCAGTTCCACCGGTATGCCCCGATCGGTCAACACGTCAAAGGCGTGCCGCATATCCGCATTGAATTCGCTCCAGGCGGATTCCGCCAAAATATTCGTGCCCGTGATCGGAGCCGGTTGCGTGGCTTTGTCGCCCAAACCAAATACCGGCTCCACATCCAGCAACACTTTTCCCTCTGTCAGGATGCGCGCGATGTCGTGTTCCGCCTCCAGCGAACGGGCCGTCAATGCTTCGGCGTCGTTTTCCGTGTAGCCATCCAATCGGGTGACAAGGTAACCGCCGAATTTTGCATGCGAGAACGGTTCGGTCGCATTCCAATAGCGGTTGGAATAGGCGCAACCGATGGCGCCCGAACCGGCGATGTAAATTTTCACCGCGTCGGGAAAATTTGTGTAGTCCAGCGCCGCCAGGTAGCTGTCAACTGAAGGATGCCCGCGGATATTTTCCGGCTCGCGGCTGTTTTGGTCGCAGCTACCCATTGCCGCGCCGGTAATCCGAATCGGCACGCCTTTGGTGAGCACGATGAAATCAATGTTCGCATGGGCCGCCAGGTATGCGCGAATCGGATTCTCAATTTCCCGCGTGTAATCGGCCAGCGTCATGGTTTCATTATTCGCGCTTAATGCCGAATCCTGGCATTGAACGGCGAGCGTGTTGTCAATGTGCCTTTTGACCGCGTAATCATCGGCGATCGCCCGCGAAACCGGACTGCTCGTGTTTACCACCAGCAATACCTGGGCGGGACTTCTCTTAATTACAGGTCCGGCGCGCATCGATGACGGGAGCAACAGCAAAGCCAGCATCAGAGCGCATTTGTTCATTTCCGGAGAGTGGCGCGTCCCGGCGCCGAAAGCCAGTTTCAACTGGTCCTCCTTGCCGTTTCCGGGCCAGGCGCAATGAGGGCTCAAGCGATCCATCGACTTCGTCATGAAGTTGGGATACCCTGGAGGCCGCATGGCTGCAATTCTCACGGCATCTGAACTGGTCGTCCGCTTTGGCGTGCGGACGATCCTGGACGGCGCGACACTTGGCGTTGATGAGAGCGACCGCATCGGACTGGTGGGGCGCAATGGCTGCGGCAAGACGACGTTCCTGAAAATTCTTGCCGGCCTGCAATCACCCGATAGCGGCGAAGTGACTGCCCGGCGCGACCTGGTGGTGAGTTATCTCCCCCAGGATTTCACGTTGGACGCCTCATTGGACGTGCGCGCCAATGTGCGTCTGGGCGCGTGGCACGTCCTGAATTTGATCGCGGAATTTGAATCGCTGCCCGCCGAATCGAAGCGGCACGGCGAACTGGAGCACCGCATCCAGGCGCTCGAAGGCTGGTCGCTGGATCAAAGAATCGAAACGGCGATGTCCCATCTGAATTGTCCGCCGGGCGATCGGCGGATCGATTCCCTGTCCGGCGGCGAGCAACGGCGCGTGGCCATGGCGCGCGCGATCGTTTCGCGGCCGGAACTGCTTATCCTGGATGAACCGACCAATCACCTGGACCCGGAGTCCATCGAATGGGTGGCGGCATTCTTGGAAAACTTCGGCGGCGCTTTTCTCGTCGTCACGCATGACCGCTATTTTCTCGACCGAGTCGTCAACCGCGTCGTGGAGTTGTGCGACGGCCGGTTCTTTTGCCACGCTGGAAATTACACCGATTACCTGCTGGACAAGGCGGAACGCCAGGCCGCCGACGCGACGATCGAACACAAGCGGCAGATGTTTCTTAAAAAGGAACTGGCCTGGGTGCGCCAGGGACCGCGCGCGCAACGGAGCAAGCAGAAGAACCGTTTCGAGCGTTACTACGATACCGCGGCGCAGGAGGCGGCGCCCATTGATGAGGACATGGAGTTGGTCATTCCACCGCCGCCGCCGCTGGGCAACCGCGTGGTGGAATTGAAGGGAGTCGGGATGGTCCTTGGAGGGCGCGCGCTCTTCAGCGGATTCAATTTAACTTTTGAAAACGGCCGCCGTGTCGGCGTCTGCGGACGCAACGGCCTGGGCAAAACGACATTGCTCAATATCATCCTGGGCCGCCTCGAACCAACGGAAGGCACCGTCAAGACCGGCCAGCTCACCAGGTTCAATTATGTGGATCAGTCGCGCCTCCAGTTGAACGAGGAGCGCACCGTGCTGGACGAGGCGGCCGACGGCAACGAGTTTGTGCAATGGGGCGAGTCAAAAATATCGTTGCGGAGTTATCTCAAGCGGTTTTTGTTCGCCGACGACCGGATCACGACGCAGGTCAAACATCTTTCCGGCGGCGAACGGAGCCGGCTGCTGCTGGCGCGCATTTTAAAGTGCGGCGGAAATTTTCTCATCCTGGACGAGCCGACAAATGACCTGGACCTTCCGACGTTACGCGTGCTGGAGGAGGCGTTAATCGCATTTCCGGGCGTGGTGTGCGTGGTCAGCCATGACCGTTATTTCCTCAATCGCGTCTGCACCGACATCCTTGCCTTCGAGGGCGATGGCACCATCCATCACTGCGCCGGAGACTACGATTATTACCTGGAGAAAAAGCAACGGCGGATGGAGGCGTCCGCGCGTCTTACGGCGGAACCCACCACGAAAAAATCGGCGTGGATTTCTTCGCGCGAAAACGGGGTCCCATCAAAACCTGGGAAAGCTGCGAAGCTCTCGTTCAACGAGGCGCGCGAATTGGAGCGAATTGAGCCGCAAATTCTGGCCGTGGAAAAGGAGATCGCGCGGATCGAGGGCCTGTTCGCGGCGCCGGATTTTCATCGCACCCCCGCGGCCAACACCAACCAACTGCTGATGGAACTGGCTGCCGCCAAGGAAAAGCTCGCGGAGCGTTACGCGCGCTGGACGGAATTGGAGGCGCTCAAGGCAGAGTCCGCCAAGGAAGCCCGCCCGGAGCCGCGATGATTGACACGCTGAGGCGGATGCTGCGACTTATTGAGAAGGCAGACGGGTTCCAACCACGGCACATTCCCGGTAGGCTCCCACCCCATATACACGCGCGGGGGAATCGCTTACCATGCCATCATGGGCACCGTAATCAAGAAGACGAGCTTGAGGTTGCGGCCGTGATTGCCGTCCGGAAGTATGAAGCTCGCCGCACTCATTGTCCTCTGCTGCCTGACTTGCAACGCCGCTGACCAGGCTTCCTGGTACGGCGAGGATCACCGCGGGCTGCTGATGGCCAACGGCAAACCGTTCAATCCCGACAAACTGACCGCGGCTTCCTGGTTTTATGAGCTGGGCACGCGGGTCGTCGTAACGCACGCCAGGCGGAGCGTTGTCGTGGAAATTACCGATCGCGGCCCGGCCCGGCATCTTGTCAACAAAGGTCGAAAGATTGACTTGAGCCAAGCCGCCTTCGCCAGGCTGGCCGATCCTCACCGCGGGCTTATTGACGTAAGCATTAGAAAGCCGTGACGGAGTTCACGCAGCCGGACGGCTTCCCCCGGTGACGCGAATCGCTCCCCGGCGCAATTGCCGCAAGCTGTGACAAATGGCGATTTACTGTCAATCCAACCGTAGGACGCTTTTCGCGACCGGCGACAACCGCTAAAACACATCCTCGGGATGCTCCCGCAACCATTGTGTCAATCCAGGCAGCGTGAACGACAGCAGCTTTTGAATTCTTGCGCAGTTTAGCGACGTGTCGGCCGGGCGCGGCGCGCCCGCGTACTCGCGCAACGAACAGCTTTCCATTCGCGCCTCCAATTCCGGATGGCGCGCGGCGGCCAATTGCCCGATTTGCGCGCGCGACAGCCGTTCGCCTCCCGCCAGATGGTACATCCCGCCACAACCCAACCCCGCCAGTTTCCACGTCGCGCGCGCGGTCACGGCCGCGGGTATCGGGCATCGAAATTCGTCGTGGAAAAGCCGGATTGTTTTGCCACGCATCCATCCCTCGCGCAATTGTTCGTTGTAAGCCGTGCCCTTGGGCGAGGACCCGCTGTTGAGCGATGTCCGCACCACGACGTGGCGCGGATTTTTTAAAACGATCTCCTCCGCGGCGACTTTGGTTTCGCCATAGACGCTTAACGGGTTGACCGCGTCGGTCTCGATGTAGTCGCCCTTCTTTCCGTCAAATACAAGGTCCGTGGAGAAAAAAATGAATCCGACCTCGCGCGCCAGCGCCGCCAGATGCGCGGTGGCATCGACGTTGACGGTTCTCGCCGGCGCCGGGTTGGATTGGCAATCGGGGCTCTTGGACATCGCGGCGCAATGGATGATGAGTTGCGGACGCTCCGCGCCAAATCGTCGTTCGACCGCCCCGAAGTCCGTAATGTCCAAATCGGAATGTGTCAGCGCAATCACCTCGAATGGCGGGCGCCCGTGTCTCGCGGCGGCGACCAGGTAATGTCCGATCAGCCCTCCCGTGCCTGTGACCCACGCCCGGCCGCCAGCTTGTGTCCGGAAACCGCTCAATCGATGAGACGTTTGGCCAGGTCCCCGTAAGCGTCGATCCGCCGGTCGCGCAGGAAGGGCCAGTGCGTCCTTGTCAAGTCGACGGATTCCAAATCCACCGGCGTCAACAGGATTTCCTCCCGGTCCGCGGACGCCTTGGAAAGGATCTGGCCCGATGTTCCGGCGACGAAGCTTTGTCCCCAGAATTCGATGCCGTCGCCGCCGACCGGCGTTTCCAGCCCCGTGCGGTTGACAACCGCCACGAAACAGCCGTTTGCCACGGCGTGCCCGCGCTGGATGGTTTCCCAGGCGGAATGCTGGGTGGCGCCGTACCTGGCTTTTTCGCCAGGATGCCAGCCGATGGCCGTGGGATAAAAAAGAATCTCCGCGCCCCGCAACGCTGTCAGGCGCGCGGCCTCGGGATACCACTGGTCCCAACAGATACAGACCCCGATCCTGCCGTAACGGGTCTTCCACGCGCGAAAACCGAGGTCACCAGGCGTAAAATAGAATTTCTCGTGATACAGCGGGTCCTCCGGGATGTGCATCTTCCGGTAAATGCCCAGCAATTCCCCGTCGGCATCGATAATGGCGGCGGTGTTATGATACACGCCGGCGGATCGTTTCTCGAAAAGGGACGCGATGATCACGGCGCGGCGGCGGCGCGCCAGTTTCCTCAACGCGTCAGTGCTGGGTCCGGGAATGGTTTCGGCCAGTTTGAAATAGTCGTGGTTTTCGCTCTGGCAGAAATACTGCGAGCGGAACAGTTCCGGCAAACAGATGATTTGCGCCCCCTTCTCCGCCGCCTCGGAAATGCTTCGGAGGGCGCGGGAAAAATTCTCCGCCGGATCGGCCGAGCACCGCGTCTGAATCAAACCAAGGACGACGCGATTGTCCTTCCGCTTGCTGGAAGTGCGGGTTTTCAATCAGGTCACCGTCGCCCTGGACAACGGCGCGCGTTCGATGACGGTGGTCCGCCCCTTGTCGTCGTTCCGAGGGATCGTCTGGCCGAAAAGTTCGCCCATAAATTTGCCCAGTGTCTCGTTGGTCGGTCCGTAGCCCTTGTGATAGATGAAATACTCAAGGTCGTAGAGCAATTCGTCGGCCGAGGCGTAACGCTTCGACAAATCGCGCGACAACGTCCGATGCAAAATCTCATTGAGCCGCCCGTCAATGCGCGGATTGATCTGGCAAAAATTCGGCAGTGGCAGCGACATGATGCGTTCGCGCGATTCCTCCGCGCTGGCGCCCTTGAAAATATTGTAACCCAGCAGCAGGTTGCCCAGCACAACGCCTGTGGAAAATAAATCCGATCGCTTGTCCGTAATTTGGAAATCCGCCTGCTCCGGACTCATGTAATCGGCCTTGCCGGCCACCACTTCCCCCTCGTTGTCCTGAAGGAACCCGCGCGCCTTGGCGATGCCAAAGTCGGTCAATTTCACGTCGCCCGCCAACGCGATCATGATGTTCTTGAAGCTCACGTCCCGATGGACGATGCCAAGGGTCTTGCCGGCGTCATCGGTCTTGGCATGGGCGTAGGCCAGCCCACGGGCGACGCGGCTGGTGATGAAAACGGCCAATTCCATCGGCAGCACGCGCTGTTTTGCCGAAAGCTGCTGGGCGAACTGCTCCAGGTTGACCCCGTGGATGAGTTCCATGCAGATGAAATAAAGCCCGCGCGCCTCCCCGAGATGGTAGGTCTGCACGATATTGGTGTGGATCAAGTCCGCCACCAGCTTGGCCTCCCCAATGAAATTCTCGATGAATTGCTTTTGATTGGCGTAATTCTGGCGAATGACTTTCATGGCCACCCGCTTGACAAAATTGCGCGCCCCTTGCTGCTCCGCTTCGTACACAATGCCCATCCCGCCCTCGAAAATTTTCCGGACGATTTCATACCTGAATTCGCTTTGGATTGTGAACAGCGCAGCCACGCCGCGATGTTGTGCGATAAACTCGCCAAGTCAAGCCTCCGTTGCCGTGCCAAGTCCGAGGTGAAAATCTGCGTAAAAAGCGATTTTCTCCTTGCACCGCCTTTCCAAGGCGTTTTATAACGCAGGAAAGTCGAAACGGATATCGACTCACAAAACAAACCCATACACACACACTTATATGGCAAAAGCACTCTCGAAATCACAATTGGCTTCGGAACTGGCGGAGAAGAGCGGGCTGACCAAGAAGGCCGGCGCGGAAATCCTGGATTCACTGGCGGCCCTGGCCTACAAACACGCCAAGAACACCTTCACCCTGCCCGGCATTGGCAAGCTCGTCCTTGTCAACCGCAAGGCCCGCATAGGCCGTAATCCAGCCACCGGCGCCACGATCCAGATTCCGGCCAAGAAAGTAGTCAAATTTCGCGTCGCCAAAGCGGCCAAAGACGCCATCCTCGGCGCAAGATAGACCGGATTGATCTGGTTTCGCAGGCACTCTGACACCCTTCAGAGTGCCTTTTTTACCCGCGGGCGCCTTTTGAGCGCAACGCTTCGGCGACCTTCCCGATGGCCGCGATCGCCCGGCCAATATCGTCCGCCGATACCATCAGGCTCGTGACAGCTCGAATCGTAAGAGGGTCGATGCCCAGCACCAGCACGCCGCGCGACCGCAACCGCTCCATGACCTCCCGGGCCGGCGCTCCGGACACGCGAAAACGCACCATGTTCGTTTCCACCTCGGCCGGCGCCACCTCCAAACCCTTCCAGCCCCTGATCCCTTCGGCCAGCGCCTTCGCGTTGGCATGGTCCTGCGCCAAACGCGCGCGGTGATTTCGCAGGGCGAAAAGCGCGCCCGCGGCGATAATCCCCGCCTGTCGCATCCCGCCGCCGAACATCTTGCGAAACCGTTTCGCCCGTTCCAGAAACGCCTTCGAGCCAACCAGCGCCGAGCCCACCGGCGCTCCAAGTCCCTTGGAAAAACAAACGCTGATCGTGTCAAACGGCGCGGCCCATCGGCTTTCCGCGATGCCCGTCGCTGCGGCCGCGTTCCACAGACGCGCCCCGTCCAAATGCAATTGAAGCCCATGCCGCCTCGCCGCGGCCGCCACCTCTTCAATCTGCTCCAACGGCCAGATTTTGCCGCCGCCGCGATTGTGCGTATTCTCGACACAGACCAATCGGGAACGCGGAAAATGTGGATCAGGGGGACGCACGACCGCGTCGACCTCCGAACCCGTGAAGACGCCGCGCTCGCCCGGCAGACAGCGGCACGTCACGCCGCTCAACGCCGCCGGGCCGCCCCCTTCGTAAATATAAAGGTGCGCCTGCGCCTCCACGATGATCTCGTCCCCCGGTTCGGTGTGGGATCGCACGGCGAGCTGGTTGGCCATTGTTCCCGAGACCGTAAACAGCGCCGCCTCCTTTCCCAGAATCGCCGCTGTTTCCGCCTCCAATTCGCGCACCGTCGGGTCCTCCCCGAACACGTCGTCGCCCACGTCAGCCGCCGCAATCGCTTCACGCATCGCGGGAGTCGGCTTGGTGATCGTGTCACTGCGAAGATCAACCGGGCACGAACTTGGGTCAGTCATATCGGCCACAAACGCTATCTTCCCGCCTCGCCGGAGAAAAGAGAAAAAGCTCCATCGCGAAAATTCCAGGTCCAATTTTTGTTGTCCAAATTGCCGCAAAAGTGCTTCCTTCCAGCATGAAAATTGCCGTTGTCGGTTGCGGCGCATTGGGAAGTTATTACGGAGCGATGCTCTGCCGGGCCGGGTGCCGGGTTCATTTTCTCCTCCGTTCTGATTTTGACGTGGTGCGCAAGAGCGGCGTCTGGATTGAAAGCGACGCAGGAAATTTCCACGTTCAACCGGAATGCGCCCGCGCGCCGGAAGAGATCGGCCCCGCGGACCTCGTTTTAATTGGCCTCAAAACGACCGCCAACCACCTCCTGCCCCGGCTCCTCCCGCCGCTAATCGGTCCGGAATCCGCCGTGCTGACATTGCAGAACGGCCTCGGCAATGAAGCCGCGGTGGCCGCCGTCGTAGGCGCGGAAAAAACCCTCGGCGGCCTCTGTTTCGTCTGCCTCAACAGGGTCGCGCCGGGGCGCATTCGCCACATCGCTCACGGAGCCATTGTCATGGGCGAATACGCCGGCGCCCCCCAGCCTCGCACTCACCGGATTTGCGAGACGATTGCGGCCGCCGGCGTCCACTGCAAAGTTGCCGCCCACCTGGAACAGGCCCATTGGGAAAAACTGGTGTGGAACATCCCCTTCAACGGCCTGGGCGTGGCGGGCGCGGCCGGATACGACGCCGTCGTCCGCGGCAGGATGGAGCCGGGCGCGAAATTGCAATTCTGCTTGACAACTGATCTTCTTCTTGGAGACCCGCGCTGGGAACAATTGGCGCGAGAGCTGATGATGGAAACGATTGCCGCCGCGCGGGCAAAAGGGCTTGGCGTGCCGGAATCGGCCGCCGAACACCAGATTTCGCGCACCCGCCAGATGGGCTCTTACAAAGCCTCGACCTTGATTGATTTCGAACGCGGACAGCCGCTCGAGTTGGAGAGCCTCTTTCTGGAACCCTGCCGCGAAGCGCGCCAGATTGGCGTCCCCTGCCCCCGGCTCGAGGCATTGTGCGCCGTGCTGATGCAGCTCTCGCTGCGGGAGCGTCCAGAATAGCGCGAGCTGCGGGGACGGAAAGGTATGGAACTTCATTGGGTTGCGCTTGCAACGGAGGCGAGTTGTGCGATGATGACCGTCCAGATTGATCGGAGCGCAGCTCAGCCTGGTAGAGCACTTGGTTTGGGACCAAGACGTCGCAGGTTCAAACCCTGTCGCTACGACCACTTAATTATCAATTACTTACACACGTTTTGATGAAGTGCACCGATATCTCACTTTGCCGCTTTTTTCAGTCTCGGGTGGTTGCGTGCTTCAGCGGCGAGAGTCGAACACAGCCCTTGTATTTCCAGCCTTCGTAACTCTGGCATCGCCACTGGTTATGTCGTGAAAAATCTTTTTTGCTTAAATGTCGAAATAGGCGCTCATGGCACGTCATCAATGTGACGCCGCGGGAATTCCGCGGCGAAAAAACAAAAATGGAAAGGAATTATGAAATACGCACTACTTGTTTTTCAGCCACAGGAACAGTTCGAACGCCGCGATAGCACAATGGCCGCGGCGGGCAAAGCCTACGGTGAAGCCCTCCGGGCCGCGGGCATCGTTGTCACGGCGGCGGGTTTGCGGCCGCCGCAATCGGCGACCATGGTTTCAGTCCGCGACGGGAAGCGGCAGGTCCACGACGGTCCGTATGCGGAGACCAAGGAATTCCTCGGCGGCTTCGTCATTATTGATGTGCCAGACCTCGACGCGGCATTGGAATGGGCCGCGCGCCACCCTGCGGCGGCTACTTCAGCGGTCGAAGTGCGTCCGATCTTTGCATCTTCCTGAGTTTGAAATGCTGCCCACGAACCATTCATAGACATCAACATTAAGGAGCATTATGAATAATCAGACCCAACGTTCGATTCTTCGCTGGATTCACATTGTCTTTGGCATTCCGGTAATCGGCTATATCTATAGTCCGTTTGAAGACCTTCGATATTACGCCCGTTCGATTCGGTTTGTCTTCCTTCCCGTACTTCTTCTTTCGGGACTGTGGATGTGGAAAGGCCATCTCCTTCGACGACTCATCTCGAAAAGGTCGGCCCAATATGACGTATCAGTAAACACGAAAACGATATGAAAACTGCCAAAACAAAAAGGGAGCTGTCCCCGGCACAACGCGAGGAGATGCTCAGAACATTGAAAGCCCGTTTTGAGAAGAACATGAACCGCCATAAAGGGCTTGAATGGACCAAAGCCCAGGCAAAGCTCGAAGCGGATCCTGAAAAACTGTGGTCTCTCAGCGAAATGGAGAGAACTGGCGGTGAACCGGATATCGTCGGTCATGACAAAGAGACGGGTGCATACATCTTCTTTGATTGTTCGGCGCAAAGTCCCAAAGGCCGCACGAGTCTTTGTTACGACCGTGAAGCGCTGGATTCCCGTAAAGAACACAAACCGAAAAACAGCGCTACTGATTTGGCGGCGGCCATGGGCATTGAGCTTTTGACGGAAGAACAATACGGGGAGCTGCAGAAGCTGGGAGAGTTCGATACGAAATCGTCCAGTTGGGTGAAAGCGCCTCCTGATATGAGGAAACTCGGCGGCGCTCTCTTTGCCGATCGCCGATTCGGTCGTGTCTTCTTTTATCACAACGGTGCGGAGTCTTACTATAGCGGCAGGGGATTTCGTGGCTCGCTGCGGGTCTGAATTTCGGCCAAATTACCGTCTTGCGACCTCTCGGAGACCGCTCGCGAATTTGCGGATTGTGGCCGGAAACAGACCGAAGCCGTTTTCAACGATGAGCGAAGACGCCACGCATTCGACGATTGAAGCTATTGCACGTAATTCGTACGGCCAACTCATCGCCTACATCGCGGCGCGCTCCGGCGACGTTGCCGAGGCGGAAGACGCGCTGAGCGAGGCATTCGTTTCGGCGCTGGAGAAATGGCCTGTGGATGGCGTTCCCGAAAAACCGGAAGCATGGCTGCTGCACGTCGCGCGCAATCGCGTCATTGACGCCGCGCGACACAATCAGGTGCGGCAGAAGTCGGAGGAATTCCTTCAGCAAATCGCCGAAGAGGCGGAGAGCATCGCGGAGACCCGCGAGCATTTTCCCGACGAACGGTTGAAACTCCTTTTCGTCTGCGCGCATCCGGCGATTGATCCCGCTGCGCGCACGCCGCTGATGTTGCAAACGGTTCTCGGCATTGACGCGGCGCGCATCGCATCGGCGTTTCTCGTTTCGCCCGCAGCGATGAGCCAGCGACTTGTTCGCGCGAAAAATAAAATTCGCGACGCAGCCATTCCGTTTCGCGTGCCCGAACCGCCAGAATGGGAAGAAAGAACCACGTTCGTGCTGGATGCAATTTATTCCGCTTACACCACCGGCTGGGAAAGCGTTATGGAAACGAGCGCAACGCATCATGCGCTTGCCGGCGAGGCCGTCTCCATTGGCAGAACGGTTGTTCAATTAATGCCAAACGAGCCCGAAGCTCGCGGCCTGCTGGCGCTCATGCTCCACTGCGAAGCGCGGCGGGCGGCGCGTTATGCGGGCGACGGGGAATTCGTGCCCCTTGATCGACAAGACCCGAACCTCTGGTCACAGTCGTTGATGACGGAAGCCGAGGACCATCTGCGAACTGCGGCGGCGTGCAAACGGATGGGACGGTATCAACTGGAGGCGGCGATTCAATCGATCCACGCCAATCGCGCGCGGACCGGAGTCATCGACTGGCCGGAGATTCTTTTGCTCTATGAAGGTCTCGTGAGGATTTCGCCGGGCGTTGGAGCTCTCGTTGGCCGAGCCGTGGCACTCGCTCAAACCGGGCGGCAAACTGAAGGTCTTGCGGCCCTCGAAGAGATTCCTGCCCGCAGAACAAACGACTACCAGCCTTATTGGGCCGCTTGCGGACACATCCTCCAGTTGCTGGATCGCGAAGACGAAGCACGGAAAGCGTTCGCTCGCGCCGCAAGCCTCACTGATGATCCGCCGTTGCGTAAATATCTTCTCAGGAGAGCCGCGGAGAAAGTCTGAGAACATGGGTCCGGTCTTCAAAAAGCGGCGAAATTGCTTGCCCCCCATTTTAATGAGGGCATTCTGTGGGTTGCTGATGACAGCGGTATCGGAGCGTAGCTCAGCCTGGTAGAGCACTTGGTTTGGGACCAAGACGTCGCAGGTTCAAATCCTGTCGCTCCGACCATCCTTCGCTCTGCGAGCTTCGGATGGCAGGCCATCTTCCAGCTTTTGAGCCGTTGTGACTTGGAGCGGCAAACAGCGACTTTTCCCTGGCGCAGGATTGGGTTATCGTTGATAACGGTGAGACGCCGGTTCGAATCCTGCCTGCGGCTCCCGATTCCGGGGTAGCTTAAGCATGTGATCCTTTAAACTGCTTCAGGTAGAGTTGTGCGTAGAGATTGCCGGCCCGCACCAAGTCGTCGTGCCGGCCACGCTCGATAATCCTGCCCTGCTGTAGAACCAAAATCTGATCCGCCGTTTGCACAGTCGAAAGCCGGTGGGCGATCACCAGGGAGGTTCGTCCGGCCAGCGCGACCGCGAACGCCTGTTGAATGGCGAGTTCCGCATCGGAATCAAGGTGGGCCGTTGCCTCGTCCAGGAGTACCACACGGGGCGCCTTCAGCAGTAGTCGGGCTATGGCCAGGCGTTGCCTTTCGCCGCCGGAAAATCGGTAACCACGATCCCCCACCACCGTGTCCAAACCCTTGGGCAGCGATTTTACCAGGGCCAAAAGTTGCGCCGACTCCAGCGCCTGGTTCAATTCCGCCTCGCCCGCCCCGGGTTTCGCGTACTGTAGATTTGCCCGGATTGTCTCGTGAAACAGATGGGAGTCCTGCATCACCATACCCACGGTTTCGCGAATGGATTCCGCAGTGGCCTCGCGCAGATCAACTCCGTTGATCCGCACCGCCCCCTGGCGGGGATCGTAAAGGCGGGCTGCCAGTTGCACGAGTGTGGTTTTTCCCGCGCCGGATGGACCGACCAGCGCCACCAACTGGCCGGGTTCAGCCGCAAAGCTGATTTCGTGCAACACCTCCTTCTCCGGGTGTTTGTCCAGCGAGGCCACGGATTCCAGCGAGGCCAGCGAAATCTCCGTCGCCGCCGGATACCGAAACCCTACGCCGTCAAATTCCAGCCGCGCCGGCCCTTTGGGGATGGGGCGGGGGTTCGGCGCCTCGGTGATGTCCGGCTTAAGGTCCAGCACCTCGAACACCCGTTCAAAAGAAACAAGCGTCGTCATCACATTAACCTGCAAATTGGAAAGACTGGTCAACGGTCCGTAGAGACGGATGAGATAGGATACCAGCGCGACGACCGTGCCGATGTCCAGCGCTCCATGCGCAGCCTGCACCCCGCCCCAGCCATAGACCGCCGCGACTGCCAGCGAGGCCATCAAGCCCAAACCGATAAACAGGACGTAGGCGTAAGTGGACATGCTTATGTTGATCTCGCGAACTCGCGCCGCCTGCCGCGAAAAGGCGGCCGCCTCCTCCTCGGGCCGTCCAAAGATTTTGCAAACCATGGCGCCGGCGACATTAAAGCGTTCCACCATGAGGTTGTTCATTTCCGCAACGCGGTCGTAAGTTTCGCGGGTCAGTCCGCGAAGTTTCCGCCCCACCAGCCGAGCCGACCAGAGAAACACCGGCACCACCAGCAGCGCCGCCGCCGTCAGTCGCCAGGACAAGGCAAACATGGCGCTCAACACCAACACGACCGTCACCAAATTCCCCACCGCTGTGGAAAGAAGATCGGTCACGGCGCCGCCCACGCCGGTCACATCGCTGTTGAGACGGCTCACCAGCGCACCCGTGCGTGCCCGGCTGAAAAAGGCAAGCGACATTCGCTGAATGTGTTCAAAAACCCGGTTCCGTAGGTCGAGAACTATCTGGGAACCGATGCGAACGGCCAGGAGTCGTTGCACAAAGCCCATGCCGCTGTCAACAATACTCACTCCGGCCGCCGTCAACGCCAGCATCACGATCAAATGGACGTTTCCCTTCAGAATTCCACGGTTGATCAATTGTCGGTAAATAAGAGGATTCACCACGCCCAGGGCGGCGTCCAGAATCACCAGGAACAGGAAGAAGCTGAGGATGCGGGCGTAGGGAAGCACAAACCGCCCCAACCGCCTCGTCGTTCCCGGGGCAAGCTTGTGCTTTAACACCTCCTCATCCTTTTGAAATGAGGAGAACCCCATGCTGTGGAAAGCGCTCATTGAAACTTTTTCTGCCGCCGGGTCGCAACAAACACGACCAAAATATAAACGCCGGCTGATTCCATCTTCAGGCCCAGCCGATTAGACGGCGCGCGCGACAGGCGAATCAATTCCAAAAAGAAACAATCTCACAAATATTGAAAGGACATATGAAATCTAAACGAAACAAACGGACGAAGACAGTCAAGCGCCAGTCCAAACTGCTGATCAAGCTGCGCTCATGGGGCAGCTTCATCGACGAGGCATACCAGCCCGAATCCCTGCTCGCCAAAAAACCAAAACAATTGCCCGGGTCAGCGCGTGTGCCTGGCAACGACTCGGTAGCGCAACCACGTCACGCTGCCCGGTAATTGTTTTCGCGACAGAAGGCGAAGGGTGGCAGCGGCCTTGGGCGGTGGGTCGCCGGGAATATCGAAAAAGCTCGATATGCCAACGCCGCCGTCCACGACGGGAGCGATGACTTGGCTGATTTCATCGACTAACCCGGCGTGGAGCATGGCGCCATTGAACTTTCCACCGCCCTGGAGCATCAGCTTGCGCAATTGAAAAACCCTGCCGAGTTTGCGCAGGGCAAGGTGCAGGTCTAATTCCTTCTTGCCGCAGAAGAGGTATGAGACGCCGGCGGATTGGAGGTGCGCCAGGTAATCGTCCCTCACGCGATCCGTAACAAGCAGCACCACATGATCGCCGTCCACTAAGTTCTTCTGGAAGCGCAGGACGCCCTTCGCGTCCGCGCCGATCGCAAGTCGTTTGGCATTTTTATGGGCGACGTGATCCTTGCGGACGACGGGCATCCGGGCGCGAGGCAGCTTCAGGTTTCGGCCGGCAAATTCTTTCATGGTCGTCGTGCCGACGAGCCAGGCGCCGATGCCGAAGCTGGCCGCCGTGGTTTCGAAGAGCCAGGGATTGTCTTTGCCGCCGGGAAGTTTGCCCCAGCGATCCCCGAGGATTTTGCCGTCGATGGTCGTGCACATGTGACAGATCACGTAAGGTCTCATCATTTTCTCCAGAGTTCGAACGCTTCAATGCCAAAATGCACGAAAAACGTGCCCAAGGCCAGTCGGAACCAGACGGCTGCGCGTGCGCTCATCCACAACGCGCACCGCATTCCCGAGTGGAAGCTGGTAAACAAGACGCCCTGGGGAGCGGGGGTGAAGCTCGCTCTCCGGCCATTTCACAAGTAAGTTGGGATCGAACGAAATGAACGCGAAGGATTTTCTCCGTCTCGGTGTGCCGCTGGGCGAGGCGACGCGGCGGGCGACGGATTTTGTTGCGAAGTTCATCCTCGGTGGCGGCGACAAATCGCGGTTGCACGAGGAAGTCGCCGACATTGTCGCCAATCCGTCGGCTTTCGTCGATGACCCGCTAGGTGCTGAATTTGCCAAGGCTCTTCTCAAAGCGCCACCTCCGCCACGCGCTGAGCCTGTCAAATACCGGCAGTGGGGCGAGGGCCTTGAACACGACGCCGTGATGCAGATGGAGAAAGCCTGTTTGCTGCCGGTGTCCGTGGCTGGAGCCTTGATGGCGGATGCCCACGTCGGCTACGGCCTGCCCATCGGCGGAGTGCTGGCCACGGAAAACTCCGTGATTCCTTACGCGGTCGGCGTCGACATCGCCTGCCGCATGAAAATGACAGTACTGGATATTCCCGTGCGCGATTTGGAGCAGAAGCAGGACCGACTGACCCGCGCCATCGAAGCGGAAACGCGCTTTGGCGTCGGCGCGAACTTCAAGGATCGCCGCGCCCATGACGTGATGGATGCCGATTGGACGATCAGCACGGTGACGAAACAAAACAAGGACCGCGCCTGGTCGCAACTCGGCACCAGCGGGAGCGGAAATCATTTCGTCGAATTTGGACTGTTCACGGCCCACTCGAAAATAAACGATCTTGAGCCGGGAACTTACGTCGCGCTGCTGTCGCACAGCGGAAGCCGTGGCACGGGCGCGGCGGTTTGCGATTACTACAGCAAGATCGCGTTCGCCCAATTTCCGGATTTACCCAGCGAATTGAAACGGCTGGCGTGGTTGTCGCTCAATTCGCAAGAAGGCCAGGAATACTGGGACGCGATGGAATTGATGGGGCGCTACGCCGCTGCGAACCATGCCTGCATCCACCAACACATCGCGGAAAACGTCGGCGCGCAGGTACTGTTCGATTTGGAAAACCACCACAATTTCGCGTGGAAAGAGAAGCACGTCATCGACGGCGTTGAGCGCGAGGTTATTGTGCATCGCAAAGGCGCAACGCCAGCGGGCGCTGGAGTCCTGGGCATCATTCCTGGTTCGATGGCGTCGCCGGGATTTGTCGTGAGCGGAAAGGGAAATTCGGAATCGCTTAATTCGGCCTCGCACGGAGCCGGCCGCGCCATGAGCCGCAAAGCCGCCAATGAGAAATTCAACTGGAAGGACGTTAATCGTCTTCTCCGTGAACGCGGCGTGACCCTGATCAGCGCCGGCCTGGATGAAGTCCCGATGGCCTATAAAAACATCCGCGAAGTCATGGCCGCGCAAAAGGACCTGGTAACAACCCTCGGTCAATTCGATCCAAAACTGGTGTAGATGGCTCCCAGCGGCGAACGTCCCGAAGATTGACTAAAAATCCCCAACCTCGCGCCTGGAGGCCTTTTTGTCCGCGCGATGCGATTTGTCGGCGAGCATCCGCGCTTTGGCCCGGCGGCTCTTCTTGCGCTTCTGCCGGCGAATTTTTTCGATTCGGGACACCTCCGCAGCCACTTGCCCGGTCTGTTTCCCTTCGATTTTATCGAGTAAAATCCGGCGCGCAATAAGCCGATTGAGTCCCTGTTGACGCGTCGTCTGGCACTTAACTTGGAGGCCGGTCGGGCGGTGGAGCAGCATCACGCACGTCGCCGATTTATTCACATTTTGACCGCCATGCCCTCCCGATCTGACAAAGGTTTCTTCAATATCGGACTCACGCACCCCCAATGCAGCCATCCGCTGGGGAAGTTGCTGCGATTTTTCTGGGTTCACGGGAGACGCGGTCATCGCCGCAGTTTAGCCGAGTATATCGAGAATCTCAAGGCCGGTTGCCTCGCAAAAAATCTCTATTCAAACCCACAGCCGAGCTCTTGAATTATGACACCGAAACAATGTGGTGTTTCGCGGCCGCGCCGCCCAACTTGCCCGTCCAACGCTGGCCCGCAGTCTTTCCCATCAGGTCCTGGCCCAGGGGAGACTGTGGTGTGATCACGGTGATTTCCTTGCGCTGGTATTTGAGTTCCAGACCGCCATTCTTCGGCCCTATAAAATAGAAGGAACGCATGCCGCCGGCATCCAATTCCACCAGAGCGGTAAGATCGATCGGTTCATCGGCGGCGAAATCTCTGGCCATCAGTGTTTCGTAAAGCTTGATCGAGTCCAGGATTTCCTTCGCCTGCCGGGCCTGGCCGCCCGCCAGATACGCGGCCTCGAGTCCGCGTGTGTCGTATTTGCTTTCCGCCTTGCTGCTTTCGTGCGTGGCCTCCGCATGCGAGGACCGGGCAGCCTTTTCCAAGACGACAAGGCTTTCGCTCAGACTGGCAATGATCTGTTTTATCAACCTCTTTTTTTCCATTTCCAGATTTCTTCGTCGAAGTTGGAATATAGCTTTTGGCGGTTCTCCAGAGAGAACCCACCCAGCCGCAGGCTTATCTTCTGGCCGTCTCCCTGCTCCAGTCAACCGCCATCTCCCCCCGGATGAAATTTGCAAACGCCACTATATTCTGTTCGGACGACGCCGCCTCGAGGGCGTCGAGGTACATTTTCCGTCGAGTTGTGTGCACGATCGTCCAGGGATAACTTCCTGAAGCCATCATCACGTTCATCAAGAATCGGGCCATCCGTCCATTGCCGTCCATATAAGGATGGACGAAACCAAAGAGCCAATGGCCCAAGACTGCGCGCACGATCGCCTCCTGCTCGCTCTCCAGAGAGTCCAACAAGGCGTCCATAGCGTCGTTGACCGCGGCGTGCGGTGGGGGCACATGGCGTGACGCGCGTCTAAATACGGAGGCGTTGCGGTGTCCGGCCAGATGATAAGGTTCCAGCAATCCGGCGCGCACTGACTCGCTAAACAGAGCACGATACCAGCCCTGGTAATCCTTGCGAACTACCCTGCCTGCGTTCTCCCCCCTCAACACTCGCCTCACGCTTTTCTCTACCAGACGAAATGCCGTCAAGTAACCTTTGGCCGCCATGGCGGCAATCTGTTGCCGGTCCCGAGGATCTCCTTCCGGGTTCCATTCTCCGGTGCGGATCTTTTCAATTAACTCGGGAGTGACCCGATAGCCTTCGATGGAAAGCGAGTTGTAAGCGTCGTGCTCGTAAACGGCTTCGACCTGCCCCATATATGCTTCCGGATTGGAAACAGGCCTCTGAGGCATATCTTTGAAGATTTTGAGCACGGGTTGACGCAGGGTCTTGACCAGGGCCTCGATTCGCCCGGCGTAAGGCGATGCCAACCGCGTCGATCCTGTGAAAACAGGAGCAGGTTTAACAAAGGGGTTCTTGGGCTCGCAATCCATGTCGGCGGCCTGCACCGTGCTGACGATTCGATCGGCTCTCTCCTTGTCTCCGAGGAATTGGTAAGCGCCCGCCAGTCTCGCTGCCAGGGTGGGAGAGCCTGTTTCGAGGATGACACGGGCAAGGTCGTCCACGGATTTAACCGCACGAAGAGCGATTTCAGCATCCAGTGGCTGGTTCTCGAAGAAGGCTGGCGGAACGCGGCAGAGCGCCAGGGCGAGCGACATGGCCCGCACCCCACGAATTGTTTCAACGACGCGAGGGATGTTGTTGGCATCCTGATACACCAAGACGGAAGTGTTGTGAGGCAGACCCAGCAGCATTTTTCCCCCTTGTGCGGTCAGGGCAATGACCTGGCGGGGAATTACGCCGGCACCCGTGTGGACATCCATCGAGGAGGCAGCGGAAAGGCAATAGTCGGCGCCGAATCGCTCTTCCAGATAAACGGAAAGAAAGTCCCAGAACGCCGCATACCACGCGGTGCTGTCTCCAGGCTTCTCGACTGGCCGGTTCAACAGATACCATCCCTTGCAAATCTCCTGGAGATATCCCCGTTTCACGAGCAATTCCCGGTCTGCGCGCTGAAGCGAGGCAGAGGTCACCACCTGCTTGCGAGCGGCTTTATGTGCATGCTCCAACGCTGCCGCCAGCTTAGTTTGAGTTTTCTTAGGCATTAACTGTGTTTTTACGTTTACACCAACTGTGTTTTTATGTCAACAGCGACTGTGTTTTTGTGCGCTAATACCGAGTGCGCCAGGAGCAGTCCGAATCTCCGCACGTGCGGGTCGGATCCAACTCTTGCGTAATCGGGTGACAGTTCCTTTAATTTACTGCGACAATCGACGACAACGCTATGATGGGCGTTGTGCCTGCGCTTTTTTATCGGTTTCCTCGAAATGTCGTCGCGATCTTCAGTGGTCGCAACCTTTTGTGGCACGCGGCCGCCATCGGCCTGACGATAGTGATCGTCGCCTCCGGCGGCGATTGGGCGTATTATCGCTGGACGCGGGCCGAGGAATTTTCTGTGCTGGCCCGTCCGGCCCTCCGCCTCGGAATGTTAATGCCTGTCCTGTGCCCCTTGGCGCTTTTGCTGGCCGGCGTCGCCTCGAAGAACCGGCGTCTCATCACGACCGCGTGGGCTTTGGGACAGGCAGCCCTCATGGCGTATCTGATAACTTCTTGCTACAAGGCAATAACCGGACGCCGACCGCCGCCATTTCACGGAGCTTCCAGAGCGCCTGCGATGAACGTCTCCGCGCTGACAGACTCCAGCCATGGCTTTCAATTTGGTTTTCTCAAAGGCGGCATCTTTTGGGGGTGGCCATCGGGCCACACGACGGTGGCGTTTTCCATGGCGCTCTGTTTGACGATGCTTTATCCCAGGAACAAGATCGTTGTCCTCTGTGCGTTGCTTTATGCGTTTTACATTGGGCTTGCCGTTTCAGTGACGATCCATTGGGTTTCCGAATTCGCGGCCGGGGCCATTATCGGCAGCGTGATCGGAATGACGGTCGGCAAAAGTTTCAGAACCGCAATCCAGTGAAAAGGAAAACGCAAGTGATCGCAATGCGTCCACGCAAAAGTTCCGGCACGCCGAACGCGGCAAGACCGACAAAGGGCACAACAAGCAAGGCGAGAACCAGCACAAGGTTGCGCATGATTAATCGCTCCGGCTTTGTTTATGCAACGGTTTTGTCCTTGGGTTTCCCGTGTGCAGGGTGTGGCTGATTGTCTTGTTGATTCTCCTTTGCTGACGCAATTATTTCTTGCATACCTTCCTTGATCTCGCTGACTTGGGGATGCACTTCCTTGATGAGATCGTGTTCAACCTTGGAGAGTTTTTCGATTCGTTTATTCTGCTCACAGAGCTTTTCCAAAAGATCATTCTGTTTGCTTGAAATCCGGTGCATCCACCAGAAACAAACAACCCAGCAAACGGTGCCGATCAAAGTCATGCCAAAAGCGATGAGATTCGTATCCATGTCGACCCACAGTACGTCTGGAAGGTCATCCGCGCAAACGGGCGGACTCGTCCGCCGTGGCGCAACGCGCCAAGGCGGAAGCAAAATCAGCCATGCATGACGCGCATTCTCCGCCAATGCTGGTCTGCCGCTGCCTATGACTATCGCATTGTTTACGAAGTCGCATTGTCGCGATAATGCCTTGCAATTGCCGGGCAATCATCCAGGATCAATCACAGATTTCGCCACAGACCCAAAAAACGAACAAAGGGATCTGATATGAAGATTTTCACCGCGGTATTGATCCTGGTTGGAATCGCGCTTATCTCAGGCGGTTGTTGCACTTCGCTGGTTCTGCCCCACGATCAGACAAATTTCCCCGGTATTGCCGAACTTGCGTCCAACTCGCCGCCATCGAATCCGCTCCGCCTTTTTATGATCCACGGAATGAGCTCGCATTCCAATGATTGGGGCGAAGCGTATCTGACACCGTTGCAGGCGGATCTGGGCCCGGGATGGACATTGGATCACCCGACGCCCGATCACCCCATTCAGTGGTCTGATCAACCCAATGACTTTGTAGGAAACGTGCGAGTTTATCTTTTAAAGCAAAACGGGAGCACTCGCATTTTGGTTTATCAGCTCACGTGGAGCCCGTTGACAGACACATACAAAACCGAGCGCTTCCAATCTGATCTTGCCGTGTGGCGGCCGTTCGTCAACCAGACTTTGCGCACTGTTGTGGACCAAAGCCTCTCGGACGTCGTGCTCTACCTGAGCGGCTTCGACAGCAATGTTTTGAACAAGACGGTGCAGATCGCGCTGACAAACTTCTATACCGGACAGTGGGACCCGGAGCCGGCGACGAAGGACGCGATTCCCGGCTCCACCGTGGCAGTTATAACCGAAAGTCTCGGATCGCTGATGTTTGTTGACGCGTTACAGGCGTTGGCTCCGCCTCCCGAAGAGGAGATGGGTCCCCACCTGACCCAGTTTCTCAATAACGACCGACTGATCTTTATGATGGCCAATCAATTAAACCTGTTGGAGATGCCAACCCCGGAACCATCCGGGCCGGTTCCAAGGCCGGTTGGCATGACTGCGAGCCAATCGGAACAACGTCCCAGTTCAATCAGGGCTTTCCTCCGCTTGCGGTACAACGCGATTCATCCAGGACGTCATCTCCGTTCCCGTGCCGACGAGAAGACCAAAATGCAGCCCCCGCCAAGCGACAGCACTCCCTTTTTTTTCGTGGCGTTTAACGATCCATACGACGTTCTCAGCTACAAGGTTGCGACGGATGATATCCAGGACTACGCCCAGTGGGCTGCCATCGACAACTTCGCCCCGCGCAACGCGTGCGACTGGTTTGGTCTCTACGAATCGCCGGGAGACGCGCATGATGGTTACAAGGACAACAAACACGTCGTGGCGCTGGTTGTGAACGGTTATCACATAGGAAAACCTGCCAGGCCGCTCCCTTGATCAGGGCGAATGTTTTTTTGCTGACAACGGGAGCATTCGCCTCACAATCCCGTCAAATAGACGTGAACCGCCAACGCGCATTTGCACCTGGAAATTGGTTAAAGACTTTTTCGCGGGTCAGCGTGAGGCTGATGATGCTGGTTTTTCTGGCGGGCATGCCGTCCTTGCTACGCGCCGCCGAGGTTGGGACGGCGCCAAACCAACTGGCCATTACCGCCATTGCGGCGCAAGGGACTAACTTGTTCTTGACAGCCTCGGTTCCGCCCGGACTGAAAACTGTGGCGTTGGACGCTCGTTCAACATTCAACGCCCCGTGGGAAGAACTCCAGCAGATGACCGTCCCGGAGGCCGGCGGCGAAATAACCTTCGTTTTTCCGCAATCGGATGACACTGCTCGCTTCTTCCGCCTGCGGGCCAGCCCAGTTCTTCAGGCTCCCCAATTGGTGTCAAGCGAATCCGAGTTCGTCCCGACCCCATCTTTGAGCTCACGCCTGTCAAACGGAAATGCCGTCTTCCACTTTAAAGGAAGAGTGGACGGTTCGGACAAAATTCTTATCACCCACGACGGAGCGCTCTGGAATCACGTCAACTGGGACTACCCGCCGGAACCGATTTTCATCAACGGCACGCAATGGAGTCCAAAGCGGATAAACTTTTTGACAAGCATCGCGCCGGCGCGGTTTTTGCCCGAATCCTTTTCGCTGGAATCGGTCGATTTGGACTTGATCGAAGCGCGGGATGTCGTCGCACTCGAACGGACGGGCCGTGGTTTGATGGTTTATCTCAATGACACCCCGTGCGGCTCCGCCGAATACGAATTCACCATCAAGTTTCACCCCGTCGGGCCGAAACTCGACGAACCGCGGCCTTCGGCCGTTGCGCGCTTAAAAATCTCGGCTCAAGTTGACGGAAGCGACTGCATCAAGATCACCGCCCGCGAAGCGGTCCTGGAACATAGAATCTTCCACCTCCCCTCCGACCTCCGCGTCAACGGTATTCCGTGGGACGTGCGCCAAACCGCTGTATTAAAAAACGAGGGGGCGACCACCTTCCTTCCCGATGGCGTGGATTTTTCCACCGCGAGGATTATCAGCCGCAAGGGCCGGGACCTGGCCACGGCATGGGGCGAAAAGGACGCATTATGGGTTCACTTCGCGGACAATCCCAACGGGAGCGATGCTTACGAGATCGAGATCGCCTTCGGGCCGGAACAAAGTGGGCCGTCAACCCCGTTCCAGATCGACGACCGCCTCGGCAGGCCCTCACTCTGAAATGCCGGGTATCGGCCCGGTCGCGAACTTCTCCCAAACCGGAATATTGTCCAAGCAGCCGACGGCCGTCAAATAGGCGCTGTCCCATTCCTCAGGCGCAAACTCATCGGGCGGTGATTGCCGCGACGCGATGCCGTCGGCGATGTAGAGGGCCGAGGCAAGTGCGAATCCCTCCGCTGGAACGGACCTTGGGCCTTCTTGCCTCCCGATGGCCCCAATCACGTTGGCCGGCATCCCCCAAAGCTCCAGAACATACGCGGTGATTTGGGTCGGAGTCGTGCGGAACGCTTCCCGCAACCTCGGCGCCAGCGGCGATTTCATCAGCCGCGCCACCTGGCACGCCGCCAGGAATTGATCGGGAAAATTATCCACCAAAATGAACCGCCCCACTTCGTGCAGCAATCCGGCAAGGAACGCCTCTTCGCCGGCCGTGCGGGTCAACTTCATCTCCCGGCAGATGTGCTGCCCAAAGTAGGCCGTTTGCCAGCAATGGTTCCAGACCTTCCGCAAATCAATCGTCCCCGCCACAAGTGCCTCGTAATGGCGGAACAACGATTGCGACAACACCACCGCCATGATCATTTCGGTGCCCAGGCACATCACGGCGTCGAACGGAGTCGTGATCAGGCAATCCTGTCCGAACAACGGCGAATTGGCCAATTGCAGCACTTTGACGGTCAGCCCAGGGTCTTCAGCCACCAGCCGCGCGATGGTCGTGGCGGCATTGTGGTCGCTCTGCAATTCCCTCAGCAACGAATGGTACGCCTGTGGCAACGAAGGTATCGAGCGCAGGCTCGTCGCCACTGATTGCAGTCCCTTGTCCACTATCCGTTCCTGCGCCGCAAAACTCCGCCGGATCAACTCCCGCAATTTGATTCTGTCAAACGGTTTGGCCAGGTACTGATGCGCCGACGTGATGAACGAAAGCTTGTTGAGCGCCACATAGCCGGACATGATTATGCGTATGGTCATCGGCGAGACCGTGCGGACTTCCTCCAACAATTGGCTGCCTAACATTTCGGGCATGAGTTGATCGGACAGAACCAGATCCGGCGGCTTGTTTCTCACCGCGGCAAGCGCCTGCATTGGCGTGTTAAATCCCGTCACCTCCCATTGCGAGTCGATGCTCTGGATAATCAGAACGGCTGATCTCATCACAGGCGTTTGATCATCGACGACGTAAATGCACTTTTTCATGTCCGCATGGCAATCCGCGCGCGCTGAAGCGCGGCAGACTGAAATATGCAATGGCGGCAATTCCCTTGACTAGCTATTTCTTCCCCGGGAACCGGACCTATACTGTGGGATAGGTCGCTTGTCAGTCGCTGGAATTTCATCAAGGCTTTGCGAAAAAAACGGGTGCGCCCGGACCGGATTTCTGGCATGGATGGGCGCATGGATGTCAAGAACCTTGGGAGTGTGACGCCGTTTGTAACGAAGGACGGATCGGAGATTCGTGAGTTGCTGGCGCACCGCAATTCGGCGATCCGCAATCAAAGTCTGGCCGAGGCGCGCGTGGCCCCCGGCGCCAGCACCCAGGAGCACTATCACGTCAAGACGGAGGAGATTTACTACATTACGCATGGGCAGGGACGAATTCGTATTGACGGTGAGGTCCGCGAGGTCGCCGCCGGGGATGCGATTGCGATTTTGCCGGGCCGCAGGCACAAGCTCTGGAATGTCGGCCCAACTGTCTTGCGCCTGCTCTGCTGCTGCGCCCCGGCTTACGAGCATGAAGACACGGTGATTGCCGAGACCTCAGATTAATCCGTGGATTTTGGCCCAGATCAGATATGCCGCGGCGCCGCTGAGCACGATTACGAGCGCAAGGAATATCCAAAGGGCGATAATTGCGCGCTTCTCACATTTGACCTTGGCCTCCGTCGAACTGGGAACGTACTCCACTCCGGAGATAAGGGACGCATTCCACGCGAGTGGGTCATCGAGCGTGGCCCTTTTATCCGATCCGACTCTATTGAGCAGACTCTGACTTTTCATTTAGCCTCCTGGTTGATTAAATATAGCCCCAATCAAGATCTCTGTAAAACGCCGAAGAAGACTCGCATTAGAATCAGGCTTTCACCGACGTGCTTTGAGGCATTTGCCGGGTAGTGCGCGCGCGATGCGCGGGGTTACATTCATTATAGAGTCGTTATGAGCACAACCTGGGAAGAACGCCAAAACTACGTGCTGGTTTGCGTGCAAAAGCCGGCCACCGATGGGGTGTTCCCGGCAATCGCGCCCTGGCTGACTCTCTACTCTGAATTGGAGAAAACGCCAAGCCTGACCGCCACTTCCGAACGCCTTTGCGAGAACGAGTGGTTGTTTCCAGAAAGGGATGGAGCCATCACGGCGATGCGCTTTCTGGTCTATTGCCGGGCCACAGGATTGGTTTGCAAGGCCTACAGACTTCGCGGAAAGCCAGAACCCTGGGTGTGATTTCACCAATTTTTTTCCAACCCGTTCATCCTGTCAATACTCGGTTTCCCGACTGCGCTCCGGTTTAGACTTTCACCATCGCCTTGATGACGCCTGTTTCCGGCTCAATCCACGTCGGGAAAACCTGGATCATCCCATCGAAATCCGCGTGATGCGTGATCCACGGCCCCGTGTCGAGCTGCCCATCTTCGATGAGCTTGATTATTCTCGTGAAATCTCCCGGAAGCGCGTTGCGGCTGGCCAGCACGCTCAACTCGCGGCGGTGCATCACCGGCGCGTGCGGGAACGAGACCTCCTGCTGCGTTATCCCCACGTAAACCAGCCGGCCGCCGAACGCGCAGTAGTTGAGCGCCTGGCTCATGCTCCGGTGGCTCCCGGTGGCGTCGATCACGACATCTGCCAATCGCCCATTGGTCAACTCCATGAGCCGCTTCAATTCATCCCCGTCGTTGCGTGTTGCGATTGTGTCGGGGACCCCCAGGCGTAGACGAACAAAATCCAGCCGCGCCTCGTTCACGTCCATCACGATTGTCCTGGCGCCGCTGAGCCGCGAAAATTCGGTTGCCGAAAGCCCGATTGGCCCGGCGCCAATGACCAGCACATGCTCATCCCGCCTGGGCTGGCCGCGATTCACCGCATGGCAGCCGATCGCCAGTGTTTCAACCAGCGCCAATTGTTCGAAATTCAATCGGGCCGACGTATGCAACTTCCGCGCCGGCACAAGAAACCGGGCGCGCAACCCGCCGTCGCAGTGGACACCCAGCGTCTGGTTATTTTCGCAGCAATTGGTATGGCCGCATCGGCACGAATAGCAGCGTTCGCAATTCAAATACGGTTCCACCGACCCGCGCTGGCCGGCCCGCACGTTCGTCACCCCCTCACCGACGGCGATGACCTCCACACCCAGCTCGTGTCCCGGAATTCGCGGGTAGCTGAAATAGGGCATTTTGCCCAGAAAACCGCCAAAGTCGGTTCCGCAAATGCCGACGCGATGCACCCGTACCAGCGCTTCGCCCGGGCCGGGCGCGGCCGGCTCAGAAATCTCGATCACGCGGAAGCTCTTCGGTTTTTCCAATTGAATCGCTCTCATGGCGTCTTGCGCTTTAATTATTTTCCGGCAACCCCTCCGCATGGCCAATATTCTTGACAGGCCGAAATATTTCCAACACTTCAGTCAACAATTCCTGGTCCACCGGCTCCGCCACCCATTTCGCCCAATTGCGAATGTTCTCCGGGTTGGCGCTCCCCGCGATCGTCGTCGCGATGTCCGGATTGCCCGTCGAAAACTGCACTGCCAGCCGCGCGATATCGCTGCCTCGTTTGGCGCAGAGTTCGGCCGCCTTGCGCGCCGCGGCCCGTACCAGGTCCGGCTCCTTCAGCCATTTGGGCAGGGGCGCGTTTGTGAGCAATCGGGCGCTGAATGGACCGGCGTTGATTATGCCGATGCCCCTGGCTTTAAGATAAGGAATGGATTCATCGGCAAATCGCGTGTTCTGCAGCGTGTACTGATTGTAGCTCAATACGCAATCCACCTCCGTCTGATCGCAGATAAACCGGAATATCTTCTGCGGATAGCCGCTGAAACCAATGAATCGCGCCTTTCCTTGGCGCTGAATCTTCCGTAGCGCCGGAATCGTTTCATCGACGATTTGTTGCATCGGCACAAACTCGATATCATGGCACAGAACGATGTCGAGATGGTCCGTCCCCAGTCGATGCAGGCTCACATCCACGCTCTCGGCCACCCGCCGCGCGCTGAAATCAAAATGCCCCAGGTCATAGCGTCCCAGTTTGGTGCAAAGCGTATACGCTTCGCGGGGCACGTCGCGCAGCGCCAGACCGAGCAAAACCTCGCTCATTCCACGCCCGTAAAAGGGCGACGTGTCGATGAAATTCAAACCGCACTCCAGCGCCACGCGCACGCTTTCCAAAACCTCGTCCAGGTTGACCCGTCGAAATTCCTGCCCAATGGACGACGCGCCAAAACCCAGAATGGGCGTCTGCAAACCGGTTTTTCCAAGCGGACGTGTTTTCATAAATTGGCTTGGCCTAATTGATAAAATTTCACGGCATTGCCCCCAAAAAAAGCGGCTTCGATTCCAGCGCCCAACGGGGCGACATACTCCCGCGCCAATTCAAACACCTGCCGATACGTGCCCGCCAACAAAGTCACCGGCCAGTCTGATCCGAACATGACGCGATCCGGCCCGAAAGCCTCAAATACCACGTCCAGATACGGCTTGAATTGCAAGGGACGCCAGCGCCCCCAGTCGGCCTCGGTGATCAGCCCGGAAACTTTGCAACAGACATTTGGCAGGCCCGCCAGTTCCTGGAGATGTCCGCGCCAGGGGTCAAGCGTTCCTTTCTTGATCGGCGGTTTTGCGATGTGATCCAGCACAAAGGGTTGTTCCGGAAACGCGGACGCCAGGCGGATCGCAGCGGGCAATTGTCGTGGGAAAATCAGCAGATCATACGTCAAGTCGAATTGTCGCAATTGAGAAATGCCCCTTTGAAAATGGGCGTCCAGCATGTAATTATCGTCCGCCTCATCTTGCAGCACGTGACGCACACCAACGAATTTGGAATGCGCCGCCAACCGCCCCAATTGCACGGCAACATCCGCCGCGCGCAAATCCACCCACCCCACAACGCCCTTGATGAACGGCGCCCGCTCCGCCAATTCCAACAACCACTGGGATTCGGCAAAAATCTGCCGCGCCTGGACCGCCACGCAACCATCCATTTGGCATGATTTCAACTCAAGCGCCAACGCCTCCGGCAGGAAGCTGCGCCGAATCGGCCACTCCGGCTTGATCCACGGGTATTCTCCCGGGTCGTAGTTCCAGAAGTGTTGGTGACTATCGATGCGCATCTGCCCTGCCTCTTAATTGCCGGCCTCAGCGATGCGACAGCCCACTGTCAACAGAACATTCGCCCATAAAGCCTGGTCGCCCGTCTGGATGGTCAGCACATGGTCGGGCGAATTCACCGCTTCATAAAATGCATATTTTTGGATCGGTTCAAGTAACGTTTTCAAACCCGCTTGCGCCAGGATGCCGCGATATTCCTTCCACACCGCCGGTTCGCCTTCCTGCGCGTAAGGATCGTCCGGCGGAATACCCATCGTATGGGCCCGGTCAACCGGCACAGCGCTGACAACGGCCCGCAACACCTGCGCCACGGTCACAATCCCTGGCGACAAATTGAGACTCACCACCTCCGCTGCCGGTCCCTTTTTTGTGGAAGCCGGGTAATTCCCGTCGGCGATAAGGATACGCGCATGATGCCCCGCGCGGGCCAGCACTTCGTTGATTTTCGGATGAATGAGTTGGTGTTTGAGCATGATGTTCAAGGGGTGGCATTCCAGCGGCGAATGCTTTCAAGGCTTTGTCGCGCCGCGGCGACGCCATCCGGTATTGGAAGAACCTCCGCGGAAAGATAGCCCGAGTAACCAATCGCGCGCAGAGCCGCGACAATCGGCGCAATCTCCGTGTGACCGAAGCCCATCGCCTGGCGGTTGCTGTCCACCCAGTGAATATGGCCAATCAGCGGGCCGACCTCCAGAAGGGTATCGCCGATCGAACGTTCCTCCAGGTTCATGTGAAACAGATCGCACAGTAACCGGACATTCCTGGAGCGCAACTTGCCGAGAAACGCCGCCGCCTCGCCTTGGCGCGTAAACACATCGGTCTCATAACGGTTAAGCGGTTCATAAAGCAAAACCTGGTTGAATTGCGCCGATTGCCCGCTGAGTTCTTCCAACGCTTCACCCAGCCACTCCAGGACCTGCGGACGGCTCACTCCCGCCTCACAACGCCCCTGCATCGAACCAATGATGGCCGGAGCGCCGAGTTCCGCAGCCACGGCGATCAAGCCCCCGGCAAATTCGCGCGCCCGGCTTCGGACCGCCGGGTCGGGATCAGTCAAGCCCAGCTTGTGCTTGACCCAGCCCGCTCCCGTGCCCACAGCCGAAACTTCAAGACTGTGCCTGGCGAGCAGGCTTTTTACTTCCCGGACATTTAATGATTCCGCGGAGGTTGGGAAAATCTCCACCGCGTCGAACCCCAACTTGCTCGCATGCACGCATCCGGCCGCAAGATCATCCCAAAAAACAAAAGGTCCGCCTTTGGCCTCCGTCACCAGAGAGATGGTCACCGCTGTT
>DATKFW010000092.1:0-32106 GCA_035511075.1 Vulcanimicrobiaceae bacterium
AATTTCGAGTTCATTTATTCGTCGTTCTCAAAAGCGGTTACCTGCGCCTGCCACAAATTGTGTTCAAATCCTTGGCTAAGGCCGCGATTATAGGATGTTTTATTAGACTGTCAATGTGTTTTTCATAAATAACTTTAGTAATATCTTTCCGGGCGAGTGTATCCTCGGTCAGCTCCTTGACGTTTTTCAGTGGATTTCGGCCTCTTCGCGTGCTCGCCTTCAGGCGCAACCGTGTGCGGCGCGGAGAGGAATGTCGAGGAACGGCAAATGAGCTTGCGTGTCCCATCATTATGTGGGATTATGAGAACTGTGAGGGATGATGTTCTTTGACAATTAGGGAAGGGCGCTGCCCGGTGATCCGGCGCGCAACGCGACAGCAACCCCTAATCAAGATCAAAATCAGCGGGTTATCACCAGCCCATTTTTGGCGATCGGGAAGGAAAATCCCATAACGCCTTGACAATCAGCCAATAACGTCTTTGGTGGCACAATCTCCAATACAGGCTAATCAAGTCTAATCAAGGGTGGTGAACTTCTTTCACTGATAATGTCAGAAAGCCGTTTTTTCTCCGCAAACGGACGGAAATGCTGTCTATTGTCCGGCTTGAAACGACTGCGAATATTTGCGCTCCTGGTTGCCATTGGGATTGTCGCTTATTGGGCATGCCTCTATTGGCGCCAGCATCGGTTTGATTCGGACATTGCGACGGCGGCCCGCCGTTACGATTTGGACCCGGCGTTGGTCAGGGCCGTCATCTGGCGGGAAAGCCGTTTCGATCCCGACGCCCGCGGACGGGCAGGGGAATTGGGTTTAATGCAAATTCGCGAAGCCGCCGCGATGGAGTGGGCCAACGCCGAACATATAAAGTCCTTCGACCATGCCGACTGCCTGGACCCCGCGACCAATGTGCTGGCCGGCGCCTATTACCTTAAAAAGGTATCGCGCCATTACATTCATGCCGACGACCCCATCCCGTACGCCCTTGCCGAATACAACGCCGGACGCGGCAACGTCCTCAAATGGCTGGGCGGCAGCGCCGCCACCAACAGCGCCGCATTTATCGGGCAAATTGGTTTCCCCGGCACCAAGGCTTACGTGCTGGCTATCCTGGATCGCCGGGATTATTACCATCGATAAGCGCATTTCATCAGTCGCGTGTGAGAGCATGCATCGACCGTTCCAGTTTTGCGCGCAATTCTTCCAAATCGGCGTCCGAGGACTCGCGCGGCGCCCAAATCGGGTCGCCATGAATTATATCGCATCGCGTGAAGGGCAGGGGAATCTGCAACCGGTCCCAGCTTTTGAGGCGGATTTTCCAGTGTGTGAAAGAGGAGACCGGGATAATCGGGCGCCCGGAAAGCTTCGCCAATTGAATGATTCCGTCCTGAATCCGATAGGCCGGTCCACGTGGGCCATCGGGCGTCATGACGACGCTATAGTTGCGTTCGAGCCAGGTCGTCGCCTCCAGCAGCGCCTGCGGGCCGCGCCGGCTGCTGGAACCGCGAATCGGCTGCACACCGAATCGCTCGACGATATTGGCCAGCAACCCGCCGTCGCGGCTGGCGCTGATCATCGCCGCAATGCCGTCGTGCGGCCACTTGGCCTTGCCGAAATCCGCGCTGGCCAGCGCCACCGGAATCCGATTGTGCCAAACGCAGTAAATGACCGGGCCAGTGACGGCAGGGTCAGTCTGGGATTCCATCCAGCGACGGCGCCAGGTGGAGATGCAGATGCGCAGGAACGCCGCGATCAGGAATGCCGCCACGCGGCGATGCCAGGGAAGGGAATGCGGCACCACGATTCCCGAGGACCGCCTCGTCTTGGCCGACATCAGGATCCTTTCCTCAGACTGGCGCGCACCAATTCTTCAACGCCAGCCGCCGGTCCAAGGAGCGCCTGCGTCGCGCGAATCGCTTCGTGCGCTTCCGCGGGTTTGTAACCCAATGCCATCAGCGCCAGCATGGCATCGTTGACTTTCTGTTCGTCGGCGGAAAGGGCGCGCTGGGCGCTTTGAGCTTCGAACACGCCGCCCGGCCCGATTTTGTCCTTCAGTTCGATGATGATGCGCTCGGCGGTTTTTTTTCCGACCCCGGAGATTTGCGAAAGCGTTTTGGCATCGCTCCCCGCCACCGCGCCGCGAAAAGCGGTGACGGTGATGCCGCTGAGGATGTTAAGGGCGATTTTTGGGCCGATGCCGCTGACGGTGTTGATCAGCAAACGAAACACTTCACGTTCCGTCGCCGTCATGAAGCCGTATAAGACATGCGCGTCTTCGCGCACGACAAGGTGGGTCAGAATTTTCACCATCTGGCCGGGCCCGGGGAGCTTATCGTAGGAAGAGAGCGGAATAAGCACGTCGTAGCCGACGCCGTTGACTTCGATGGTCGCCTGAGTCGGCAGCGCTTCAATCAATTTGCCATGCAGAAAGGTTATCATGGTTCCCGGTCAACCCGATGTCTTGATTCCCGGAGCGCCAGTGTATTCGACCGCACCCGTCGCGCGCGTAAAAGAAACTTGCTCAGGATTGGGCATCCATCGCCGAAGCCGTTCAAATTCCCCGCGATCATCCCGGCGGCCAGGCCATTGGCCGTCCGCCCATGATGTGGCAATGCAAATGCGGGATGGTTTCCCCGCCGTCCGGCCCGTTGTTGATTACCAGCCGGTAGCCTGATTTGGAAAGGCCCAATTTTTCCGCCACCTCGGCTGCTTTCAGGAGGAAATGGCCGAGCAATTTGTGATCGTCCGGTCTGGCATCGGCAATCCGCGGAATGTTTTTCTTCGTGACGATCAGAACATGGACGGGCGCCTTGGCGTTGATGTCGCGGAAGGCCAGCACCAGATCGTCCTCGTAAACGATGCTGGCTGGAATTTCGCGGTCGATGATTTTCTCAAAGACGCTTTTGCTCATAGCACCACCAGGGCGCAAGACTGAGTGCCGGTTTCAGTTTGCCAGCAACTTCGTAAGAATTCGACGATTTGATCGTTTAAATTTTGACAGCGCCGATTCCAGCGCGGCGTGCCGGCCAATTGCTTGACGCAGCCGCGCAGGCCACGAAAGCGGACCACGTTTGGCGCCTGTTGCAATTGGCGCTGCAATTCCTGGCGCAATTGCGGAAAGAAGAGCAACTCGAACCCCTGGCCGATAGCGGTCGAGGCCAGCGCCTGGAGGTTGCAATCCGACACACGGTGCTCCGCCTGGGGGCTGGCGGAGGCTTCGTGGTCGGCATAGACGCTCAGACCGAAACTACGCAGCACCCGTTCCAGGGCGGCTGCAAATTCGCCCACGGAGACGAATTGGCGCTGCAATTCGTGTTTGAAATAATGCAGCACGGCCGCCGAAGCGTGCCGTACGACATCGGGATCGACCAATTGAGCGCCTTCACCCATCAATTCCAGGGTCACCCATTCGGCGGAGCAGGGCACCTGCTCGCCGTCGTTGGTCTGGAAGATCAGACAATCGGATTTAAGTTGAATCATGATTGGCCTCCAAGTTTTTGACTTCTCGCACGAACTCCGTCGCTTCTTCGAAGCGACGGTACACGCTGGCAAAGCGTACGTAGGCCACCTTGTCGATCTCCCGCAACCCTTCCATGACCCGCTCTCCGATGGCCATGCCTGGTACTTCGCGTTCATATTTATCGCTTATTTCATCCACGATCTTTTCCACCATGTCTTCGATGACCTTGGGGCCGATCGGGCGTTTCTGACAGGCTTTCTTGAGTCCCGAGATGAGTTTCTCTTTGGAGAACTCCTCGCGTCGCCCATCGCGCTTGATGACCATAAGCCCTTCATGCTCAATATCTTCGTAGGTCGTGAAGCGATGGCTGCACTGCAAACATTGTCGGCGACGGCGAATGGTCGATCCTTCGCGGGAGGCTCGCGAATCGATGACCTTATCGTCCTGATTGCCGCACTTGGGACAACGCATAATACTCAAGTCAACCGCTACATAATGTAGCCTGCCCACTTCGTAACAACAAAGGGTTGTGGCGTCAAGCAATTTTTTTTGACCTGTTTTGGTCCCATAAATGGCGAAAACGGGGCTAAAAAGCCCGAGGCCAAGGCCAAAAACCGGGAAAAACCTGCAAACGTCGAATTTGTTGTGGGAGAAGATGATCTTAGGTGACGTATGCGTTAAAAAGGGTTAAAGTTGCCGGAACGAATGTTGTGGCTCATCCTACAGCGACTCAAATCGGGCGATCCGGAGAAGCGACGCCAGGCGGTGGAGAGCCTGGCACAATTGGAAAGTCCACGGGCGTTGCATGGCTTGGCCCAAGCCGTCAATGACAAGGACGCCCTGGTGCGGGTGGCTGCGGTGACCGCGCTTGGCGGCATTGCCCATGAGCGTTCGACGGAGCTTCTCTTGCGCGCGTTTCACGACCCTTCGCCGCAAGTGCGGCAGGCGGCGGTCAGCCACTTGAAGGACGACGGCAGTGAACGCGTTCAGACGGCGCTCGCAAGCGCCATTCGCGACTCCGATCCCGGAGTGCGCGGGCGCGCGGCGCGATTCCTCGAACAATCGGGTTGGCATCCGCGTGACATCGAGGACGAAGTCTGGCTGGCGATTGCGCATGGCCAGATGATGCGTGCCGCCAGCCTTGGGGCTGCCGCCATCCAACCGCTGGAAAGCGTCCTCCAATGGGGAGTGTACAGCCAACAAGCGGCCGTTGTGGAAGCTTTGGGGGCAATCCCGGACGAACGGGTGTTGAAATCGCTCGTGCGGGCGTTGCGGTCGCCTGACCACGTTGTTTGTCTGGCGGCTATCGGAGCGCTGACCAACGCGGGCGGCCCGGGAGTGGTCAATGATGTGGCGCAGATGCTCAAGCATAATGACCACCGCATCCGGACCGCAGCCGTTGAAGCGGTGGCCCGTTTTGACGCCCAAAACCAGGGCAAGAAGTTCCGCGAGTTGCTCCGGGACCCGATGTGGGACGTGCGTTGCGCCGCCGCAACCGCCCTGGCCAAAGTGAAAGACCCGACCACGGTGGACGCTCTGCTGGCGGTTCTGAAGGACCAAACGACGGACGTTCGCTGCGCCGCCGCCGCCTCGTTGGGGCGCATCGGAGACGCGCGTGCGATTGGGCCGCTGGTCCTCGCGCTTAAGGACGACGAATCGGAGGTGCGCAAAACGGCCGCGGGGGCATTGACGCAAATTGACACGAAATGGGCGGAATCTGAGGCGGCTCGGAAGCTGGCCCCGGAATTGCGCAGCGCGCTCGGTTCGGGAGACTGGGCGGTTCGTCGGGCCGCGACATACGTCCTTGAACAAATTGGCGAGCGTCAGAACTCAACCGTCGAAGAGCCTAACACGGAAATGTCAACGCCGGCGCGACGAAGGCAGCAGGCGGTGTTGACGGCGTTTACGGATTTAATGTATGATGCTGACGGCGATTTGCGGCTGGCCGCCGCTGAGTGCCTGGGTCGATTGGGCGACGCGCGCGCCCGCTCGCCACTAATGACCGCGCTGACGGATGCGGACAAGTCGGTGCGCCTGGCGGCTGCACATGCGCTGGCGGATCTAGGAGTGGAATGACACCAACGGATACACCTCCAACTCGAACACGCCCAAGCCATCGTGTCTTACTGGTGGATGACAGCACAGAGTTCACCGACATACTCAAGCAACATTTGGTGAAGAAGCGCGATCCGTCGTGGATCGTACATACGGCCGACAATTATTCCGAAGCCCTTACCTGCCTTAAGTCCCATCCGGTGGACCTTGTGGTCCTGGACATCCAAATGCCAGTGATGGATGGATTGCAATTGCTGACCATGCTCAAGCGCAGCCGTCCCGCGTTGCCGGTAGTCGTGCTTAGCGGCATGGTCACGCCCGAAAACCGCGACTACGCCTTGCAACACGGGGCCTCGCTCATTCTTAGCAAACTCGACGTGGCGGCGGGGTTCGACACCATCTATCCGGCCCTGGAGGCGACCGTTGAGACGCCGGCGGAGGGGTTCAAGGGGATCATGCACGAGGTCGGGTTGACGGAGTTATTGCAACTGGAATGCCTGGCGCGCAAATCCTCGGTTCTGGAGATCAAAGGTCCGAATGCGGACGGGCGCGTATATATCTCCGAGGGCGCCATCATCCACGCCGAGGTCGGCGGCATTTTCGGCGAAAAGGCGCTGGCTCGTTTGTATGGCCTCAAGGGAGGGGAATTTCGCCTCGCGCCCTTTACCCAGCCTTCCAGGCAGACCATCGATGGGCATTGGGAGGGGCTCCTCCTGGAAGCGGCCCAATTATGCGACGAAGCGGCGGGCCAACCGGCGCCGCAGGAATCGGGCGCTGAAAAGAACCTGGATTTGGAGCCGAAGGCCGACGCGGCGTTGCCAGGAGAGGCCGGCCGGCGCGTCGAGGAGGTTGTGCTCTGTTCCTCGGCCAACGAGATCCTTCACGAATGGCAGGCGCCACACGCGGAACGGCGTGTCAAGCTGCTGGACTGGCTCTTGACCAAATCCGCCGCGGTCGCCAATATGTTCCCGTCCCTGGGCCGGGCCGACCGGTTGGAAATCAGCGAACCTCGCAGCAGGGTCATGTGCCTGCTTCAGCCGGAACGCAAAATGTTCGTGCGGCTGTCAATAATGCCGCCAGCAGATTGAAAGCATGAACGAACACCCGTTTCAGGACTGGGTGGAGAAGACGGCCAAGTATTCCGGCGTCCTTGCTTGCGGCGTCAGGCTGGCAAATCAATCCGTCGCCATCAAGAGCTTCGACGAGTCCTTTCCCGAGGCGCGCCTGAAGGAACTTTTGCAATGCCTGGCCGAGGTCGCCTTCACCCTGCGCAACAGCCAGCTCGGAAGTTCGCGATTGCGCTGGGTATTCGAAAATGGGCAACTCCAGTCCGCGCGGCGGACGGACGGCGCCCTCGCCGTATTGGCGATGAGGAAGGATCCCGGCGCGTCGCAGGCGATTGAGGAGTTATTCGCTGAGTTCCTGGCCACGGATTGTCCGGCGCCTCAAAAGCTGAGTGTCGAAACCCCGGACGCCACGGAGCCCGGCGGCGCGCCTAATTCCGGCGCCGTCCAATAGAGCTTTGCAGGCTGCGCGCAAGGCGTGCTCGGTCGTTGTCTCGGTGAGCCGTCGCGTCCGGCCTTTTCGATGCGCAGACAATAATTTTAAGCCTGTGAATAACTTTTTTCACAAAAACTAAGGTTTTAGTTGACGAGATTTTGCAAAACGAATAAAGTCCGATAACTAATGAATTAATAGTCCAATATGCCGCGCAAGAAAGCAACTATGCTGACCAACGCCGAACATCGGATCATGGAGGTCATTTGGGCCCGTGGTTCAGCGACGGTGGCGGAGGTTGTCGAGGCGCTTGAGGGAAAGGACGCCTACACAACCATCCTGACTTTGATACGCATTCTCAAAGCCAAAGGTTATCTAACCTGCCGCAAGGAGGGCCGTGCACACGTCTTCACACCCTCTGTCGATCGCAACACAGTCGCGCGAAAAGCGGCCCACCAGCTTTTGTCCAAGTTCTTCGCCGGCTCGCCAAGCGAACTGGTCTTGTCATTTCTACGGGACGAGGAGTTGACGCCGGAGGAACTCGATCAGATCAAGGAGATAATTCTTAATTCTGAAAGGGGCGATGCATGAGTGCGGATGTTTTTATGGGGTGCGAACGGCTCGCAAGCGCGGCGGTGAACGGCGTTTACCAGGGGATGCTTGTTGCGGTAATTGCGGGACTCGCCCTGCGATTGTTCGGCCGCGCCAACGCCGCGACTTGTCATGCGATTTGGTTCGGGGTTTTGCTGTTCGTGACGGCGTTGATTCCGGCGCATGTTCTGCTTACCGGGCAGCCGCGTTTGGAAATCCCGACGGCAGCCACCGAAACCGTCTCCGGCAGTGCGACCATTGACCTGGCGCCGCCACCCTCCGGTAATACACCCGCTTGGCCCGCCGCCGAGCACCCTTTTCCCGACCCGCGACTGAACAATTCCGCCGCCGGCAACATCCACGGCGCACCATACTTTCCCGGCATCGATACGCCGGATGAACAGGCAGAGAGTGATCTCGGCACTCGGGGCGGCCCTGGCAAGATGGTGGAAAGAAAAGCCCGGCCAATCTTCACACCGTCCGTCCTCAAGCCGCCACTCTCGAAGCTCGAAACACCCATTCGTCTGCCGCATTCGATCTGCCTGGGTCTGGTCGCCGCGTGGGTTGTGCTCGCGAGCGTTCGTGGCGGACTGATTGCCTTCCGAATCGCCGAGGTTCGCCGCATCAAAACAACTTCCAGGAGCCCGAGCGATGGTCTGCAAACGCTTTTCAACACGCTTCGCGCCTCTCTCCGGACGAGGCGCAATGTCCGCTTGAAGATTTCGAGCGCGCATCGGACGGCTGTGGTGCTGGGATTCGTCCATCCGGTCGTTCTTCTGCCCGCGGAGATGGACAACGACGCCAACGACGGCCAGATCGAGCATGTGCTGCGGCACGAGCTGGCCCATGTGGATCGTCGCGATGATTGGGCCAACCTGGCGCAGCAACTCATTCAGGCGGCCCTGTTTTTTCATCCCGCAGTCTGGTGGATTTCTGCAAAGCTTTCCCTGGAGCGGGAAATCGCGTGTGACGATCATGTCCTCGAAGCCAGCGGCAGGCCGCACGCCTATGCGCTCACTCTCGCCAATGTTGCCAGCCGCATGAATCGCTGCCGGCAATTGCTCGCTCCCGGAGTCTCAAACAATAGCAGTCAACTAAAACAAAGGATCACTATGATACTCAACATGCACAGAGACCGCTCTCCCCGCCTCGCCAAAAGCCGGCTGGGATTTTTCACCGCGGCGACGGCGATGCTCGCTGTCCTCGCCATCGTTGCCGGGCCCCGATTGGTCCTGGCGCAGTCGTCGGCGGACAATCCGCCTGCATCGGAGCCTGCGAGTCCGGCGCCGCCCCCCCCTCCAGAAGCGCCGGAAGCGGACGGTACTCCTGCGGCGCTCCCTCCTGATGGCCCCGGGTCTGAGTCCGGGCCGAGAACCAAACCGACTCTTGCCGATGATTATTCTCCAGGCACTTCCCAATCGTCGGTTGTTTCGGCGGCGCCGACAGCGCCGGCGACAACCGCAGTGCAATCCATGGCGGCCGTGGCGCCGGTGGCCGACGCTCAGCCCCAGCAATCGATGGCGCCTCTTCCCCCGGATCCGGACGTACGTCCTGCGGCGCGGACCAGGCACATGTCCGTCGAAGCCCGGTTGGATCGGATCGAACGCATCGTCGAAGAGCTCGAGGCGCGTCAGGGAGTGAAGGACCGCGACTACGCCGGCGACGCTAATCCAGCCTTCCAATATAAGTTTCGGTTGGATCCGACGGATTCCAAGTTTGAATTGGAATCCAAACGCTTTGCCGAAGAGGCAAAGAAGATGGCAGATGAAGCCCAGCGCGCCGCGGATGCGGATCAGCGTTCGGCACAGCAGGCTATGCGCGACATGGCGAAGAAAAGCCAGGATTTTGAGCGATCACAAGAGGGCCTGCTCAAATTGGATTCGGAAGCCGCGGCAAAGGAGTTGCAGGCTCTGCGCGATGCTCGCGAGACCCTTCAAAGGCAGGTCGAATCCCTGCAGCAGCAGATCAAGCGCGTGCAGGAAGACATGAAGCGCGAGAACAAGCCGGACCAGCGCCCATCTGATGACGCCGATGACCGGCCGAAGGTCGAGTAGCCGGCGCCCGAAATAAACCATACGGGGCGCATAACTGTCCGTTCGCTTCGAACAGCCCAAGAAAGCGTGAAACCATGAGTGCCGCCGCATCCAGGCCAAATGAAGGAGGGATCACCCCGCCGGTCCACCTCGAGTTTATTCAGAATCAACTCGAGAATCCGTGCGAGCCCGCCGCCGCCGCCGTTGAGATCGAACAGTACCATCGCGCGTTGTTTTTGCATCATCACGCGGCGGAGTGGGAACAATCCCGGCAAAAAGCGCGCACGCACGAGGAACGACTGGCCTTCCTGGCGAGCCAGTTAAAGGAGACGCAGCTCAGGCTCGCCGAGCGGCCGGGACTTGTTCCGGTGATGGTAGATGGCCGCGAGGACATCACCCCGAGTCCTCCGTGGAACGCCTGGGAATTGTTCATGTTCATCATCTGCGGCCTGGGGATCGTCTGCCTGATCACATTCGGCGTATCCAACATCTCCTTTAATCTTCTTGAGTCTGGATTTATCACGTTTCGGGAGAATCCGTTAAGGGCCTATCTTTGGTCGGCTCTATTGCCCGTGGGCGCACTGGCGATCAAGGTAGGCTGGGACACGTTGCAGGAGAGACGGACGCGCGACATCTATCTCTGGCTTTGCCTGGCTGCGGGAATTCTAGGCGTGCTTGTCTGGGTGGCCGCATACGCCACCGTTTATCCAACTTTGTCCAAGGGCATCAACGACCAAATCGCAGCGCTCACTGTGTTCGACGGTCCGTCCACGTCCGGCGCGACGCCGCGCGGGCTTAATTTCGCCGGCGCAAAATGGATCGATGTCATCACCGTGGCCGGCCAGGCGGTCGCCGAGATTTTCCTCTCGGCGGTCCTGGGAATGTACATGACAAATCTTTATGCGCGACACCGGCCTGTCAGGCTCGCCCGCGATCCGGCAATGGCGCAGTTGGACAAGGAGCGGGGGAGACTCGAGGAGTGCATTGCCCGCGAGCGGATAGGGCTTGGCGAGGCCAGTGGCAATATCGTAAAGCTCGAGAATCAACTGGCAGCCTTGCTCGCCTATGGAAAATCGATGTTTCACCGGGAGGCGGCGCGCCGGCATGATCAAACGCAGAAACGGCAGATCATCCTGGAACAGTTGTCGGATCACGTGCGTCATCATCTTGACTCGCCGGATAGCGGGAACGGTGTTTCGGGCGCCGGCGTCGCACCGTCGTCGTACCGTGGCAACGGAACCTGAACATTAACCGGCAAACGTTCATGCGAGTCCTCACTTCCGTCATCTGCCTGGCCGTCTCCATTGGCGCAATTTCGCGGGCGGCGAACGCGGAGCCGCCTGTGGGATCCGGTGATCCGGCGGCGGACGTCGCACCTTCAGGCGCAATATCCGGAGAGACTGGCGGCGCTTTCGTCGTGGGACTATCGCCCTTCCTCAGCCCGACCGTCAAAGACACGGTGTTCCGGGGACTTGTGCGGCTAATCGTCGAGGATCTTCCGCTCAATACGAGTGTGGAGGTGTACGACGCGTTCAATTTGACGAGCATCACACGGCTCCGGATTCCCAATGCGAAAGTTTTTAACAGTCCGAAAACCCGCGCCAACCAGTTTTCCTCATCGATTGGCGCGATCAAACAGTTTCTCGCGCGGGACAACGCCAGGCCCGGCGGTCCGGAGACTGTTCTTGATGGAGCCATTCGTCTGCCGCAGTTCTGTGACTTCCTGGCTCAGAACCGCCCAGCGCGCGATCGAAATAAGAATCTCCCGCTGCTCCTGATCGGCAGCCCGTTGTACCAGGACTCCAGAGAGCCTTCTTTCTCAATGGTGGAAGGCTATTTCCCTTCGGACGGCCATCTTCATGCCTCGCGCGAGGAGTCGGTTTTTGGGTTTACTCCGGGCGAAGGTTCATCGCAAGGGCTATTGGTGTACTGGGCGTATTTCGGGGATCCCTGGGTGAGCGATCTGCACCGCGAAAAAGTTACGCGCTTTTGGGCGCTTTACATTGAGCGGCGCGACGGGCGCCTGGCGTCGTTCTCGGCGGATCTCGACACCGCCATGGGAGCTTTCAGTTCGGAGGCGCCGGGCCGGAGTGCCGCGTCGAACGGGTGGGTCGCCGATCCACATCAGACCAGGCTGGAGATGGTCCGCGCGACCCGCGGGGTCAATTTGGTGGACTGGCTGACCGGCGACGCGCTCCCGGAAACTAGCCCGCCGCCTCCGTCGCGATTGGTGGGCCCGCTCAAGATCGGCATTCGCTGGAAGGAGAACATCGACCTGGACCTCTACGCGGCTCCGCGTCGCGATGGCGAAACTCTTTTCTTCCAACATCCGCGCTCTCCCGAAGGCTTCTACCTCAAGGACCATCGTTCTTCCCCTGGGCGCGAATACGAAATCATAGAATTTGAATCGCCGGTGGACGTGCGCGACGTGCGTGCTTTCGTAAACTTTTACGGGGGCGCCTGTCCCGGCGGGCCGCGCGGAGAGGTACGCATCAAGTTCCTCAATCATATCTACAACGGCACGTTTGCGATTGCGTCTTCTGAGGGAAATCAAGGTCGTGCAGGCCCGTCCCAAGCGGCGTTTTGGACGCAGATTTCAATCCAGCAAATTCTGAGGATCAACGAGGCAGTTCGCCAGGACGCCAGTGCGTCTCGTTAATCCGTTTATATTGTTCGATCGCAGTTACTTGCGTCCCTTTCGAGGCTCACCAGTGGCGCGTTTCCATTGCACGGAAGGACTCAAGTGATGCTTGGCTTTGCCGATAGTACAATCTGAACTTGCAACCATGCACAAAAATCGGACTTGCCGCCGAAATCGGTGAAGCACGACTTGATTGCCCACTACATTTATATGACGGCCAATGAAATTCTAGCCCAGGTAAGGGAACTGCCGGTGGTATCGGAAACGGCCCGCAAGCTGGCCGTTCAGCTTAATCAACCTAATTTGCACCGGGAGGAACTCGTGGACACGGTGCGCCGCGACAGTGTCCTCACCGCCAAACTTCTGCGTGTCTGCAACTCGGCCGGTTGCGGCGTGCGCGAACCGGTCGATTCCGTGGACCAGGCTCTCTTGATCCTCGGTGACAACGCGATTTTCCGCATCGTCTGCGCCATCGGTTTTGGCGGGGCTTTGGGAATGACGGCGTCCGATTGCGACGTCGAAGCCAACGATCTTTGGACACACTCCTTGAGCACGGGCGTCGGCTCCGAGTATCTGGCCGAGGTTGAATCCTACGGGGGTTTTCTGCCCTCCGCAGCGTTCACCGCCGGGTTGCTCCACGACATCGGCAAGACGGTCATAAATAAAGTATTGACACAAAAGACGCGGGCCGAAATTCGGAACAGGATTTCGGACGAGTCGCTCTCGCGGCACGCGGCAGAGAGGGCCGTATTGGGAGCGGACCACAGCGAGGTCGGCGCCTGCTTGCTGCAACGATGGTCGTTGCCGGAATCAATTGTCGAGGCGGTGGCCAACCATCATTGTCCTGTGACCAAGCCCACGATTCAACTGTCGGCTGTGGTTTATCTCGCCAATTGCGCCGCAGTCGTTCCTGACGACATCAGTCCCGGATGGGAAGACCGTCTTGCCCAGGCCAACAAAGCGAGCGCCGAAGCATTGGGTATGGACGTGAAAAAAGTGGAGCAAATCGTTTCGAGCATCCGCAATGTGATGCAGACTCTCCCCCAATTCAAGGCCGCGGCGTGAGCCTCTGGGACCCGTCGGAGCGCCATTACGGAAACGCCGCAGTAAGTTTTCCTGGAGTGGTGGCAGGAGCCGGAATCGAACCGGCGACACAAGGATTTTCAGTCCTCTGCTCTACCAACTGAGCTATCCTGCCACTCGTTAATTAACAAGCACTTACGATAGAAGTGCAATTTCCAAGTTGACGTTGTGCTAGTGGTTGTGCTAGTTTTACGGCATGAAAAGCAATGCAACCGCAAGCAATAGCACAAATCAAACTGGCGTTGTTCGTCAACACAGTCTCGCACAATACGCCAAAGTCTTTGACCAGCGCAAGCGCAGAGTTCGTGGCCTTTGGGAGCGCAACGGCGCGTATTACGCGCAACTGACGGTCACGGATGAGGGCACGGCTAAAAAGCTCGTCCGGCGCGTCCGCCTGGAAGATGCTGACGGCAACCCGGTTCCGACAGTCCCGGAAGCGGTCAAGGTGATGAACAAGCTCAAGGTGCGGCGCGAGGACAACGAATTGAGCATGGCCCCAAAGCGCACGGCATTGTTTCGGGAATATGCGCCGCAATACCTAACCTATTGCGAGTCATTAGGTAACAAAACAAAGAACACCATTCATCGGGAGCGCACAGCTATCAATGCTTTGGCAAGAAGCATCGGGGACTTGCGGCTGCGGGAAATTACAAAGGCCGTGGCCATGCGTTACATGGCGGCTCGGAGGCGGGATGGCATGTCGAGCCGGAGCATCAACCTGGAAATCATCACGCTGCGGAATGTGCTGCGTCATGCGGTGGCGGAAGGACATTTGGCGTCGGTGGCCATTGACGGCGTTGAATGGCTGCATGAGCAACCGAAAAAGCGGCGGTTGGTCACGGCGGAAGAGATTGAGCGGGTGTGCGCGGCGGCGGTCGCGGAATGCCCCATGACGGGCCAAACGCTATCGGATTTCATCAAACTGATGGCCTATTGCGGCGGGCGTTGGGCGGAAACCCTGCGCTTGCGGTGGGATGACGTGGATTTGAAGAATAACCAACTGACCATTGGCAGCGACGGACGGACCAAAAACCGAAAGTCAAGGGTCGTGGATTTCAACGCAAAGCTGAAAACCCACCTGGAGGACATGAGCCAACGGCGTGCGCCTGATTCGGCCTTCATGTTTCCGTCGCCTCGGCGTGGCGAGGGTGACGCGCACACGGTCACCATGAACAAGGTGCTGACCAAGGCCAGGGAGCGGGCTAAGGTGCCGGACTTTACCTGCCACCTGTGCCGGCACTTCTTTATTTCCATGTGCGTCATGTCGGGAATTGACTTTATGACGATTGCGAAATGGGTCGGCCATCAGGACGGCGGCGTATTGATCGGCAAGGTGTATGGCCATTTATCGAACGAGCACGCGCAACGGCAAGCCCAGCGGGTGAACTTCGGGCCGACAGTTGTTTCGACGGTGGCGGTGGCGTAGGCTGGTCTCATGCCAGAACCGAAACAACAGAATGAAACGCTCCCTTGGTACAAGCGGCTCATTCAAGCGCAATTTCCTTCGGAGTCGTTTGAATTTGACAGCGAGAACGAGCCGGAATGGGTTGAAAATATCCTGGTGGAGTTGGTCCAACAGGCCATGCCCGCGTTTCCCTTTCGCAAACTGGACAAAGTGACCCCCAAAGAATTGGGGCGGCTTATTGGCCAGCATCGTGCGAATTTGGCGGCGGTGGCCAGCGCGGGCGTAACAATTGCAGATGAGATTCAGAGCTTGAATGAATCCTTCAATCGCTTTGGACGCGAGGCGATCACGGCGGCATGGGATGAGGCAACCCCTGGCGACAGCGCCGCATTCTTCCAGGGATTGGCTGAGGGATTGTCGAAACCCGGCATCGTTGGACGGAGTCCCGCTCACGCCACCACCGCAACGCCCATTTATCAGATACTATTCTTGACGCGCAATGAAGTGAAACGGCTTAAGAGCGTACGTGAACTGCGGGAGTTTCTGCTGCGGAGCGGTCTTTCTGTGCAAATGCTGGGTGAGCCAAAGCGCCTGGAAAAAATCTGTGAGCGCATCGGCCTTTCATTCATGAAGCGGGGACGCCCAAAGCGTGCCAAGTAATTCCGACATGACGGGCCTTCGGCCTGTCGGTTTTGTGCTGCACCGTCGTCGGCTACGGTGGCAGCATGGAAGCAATTCTCAAAAGCAATGGGCCAGCGCGGGCGATAATTAGCTTGCAGCAATGGCTGGCGGATGTGGGTGTCACGGCCTGCACGGCCTGGCGCTGGCGCAAAAAGGGCTGGCTCAAGACGGTCAACATCTGCGGTCGGCAATATCTCACCCAGGAAGCAATCGAGGAGTTTACGCGCCGGGCGGCGGCGGGAGAATTCGCGCAAGAGCATAAAGTGCCTGTGCGCCCGCGCGAGGAGGTCGCGTGAATCCGGGGCAAGGACAACCCGAATCCCTCGCCAGCGAGTTAAATGGAGCAGAACCGATGCTGCGAGCTAACAGCTCGTCGGTTCTGCGGTCGAATTGCGAAGGGTCTGACGATGTGGATGGGCCGGGGGCGGAGCGGCGCGGAGCGCCGCCCGCCTCCGGCCTTCCTTGTCATAATAGCAATAGCTGCATTGATAAGAAGGGATTCAAGCCTGCACCGCTCTCTCCTTACCGCAAGAAGAGTCGTGACCGGCTGATTATGGCTGTGGAGGGGATGGTCAAAAAGCACGGCGTCAACCATGTGGGGCTGCTCACCTTGTCCTTTGGTGTGCCAGGGAGCGGCAAAGGATCGGAAGAAACGCGGGAATTGCGGGAGCGGGCCAAGGATTTGGATTTCGTCCAGGAGCGGTGGCATTCCTTCGCGTCCAACGTCATCGCCAAGCGTTGCGAGGATTGGATTTGCGTTCTGGAACCGCACAAGGACGGCGTCTGGCATCTGCATGTGGTGGTGTCCACGAAAGCCGACATGCGGACGGGCACGGATATTGAAACCCTGACCAACTACAAGCTGCCCTATTGGCAGCGGCGCGGAAAACATCTGCGCAATGAAGCGTTGGCGGCGGAATGGCGGGCGTTGCGGGAAACCTGCTGCAAGTATCGTTTCGGGCGGGCGGAACTGCTGCCGATCAAGAAAACCGGCGAAACACTGGCTCGGTATGTGGCTGGGTATTTATCCAAGTCGTTTGGCCTGGTGCCGTCGGGCCGTAAATACCGGCTGGTGCGATACTCCAAGAATCTGGGCCAAAAGATCACCATGCGGTTCTCGCCGAACACCCTGGGCAACCTGATTCACCGGACCCGGCTCAAACTGGCGGCGTCCATGCTGCATTTCCGGGAATATGGGGATTTTGCGGATTATTTTGGGCCGCGCTGGCATTACTACCTGGGTTCGATCATCGCGACCATCCCTGTGCCTTTCAAGTTCGGTAAAAACGACCTCAAGATCGGATTGGCGGCAAAGGTGTTGCAGACGTTTTCGGATGACCCGTATCCGTGGCTGTCCAAGGAAGAGAAGGCAAAGATGACGGCGGCGGATGCGGGTTTGTCGCGGAAATTCAATGAGTTGGCGTTTGATGATTCGGCGGCAGTGCGCTGGCAGGCATCCGGGGCGGCAGAAGCGGACAACATTGATGTGGGGCCAGTGACGGAAACGGATTTGCAAAATGATTTAATTGAATCGTCAGGGAACCCGTTTTGATTGCTGGGTATTCCTGGCCAGCGTCGCGAGAACCGCGCGGTTTTGGGACGCGCAAGACCCGACTGACTTCTCGGATTGAAAGGGGCACGTTTAAATTGACGCCAGAGCGGCCTTGCGTTAATTTAAGGAATGAATCAGCGCAGGGAATCGTTAAGCGTTGCTCGCCGATGGATCCTCAGGGTAACCGGTTAAGCCCAAGTAGCGGTTGTCCATAAATCAAATATGAAAAAACCATTGCCCGTTCTTGTGGGTTTGCTTCTATTGGCGGCTCCAGCATTGAAAGCTCAATTCGAGTTCGTAACAAATGGAGATGCGATCACGATCACCGGTTACACCGGGTCTGGCGGGGCTGTGACCATTCCAACCAATATCACCGGCTTGACGGTTACCAGCGTAGGAGAGAGCGCATTCGAGAATTGCTTCGTCTTAACTAGCGTCACGATTCCCGGCAGCGTCAGCAGCATTGGGGATTATGCGTTCTTTGGCTGCGCCAGCCTGACTAACGTCACGATTCCCGGTAGCGTCGCCAGCATTGGGCTGTCGGTATTTGAGGACTGCGGCCTGACTAGCGTCACTATCGCAAATGGCGTCATCAGTATCGGAGATTCTGCGTTTCTTGGCTGCTCCAGTCTGACCACCATCACGATTCCCGGCAGCGTCACCAGCATTGGAAACTATACATTCGAGAGCTGCACCAGCCTGACCAGCATCATGATTCCTGGCAGCGTCATCAGCATCGGATATAGCGGGTTTAATTCTTGCACTAGCCTGGCCAGCATCTACTTCACGGGTAGCGCCCCCTCCGTTGGTGTGGATGTGTTCGCTGGAGACAACGCCGCGACGGTTTATTACTCTCCCGGCACTGCGGGCTGGAGTTCGCCTCTTGGAGGGCTTCAGACCGCGCTTTGGAACGCCTCGAGCCTCTCCGAGTTCGATTACTCGACAAATGAAGGCATCATTACCATCACTGGATATAGCGGTCCTGGAGGGGCGGTGACTATTCCCTTTGCCATTAACGACATGCCGGTCACCAGCATCGGTCAGGATGCGTTCCTGTACTGCACCAACCTGATCAGCCTGGTGATTCCCGGCATGATCACCAGCATTGGAGACGCTGCGTTAGCTGAGTGCTCTAGTTTGGCCAGTGTCACTATTCCCTACAGCGTAAGCAATATCGGTGAATATGCTTTCCTAGGCTGCTCAAGCCTGGCCAGTCTCACGATTCCCGGCGGCGTCACCATGATCGGAGATGGTGCGTTTGCTGCCTGCACTGGCCTGGCCAGCGTCTATGTCACGGGCAATGCACCCTCCGTTGGTCCGGATGTGTTCGCCGGTGACGACACCGCAACAGTCTATTATTCGCCCGGCACTGTCGGTTGGAGTTCGACTTTTGGAGGTCTTGCGGCTGTGATCTGGAACCCGTCGAGCCTTTCGCAATTCAATTATACGGCTTATTCCGGCACAATAAGCATCACCGGTTATACTGGACCTGGCGGAGCCGTTACCATTCCATTTGTCATCAACGGCCTGCCAGTCACCAGCATTGGGCAGGGTGCGTTCTTCTCCTATTCCAGCTTGACTAGCGTCATGATTCCTGGCAGCATTTCCTCCATTGCGGGGCAAGCGTTCTATGGTTGCACAAGTCTAGCCAAAGTCACAATTCCCGGCAGCGTGACGAGCATCGGAGAGCAGGCGTTCTCCATAACCGCCCTGACCGGAGTCTCCATACCCGGCAGCGTCGCCAGCATGGGCGGGTTTGCCTTTGCAGTCTGCAACAACATGACGAACGCCACTATCGCGGACGGTGTCACCAGTATCGGGTATGCCGCGTTCGATGACTGCTCGGGTCTGAATAGCGTCACGATTCCGGGCAGCGTCGCCAGCATTGAGGATTATGCGTTCAGCGGCTGCTCAAGGCTGACCAACGCCGCGATAGACGACGGCGTCGCCAGTATCGGAAACTATGCGTTCAATGGCTGCTCCAGCTTAGCCAGCGTCACGATACCCGAGAGCGTTACCAGCGTGGGAGAAGCTGCATTCAACAGTTGCTCCAGTCTAACCAGCGTCACGATACCTGGCAGCGTAACTAGCATTGGGGCGGACGCGTTCCAGTCTTGCCCCAGCCTAACGGCCATAACGGTAGATTCGCAAAATTCGTTTTACAGCAGCATGAATGGAGTCTTGCTCGACTATAGCGAAACCGCTCTCATTCAATACCCCAACGGTCTGAGGGGAAGCTACGTGATCCCCGGCAGCGTTACGTGCATCGGGGAGGATGCGTTCAGCGGATGCTCTGGATTGACCAGCGTCACGATACCTGGCAGCGTCACTAACATTGGAGCCGATGCGTTCGCGTACTGCATGGGCCTGACGGCGATAACGGTGGATTCGCAAAATTCGTTTTATAGCAGTGCGAATGGAGTCCTGTTCGACAAAAGTGAAACCACGCTAATTCAGTATCCCGGCGGCCTAAGCGGAAGTTACGTCATTCCCGCCAGCGTCACGATTATCGGCGATGATGCGTTCCTAAGTTGCCTCCTGACAAGCGTTACAATTCCTGGCAGCGTCGCCAACATTGAGACAAATGCCTTCGGATACTGCTCTGACCTAACTAGCGTCTTTTGTACGGGCAACGCTCCTGCCACGCCCACAAGTCCTGGGCCTCCGCCTCCGCCTGGGCTTGGACCTTCTGTATTCACATCGGACACCAATGCTACAGTGTATTATCTCCCTGGCACCACCGGCTGGAGTTCCACTTTCTCGGGCCTGCCCGCCGTGCTTTGGCTGCCGGAGATGCAAAGCGTCGGAGCCAGTTTCGGCGTGGGGACAAATGGTTTCGGCTTCAACATCTCATGGGCTGACGGACTGACAATCGTCGTAGAAGCCTGCACGAATCTAACCAATCCCTTCTGGCAGCCGCTGCAAACCAACACTCTCATCAACGGCACGTTTAACTTCAGCGATCCCCAGTGGCTAAATTATCCCGCCCGGTATTACCGCATCAAGGCTCCCTAAGCAAAGCGAAGCCTTCCCTGGCGGTGGCGGCATCGGCGCCAGTGTTGCGATGGCAGCCGGGGCGCAATCCTGGGGACAATGACGACACGACCAGGCACTTGTTGGAGCGAAGCGTTCGCGTGTTGGCATTTGGCTTGGCCTTCGTGATTTTCAGCAAGCCAGATGCCGACACGGGAACGCGCAGCGGGGTTCCGAGAATCCCCCTTTTAGACCAGAGGACGTATTCTGTGCTAGTTTCTGTGCTAGTTTCATGTTCGGGAATGCGGCTTTTTGGAACACGAGGAGAACCGCTTCAAAAGTGAGAAAACGCCAATGAAATGAATGGTTTTATGCGTGTGGCAAGCGATGTGAAAAAACGGCCTGAAATGGGTCAATTTGGAATTTTCAGTCCTCTGCTCTACCAACTGAGCTATCCTGCCAGACTTGGGCGCATAATATGGCCCAGGCAGGCGGCTTGGCAAGCGGCGTTGCGCGAATTCTCCAACCTTGATCAACCTTGATTGGACTGGATTCACTCAGCGAAACTCCGATACAGGAAAAATCCCCAATGCGCGCAACCGACGGCGACCGGGTGAATCCTGGGCGACGGCGCCCAGTTGATGCGCCTGCTCAAGCGACTGCTCGATCAAGCGGTCGAATTCCGGCTGATGATCGAAATAATATGAAAGCGCGGCGTGAATTTGCCCCAACGAATGATTCGGATGTTGAACATGGATTTCGTCCGCGCTCCAGCCGTACGCGATATGGTTCAGGACAACTTCGATGACTTTGACATTTGTGTCGTCAATCCAGGCTCTCCCTTCGGCGTCACGGTGAATGTGGCTCGACGTGTCAACGGCGCTCATGGCTTCCTCTCATCACTGGCACCAGCCTACTTCGACTTTGGCCGAAAGACAACCCGTTTTCATTGTATCCCTGAAGGCGTTTTTGAAGCAAAAAACCCAGTCCTCTGCTCTAACAATTGAGCCATCGCTTTGGCGCGATGGCTCTGGGGATTGAGAAGTCGGGCGGAACTTGTTACTTGAGCTCTCCGCGGAAAAATGACGTCTCGTAACAAACAAGCTGCTTGTTGAGTTTCTTGACGTTGACGTTCGGCGGCATGATGTAATCCGCCCAGGCGGGGCGAACCGGCATCTTGTCGATCGCCTCGAAAAGCGCCCTTGGGCCGTCGGTGGCCAGGGCGCAATTCAGTGAATCGACTGCCGCGGCTTTGACGGAGACTTCCCACTCGGCGGGCGTCAAGAAATCATTGATAGGAGTGAGTTTGTCTCCCGGGCCGATCATTCTGGAGCAGTACTTTGCGTAGTGGCCAAGGTAGTGATGGGATAGGTTGATGGCCATGATGAAACCGATCATCTGATTGAAATAGCTCATTTGATCGTTGATCACGTCGTCAGTCCAATAACGAGGGTCCACAATCTTGGGAGGCCGAACGGTCCCGTCGTAGCTTCCCTCGGCGAGGTTCTTGATGTATTGATTGAAGAAACCCGGTTGAATGCGATCCACGGCCTTGGCGTGGCAGATGTGATTGAGCAAATCGATGAAGCCCGCGGAAAGAGTAACCTGGCGCTGCACACCATTTTCCTCAGTCGTGACGATCGGCGCGACAACCGGCGTTTCCTGGGGCTGCAACGCAATCGCCTGCGAGTCGATCTGGTTGCCGAATTTTGCCGGCAGTGACTCGGACAAATCTCCTCCAAGCTTGAGGGCGATCTTGAAGCCGCATTGATAAGCGCGCAGCGGTTCAGCCGCATTGCAGAGGGCCGCAGAAATGACAGTCAACAAAAGGATGCCGCATCCGGCGCGGATGCCGCGCAACTTGCGCAAGACCGGATGATCGGGCAATGACTCGGTGGTGGAGGTTATTCTGTTTTTCTGCGATGGTGTAATAGTGTTCATTCTCAATTTCCTACAAACCGCTTATTAGCTAGTGCAGTGCCACCTCTCAATGTGGTGAATCGTGGTCTGTCGGATCGCTGTTTGAAATTTCGGCGTCGACGGTCGGAAGGAAAATGTTAAGATTATCCGATAACCTGTCCATTAAGTGGGCAAACCGGTAAACAAAGTGGACACTTTTTGGAGTTGACAGCCAGCGATAGGCGCAACAGGAACATCCGCTCGGTTGGGGCGTTCGCGGAACTTCATTCTCTAAGGTGCGAATGTTGCAATAGTCTCGGATAAATATTCTTTGCCGAAGCGATACGCATAGACGGCGGTGAAGATTTGATCTCCTGTTCATTGGAATAGCACAACCCGCGCCAAGCCGAGGGGAACGGTTGCTGGTCTTTAGAACCCATCCCCTATTGATGAGATGGGTTCCAGGCTTTTTGGAATGGAAACATGAAAACGCAGCCGAAATATCTGCTTGACGTCATCGTGGTGTTCCGGGTGAGCCGCGCCGGCTTGGAGCAGACCAGCGCATTGACTTATCAAGATTTCCTGGAGGCCCACGGCGCGACAACGGTCATGTCCAACGGTTACCTTAACCTTCACTGAAGCGTCAGCCGGAAAAAGCCGGCGACGCCCAGGGCCTGGTTCGTCAATACAAAATTATTGCCGACCACGACGGCGCCCGTGACCGTATTCCACACGGCGCCGCCGCCAAGTGCGGCGCTGGTTTGGAGCGCGTAATTCGTTGCGTAGGAAGGCCACGAAATAACGATATTTCCAGAAGTGCCAGGCGATGCGGCAATGCTTGGGATCGCGGGAACCAATGAGCTTTGCACGAAGTTGACCGTTCCCGGGGCGCCGTCGCCGGAAAATCCATAACCCGAGCTGCCGCCGGATACCGCAAACGAGCCGCCAGTGATCCCAGCGCCAGGGAAAGCAACGACGATGCGCCCACCGCCGCCGCCGCCGCCCCCACCGGCGAAATTGAAATGGCCCAGAGGCAGGACGTAAGACGGGCCGCCATCGCCACCGATGGCTGAAAGCACCGCGTTGCTATTGACAGTCAATTTGCCCGCCTGCACCAGGAGGCCGCCGCCGCTCCCTCCGCCACCGCTCCCGCCAGGCGTGTTGATTGACAACTGACCCATCGCGCCGGCCCCGCCATCGGCCGAGATGGTTCCGCTCAGGGTTAGGGAGCCAAGCGCCGCTATTTGGAGGGCGCCACCACCGAGACCACCAGGTCCGCCAAGAGACGCCCCACCCGTTCCGCCACCGCTTCCACCGGCAAGTTGAGCGCTGAGGTCCGTATTGTAAGTGCCGCCGCCGGTTGTGCCGCCATCGCCAGGTCCGCCCATCCCCCCATAACCCCCGCCACCGCCGCCGTCGCCGCCCAAGGTATTGGTCTCGCCATTACTGCCGGCCCCGGCGCCGTTCCCGTAAAGCGCGGCGCTCCCGACTTCGCCGTCGGCATGGATGGCGCCAGCGATTGTCATATCCCTCTGCGAAAGAAACGCCACCCCCGGCGAATCCGGGCCGTCGTTAGTAATGGTGACGGTCAATCCGGAGTTGAGCGTGAAACTGGAAAAGGTGAACACCCATAGCGGAAAGCCAGCCTGCGTCACATTGACGCCGGTGAAAGAGGCGCCACCGGACATTTGGCCCGAGTCGACGTCAACTACGACGTTTGTTTCGGGATTAAATACTCCGAGCGAAGTAAAGGCCGTTGGATCAAGGAAGGCCGCGCCCGGACCCGCCCAGGCACAAGGCGCGGGACAAAGCAGCAATGAAGCGGCTAAACCAACCAGAATCGCAAACCGTGCGGGGTACCCGATCATCATTAACCTCTCGGTTATTGTACTAAGAGAAGGCGCTCGGTCAAGTCAGATTTCTGCGGGCGCGCCGGCTATTGGCGGCTAATTTTCCGATCCGACGGCGTGTGATGCGGCGGTGATAAATGCGTTGAAGACAGCCATTTCTCGAGGCCCGATAAATCGGCGCCGCACATTCCCCTCGGCATCGATGATTACGGTGGCCGGAAGTTCACCGCCGTTGAATCGCGCGCCAACCGCGCCCGTTTCGTCCAGCAGCACGGTGTAATTGATTCCCCGCTGCCGCACTACGCGGGCGACTTTGGCGCGAATCTCGCCGGGCGAGGGAAGTCTTGCCACCTGGTCGTCGTTGGGCACGAAATCCAGGGAGGTTCCTAAAATGGCCAGATGATCGCCGTCCCGTTTCTGAAGCTCGACCAGTTCCGGCATCTCTCCGATGCACGCGGTACACCACGTTGTCCAGAAGTTCAGTACCACGACCTTGCCGCGAAAATCCGAAAGCCGGACCGAAGGGCCGTCCAATGAGGGCAGGGTAAAATCTCCGGCGGAGAGAGGTCGAAGAGCCGCGAAAGCCGCCGCGGGGATGGCCGCGGGCGCCGCCGCGAATTCAGCGCTGTGTTTGGCCAGCCATGCTTTGGCGCGTTCCATTCCAGCGCGCACCCTGGCCACGCGCTCCGGGGGAAATTCCGGGAGTCCGGTTTTTGCGTTCACAACCGGCAAGACATCTCTCATCTTCACGCCGAAGTCCTCGCCGGACCAATGATTCATCAGATTGAGAGCCTCCGCGACGATCCTGGGATCGGCGTCATCCAGGAGGGGCGCGGCCATCGACGCGCCAACCCTGGCCGGCTCGCCCTTTAGATATTGCAAACCGAGCAGGCGCATTTCGGGATCGGCGTCTGTCAATTGCGCCCCTGCCAGCGCCGCCAACGCGGGATCGTGGCGCAGGTTCAGTTCGGACAGCGCGGTTTCGCGGACGTTTTCGTCCGGGTCCAACGCGCCTGCCAGCAGCACGCCCTCCAAACCCGGCGGACACGCATGATCGGGCGGCGCTATGCTGGCTACGGTACGAATTGCCAGTTCGCGTTGCACAATTTTGCCCGTGTTCCAAGCCGCAAGAAGTTCGGCTTGGGGATTTGGCGAAGATTGAATGGCGTGTTGAAGGAGTTCCTCGGATGGCGCGTCGTTGGCGAGGACGACGTGTTCGACCAACCGGTTGGAGATCGATTTTCGAAAAAACAGAACTGCAAGAGTCGCCAAAATCGCAAGAACGAGGATTACGCGCCGGCTCTTGCTTGCGCAGCCGCAACGCGGGGGACTGATCTTGCCCGCAGTCTTCATTGCGACAGGTTCAAATCCCTGCGGACCAGTTCGGGCAAGTATTTGACAGGAACGGAGCCATGCGAAAGGACGGCCTCGTGATACTGGGCCAGATCGAATTTGTCGCCAAGTTCGCGCTCGATTTGCTGATGGAGCCGGTAATGGGCCATGCGTCCAACGAAGTAGGTGCTCAGTTGCGTCGAGCTTTGTTTGGCGCGAATGAGTTTGAGTTTGGCCTCGCCCTCGGATTGAAACGCGTCCTGGGTCAGAAACTTCATTGCTTCCTCATCGGACATTTGCGCGCAGTGCATTTTGTGGTCGAGTATCGCGTTGGCCACGGCGCGCAAATAGAACTTCTGTTGCATCAGGCGCAGGCGCAGATCGCCGCCGCCATAGCCTTCGTTGAGCATCGTGACTTCCCCGTAAACCGCCCAGCCTTCGACGAACGGGCCGGATTGATACACACGCCGAATCAGGGAAGGATTGGCGTTGGCGCGTTCGAGTTGAACGTAATGGCCGGGATACCCCTCGTGAATCGTCAGGATTTGCAGCATGTGACTGTTGTATTCCTCCAGAAAACTTTTCACCTGCGCCGGCGTCCAGTCCGACGGCGGCGGACTTACGGCGTAATAGCTTGACGCCTTGGGGTCCAGCGGCGGGGCATTGTCGAGATAGGCGAGGGAATTGCCGCGGCGAAATTCCGGCATTTCGATGACCTGGCAATTATCCGGGTCGGGCAGGCGAAGATAATTGCGTTTGCGTATGAACGCCTTGATTTTTTCCACCGTCGCGCGCGCGTCGGCGACCAAAGTATCCGGCTGGCCGTGCTCCTGGTCCACGGCGTCAATGACTTTGGTGATCGTGTCGCGCCGGCCGTCGGGATCGTCCGGCGGCAGCACGGTATCTGGAAAATAAACCGGCCAAAGCTGGCGCGCCACGACATACATATCGCGACGAACGCTGGCGAACTCCGCCTCGGCGTCCGCGAGCACTTGATCGGCGCTCATTCCCGAATCGAGCACCAATTCCAGCTTGCGTTTGAATTTTGCCTCGCCCAGCCGCCATTGACCCGTGGCGCGGGACGTCAAATCGCCTTCGAGAAATTTTTGATAATCCTGCAACTCCGCCACGACGGCGGCGGCGGCGGATTTGAGCTTGTCGAGTTGCGCGGTATCACCGGCAAGTTCAAATAGTTCCGTTTGGTAAAATGAAATCGCGCCGCGATTCTGGCGGACGGCCGTGTCCAGGATCGCCTTGGGCGGATGGGTCAGGGTTGACTTTGCCGCCGCGATGATTCGCGGAATTTCCGCCATGCGAGCCAGGCAGTTGGAAATGTTGACTTCCTTTGGCAGGGTGGAATGGGTGAGCAGCAGATAAACGCCGTCGTTGATGTAGCCGCCGTAAGTGCGCGGGTCCTCCTCGAAGGGATGCGTGTTTTCCGTCAGCCAGATGTCCGTCTCAAGCTCGTGCTGAAATATCTCGAAATCAATCTGGCCATCGCGGCTGAGCCGCTTGTAGTCCACTTTCCTGGGCAATTCCTTGAGCGTTTGGCGCGCGAACGCCAGCCAGCCGGCGCGGGCTTGCGGCGAAATGTCGTCCATCAAATTGTCAAAGCGATGATCCCCCAGGCCGGTCGCTTCCAGCGGTTGCTGGCGGAATTCCTCGTCGAGATAACTTTTGAAATAGGAATTTAACTTCGCGTCCTCCGAATCCTGGGCGCGGGCCGGCAGCGGAATCGCCGCCAACAATACCAGGGTTCCGACGGATGCAATCCAAATGGGGTTGATCATAATTGCGTTTTTCCTTTCGTCCGGCCGTCCAAGATGGATTGATGCCCAGCCGTCATTGGGGCTCGGTCTCCTTCAAAAACCCCACGAGATCCCTCTCCCACAGCACGGCCTTGGTGTGGCTGCCGTGGCCGACGGTTTGATCGCTTTCAGGAATGACGATGGCGCGGCCGTGCGGCACGCGTTTGATCTCGCGTTCGAGAATTCCCTGGTCCGGCGGATTGATGAGATCGTCAGCGGAATTAATAGCCAGCAGCGGCGCCTTGATGTCCGCCAGACCGGGACCTGGATCGTAATCGCGCGACGCCTCCACCGCGTAAAGCACGTCGTTGGCGTCGTAATTCGCGCAAAACCTCGTGACGGAAGCGTCGAGCGATGCGTCCGCCCGTTGAAGCGTCGGCGCTTCCTTGGAGCGCATCGCCGGATTTTCGCTCATGAAATAAAGCGCTTCGCCCGCCAGGCGCAGGCCGTAGGGTTGGGCCTGGTAATTGCCATCCTGCCAGTCGGGAGCGCCGCGAATCGCGTCGATGATCATCCGGCGCCAGACGCGGTTGCGGCCGGAGATTTGCGTGGGAAGACTTGCCAGCGGCATGAGCGCGTCCATGAAATCGGGATGAATTTCACCCCAGAGCCACGTCTGCATCCCGCCCATGGAAGTGCCCATGACGAGCCGAAGATGATTCACATTCAACCCGTCTGTCAGGAGACGATACTGAGCTTCAACCATGTCGCGATAGCCGTAGTTCGGAAACTTCGCCCGCAGGCCGTCGCTGGGCTTGCTGGATTTGCCATGGCCGATGCCGTCGGGCAGGATGATAAAATATTGCGACACATCAAGCGGCTGGCCCGGTCCAAAAAGCTCCCCGGCAAATTCAGGCCGGAGAAACTGCGCGCCGCTGCCCGTGGTGCCATGAAGAATCAAAACGGCGTTGCGAACGATGCCTTTGTCGTCGCGGCGGGGCGCGCCGAACGTGCGATAATGCACTCGCATTTCAGGGAGAGTTTGACCGGAAATAAATTGAAAATCGCGGATGACGAAATTGCTCTCCGTCGGCCCGGGATAATCCGCGGCTTGCGAAACAACCGCCGCCGCCAACGCCAGCAGAATCAGGGAAGCTTTGGCTTTGATCTTCATTTCGGGCGTTTGCAAGAGTAGCCAGTGCGGCTGATGTTGTCCAGAAGGGATTCATCCAGGAACAGAGGACGGTCGTGTGTGATTACTTTGCAGGTATCGGTAATGGACCGTAATTAGGACTTTTCTGAGAAGCAAGATTTGTCATCTGAGCCGAATAAATTTTGAAGTGCGAATCCAAAAAGCTAACTATGTAAACAACACCTGATCTTCCCGGTTCGTCGTATTGCTGTCTGCTGAATGGAAACGACACCCACCCTGTTTTTGCCGCGCCAGTAGCCATCGGGTTTTCTGCGAACAATCGAGAGAGGTTGCTCTCTGGTCCAAGCTTCGCGAGGTTGGATGGGCCGCCCGGATTGTAAATGGTGGATAATGAATCGTCACCATCCGCATCCAAGTCTTCGCCGGTGACTTTTGCCTTGAGATGCCAATTCCAAGCAACTGACTGAGCGCCCTGATTAGACAGTCTCATCAATAAAGTGATCGTTGTTTTTTCTTCGTTGTTGGTTCCCGCAGTGGTGATACCTGGAATTGCCATGCCAATCATGCAGGTAAAATTAGGCTCCGCTATGGTGTGCAATCCAGCCAGCCGATCCCCCTCACTGTCTCGCAATCGTTTATCCACTGCCCTGTTTATGTCCGAAAGCCAAAGGTATCCAGAAATCATAAACAAAACCGTCGAAATCCCGATAACGGAAGAAAGAAAGTTTCTCAGTTTGGGGAATCGCGGTTCGACAGGAGTTGTTGGCGTTACATCGCCCTCCTTCCGGGCCTGATACTTGGTTCGATGCCACTCCTCATACCGCAACCCCAATGTAAAGACCGAGCATAGCGTTGTGATGCCCATGCAAATTCCGGCAGCCGTTTTCCAGAAGTCCATACCGCGGCGAGTTTGAGCGTAGCCACACCCCAGCCGACAGGCGGGGTGAATGCCGAAAAACAGATGCAAAGACCGTGACGACGCGATTATGGTTCTGTCGTAACTGATATGAAACCGGATCTGATTGCAGGGCTTGCCGCGACCGCCAGAAAACTGATTGCTCCCCGTGATGCCGTTTCATGCTGAACCTCGATGTATTACGAGTGGGGCGGGAGCAAATATGAGGAAAAAAGTGCGGCAACGAGCCAGGTGAGAGCGTGTCGCGGGTTTCTGGGTTTCAGCTGCGGCGTCTGATTTTCCACGCGCAAGGGCCGCGTTCGTTTTCGCCTGCCTCGTATATGACCGGATCGCCAGGGCGAAGATCAAAGATGGTGCAGCCGGTGACCTCCGTTGCGTGGAAAAAGGCGTTCTCGCTACCGTCATCAGGCGCGATGAATCCGAAGCCGAGTTTGAGGTTGTGAATTTTGCCCGTTGCGTGACGCCTTGGCTGTGTCGCTTCTTGTTGAGGCGGCGCAGCAGGCCGGAGTGGGATAGATGTAGCGTCGGGCTTTAGGCGGATGTAGTACACCGGGAGCGCGCTGCCGTCCGACTTGATGTCGAAAATGCCAATCCGGCGAACTAACCCGCCTAGGCTTTTCTCGCCGAAGTCCTGCGCCTGAAAGGTTGGGTCCTGTTTCTTAAGGGTGCTACCGTACTCTGCCAAATTCACCCAGCCGTCGTCGGTGGTACTGCTTGCGTAATAGTAGGCCCCCAAGAAGATACGTTTCGCGTGCTCGTCCAGTTCAGCGCGCGGCGTCGGTTCAAGAGAACGCCTCGGAGGTAGGGTGGCCGGAGGAAGTTCCGGCACAACTTTGACCCGAAGCGGTGGAGAGCCGTCATCGCGAGCAACCTCAAGCACGAAAGGTACCTCGCCTGCGAGGATGCGCTCGACTAGACCGTGAATCTCTGTGCTGATGGTCCGAATCGAAATGCCGCGGGTCTTAGTCTGTAGGGAGCCGGGTTGAACTGGTGTTGGACTTGCTTGTGAAAGGTTACCACCCGATGGCGCCAGCGCGGGGGAGGCTGGCACTGGCTGGGGGAACAATTTGACCAATTCTTTCTCAAGAAACTCAGCTGTGATTTTGTCGAGCGAACTGGAGGGGTTTTTGGCTTGGGCAATGCCCAAATCCTTGGCTTTTGCAAGGACATCCTTGCTTTCAATGCCGAGTTTTTTTGCCAAATCGAAAATTCGTACGGGCATATATCGCCTTTGGTTTGGGGGTTATGCGGCGCGAAAAGCCAACGTTTTGCGGATGTGGCACGCGACAAGGCCCTGTCGGTTTCGACTGAGCCGGAATTCAACCGCATCGCCGGAGCGGAGATCGTGGATCGTCATAGGGTGATCCACATGATGCGCACCGAAGAAGAGGCGATCAACACTGTTGACTCGAATGAAGCCAAACTTCTCCCCTACGGTGTCAACAAAGCCGTGAAACCAGCCGCGGTTGTCGGCGACGAGCGTGTCAACGATTTCGCGCACCGTGGCGTTGACTCTCTTTGCTGCGAAGGTGGTGGGGAGCGACGGGTGTGCCGTGCTTGCCGCAGTCTCCACGCCGATCTGGAGGTCTTCCAAAAGAATGAAGGAGTTACAAGCCACCCTTAGTCCTTCAGTGCTGGTCCTTGGGCCAAACACGACGACGGATATGCCGTCGGCCCGAAGGCGATTAATCATCGGGGTGAAATCTGAGTCTCCAGAAACGAGCCAAATCTCAGTGACGTGGCGTTCCTTAGCCATAACAGCCGCCTCATATGTCAGGGCGATGTCCGAAGCGTTTTTCCCTGGACGTGTCGACGGAACTTTGGACCAGACGGCACCCCATTTTTCGAGTTGGGAGATTATTTCCGGGCGTTTCCAAGCTGCGAGAGCTGGTGAATCCCAGTTTCCAAACAGCACGAGCCCGGACAGGTGACCTGCGCATTGCGCCAATTTGACAATGGGAATAATGAGGGATGCGTTTGTAGTGTTGTCTGCGTCAGTGAGGATACCTATGTTCTTGTCTTTCATATACATACATACTTCTCTGAGTCAGCCAGTTTACAACTGAACTGCCTCGCTTTAGTTACGCATCAATAGTGGTCGCAATCGGTTTGGCACTCACCAGCGAAGGCGCCTCACTATCAATGCGGTGGTATTCTTACGAGTCGAGGTGGAACACGTCAACAGGTTTTTTAAAAAAGTTCATCCAGGAACGCATATACGCCGGGTGACTGCCGAAAAACAGATGCAAAGACCGTGACGACGCGACTGTGGTTCTGTCGTACCTGATATACTCTTGAAAATGCGGGATGGCGGACACTTGGAATGTCCGGTTAGGGACGCGGCGCTGTGGGCGGATCTTCCAGCAACGGATTCCGCGCCTTTACGCCCATGGCGGCAAAATGCTCCACGTCGGACTCCAGCACTTCCAGACCTTGCAGTTCGGCCACCGCCGCGTGCAGACCGTCGCCAAGCGGAACCGTCTTTCCTTTGCTGCGCGCCAGAAAAATCAATGCGCCAGCCAGCTCGCAGACCGGGCGGGTCAGAGGTTTTGAGGGCAGATCGAGAGACGACCAGAATTCACGCCATCGCTTGCGTTTGCTTTCGTCTCTGAGAGGCTGGCCGGCCAGATACTCGGACACAGTCGCATCGCAAATGTGAACTTCTTCGGCATTTTGAAGCCAGCCGCCAAGATCAAACCTCCGCCGCTCGGCTTCGATGAGGATGGAAGTGTCAATTAGAAATTTCACCCAGCCTGGTCCACGGACTTGATCGCGGCGGCGATTTCTCGGGCGGTTGCTTTGTCCAGCGGTTTGCGCTTCTTCCACCGGCGGGCAAATTCAGCGCCGCTTAAAGGCTTTGCATGTGGCTGGATATCCGCCACGGTTTCTCCGTGTTGCGTAAGTTCGACGGCGTGGTGTCCGTGAATCACCGCACCCATGATGCGGCCGGTATCTCTGCGCAGTTCTGTCAGCGTCGCCTTCATCTGTGAAAAGTGCATACTTTTTTGCTCAGACGCAAGGCAAAAATGCGGGCATCGAAAAACGCCCAAGTTCGCCTTGGCGAGAGATGTGACCAGACACCGCTCCGGCGAAGACGACGGGCGCATCTCAGTTTCTTGCAGGATTGAATGAAGTGTGAGGGAAGAGGAGATGCCAACGGTCATTGCGCCATAACATTTCCAGGCACAGCAACGCCTCGTCACCTCGCTTGCTCCAAAACTGTCCCGGTCGTTTGAAGC
>DATKFW010000093.1:0-74634 GCA_035511075.1 Vulcanimicrobiaceae bacterium
TGGCAATCCAGCATGTGCGAGAGCATCGTCAGCGGATGCCAGTTTCCCGCCGTCACACTGCGGAAGGCCCATCCGATGTCAGCAAACGTCAATCCTGGCAGGACATGACGGTTTTCGGTCACATAAGCCTGATCGTCGAACGTTAGAAATTGGCAACGCAACGCCTGTCCATAGACTGCCAAAGTCACCGCCGCCAGAGACACGCAAATCCACACCTTGCGCCGCTGATTCTTATTCATTCGCCGCCAAAAGGATGCCCGCCGCCTGCAAGCCGGTCAACAGGAACGAACTCAATTACGGGCGTTTGAGATTGGAACCGTACCGCCTCATCTCTTGTGCGCGAAAGGAAAAAATGACAAATGCATAGATTGTGTCAAAAGTTAGGACTGACACCTGCACCCGTTAGAAATTGGCAACGCAACGCCTGTCCATAGACTGCCAAAGTCACCGCCGCCAGAGACACGCAAATCCAAACCTTGCGCCGCTGATTCTTATTCATTCGCCGCCAGGAGGATGCCCGCCGCCTGCAAGCCGGTCAACAGGAACGAACTCAATTACGGGCGTTTGAGATTGGAACCGTACCGCCCCATCTCTTGTGCGCGAAAGGAAAAAATGACAAATGCATAGATTGTGTCAAAAGTTAGGACTGACACCTGCGCATGCGCTCATGTCAAACGGGAATCGCGATTTAAACCGGTGGTTCCCGGCCTGGAGCGGAGGTGCGTTCCGGCCGGGACCGCTGAACTCGTTACGGACACGCCCGAAGCTTTTGACAGATGCGAAAAAATTCCGACCGCGCGGGATTGTCCAGGGATGTGTCATCCACTAGGTTTGCCAGCGTGTTCTTTGGCGAGCCGAACCATTTTGTCGAACTCGGTCTTCCCGCCAAAAAAATCGTAATTGACTGGCCCAAGCTTTGAAATCAGCTCGTTCAATTTGTCCCACTGCTCGCATTTGTACGCGTACAAGGCATAGTTGTGATAGTAACTGGCAACATCAGTGTTCGCCTCAAAGAAGCGCTCATAGGCCGATTCAATGTCTGGCCAAACTTGCGGCTGCTTCCAATAATTCGTCTTCTCAGAGCCGGTAAGATAGTAGCGAGGGATGTCCCAATGGGCATCCACCAAGACAAGCGGCACCCGGCCTCCCCACTGCTTGTTGGCAACACATGATCGGCCAAACGTAAGCATTTCCTCGATGGAGCCATGCCATTTCGGCTCAAGGTAGAGACATTTTACGCTACAGGCATCATAGTCGTTCGGGTCAAGTTCCATCGCGCGCTGGAACCACATTTCCATTCGATCCCGCCCCTGGCCCTGCCCCAGTTCCACCCAAATCATCATGACGGCTATGCGCGGGTCCTTGGGGTTCAATTGCCATGCGTGACCCAGCGCCTCGTCGGCTATGGCCAAATGATCCTTAAATTGTTTCCAGCCCTCCTCGGTAACCGTGTCCGCGTAACCGCCGCCGCGCCCTTGCCATGCGATGTCAATGTTGCCCTCTCCCTTTAGCAGCCAGCTTGTGGACGCGTCCGGCCAATTCTTGAACAACTGCGGTTCAATGGCATGATAGTACATCTGATACTTTTTGGGGCTGGTCTTCCACATCTCAAGGAACTCATCGCACGCGTCGTAAATCTCCTCTGACGGGATCGAGTTGTCATCCAGGGAGGCTTTCAGATCCTCGTCCATGTCGTGGCCTATTTCCTTGATTTCCGGTGGCACATTTGTCGGATAGTTGTTGGCCCGAATAAATTGTTCTCCTGTTCGGAATGCAGCAGCGAATTTTCGTATGTTTGGATATGAACTGTTTTGCATCTCCTTGGCCATTTTGCAAAAGGCAGCGGTAAAGGTTTCCTTGCTGTTCGTTTTATCGAGCGCGAAATTGATGAATAGATAATTCACCATCGGATCGTTGCAGCCCAACTCAACGGCGCCGGCCGCATTGGTCGAAATAATGCTCGCTGAGGGTTCGTTCGTTTCACAAACATTGGCACGGCGGCGGGCGAACTCGGTCAAGGCCGCCTTTGCAGGCGCGTCCCATACTGGATTGCTGTAGCCGGCGTGGTCATAAGAGTCGACCAGCGTGGTCAAATTCCATGCCAGCCTCGGTGATTTCACGTCTTGAGGAGACAAGGTCGAATTGGTTTGAATTGCCGCGTTTGAAGCCGGCGTAGCGCCCTTATTGCAGGCCGTTACCGCCAGAAGAACAATCATCACGGCCGCAAACGCTACCTGTCTGCTTGATATTGTCATTTGACTCCCAAAAGCCGCTGGAATCTGTTCGAAGTGGGATTTCCCATTTGATTTCTTGTTCATGGCGTAAATGATCTGTGATCATCCTCACACCGCCCGGATTTGCAAGGCATTTGCCAGTGCCAAAGCTCGTTTAGGGTGGAACTGGCCTGCTGGCAATCGATTCACTTCCCAACCAGCCCCTGAAACCGACCCTGACCAATGGTTCCGCGATTTTGAGCTACCCCGCTTTGACGAATTCTCCCGTCCGCTTTTATCGGCTGACGTTGCAATGATCGCGGCCTTTTGACACAGCGCGGGAATGCCGCAACCGAAAAATGCGACCACGGATTCCGCTCTCCGGAGCGGATTGTCGGACAATTTGGTTCAAACCGGAGAATTGTTCTTCGTTTCCCCGGCTTGCTTCTGTAAGACTGCCGGAGGGAAAAATCGAAATGAAGATGAACAGACGGCAACGACGTTGACGAAGGCTTGAAAAAAGACCGCAAAATTCCGTTCGTGTAGTGGGGCCATGTCGCAAATGCTCAAATCTTCGGGCGGAATCGGGGCGGCGACGCTGACCAGCCGCGTGCTTGGATTGATGCGCGAGCAGGTCTATGCGGCGTTCATGGGAACCTCCGGCATCTATGGCGCTTTTGCGCTGGCGTACACGGTCCCCAATCTTTTTCGCCGGCTGCTTGGCGAGGGAGCGCTGACGGCCGCCTTTATTCCGATTTTTAAGGCAAAGGAGAAAAAGGAAGGGGATGCCGCCATGTGGCACTCGGCCAACGCCGTCATTTCCGGGTTGGTTGCGGTTTCGTTTGGCGTGGTGGTGATCGCAATTCTGATCATCTCGGGCCTGTTGCTGGTGGTGCCGTGGGGCGCCGACTCGCGGCTGATGCTGGAACTGATGCGGATGATGTTTCCCTACATGCTGCTGGCTTGTGTGGGCGCCGTGATGATCGGCATTCTCAATTCGCGGGGACATTTTTTCATACCGGCGCTTGGGGCGGCGGTCCTCAACATCGTGATGATTGCCTCGGTGTGGTTTCTTGCCCCGCTGATGGGCGCGAAGCTGGAAACCCGGGTTTTCGCGCTGGCCATCGGCGTCCTGCTGGCCGGGGTCGCGCAGGTGCTTTTTCAAGTGCCGACGTTGCGCGGCGAGGGGTTTCGTTACCGTTGGGTTTCGCCCTGGCGCGACCCGACCGTCCGCGAAGTGGTGCAAAAAATGATCCCCAGCACGATTGGCGTGGCCGCCTTCCAAATCAATGTCATGCTGACCCAGGGGCTGGCTTTCGGGGAAAACGCCAAAATTGTCGGGGAATTTGTTTACGCCGTCCGGTTGATGGAGCTGCCGCAGGGGGTCTTCGGCATCTCGCTGGCGACGTTCCTGTTGCCGACATTGGCCGGGTTTGCAGTCGAGAAGAAATATGACCAGTTCCGCGCGACGTTGCGGCAGGCCGTCGGGCATTTGATTTTCGTCAATCTTCTGGCCTCGGTTCTGTTGTTCACGCTGGCGGCGCCGATTGTCCGGCTGCTGTTCCAGCACGGGAAATTTAACGCGGAATCGACGGAGAAGGTCAGTTTCGCGCTGGTTTGCCTTGTGCCGGGGCTGGTTTCCTTTTCGTTGGTGAACATATTCGCGAGGGCTTTTTACGCATTGGGAGACATCCTGACACCAATGCGGATCAGCATTTTCTGCCTGGCCATCAACCTGATTTTCGCGGTGGTGTTCCTGTTTGTGTTTCAATTGGGACCCGGCGCGCTGGGAATCGCCAATACACTGAGCGCGACGTTCAATCTGGGCCTGCTGGCCTATGCGTTGCGGAAGAAATTGCGGACGCTGGAGATGAAGGAGAGCGCGGCGCAATATCCGATGATCGGCGCAATAGGGCTGGCCGCGGGGCTGACCGCGTGGGGAATCCGGGTGGCCTGGCAAAGTCATCTTGGGCATTCGACTCTGGCGCTCAGATTGGGAGAGGTGTTTGTGCCGATGATCGCCGCCACGGCGATTTACTTTGCGTTGAGCTTATGTCTCAAGGCCGGCTCAGCGCGCGAAATTTTGGGATTGGTGGCCGCACGGGCTTGCCGCTAAATCCCAGTCGGCCGCAAGCGGATGTTATCCGGAGTCGGGACGGTAGCTCTATCGGGCCCACCGGGCCTTTTACGAGCACGAATGACCTCTGCTCCCGGCGCATTTTGGCGCATTTTGACCTTGAAGCTCTTCCTGAATGTCGCCATACTTTGGCTTTTAGAACGCGCGCCCGCGTGAGGCCCGTAACGCGCTTGAATCGAAGCGGCAGCCTCCGTCGAGGGCGGGCGCGCCAAAGTGCGATGAAAGTAAAAAGCCAATGAAAGTAAGAATCAAAACCCGACCCGTCCCCCTGTCCACGCTGATCCGTTATGCGGCCGCATTTTTGCTGGCGGCAGTTCTTATGTGCGAATTTCCTCGCGCAACCCTGGCCGTGGACTCACCGAAAATCACCCAAGTCACAAAAGCCGGCGGGACGCTCAGCCTGGTTTGGACCGGCAATTCGCCCGGCTACGAAGTGCAGAGCACCACGAATCTCGGGTCGCCGGATTGGCTCCCCGTTTTGGAAACCGACCGCACCAATGCCGCGCTTTCCGTGTCGGCGCCCTCGGCGTTCTACCGCGTGGTTCCTCCCGACACCAATCAGACCACCGTGGTTCTGAGCGTAACCAACGAAACGACGGGCGACACGGTCATATTCACGGAGCTGCCCCAAACGAATGCGGACCTGGTATTTGACGGACCGACCAATTACAACGGCAGCGGCTTTCAGGTCCAAATGATTTTTCCGGCGACCGAGATGCAAAAATATGACATTGCCCTCGACGATCAGGGGGACTTCACGCTGGTGACAAACGCGCAACTGATCGGGTGGGGAGGTTGGGTCACCAGCGTCGCCGGTCCCGGCACAAACGAAATAACGTATAGCGGATACGCAACCAATTATACGGGGACCTTTACATTCTCAGCGGTCACGGACCCGGACGAAGGCAATGTGTTTGGAGGGTTGATCGGGGCGATGTGCTGGCTTTGGTGTGATCCCGGTTTTGCCGTCCAAGGACTTGGCTGCTCCGCCGCCTGCACCAGCCGGGCCATTGCCTGCGCTTTTAGTTTGCACCAGAGTTACTGCAATTTTGTAACGTCCATTGACGCTTCGGGCATTTTGACCAATAACATAAACTGCCTGGCAAATTGCCAAACGGGCTGCAAGTAGGCTGCCGGCAACGCGACGTTTGGCTGGAAAGGGTTGACCGCCGCTAGACAGTGGCGGTCCAGACGGTGTTCGCGCCATCAGCTTCTCAATTCTTTTGCCATGACGTAATCGTCCATGACGAATCCTCCGCCGATATTCACGACGACGGAATCGACGATGGCGAAGCCGTTTCGTTCATAGGCGGCAATCGCTCTTGCATTTTTCTTGTTGACCGCGAGCAGCAGGCGACTGGCGCCGAGCTTGCAAGCTTCGCGTTCGCAATGCCGCATGAGCAAACTTCCCAGCCCGCGCCCCTGCCACGCCGGATGCACGTAAATCTTGTGCAACTTGAATTGCTTCGCCTGATCCGTCGGGCCAAGCGAGGCAAAACCGACAAACTCCTCCCCGACGAGCAATCGTTCGTAACGAATCGCGCGCAGGCGAATTTCCTCCCGCAACGTTTCCAGCGAGTACATCCTGGCCAGCATGTAATCAATTTGCTCAGTTGAAATGATGCCGGGATAGTGCGCGCGCCAAATGATGTCCGCGAGCCTGGCAATCGCCGGCAAGTCAGTCTCATTTGACGGAAGAATTCGCGGTGAGGGTTGTTTCAGATTCATAACTGCGCTCGCGATTTTAGCGGCGTTCCATTGCCGCAAGTTTCCCTGAACGGGTGTGTTCCTTCAAGCTCGGCGAACGATCTTCCGCCCAAAGTGGCGCTACCACACGATTGCCACACGCGGCCCATCCTGGCAGTATTGCAGGCGATACGACATGTCTCTCGTTATGGATTCACGCAAGGAATGCCGGGCGCGGCTTGCGCGACGCAGCCAATGGGCCTCGCTTCGCTCCTTGCCGGCCGCTATCGGGATCGTCGCGGTCGCGTTGCTGCCGTTGCGGGCTTTCGCCGATTCCGATCCGGCGCACATGGAGAGGAATACGGAAAAACCGCAGGCGTGGCCGGGGGGCGTCATTCCTTACGACATTTCCAGGCTGACACCGGCCCAGCAAGCGATCGCGCTGCGAGCGATGCAACGCTGGATGGAAACCGGCGCGAAAATAAAATTCGTTCCGCGCGCGAAGGAAGTGGAATACGTCAATTTCACGGGTAAAACCGACGCCGGCAATAACGCCAGCCAGGTTGGGTTCAAAAAGGGCGTCCGAACCGACGTGAACATCACGGCGTTTTGGTGGGGCCAACAAGAATGGATGCCGGCACACGAACTGGGCCACGTCCTGGGTTTTTTTCACGAGCATGAGCGTTGGGACCGCGACCGGTTTGTCACGATCCATTACGAAAACATCAAGCCCGGCCGCGCGGATGATTACGATTGGATACCAAAGACCAACTGGATTGTCAGCACCCTGCCCTACGATTACCGTTCGATCATGCATTACCGCATCTGCTGGGCTTCCAAGTGCGAGGGGGAATGCAAGGACGGCGTCGGTAGCAGCCCTTGCGCGGTCATTGAACCCGTGGACACGCAATACGACGGCGTCATCGGCCAATGGACGGAGAACGGCATCAGCGCCCTCGATGGGGAGAGGGCGCGCTTGGTTTATGGAACCAGAGCGCCGTCAGCGGCCACGGCGATTCCTCAACATATTGAGCCTTGAGAATCGCCCCTGAAAACCTGGAACGCTTCCGCCACCTGGTCCTGGCGGATCCAGGCCTTCACGAAGAACTCCGACACGCCGGCGACCTGGAATGTTTCGTCGCGCTGGCGGTGCGCCTGGGGGCCGAGCGGGATTGCGCCTTCACGGAAGCGGACGTGCGCGCCGCGTTGCGCGAGTGCCGCCGCTCCTGGCTGGAGAAGTGGATTTAGAATGAAGGACTTCGCCGGTTGGATGCCCATCCGCCTCCGTTGGACGCAAGCCGGCCTCACGGTCGATTGGGGTTACCTGGGCGATCTCCGGTTCACGGATCCGTTTTTTGCCCAGACCGTCGGGCAATCCCTGCGGAATCCGGCGCATTTGCTTTTTCGCCACGAAACGCCGATGGAAACGCTCGGAGAACTCCACGAACGGAGTCCCGGGCTGCCGCCGACGGGCTTCATCTTTCACGGTTCGCGTTGCGGCTCGACGCTCATTTCGCAGATGCTCGCCGCGCTGCCGCAGAACGTGGTCATTTCTGAATCAAGTCCTATCGATGCCGTTCTTCGCTCCCACGCGCGCGATCCGGGAATTTCAGAGGAACAGCGCGTCCTTTGGTTGCGCTGGCTGCTAAACACCCTGGGCCAGCGGCGTTTTGCCGCCGAGAAACGCCTTTTTGTAAAATTCGATTCCTGGCACGCGCTTTTCATGCCCATCATTGAAAGGGCTTTTCCGACTGTGCCGTGGATTTTTGTTTATCGCGAACCGGTGGAAGTTCTCATGTCCCAGAGCCGCCAAATGGGGGCGCAGATGATTCCCGGTGTGCTGGAACCGGCCTTGTTTGGCTGGGACGCCGAGGCTGCCGGCCGCATGAGCCTGGGAGAATACGGTGGCAGAGTGTTGAACTGGATTTATAAGGCAGGTTTGGAGCGGGCGCGGAGCGGGCGCGGCAGGCTAGTCAATTATCGGCAATTGCCGGGGATCGTCTGGCCCTCGTTGATGCGTTATTGGGGCGTGGACTGCGCTGCCGAACCGCCCGACGCCGTGGCGCGCGTTTGCGGGTTTCACGCCAAAAACCCCGTGCTGCCGTATGTCGATGACACGGATGCCAAGAACCGCGGGGCGCCGGAAGGAATGCGGGGATTCGCCAGGCAATGGCTCGATGAAGTTTATCAACAACTGGAAACGCAACGGCTGGCACAGACGAAATGATGGCGCCACGACGTTGCGCCGGCGCCGGCTCACGAATGAACCTGGGTCGTCTCAAGGAAGACCGTCGCCCCACTCCATCTGGTCGCGCACGCTGTCTTCGCCTGTTTTCCTGAATCCCAGACGTTGATACAACCGGAAAGTCCGCTCACCTTTCACGATGCTCAACCGGACCGGCTTCCCGACAGCGGCGGCTTCGCGCAAAAGATTTTGAATCAACACGGTTCCAGCGCCCTGCCCTCGATGCGCCGGCAGCACGGCAATGTCCACCAACCGAAACTCGTCTTGCGCACGGTGGACGACGATCCGTCCGATCGGTTGATCGCCCTTCAGGATGATTGCGAATTGCGCGTTAGGAAAGGCGGCGCGGTAGCCCTGTTGCTGGGCGTTAAACTGCATTGCCACAAAGGCTTTTCGCGTTAGCTCGGGCCAGCCGGTGGCATCCAGTTCCGCCTGGCGCGCGCCGGCGTAAAGTTCCAGCAGAAACGGCCCGTCCGCGGGCCCTTCGGGCCGCAACGAAATGGCGACAAGATTGACAGGCATGAGAAAAGTTACCGCTGAATTTTTCAGAGTTGCACTCCTGGAAGTAAAGTGGAATGTGGAAAGTGAAATGATTGAGCGGTTGGACGTTGCCAGCGAGTGGCGAGTGGCGTTAGGGTGGCTAAGTTTCGTCCGGGTATGAAAAAACGGCTTACAGCTTTCGGGGTGGTAGCAGGCATGATTTTTTTGGCGGTGTTGGCAGCGGATCAAGTTCATGGGCCTGGGATCTGGACAGGCACCCCCTTGCCGCCGGGCAAAGTGACGCCGCAGTTCGTCTGCGACTCGGACTCGGTGGTGCTACCTGCTCCCGACGGCTCACTTTGGGCCTGGGGTGGGGCTGCGGGATTTAACCCTTACAGCCTGATGAATGTGTTTCCGAGTCCTGCTTCCTTTGAGGTTCCTCAGCGGGTCGGTTCGGATTCGGATTGGTCGCGGGTTGCAGGTAGTATGACGCATACGGTGGCGTTGAAACGGGATGGCAGTCTTTGGGCTTGGGGTTTGAATGGCGTTGGACAAGTCGGCAAGGGAGATTTCAGAACCAACTACGGCACTCCAATCCGTATCGGCACCCAAACTAACTGGTCCCAAATCTGCGCCGGCATTAACCGCAGTCTGGCAATAAAGAATGACGGTTCGCTTTGGGGTTGGGGCTACAATAACTACGGGCAATTAGGTGACGGCACCACGAACAACCGGGCTGTTCCGACCCTGATCGGCGTGGATCGGGATTGGCAGATGATCGCCGCGGGTGGCTTTATCAGCTACGCCATTAAGAGCAACGGCACGCTCTGGTGCTGGGGAAAAGGGGCGTTTGAAGAGGATTGGGCGCCAAGGCAAATCGCGCCTGATACGAATTGGGTCGCCATCTCGGCCCACGATTTCACGATGCTGGCGCTAAGGGCCGATGGCACACTCTGGCTCAAGAGCGGCAACGCTCATATTGCCGCACCGGCATTCGTTGCCAATCCTACGGATGGCTTAACGCAGATCGGCACGGACCACGATTGGGCTGAGATTTATCCGAGCATAAATTCATTTTTCGTCCGCAAGAAGGACGGAAGTTGGTGGGGCTGTGGAAGTAACCCGGAAGATCAATTCGGCCTCGGCACAAACGTATCCGAATTGGCATCGCCTCAACGCTTGCCCTTCACTTTCGATCCTTGGGCCTTCGGGCCGGAAGGAGAAACAACCTTGCTATTGGCGAAGGATGGCAAGCTGTGGACCTGGGGTGAGCCTCTGGGCACGGTGCCGCCGAATGCCGTGCGGCGTGAAATCAACTCGTTCCTGAACCCGGTCGTGAGGCGATTCCCGTCCCTTGCCTTCCTGATGAAATCGGATTTTGATATTGACCGGACGCCACGCCTTCTGTGGGAGCTTCCGCCGGAGGTGCGCCGTTCGCTCCAAACCGGGCAAGGGACCGCCGCGAATAATGTGACCACAACACATCTCGTCGATGCCTCGGATAAATAAGGATGCAGGAACGTTCTCCAAAGTCCCTCGAAAGGACAACACGGGATTTAATCAATGAAATCAGGGGTTTCGTGAACATTTTCCGATTGTCAATGTTGACTCGAAGAAACCGAAAAGCACTCGAAAAAGTTCGCGCGGATACAATGCTGGGTACAATTGATGCAATTGATCGCGAATCGAGATTCTCCGACGATTTTTCAATGCTGATGGCCAACTGCCCACCAGAAGCAATATATGATAAATCCGAATAATATCGCAAACAGGGCGGCGAGCACCATTACCGGGCCGTCCATCTTGGCAGGTCGTAAAGCACGCGGGAGAACCGCGTCACCGGCAGGATCGGACTTTGGCAATTTAAAGGCTTCAAATTGCTTGCCACAGGAACCGCAGACAGGTCTTGGCTCGCACGCCACATGCACGACAATTTCGCAACGAGGACAGAACTTGCCTTGGTTGGATAATACTATGCTCCGGTTGCAAATGTGACATTTGTGACCTGCGATTTGCATTTACCACTAATACCGTCCTTTATTATTTACTGAAATACAAAAGGTCAGTCCGCCTTTAAAATCAGCAATTCTCCGCAAGCAATTCCTAAGCGGCGCGACTTGGCGGAGGGCGGGTGCAGCGCGGCAGGGCACGGGGGCGCGTGGCCCCGCCCGGAGCGGTACGATCTCCGCCATTGAATTGCTTTTTGATCCCCCTTTTTCACCCCTCAATAAGGTGATTTCAGCCGGGCCATTTAGACTTGGGAAATGAATTGAATTGACTCCGTGGGCGCGATTTGTTTGGATCAAAAAGTCCATAGATTGTCCTGTGCCAACGAGGCGAAAATTCCTGATTGATTGCTCCGCCCTGATTGCGGCGGCCTTGACGGTTCCGACCGCCGGCGTGGCCGATTCTGCCGCGCCTCTTTGGAGAAAAAGGTCTCTCAGCGAGATCAGTGGTTCCGCGTTGGCTAGCCAGGTGAACACTCCTTTTCGCATTGAGGCGGGGGCAGGCAGGACGATTGAAGTCACCCTGGCTGAAGTGAAAATACGCCAGGATAGACCCCTCAAACGCGGCCAGCGTCCGCCTCACGATGCCCGCAACGAAAAATTCTCGCTTATTTTCTCCGGTTCCCGCGCTGATTTGGTTCAACAGAACACTTACCCGGTCGCCCACGAGAAGCTGGGGCGATTTGACCTTTTCCTCGTGCCCATCAACACAAGAAACCCGGCGAAAATAGATTACCAGGCTTTGGTCAATCGCCCCAGGAACCACATTTCCTGGGAAAACCGATGCAAAGGATGAATTATGTCAGAACCGTTTGTCGGTGAGATAAGAATGTTCGGATTCAGTTTTCCGCCCAGAAGTTGGGCCTTGTGCAACGGCCAACTCCTGTCCATTGCGCAAAACGACGCCTTGTTTGCCCTGCTGGGCACGACTTATGGCGGTGACGGCATAACCAACTTCGCCCTGCCGAATCTGCAAAGCCGCGTCCCGGTCCATCAAGGGCAGGGAATCAGTCTCTCGCCCTACGTTCTCGGCGAGCAGACCGGAGTTGAAACCGTGACCCTGACGTCCAGCCAAATGCCTGTCCACAGCCATGCCGTCGCATGCAACACAAACGGCGGCAACCAGGCCAGTCCCGCAAATGGTTTGCCGGCAGTGGAATCGACCGGCACGTCCCTGGACTACACCAACGCCGCTGCCAACAACACAATGGGCACAGGAATGATCGAAAACGCAGGTTCAGGCGCGGCCCACCCGAACATTCAGCCGGTGCTGTGCGTGAACTTTTGCATCGCGCTCGTGGGCGTTTACCCCTCGCGAAGTTGACCTGGTCCGCACCCAGGACCCGATGAACAATCGCATGTCCAATGGATCGATCTGGCGGAGCTTGCTGCTTGCGGGGTTTTGCCTGGCGGCTTCGCGGGCCTGGAGCCACGAGCTTTTCTACGCCACCAGTAGCGCCACGCAGGCGAACAATACCGTTGAAATCCTCTCAACCAACGGCGCGGCGAATGACTCCATATTCACCGCAACCGGGGCCGCGAGCGACGGCGTGATTTGTTGCACGGCGATTGCCGTGGATTCCTCCGCGCAGAAGGTTTTTCTCCTCGATGCGGCCGGGCAGACAATCTGGCGAATGAACTTGGACGGCAGCAGCCTGACCGCCGTGGCGACGCTTACAAACAGCACGCCCACCGACTTGGCACTGGACACGGTCAACCAACAAATCTACTTCACGACCAGCAGTTGGATCCAATCCGATAACACCATTCAAAGAGTGTCCTACTCCGGAGATGTCAGTACCGTCCTGGTCACCGCAGGCGGATCATCCGGCAACGGCGTCAGTCGTTGTACGGCCCTGGCGTTGGACCTGCTTCATTCGCTCATCTTCTTCTCCGACGCGGGCACCAATGCACTCTGGAGCGTCACTTTGGGAGGCGACGATCTGTCATCGGTCGCGGAAAATTTGGCCGCCGCGCCTCTCGACCTGGCGCTCGATGTCACCAATAAACTCATCTATTATGCGACCAGCAGTTCGATTCAAAGCAGCAATACCGTCCAGCGGATCGATTATGCCGGGCTGACGAACACGCTTCTCTTTACCGCCGCAGGCGGCGGCAGCGTCCAACGCTGCACCGCCCTGGAATTCGACCCGGTCGCCTCCAAAATTTATCTGGCTGACGCGGGCGCAAGCGCCCTTTGGACCCTCAACGGAGACGGTTCGGACCTGGCGCCGCTGGCAACCGGTGTTCTTCCCATCCCGCGTCGCCTAAGGCTAACCGAGTTGCCGTTGAACTTGCAGTTTATCGTGGTTAACCTCAACGACAGCGGCCCCGGTTCGCTCCGGCAGGCGATTCTTGACAGCCAGGTCGCCTCCTCAATTGTTTTCAGCAATGGTCTTTTCGCCGACAGTTCCGGGGTGGTCAATCTTGTCACTGTGGGCGACACGACGTTTGGCCCGTCGTCGATCATCATCACAAACCGCATCGCCATCACCGGACCGGTTGGCTCCAATGGCGTCGTCATAGCCCGTTCCAACGGCGCGCCCGCGATGCGGTTGTTTTATGTGGCTCCGGGCGGTTCGCTAACACTCAGTAACGTCACCCTTGCCAACGGCCTTTCCCAAGGCGGCGACGGAGGTTCCGGTTATCAGCGCGGCGGCAGCGGAGGCGGAGGGGCGGGTATCGGAGGGGCCATTTTTAATTGGGGCACGCTCGATTTGGAGAATTCGACGCTGACTGGCAACCAGGCCCTTGGCGGCGCGGGCGGCGGCGGTGCCACTGGAGGCGGCGAGGGCAGCGGCGGGGGCGGCGGCGGCATGGGTGGTGACGGCGCAATTGGAGGGGCCAGTTCAATTGGCGGAACCGGCGGCCTTCCGACCGGCGGCGTCGGCGGCGCCGGAACCGGGACGGGGCTTGACGGTGGGATCGGAGGCGGAGGGGGCGGCGGCGGCAGCGGCAGTGCCGGCAACGGCAGCGGCGGCGGGGGCTATGGTGGATTTGGCGGCGGCGGCGGTGGCGGGGGGGCTTACGACACTCTCGGAAATCGAGGCGCCGCCGGCGGCCCTGGAGGGACAGGCGGTTTTGGCGGCGGCGTCGGCGGTCCCGGCGGCGGGACCCCTGGAGGCACGATCGGCCCGCCGGGATACGGCGGCGGGGCCAGCGGCGCGACCGGGGACGACTCGGGAAATCTTGGCAGCGCCGGCGGCGGGGGCGCCGGGTTGGGCGGCGCCGTATTTAGCGTGTACGGCGTGGTCACTGTTACCAATTGCACCTTCTCCGGTAATGCGGCCCTGGGTGGAGCGGGCGGAACCATGGTGGGCAGCGTCGGCTCCAATGGGATGGGCCTTGGCGGCGGTATATTCAACGTTGATGGCTCTGTCAGCGTCCTTAACGGCACTTTCGCCTACAACCAGGCTCCCCAGGGCGGCGGCGGCATTTGTAACGTCGGCGAAGGTGAGATTTCCAGCGTCTATATTCGCAATACCATTTTGGGCGATACCCTTTCCGGCGCGAGCGATTATTTTTCGACCAATATTTCGGGAGCCACCAACGTGGACTTCGGCAACCGCAACCTCATCCAGGTCAACAACGGCTTCACTGGCGGCATTGTGTCCGAAGCGGACCCGCAATTGACTCCGCTCCAGGACAATGGCGGCCCCACCTGGACCCATGCCCTGCTTAACGGAAGCCCGGCCATCGACGCCGGCAACAACGCCGGCCTCCCCGCGACGGATCAGCGCGGCTACCCGCGGGTGGTTGACGGTGATGACAATGGGTCGCCGATTGTTGATTTGGGTGCAGTCGAAGACGGTTTGGTTCTCTTGACAGCCGCGGCTCAGAACTTCCAGGGGATCGAATCCGACGGGTTCGAATTATCACTGATCGGGGAAACGAACCGGAATTACGTCATCCAGTTCTCCACTGATCTCGCCGACTGGAACTCGTTCAGCACCAATCTCGTGCCGGCCGAAGGCGTCATCACCGTGTTCGATCCCGGTGCGAAAACCTCTCCACAGCCGCGGACCTATCGCGCCTTCGCACTCCCTTAGGCGCTGCGCAAGTCATGGGGACTGCGCATACACCCGGACGTAATCGACGTACATATCGGCCAACCCGTGATATCGCGACAAATCGACGGGCCAGCCGCCGCCGGTGGCCAGATCGATCAGGAAGAAAAATGAGCTTTGTTTGGAGAGCGGAAGCGTCGCGTGCCGGCCCACTTCGATGTCGTCGCAATAGTAGATTGTGTCCGTCGGTGTAATCTTGCAGCCGTAGGTGTGGAACGTTTCAAACCAGGCCGATGGAATTCCGAGCTTGCGCATGTGAATTGGATTATGCATTCCGTCAAACGCCGCTTTTTCGACGGCCTTGCCCGTCTCCCCCTGGTCCCAGCAATGCGGCGTAATCATATAGGTATCGAACGCGTTGGGTTCGTGCGGGCCTTCTCCGCCATACGCTTCAATAACGTCCAACTCGTCGCACGGCACTTTCACGCCCTTGCGATAGTCCGTCATGTAATCAGTCAGGAGCCAGAAGCTCGGCCACGTGCCGATCGCGTTCGGGGCGATAAACCTGCATTCGAAGTAACACGGGGCTTTGGCTGTGATGCCGGTGGCGTCGTTCTTCATCGAAGAAATCAAGCCCGAGCTGTGCGCCTTGTCGCTGGCCCGGATTCGCAAATAGGAATCGATCTGGGAAAAAGGGTTGCGCGGCGAATCGTGGCCGGAGAAGGTGTGCGCGCTGAAGTCCTGCGAGCCGCCCGGCGGCTTGTGGTCATAATAGGCCGCCTTGGGATCGGTGCTGGAGATGGAAAGCGGTCCGGTAAAGTCGTCGGCAAAAACCAGCGACATCCCTTTGGCCGCGGGAGGCGGCTCGGTGGGAATTCCCTGATTCCATACAACGCCGCCCTTGTTGTAGAGTTGCAGGTAGCAATTGTCCTTAAGTTCGCCGCTCTCGCCGCTGATTCTCACCGTCACAGGCCCGTGCGGATAGGCCCCAGCCGGGAAAACGAACGATCCCCTGCCCTTCGCATCCAGGCGGACGGTGGCAATTGTGGAATCGGCCCCAAACCCTGCGCCCTGCTTCCAGCACTTCGCGATGACGCGGGCGAAGCCTGGGGCCGAGACGGCGATCGCGGTATCTCCCTGAACGTCGGCGCAATACTCCGGAGAAACAACGCCGATCTGGGAACCTTGCGCTGTGTCCTCGGAGGTCTCGGATTCGACGCTGAGAGAATCAAAGTAGAGATCGCTCTCAACGGCCACCAATCGCTCGTCAACCTTGGGCTGGCCGATGGTAAACGTAATCTCGCTGATCGGAAATTCGATTCTTGCGGTTTTGTCCCCTCCCCACGTTTCATGGCCGGAGTCCAGGTCGATGACCACTTCTTTCCAGCCTGAGAAGTCGATGATCCCACCCTGACCGGTATTCTTGCTGTACTGATGCGTCTTACCGGCGGCGTCGGTTAGCCGCACACCGTACGAGCACTTCATGTTGTCGCCTTTGAGCCAGAATCGCAGTTGATGGACCGGCCCGCCAATCCTGACCTTGTTCGGAATGCCGAGGTATTGGAAATTCCCGATGGAGACGAAGTGGTAATGCAACTTCAGGCACTGCTTCCCATCGTGTGGATCGTCCGTCGAGAGTTGGACCGAAGCATTCTCGTTGGGAATATTCACCACCCACACGGTGGGCAGCGACGAAGCCTGCTCAAAATCCTGGACCATCACCGGCGCCGCTCCCCAGGCTGGAGCAATCCCGACACCCAGCATGATACACAGGAAACCTGTGGCGGCATTGTGGCGAAAGCTCATCCCGGGCGAACCACACTTCTTTGGCACCCAGGACTCATCGGAATCCCCCTGCCCTTACCATCCCCAACCGTGATGGTGATAGATATTTGTCGTGACGTAAATTTCGACAGGAGCGGAAATTGCTTTTGTGCCGTTGTTATCAGTGGCGACCGCCGTCAGGATATTGCTCCCAACCGGGGCGTTGGTCCACCGGAAATAGTAGGGCAGCCATTGCATGCGCAGATGGAATTGGCTGGACGGCTCGGCGGCCAGATAATTGGTGACCACGCCCAGGCTCGCGCCGTTGGCCAGGAATTCCACGGTGTTGACCACACCGCCAACTTCGCCCGCGGCCGCCAGGAGATTGATCGTTGCCAAATCGGGAAATTCGGCGCCCTTGACTGGGTTGATGACTCGGACCTCGGGGGCGGGAAGATTGGTCGTGACGTCGACGGTGACGGCTTCGGAGGTTGTTTGCAGCGCGGAATTGTCCGTCGCCACCGCGGTGACGTTGTAACTGCCCGGCGAGACATTGGTCCACACAAATTGAAACCGGCTCACGCGCGACCCGGGTGTGACCGGCACAATGGAACCATGCGATTCTCGCAAAACCAAGGGGTGCAGCGGATCGCCGGAAAATGGATTGTTAGACACGGTGCCGATTTCCGTGCCGTTGGCAAAAAAGCTGACCGCCGTGACCCACCCGTTGGAATCCGACGCGTTGGCGGCGATTTCGACGTTTGGCAGCGATAAGAACGACGCCCCGTTGGTCGGCGCCACGATCTTCACTTCGGGCGGCACATTGGTGTAATGATAAACAATGTAAACAACGGCCCGATCCAGCGAACCGACGAAGAAGTTGGTCGGGTGCCGCTGCAAACTTAAGACTACAGTCTTATATCCGGTGGCCGACGGCTCGTTAATCGGCGTGACAGCGATGTTCGACGATACCTGCCCGGCGGCCAGCGTGACGGTAAGCGGAATGGTCGCGTAATCGACGCCATTGGTCCCGGTCCCGCCAAGTGCAAAAGGAATTGTCAACGAAGCGTTGGTGTCGCCCGCGCGGCATAGCGTAAAGGTTCCCGGATTGCCGTCTGGTTCAGTGGCGAGCGGTTCCGTGGGCCGGACTGTGACAAACTGAATCGACGGGAGACTGGTAGGCACCGCCTCAAGTCTGCATGCCAAACCGAGCATTATCATGGCCGCAAGGGCAAGCCGCGACCGCAACAGACATTTTGGCATCATCACCGGTTATAATACACTTTTCTCAGACAAAGTCAGCAACAAATAGCACCACAAAGCGTGCCAATCAAAAGTAAGAATCCGCACGAATAGGGCGGGTTTTTGGGTCTGGCGGAGACTCTCAGTTTTCCGCGGCATGCGCCAGCGCCTCGTGCCTCTCCGCCAACGGCAATTTCGCAAGCGCGCCGACTGCCTGGTAGAATTTCTCGATATCTCCGCCCTGGGCTTTCAGGACGGCCTGAAACCCCGGCACCAAATCGTAATAGGTGGCGATGGTATTAAGTTTGGCGTTGTTGATCGGCTCGCTGAACCAATAGTCGTAACCCGATTTGGTCACTCCCCATTGAGTTTTCAATTTCGCATAGTTTTCCCGCATTTCCCCGATCACCTCTTCCTTGCGACGGAGCTTTTCGGCGTCGGGCAACGTCGAGTCCGAATAAAGAGCCTGCAATTGGCCGCACGCGGCGAGAACCAGCTTGACGAAGTCGTTCTCGCGCCGGCGCTCCTTCAAATAGTCCTCATACGCCTCGGGCTTGTGCGCGGCCAGGTACCACCGGCGGACGCCTTCCTCGGCGACCGTTGTGGCAAAGGCCTCGTTGAAATCGGTGTCGCCGGGGATAAACAGGCGTCGATGGCCCAGTTCGTGAAATATGATTTCCGCCAGTTCGGATTCCGGTTCGTAGATAAAAGTGCTCAACAACGGGTCATGAAACCATCCCAGCGTCGAATAAGTTTGGACGCCGCCGACATCAACGTCCCAACCCCGCTTTTCCCACTTCTCCGCGTAGCGCTCTGCGGAGGATTCATTGAAATAGCCGCGGTAACTGGCGCGTCCGACGACGGGAAACCACCAGGTTTTGGGCTCCAGGGAAAGGGGCGGAGCCACGACAACCGTCCAGACAACGCACGAGCGATGCAAATCCGTATATTTGACGTAGCTCTTATCGACCGGTTCCTTGAGTTCCTGGCCGGCGAACCGGCGGATTTCGAGCACCTCCTTGAATTGGGCCTTGAGTTTGGCGGGCGTCGCGGGATTGGCGATGAGCGATTCGATTGGCTTTTGATGCGCCAGGATTTGATATTCGCCGGCAATGGCCTGGCGATAATATCCAACTGCCTCACAGCCCGACAGAACAATTGCCATGAGCAGGCAGCTCGAAAATAAAATGAACCGCCGCGTCCGGACCCTCACCCTTTTTGCATCTCCCTGGACCAGGTGTCGCGCAGTCCGATGGTGCGATTGAGCATGATCTTTTGCGGCGCGCTGGCCGGGTCGAGCGTGAAGTAACCGATGCGCTCGAATTGATAGCGCAATTCCGGCTTCGCGTTCCCCATTGCCGGCTCGCATTTCGCCTGCAAAATCTCCAGCGAGTCCGGGTTCAAATGCTGTTTGAAATCCGCGGCGGCGTCAGGTTCAGCGACATTGAAAAGGCGGTCGTAAAGGCGGACTTCGGCGTCGATGGCGTGCGCGGCGCTGACCCAATGAATGGTGCCCTTGATCTTCCGGCCGGCGGTGGCGCCGCCGGTCTTGCTTTCCAGGTCCGCCGTGCAGCGCAGTTCGGCGATGTTGCCCGCGGCGTCTTTGACTGCCTCGTCGCACTTGATGATATAGGCGTACTTGAGGCGCACCTCGCCGCCGGGACGCAGACGGAAATATTTCGGCGGCGGATTTTCCATGAAATCGTCGCGGTCAATGAAAAGCACGCGTCCGAACGGGATTTTTCGCGCCCCCGCGGCGGCGTCCTCCGGGTTATTGACAGCGTCCAATTCCTCTTCTTTTCCTTCGGGATAATTTGTTATCACGACTTTGACCGGGCGCAACACCGCCAGCCGGCGCAGGGCGCGTTTGTTCAAATCCTCCCGGATGGCGTGGTCCAGTACCGCCATGTCGGTCACGCCATTGTATTTGGTGATGCCGATGTTGTAGGCAAAGTGCCGCAGGGCCTCCGGCGTGACTCCGCGCCGGCGCAGGCCCGAAATGGTCGGCATCCGCGGGTCGTCCCAGGCGGTGACAACACCGTCGTTGACGAGCTGGAGGAGTTTGCGCTTGCTCATCACCGTATACGTAAGGCTCAGCCGGGCAAATTCGTATTGATGCGGCAGCGGCCGCGGCAGATCGAGTTTTGCCAGAATCCAATCGTAGAGCGGCCGATGCACCTCGAATTCCAGCGTGCAAATGCTGTGCGTGATCCCTTCCAGGTAATCGCTCAGGCAATGGGCAAAATCATACATCGGATAGATGCTCCATTTGTAGCCGGTATGGTGATGTTCGGCGTGGCGAATGCGGTAAAGGACCGGATCGCGCATCCAGACGTTGGGCCCGGCCATGTCAATCCGGGCCTTCAACGTCCGCGCCCCTTCGGGGAATTCACCCGCCTTCATCCGTTGGAAAAGGTCCAGCGATTCTTCCACGCTGCGATTGCGCCACGGGCTTTCCTTCCCGGGACGGTCGGGGGCGCCGCGATAGGCGTCGGTGTCCGCCGGCGACAGATCGCAAACGTAAGCGTGGCCTTTGCGAATCAATGCGACGGCGTAATCGTATATCTGGCCGAAATAATCCGAGGCATAAAACGGCTCCAGCGCGGCGCCGTCGGCCGCGCCGGCGATCGGGCCAAGGTAAAAGTCCGGTTTGCCGTTGCTGGTGACGGCTTCGGGCGTCTGGCCCTGCGCCTTCATTCCCAGGCGGTCGTCCGCCCATCCGCCGATAAGCCATTTTACGTCCGCCAGAATGGAATCGACATACTCGACCTCCTCCTTGGCCGGATTGGTGTCGTCCATGCGCAAGTTGCAGACGCCGTCGAATTCGCGCGCGATGCCGAAATTGAGGCAAATTGATTTGGCGTGGCCGATATGGAGGTAGCCGTTCGGTTCGGGCGGAAAGCGCGTGTGGATTTTGGGATAGCGCCCTTCGGCCACGTGGGACGCAACGATGTCGCGTATGAAATCCGATGGCGCTGGCGCGGCGGGAGTCTTGGATTCTGGCGTCGGCATTGCGTTTAATCCCGGATAATAATCATACGATGTACATGTCACAGGATTTCGGCCCGTATTGCAAGCCCCGCATTCGCCGCCACGAAGTTTCAAATCCGTGGTAAGAAGTCACATTAGGTTACAGGGATCGGTTACCGGCCACCCTCTCTCCCTGCCCAAACAACCGCTGATGTTCCCGAATGGTGTAACGATCGGTCATTCCCGAAATGTAATCGCAAATCGCCCGGTGCCACCCGGCCTTGCTGGCGCGTTTGCGCGAGGACTCGCCGATTTCCCCCGAATGCGCCAGGAAATAGTCGAACAAGTCCTCCAGCATCCTGCCCGCGCGGCGATTCGGCTCCGCCACTGCCGGATTGGAATACAGGTTGCGGAACAGGTATCGCCTCAGTTCGGTGTTCAAAGTTCGCCTGGCCGGACTGTGGCGAATCAACGACCGAGGCTGGCGGCGCACGTCGTCGGCCGTTTTGACGCCCGAAGCAAGAATGGCCGCCTCGCTGGTTTCCACCACGTCGCGCACCTGGATGTCAATAATGCAACGAATGATAAAATAGCGGCGGGTCTCCGCGGGCAATTCCCCGTGTTCCTTTCGCACGGTCCGGGCGGCCTGCGCAAATACGCGCGTCTTGCGCTCCAATTCCGCCTCCGAGAGCAGGCTGGCATCCAGGCCGTCGTCCAGGTCGTGACTGGTGTAGATGAGTTCGTCGGCAACGTTGGCGATCTGCGCTTCCAGCGAGGGCGACTTTGCCGAGAATTCCTTCCGCAGGCCCGGCTGATCGTAAGAGGTTTGATGTTTGATCAGCCCCTCGCGCACTTCCCAACTCAGGTTCAAGCCGCGAAAACCGGGATACTTCTGTTCCAGTTCCTCCACGATGCGCAGGCTCTGACGATTGTGCTCAAAGCCGCCGTGCTCGCGCATCAAGCGGTTCAAAACCCGCTCGCCCATGTGCCCGAAAGGCGAGTGGCCGAGGTCGTGCGCCAGGGCGATGGTTTCGGCCAAATCCTCGTTTAATCTCAACGCGCGCGCCAGGCCGCGGGCCATTGCCGCGACTTCAATCGTGTGTGTCAGCCGCGTCCGCAAATGGTCTCCGGTGCCGTTGAGAAAGACCTGCGTCTTGTATTCCAGCCGGCGAAAGGCGCGGGTGTGAATCACCCGGTCGCGATCACGCTGGAATTCGGTGCGCCAGGAGGGCGGCGCCTCGGGAAACAGGCGGCCGCGGGTATCAGCGCTGAATTGGGCGTAGGAGGCAAGGGTTTGCCGCTCTCGTTGTTCGAGTTCTTCTTTGGAGCAGGGCATGACGCGGACGGCCAGGGCTTCCCATGCCTAATTGGCCAAAAGTTCCTGCACGGAAATCCCCCGCAACTCGAACAACCGCTTGATCGCGTCTTCGATCAGGTTGTTGGGACAGGAAGCTCCGGCGGTAATGCCCACGGTGATTTTGCCCGGAGGGAGCCAGTTGCCGGTTTCGACTTCCTTCTGCTCGGGCAAACTGAAGTGGCGGATAAGGTTGTCGGAGACCATCATCGCCGCGTTCTTGATAAAATAAGTCGGCAGCTTCGCCTCGCCCATTTCCGCCAGGTGCGAGGTGTTTGAGGAATTGTAGCCGCCAATGACCAGAAGCAAATCCATCGGTTCGCGCAGCAACTTTTGCAGCGCGTCCTGGCGGTCCTGGGTCGCCCCGCAAATCGTGTCGAAAAACCGGAAATGCCTGTCCACTTCGCCCGCCCCGTGGCGTTCGATCATCGCGTTCTTGATCCGTCGCTGCACCTCCTCGGTTTCGCCGCGCAACATCGTGGTTTGATTGGCCACGCCGACGGCCTGGAGATGGGCATCCGGGTCGAACCCCGGAGAATAGGCGCCCTTGAATTTGTCCAAAAACTCCTGTTTGTCGCCGCCGCGCCGGATGTAATCGCAAACGTAATCGGTCTCATCCAAATTATATACGACAAGATAATGGCCCGGGCCGTGGGCGGTGGCCTGCGAGGTGGTGGCCTTGGTTTCCTCGTGTTTGGCCTTCCCGTGTATGATGCTGGTCACGCTCTCCTTGGAATATTGGCGCACTCGTTTCCAGACGCTCATGACGTCGCCACAGGTCGTATCGACCAGCTCGCATCCTTTTTCGGAAAGCTTCTTGCGCGTTTCCACTTCCGTGCCGAAAGCCGGGATGATGACTACGTCGCCCGCGCCCAGGCGGCCCAATTCGGCCTCGCTGGGTTTGGGCGAGATAATTTGGATGCCCATGTTGCGAATCTGGTCATTGACCTCCGGGTTATGGATGATTTCGCCCAGCAAATAGATCGGTTTGGGAGGAGGAAACACACGGCGGGCCGCGTAAGCCAGGTCAATGGCCCGTTCGACGCCGTAACAAAAGCCGAACTCTTTGGCCAATTTAATGGTCAGCAAGCCGTTGGCGGAAAGCACGTGGGCCGTGACGTTTTGCCCCTGCTCCTTGCTCTTGGCGCGGATGCGATTGACCAGGTCGCTTCGATAATGCGAAAGGACCTGGGCCTGCACGGCTTCCATGACGTCGGGCCGGCGCAGATTAATTTTTTGTGGCGGTGCAGCAGTTGACATAGCCATCCCAGAATACCACGGCCCTCCCGCGCGTCCAGCCCCAATGCTAAGAGCGTATTTCTAAGCGGAAGCCCGTCCCCGCCGCCGATTGACAGGCGTTGCCGGGGCGGTACATTAAGAACAAGGAAATATGAGAGCATTTATTGTTGGATTCATACTGGGAGCCGTGGTCCTGGTCGTGGCGGTGTGGTACGTTCATGGCGGCGGCAACAATGGTTCAATGGACGATGCCCGAGACCGCGTCGCCGCCGGAGCAAAAAACGCGGAAGCGGCCACCAAGAATGAGATGGATAAGCTAGGTTTGACGCCCGACAACATCAGGGACGAACTGGCCCGCTCCGGCAAAGTGATCCGCCGCAAGAGCGAGGCCGTGGGCCATGCCATTTCCGATGCCACCGCCGACGCCCGAATCACCGCCGCGATCAAGGCAAAACTTCTGGGTGATCCGGACCTCTCGGCCGTTGCCATTTCTGTCAGCACAACGGATGGTTGTGTGACGCTGTCCGGCAGCGCCAGTTCGCCGGAGAATATCCGTCGGGCCATGACCCTGGCATACGATACAGACGGCGTGACGCAGGTCGTCTCCACCTTGCTTGTCAAATAAAGCTAGGCTTGCGGCCTCGGCTCAAGATCGGTCAGCACAGAGTGTGTCCGATATTTGCGCCCGCGCCGGGTAAAGGCGGCGGGAACCCATGGATCGTCGCGTGATATATGAGCACCTGGCAAAATCTCAAGACTGCGACCAAGTCGTCCCGCGACAAATGGATTGGAGGCGTATGTGGGGGCCTGGGCGCGGCGACGCCGCTGCCGTCCTGGATATGGAGGGCTGCTTTTGTTTTCTGCCTGTTGGCTTTCGGCGCCGGATTATTATTGTATCTGGTGCTGTGGATTTGCATGCCGGCTGAAAAGGCGCCATCCGAATGATTCGACGCGACTTCATTGTGCGCATGATTGAGGAAATGGGCCGTGCATTGGCCCAAATCCGCGCCTTGCGGAGGAGCGGGCGATCGGACGCGGCCAGGCAGGTGGTGGATTCGGAATGCGAAAAGCTTGCGGCCCTGGGAGTGACGGGAATCGTCGGCTTGTCCCAAACGGAACTGCTGGCGCGCGTTTCTGAGGGTCAGCTTGCACAAACGGTGCATCTGCGGACATCGGCGGTGGTCACGTTGTTGCGCGAGGCCGCGGAGATCGGCGGTGACGAAGATAAGCCGGAGGAAGCCCGCAAGCTTTACCTGAAGGCGTTGCACTTGCTGCTGGAAGTGTTGTCGCAGGAGGACCCGGCGGGTTTTCCAGAGTTTGTTCCGGGAGTGGAGGCGCTCGTAACCGCTTTGTCGGCCGAACCGCTGCCGGTCGAAACACTGACCATTCTCATGCGGCATTATGAGGCGACGGGCCAATTCGCGAAAGCCGAGGACGCCCTGTTTTCGATCCTCGACGCCGTTGCGGCCGACTCGGCGGTCATCGGATTTGGCCGCGCGTTTTACGAGCGCACTTTGAGGCGTAGCGACGCGGCGCTCGTGGCGGGTAATCTTCCCAGAAGTGAGGCCCTACAGGGACTAAGCGAACTCGAACGGCTCTCCCACACCGATTCGCAGTAACATTCAAGAACACTCAACCCAGATCGTAGTTGAGATACGGGCCGAGCCATTTTTCCACAACCGCCAGTTCCATTCCCTTGCGCGCCGCGTAATCGGCCACCTGATCGCGGTCCAGTTTCCCGACGCCAAAATACTTGGATTGCGGATGAGAGAAATAAAGTCCGCTGACACTGCTGGCCGGCCACATGGCGCAGCTTTCGGTCAGGCGAATCCCCGTGTTCTTTTCCACATCGAGCAAGTTCCACAGGGTCCACTTCTCGGTGTGGTCGGGACAGGCCGGATAACCGGCCGCGGGTCGAATGCCGCGGTACTGCTCGTCGATCAACTGTTCGGTCGACAGGTTTTCGGTTTTGCCATAGCCCGACTCGATCCGCGCGCGTTTGTGCAGATATTCGGCAAAGGCTTCCGCAAGACGGTCGGCCAGGGCTTCCGCCATGATCGCATTGTAGTCGTCGTTTGCCCCCTTGAAATGTTTGACAAGGTCATCGGCGCCGATTCCCGTCGTCACCGCGAAACAGCCGATGAAGTCGTCGGTTTCGGCGACAAAATCGGCCAGGCAATAATTGGGCTGGCCGTCCGGCTTCTCCATTTGCTGGCGCAGGAAATGGAGCCTGACCGAATTGCCGTCGTGCCGGAGAACCACGTCGTCGCCCGCGGAATGGGCCGGGAAAAATCCGTAAACGCCCCGCGCCGTCAGCAATTTCTCATCGACAATGCGGCGCAGCAGATCCTGGCCGTCCTTGAAAAGCTCGCGGGCCTGCTGGCCGTGTTTCTCATGCTGCAAAATGGAGGGGTAGCGCCCGCGCAGTTCCCACGTGTGGAAAAACGGCGACCAGTCGATAAAGGGCGTCAACTCGGACAATGGCACATCAATGGTGCGCGCGCCGGTAAATTCGGGCGTCGCAACGTCGCGCGCCAGTTTGGGCCCGCGCCGGCGCGCCTCCTGGAGAGAAATAAGTTTGACTGCGCTTCCGGCATGTTGCCGGCGCGCCGTTCCCTGCTCGAGGTTGTTTTTTCCCGCAAAGGCACCCTTCAATTCGGGATTGATCAGATGGCCGACGACTCCGACGGCGCGGGAGGCGTCCACGACATGGACGACCGGCTCGTTGTAATGAGGCGCGATTTTCACCGACGTGTGCGCCTTGCTGGTCGTCGCCCCGCCGATGAGCAGCGGAACGCTAAATCCCTGCCGCTGCATCTCGCGCGCCACGTGCGCCATCTCATCCAGCGACGGCGTGATGAGTCCGCTCAGTCCGATCATATCGACATTTCGTTCGCGGGCGGTTTGGAGGATTTTTTCGCACGGCACCATGACGCCAAGGTCGATGATTTCGTAATTATTGCAGGCCAGCACGACGCCGACGATGTTCTTGCCGATGTCATGGACGTCTCCCTTGACCGTCGCCATCAGGATTTTTCCCTGCGCCTGGCTGGCGCCGGAGGCTTGTTTCTCCGCCTCCATGAACGGCAGAAGCCAGGCCACAGCCTTTTTCATGACGCGGGCGCTCTTGACAACCTGCGGCAGGAACATCTTGCCCGAACCAAAAAGATCGCCCACAACGCTCATGCCGGCCATCAACGGTCCTTCGATGACCAGGAGCGGACGGCCCAGTTTTTGGCGGGCTTCCTCGGCGTCGGCTTCGATGTAATCGACAATGCCCTTGACCAGCGCGTGTTCCAGCCGCTTTTCCACGCTGCCTTTGCGCCATTCGTCCTCGACCACCTCGGCCTTGTCCTTCTTCTTGACGGTTTCGGCGAATTTCACCAGGCGCTCCGTGGCGTCGGGCCGCCGGTTAAGCAGGACGTCCTCGACCAATTCCAGCAGGTCCTTGGGAATTTCCTCGTAAATGCCCAGCATCCCCGCGTTGACAATACCCATGTCCAGCCCGGCCTTGATGGCGTGATAGAGAAACGCCGTATGCATCGCCTCGCGAACGACGTTGTTGCCGCGGAACGAAAAGGAAATGTTGCTGATGCCCCCGCTGACCTTGGCGCCCGGCAGGTTCTGCTTGATCCAGCGCGTCGCGTCGATGAAGTCGACCGCGTAATTGTTGTGCTCCTCCAAACCGGTGCCGACGGTCAGGACGTTTGGGTCGAAAATGATGTCTTCCGGCGGAAAACCGGCCTGTTTGGTCAGAATCCCGTAAGTTCGCGCGCAAATCTCCTTGCGGCGCTCCACGGTATCGGCCTGCCCCTTCTCATCAAAAGCCATGACAACGACGGCCGCGCCGTAGCGGCGCACCAACCCGGCCTGGTGCAGGAATTTTTCCTCGCCCTCCTTGAGGCTGATGGAATTGACGACGGACTTGCCTTGAACGCACTTGAGCCCGGCCTCGATGACCGGCCACCGCGAGCTGTCAATCATAACTGGCACGCGCGCGATGTCCGGCTCTGACGCGATGAGATTGAGAAAATGCGTCATCGCCTTTTCACCGTCGAGCATTCCCTCGTCCATGTTGACGTCAATAATCTGCGCGCCGTTGACGACTTGCTGTTTGGCGATGGCCAGGGCCTCCTCGAATTTGCCGGCCAGTATCAATTGGGAGAATTTGGGTGAGCCGGTGATGTTGGTGCGTTCCCCGATATTGACGAAATTAGTGTCGGGCCGGATGGTCAGCGCCTCCAGGCCGCTGAGCCGCAGGAAAGGCTCGACTCGTCCGGGCACACGCGGCGGGAATGCGCGGGCCGCCTGCGCAAGGGCCTTGATGTGGGCGGGCGTCGTGCCGCAACAGCCGCCAATAATGTTGAGCCAGCCTGACTTTGCCCAATCTGCCAGTTGCGGCGCCAGCGTTTCCGGCGTTTCGGGAAAACCGGTCGGAAGCATCGGGTTGGGCAACCCGGCGTTGGGATAGGCGCTGATGTAAATGGGCGCCAGCCCGGAAAGCTCCTCGATAAAGGGCCTCATTTCCTTTGGCCCAAGAGCGCAATTGATTCCGATGCTCAGCAACGGAAAATGCGACACCGAATTCCAATACGCCTCGACTGTCTGGCCGGAAAGCGTGCGCCCGCTCAGATCCGTGATCGTAAAGGACAGCATCACCGGAACGCGCGGCCGTTCGTCGAACAATTTGGCGATCGCGAAGAGCGCCGCCTTGGAATTGAGCGAATCAAAAACCGTTTCGACCAATAACACGTCCGCGCCGCCTTCGAGCAAACCGCCCGCCTGCTCGTAATAGGCCGCCACCAATTGGTCGTAGGTGACTCCGCGCGCGGCGGGATTATTGACATCGCCCGAAATCGACGCCGTTTTGCTCGTCGGCCCCAGCGCCCCGGCGACGACGCAGACGCGCCCCGGTTCGGCAGCCATGATCTCGTCGGCGGCCGCGCGGGCATTGCGCGCGCCGGCCACATTCAATTCCCGCGCCAGCGATGCCATTCCGTAATCGGCCATCGAAATGGAGGTGCAGTTAAACGTGTTGGTCTCGATGATGTCCGCGCCGGCCTGGAAGTATTGACGGTGAATCTCCCGGACGACGTGGGGCCGGGTAAGGTTGAGCAAATCGTTGTTGCCCTTGACGTCGCGCGGCCAATCGCGGAACCGATCCCCGCGATACGCGGCCTCGTCTAAGTGATAGGTTTGGATCATCGTCCCCATCGCGCCATCGAGAACGACAATGCGCTCGCGCAGCAGGCCAAGCAGCGCGCTGACCCGATCTCTTGATTGACTGTGGCTATCACCCATCGGTAATGGCGACAATAAGGCGTCCGGTGCGATTGCGCAAGTCTTAAAATCAATATATCCTGATATGAAGATATGAATTTTACACCCCGCCGCCTAGTGTAACTGCTATGACTTGGTTGCAGCGGATCGGGCCGGGGTTGTTCGCGAGGTGCGGCGTTGCCGTCACCGGCCGCGTTTGCGTTGCAATTCCTTTTTCAGCTTGTCCAGCGGGAGCGTGTTGATGACATCCTTGGCCTCAAGCCACCCCTTGCGCGCGATGCCGGCGCCAAGCCGGAGAAATTGGGCGTGCTCGGTCTTATGGGCGTCGCAGTTGATGACGCACTTGACGCCTTTGTCCCTGGCCTGATGCCACAGCCGCCAATCCATATCGAACCGCAGCGGGTTTGCGTTCAACTCGATCCACGTGCCGGTGGCGGCGCATGCTTCGATGACCGCGTTCTGATTGACTTTGTAGGGCTCGCGCTCCAACAGCAGGCGGCCTGTCAAGTGGCCAAGCATGTGAACAAACGGGTTCTCTGCGGCGGCGATCAACCGTTTGGTCGTCTCCGACTCGCTCTGGGTGAAACTCTGATGGATGCTGGCCACCACCACGTCCAATTCCGCCAGCAGATCATCGTCAAAATCCAATTGGCCGCCCGCCAGAATGTCCACCTCCGCCCCTGTCAATAATTCAAACCCGTCCCCTTCACCGGCCAGCTTCCGATTGAGCGCCTGGATTTCCCGCAGTTGCTCGCGCAGCCGCGCGGGTTGAAGCCCGTGCGCCTGGAAGGAGGATTTCGAGTGGTCGGTGATCGCCCAATACGAGCAGCCCAAATCGTGCATGAAGCGGGCGATTTCCTCCAACGAATCTCGGCCGTCGCTCCAATTGGAATGATTATGCAGCGAGCCTTTCAAATGTGTCCATTCCACCAACCGGGGAAAGGCGTGCTTTTCCGCAGAAGCGAATTCACCGGCGTCCTCGCGCAATTCCGGCGGGACGTACGCCAGCCCAAGTTCCTGAAAAATCTCCTCCTCAGTGCTGCACGGAACCAGAAGTTGTGGATCGCGCGTCTCCGCGGCGGAGCGGAACAGGCCGTATTCATTGAGCCGCAGCCCGCGCTGGATGGCGCGCTGGCGCATCACGATGTTATGCTCCTTGCTGCCCGTAAAATACGCCAGCGCGAACGGAAACTCGGCGTCGGCCACCACGCGCAAATCGGCCTGAATTCCCCCTGTCAAGACGACGCTGGCCTTGGTCTCCCCCTTTGCCGACACAGAGATGACGCCCGCTTGCTGCGTGAACGCGTCGATGACCGCGGCGGGATTTCTTGAGGAAACCAGGAAGTCAACGTCGCCGATGATCTCTTTGAAACGCCGAAGACTTCCCGCGGTGCTGCATCGAGTCACATCGGGATGCGCGCGCAAATTTTCCAGGATCGGCTCCGCCGCCAGCAAAGCATCGCTGAGCAGGTGGCGCGAGGCGTATTGGCGGCGGAAATTGATCCCCTGGGAAATTTTGACCTGCGTTTTTTCGCCGAACCTGTCCAGCGTGGCGACCTTCCCCTCCAGGCACGCCTTTTCCAGTTGTTCAACCGTCTCGACTCCGAGCTTGTCATGCAGCGCCTTGACCTTCTGTGGGCCAAGCCCCGGAATGTTCAAGAGCGCAATCAGCCCCGGCGGGACCGAGTTCTTGAGCTCCTCGTAATAGGCGAGTCCGCCGGTTTGGAGCATCTCGCAGATTTTTTCATGGATGCTGTCGCCGACGCCTTTGAGGCGCATGGTGGAATCGGCGGCGAAGATTTTTTCCAGCGGCTCGGTGGCGGTTTCAATCGCGCGGGCGGCGTTGATGTAGGCGCGGGATTTGAAGGGGTTTTCGCCCTTGAGATCGAGCAAGGTGGCGATGTCCGTCAGAATTTCCGCTATCTTGTCCTTTGTCATTTCCAGCAGCATAACCGAAGGCCAACGGGATAAAAGTTGGAAAATTCAAGGGGCCGCTGGCATCAAGGCGCCGCAATTTTACCCTCCGGCAGTCCGGCCAGTTGAATGACCAGCGGCAACGCGCGAGCGTAATGTTCGTGCTCCGTCAGACAGGCCGCTACGAATTTCCTCCAACTCGCGCTGCGTGGCGGGGTGGTATTCGACGATCATCGTCGAAGCCGGGCCATCATCTCCTCGTGAGGAATGGCTGGGACTTGTCCCCCTTCAATTTGCCGGTCCCGTTCCAGCGCCAAAGCCACAGCCGCTGCGTCATCCATTTGCGGCGTAACTACGGACGGGTCTTCGAGGCTCTCCCAAAGAGACCCGGCCAAAAGCGCCCTCTCCCGCGGCGGGAGGCGCAGGGCTTCGGCAGCAATCTGGTCAATACTCATATTCATAACTTACACGGATATCCACGTAGGGAAAGTCGGTTTTTCCTTCTTTCGCGATTGTGCTTAACACGCTTGTTGACCTAATCTTGCGCCTCCCGGGCAGCGTTGCACCAGGCAAGAAACGATTAGGATTAGGAATGCTGCCGCTCGACAAAGAATGCGCCCAAACATGCCAGTCGCCCTGACCGTCGCCGGTTCCGATAGCGGCGGGGAGGCGGGAATTCAGGCGGACCTGAAAACATTCGCCGCGCTTCACGTGCACGGCGCCAGCGCGATCACGTGCATCACCGCGCAAAACCGCAAAGCCGTCAGGCGCCTGGAACCGTGTTCGCCGGCGATGGTCCGGGCGCAACTTGAAGCCGTGGCCGCGGAATTCCCGCTGGCCGCCGCCAAAACCGGAATGCTTTATTCGGAGGGGATTGTTCGCCAGGTCGCGGCATTTTTCCGGCGGCGGCCACGGGTGCCATTGGTCGTGGACCCGGTCATCATTTCCACCAGTGGCCGGCGCCTCCTCCAGCGCGCCGGCGTCAAAGCGCTCCAGCGCGAGTTGCTGCCGCTGGCCACGCTGGTCACCCCGAATGTGGCCGAAGCGGAGGTGTTGACCGGGAAGAAAATCGCGACGCTCGAGGCCCTTCGCGCCGCCGCGCGCGGTATCCGGCAATCATTCGGCTGCGCCGCCCTCGTCAAGGGCGGCCATTTGCGCGGAACCGATGCGGCGGTGGATTTTCTTTGTAGCGACGACGGCGAATGGCTCTTGTCCGTGCCCCGCGCGCGGGGATTGGCATTGCACGGAACCGGTTGCATCTACTCTGCCGCAATCACCGCTTGGCTGGCTCGTGGAAGATCACTCGGCAAATCGGTCGAACTTGCCAAAAACCATATTACACAAGTACTCTATCAAGCTGCTTCTGAAAATCGGCCCCGCCCCGGGCCCCATTAAGAAAATGGGACGCGCCCTCAATTGGTCCCGGAATAATGGAAGACGCCGTGAGACGTAGGCAGATCGCCCGTATTCCAACCGCCGCCAAGCGCCATGACCAACTGCACGGCTGAAGTCATTAGTTGCAAGCGAATGGACACGTCGGTCTGCTGGTTGCTCAACAAGGAAACCTGGGCCGTGATCACGTTGAGGTAACTGTTGATGCCCAGTCTGTAGCGTTCGATGGCGAGATCCAGGTTTCTTTGCGCGGCCTTGACGGCGACCTCCTGCTGCCCGTTTTCGATGCCCAGAATCCGCAACGCGGCCAGATTGTCTTCCACCTGCTGGAACGCCGTCAGGACCGTTTCCCGGTAGGTGGCCGCATCGGCGCGGTAGTTGGCCCATGCTTGCCGCGTGACGGCGTTTCGCTTGCCAGCGTCAAATACAACGTCCGACGCCGCGACCCCCGCCGCCCAGTAGAAACTGGAGGAATTCAGCAATTTGGACAGCGCCGAACTTTGATACCCCACCGTGCCGGTCAGACTGATGGACGGATAGTAAGCGGCCCTGGCAACGCCGATGCTGGCGTTGGCCTCCGCCACGGTTCGTTCCGCGGCGGCGACATCCGGTCTGCGTTCCAGAAGCTGCGCCGGCAAGCCCAGCGGCACGTCCGGCGGCTTGTCATGCTGCGGCTTGGGAGTCAGCGAAAACGTGGAAGCCGGCTGGCCCACCAGCAGCGCGATGGCGTGTTCGTATTGGGCGCGCGCAATGCCCAGGGCCGTGGCCTGCGCCAATGTCGTTTCGAGCAGCGAATCAGCCTGTGCGACGTCCAGATCCGAGTCGATGCCCGTTTCAAAGAGCGTTTTGGTCAGGTCCAGCGAAGCTTTGTAATTGGTGATCGTGCTGTTAAACAAGGCGATCAATTCGTCCTGGAAGCGGAGGTCGTAAAAATCCACTGCCAACTCCGCTTGCATTGTCAGGCGCATGTTCTCCAATTGCGCGGCGCTGGCCTGGGCGGCATAAGCGCTGGCCGCAACCGTGTTGCGGATGCTGCCCCATAAATCCGGCTCCCAACTCGCATCCAGTGGCAAAATATAGGACCGAAAGACGGTGTTTTGGCTGCTGCCGCCGCTGCCGCCGACTACGGTCGATGAAGAGCCGGTGGAAGTGGCCGAACCGCCTGCATTGGCCGACGGTTTGGTCCAGGAGACGGACGGGTCCGCGGTCACAGTCGGGTACAATTGCGTGCGCGCCTGGACGGCCACTTCGCGCGCGGCCAGGAAAGTTTCCAAAGCGGCGACGATGGTCTGGTTGGAAACGTTGACCTGATCTTCAAGAGCGTCAAGTTGCGGGTCATTGAACATTTCCCACCATTTCCCCTTGATGACGGCATCGGAAGGTTGGGCGGTTTTCCAGCCGTTTGTTTCCTTGTAGGCCGGGGGTGTGGCCACCGGAGGAACCTTATAATGGGGAGCGAAATTGCAGCCCGCCGCCAGCGCCAGCGCCGCGAGCAAGCCCCAAAAAACCGCCTTCATCGTTGCCTTTGACATATCGTCCTTATGCCGGAGCCGGGGCCGGGGCGGCTTCCGCGGTGGTGGATTTCCCATGCGAACGCCGCCACCAAATGCTCATCCGGTCAAAATACAGATAAACCACAGGGGTCGTGTAAAGCGTCAATACCTGGCTGAACATCAGGCCGCCAACGATGGCCACGCCAAGGGGCCGGCGCAATTCCGAGCCGGTTCCGTTGCTCAACACCAGCGGTAGCGCTCCACAAATGGCCGCCATCGTCGTCATCAATATCGGACGAAACCGGAGGATTGACGCCTGAAAGATGGCCTCTTCCGGACTCTTGCCCTCCTTGCGCTCGGCTTCGATGGCAAAATCGACCATGAGGATTCCGTTCTTCTTGACGATGCCGATGAGCAGGATCACGCCGATGAGGGCGATGATGCTCAGATCGATGTGGAATAGCATCAGGAAGAGGACCGCGCCAACCCCGGCGGAGGGCAATGTGGAAAGAATCGTGATGGGATGAATGTAGCTCTCATAAAGAATCCCCAGCACGATATAGACGGCCAGGAGCGCGGTGGCGATCAGGAACGGCTCGCCCGACAGGGAGGATTGGAACGCCTGCGCCGTGCCGGAGAAACTTCCGTGAATGGAGGAAGGCATTCCCATTCGTTGTTCCATCGCGTCAATATTGTTGACCGCATCCCCGAGCGACACGCCGGGGGGCAGATTGAAGGAGGCGGTCACGGCGGGAAACTGCCCCTGGTGATTGACCTGGATCGGCGCCGTATCCGTTCGAACGCGCGTCACGGCCGAGAGCGGCACTTCCCCGCCGCTGGTGGATTGCAGGTAAACGGAGTTCAACCCCGCCGGCGATTGCCACCACCGCGGCGCCACCTCCATCACGACGAAATACTGGTTGAGCGACGTGTACATCGTCGAAACCAGCGATTGTCCGAAGGCGCCGTAAAGCGCGCCGTCCAGATTCGAAGCCGTCAGGCCCAGGCGCATCGCTGTCGGGCGATCATAGGTCAACTCGGATTGCAGCCCGTCGTTCTGCTGGTCGCTGTTGACGTCCGCCAGGCCGGGAAGTTTTTTCATCTCATCCAACAACTTCGGCCCCCATGTGACCAGGTCCTGGAGATTGTCGCTTTGGATAGTGTATTGGTATTGGGCCTGGCTCTGGCGGCCGCCGATGCGCAAATCCTGATTGGCGGAGAAAATGCACGTCGCCCCGGCCACCCGCGCGCACTTGCCGCGCAGGCGGGCCACAACCTCGTCGGCTGAGTTGGTCCGCTCGCCCAGGGGTTTAAGCGTGATGAACATCCGGCCCTGATCCGTCGTGGTGCCGCCTCCCCCGCCGGTAAAACCCACCAGATGCGACACCGCCGGATCGGCCTTCACGATGTCGATGAATCTCAGCAGTTTCGTTGACATGGATTGAAACGAAATGTCCTCAGTCCCCTGCGCTGTGCCACTAAGTGCGCCGGTGTCCTGTTGGGGAAAAAATCCCTTCGGCACGACTGCGAACAAATAGAAATTCAAGGCGATGGTCACCAGCAGGATGCACAGCACGAAAAATTGATGCTTCAAAACCCATCGCAAACTCCGTTCGTAATGGTGGAGAATCCAATCGAACGCCACGCCCGTGGCCTTATGTATTCGCCCGTGCTTTTGGTCCTTTTCGCGTTTAAGCAGCCGCGCGCACATCATCGGCGTTGTGGACAGCGAAACGACCAGCGAAACCAAAATGGCCACGGAGATCGTCACGGCGAACTCCCGAAACAGTCGCCCGACAATGCCCCCCATCAGCAGGATGGGCGCGAACACCGTCACCAGCGAAACGCTGATCGAGAGAACCGTAAAGCCGATCTCTCCGGCGCCGCGCAAGGCCGCTTCCACCGGCGAGAGGCCCTGTTCCAGGTAACGCGTGATGTTTTCGATCACGACGATGGCGTCATCCACCACGAACCCGGTCGAAATCGTCAGGGCCATCAGCGAAAGGTTGTCGATGCTGTAGCCCAGCAGGTACATGACGCCAAAAGTCCCGATGAGCGACACCGGCACCGCCACGCTCGGAATGAGGGTCGTCCGGGCATCGCGCAAAAAGATGAACACCACCAGAATGACCAGCGCGATGGAAATCAGAAGCGTGACTTCAACGTCATGAACCGACGCACGAATGGTCGTCGTCCGATCCAGCGTGATGGTGAACTTTATCTCGGCGGGGGCCGATGCCTCCAACGACGGCAATGCCGCGCGGATGTGATCCACCGTCTCCATGATATTGGCTTGAGGTTGTTTGAAAACCACCAGCAGGACCGCCGGCTTGCCGTCGGCAAACCCCGCATTGCGCACATCCTGCACGGAATCCTCCACGTCGGCCACGTCTTGCAATCGGACCGCGGCGCCATTGTGATAGCCGATGACCAGGGGCCGGTAATACTCCGCTTTCAACAGTTGGTCGTTGGCCAGGATGTCGGCCGTAGTCTTGTCATCGGAAATCTGGCCCTTGGGCAAGTTCGCGTTGGCCCCGTTGAGGACGCTTTGCACATTGGTCAGGCTCAGCCCGCAATTCTCCAATTGCACGGGGTTGACATCCACGCGCACTGCCGGCAGCGAACTTCCGCCCACAACCACCTGGCCCACGCCATCCACCTGCGACAACCGCTGCTGCATGATGCTTGAAGCGATGTCGTACATCTGACCCCGGGTATAAATGTCCGAGGTCAAGGCGACGATCATGATGGGGGCGTCAGCCGGATTGACTTTGCGCCACGTCGGATTGCTCGGCAGGTTGGCCGGCAAATAACTCCGGGCCGCGTTGATGGCGGCCTGGACATCCCTCGCCGCGCCGTCGATATTCCGGTTCAGGTCGAACTGGAGCGTTATCCCGGTGGTGCCCAAAAGGCTCGAGGAGGTCATTTCCGTCACGCCCGCAATATGCCCAAATTGCTTCTCCAGAGGCGCGGCCACGGCCGACGCCATGATCTCCGGGCTGGCTCCCGGCAGAGTCGCCCCGACGGAAATAGTCGGGAAATCGACCTGCGGCAGCGGTGCAACCGGCAGCAACCGAAAGGCGACACCGCCCGCCAGGGCGACCGCCGCGGTCAGCAGCGTCGTGGCCACCGGTCGGTGAATGAATGTCGAGGAAAAGCTCATGCCGTCGCCGGAAGCGCGTTGGCCGATGGCTCAGGCGCAGCGGCCGGCCCGGCTTCCTTTTTCTTCTTCGCAAACCTGTCCATGTAAATGTAAATCACGGGCGTGGTGTACAAGGTGAGCATCTGGCTCAAGATCAATCCGCCAACCATCGAGATGCCCAGCGGACGGCGCAACTCCGAGCCGGTGCCGGAGCCTAAAGCCAGTGGCAATCCGCCCAGCAGCGCTGTCATGGTCGTCATCATGATGGGGCGGAATCGCAACATGCAGGACTGGTAAATGGCCTCGACGGTGCTCTTGCCCTCCTCGCGCTCGGCTTGCAGGGCGAAATCGACCATCATGATTCCGTTCTTCTTGACGATGCCGATCAGCAGGATGATGCCGATGAGGGAAACGACGCTGAGGTCCTGGTGGCAGATCATCAGCGCCAGAATGGCTCCCACGCCGGCCGACGGCAGCGTCGAAAGAATGGTGATGGGGTGGACATAGCTTTCGTAGAGCACGCCCAGCACAATGTACACGGTGATCAGCGCGGCGAGAATCAGCAGCGGCTCGTTCGCCAGCGAGGCCTGGAAGGAGGCTGCCGTGCCTTGGAACGCCGCCTGCACCGAGGCGGGCATGTTCAGTTCCTTCCCCGCGTTCTCGATCGCCTCGGTGGCCGCGCCGAGCGACGCGTTCGGGGCAAGGTTGAAGGAAATGGTCACACACGGAAACTGCCCCTGGTGATTGATGGAAAGCGGCGCGTTGGTCGTCTCGAAATGCGCGAACGCGCTCAACGGCACCGACCCGCCGGAAGCCGACTGCACATAAATGTCCCTCAGTTTGCCCGGGGTTTTCTGAAACGAGGGCATCGCCTCCATCACCAGATGATACTGGTTCAACTGCGTGAAAAGCGTCGAAACCTGGCGCTGGCCAAAGGCGTCGTAGAGCGTCGAATCGATCTGTTGTGCCGTAATGCCCAGGCGCGCCGCCGTGACCCGGTCGATGGCCAGCGTAACGGCCGTGCCGTCCAATTGCTGGTCGGTGGCCAGGTCCCGCAGTATGTGAATCGTCGCAAGTTTGTCCATCAGTTTTCCGGTCCATAAATTCAACTCCTGCGGATCGGGGTCTTCCAGGGTGTATTGATACTGGGTGCGGCTGACCCGGTCTTCCACAGTCAAATCCTGCACCGGCTGCATGAAAAGAGCGATGTCGTTGACGCTGTCCAATTGCGGTTGCAGCCGGCGGATAACGTCCGACGCATTGAGATCACGATCCTCCAGCGGCTTGAGATTGATCAGGATGCGGCCGCTGTTGAGCGTGGTGTTGATCCCGTCAACCCCAATGAACGACGAGAGGCTTGCCACCGCCGGGTCCTTGAGAATGACATCGGCCAATGCCTGTTGTTTGGCGGCCATCGCGGTGAAGGAAATGCTTTGGCCCGCCTGCGAAATGCCCTGCACAACCCCCGTGTCCTGCACCGGGAAGAATCCCTTGGGCACAAGGATATAGAGCACGATGGTCAGAACAAGGGTCAGCACCGCCACCACCAGAGTCGCCGCCCGCCGGTCCAGCACCCAGCGAAGCGTCCGCCCGTAAAAGGCAATGACCCGGTCCCACATGTGCTCCGAAACGCGGGCCAGCCTCCCCTGCTTCGTTTCCGACGACCGATGCAGCAGCCGCGCACACATCATGGGCGTCAAGGTGAGTGACACGACGGCGGAAACCAGGATGGTCACGCTCAGCGTGACTGCGAATTCCCGAAAGAGCCTCCCCACAATGTCGCTCATAAATAACAACGGGATCAGCACCGCCACCAGTGAGATTGTCAGCGACATGATCGTGAACCCGATTTGTTGCGCCCCCTTCAGCGCCGCATCCAGCGGCTTGTCTCCCATTTCGATATATCGGACGATGTTTTCGATCATGACGATGGCGTCATCGACCACAAAGCCAGTCGAGATGGTCAGCGCCATCAAGGAGAGGTTGTCGAGGCTGTAGCCCAGCAGATACATGATGCCAAAGGTGCCGACGAGGGAAAGCGGCACGGCCACGCTGGGAATGATCGTGGCGGCAACGGTGCGCAAGAACAAAAAGATGACCAACACCACCAGCACGATGGTTAGCATTAGCTCCATTTCCACGTCCCGCACTGAAGCCCGGATGGTAGTCGTCCGGTCGGTCAAAATGGTAAGGTCCACCGACGGCGGCAGCGTGGATTTGAGCTGCGGCAATTTCGCCGTGATGCGGTCCACCACCTGAATAATGTTGGCGCCCGGCTGGCGCTGGATGTTGACGATGATGGCGGGCTTGTCGTTCATCCAGGCGGCCTGCTTGGAGTTCTCGGCTCCATCCACCGCCTTGGCCACGTCGGACAGCATCACGGGCGCGCCGTTTCGATAAGCGACGACCAGCTTGTTATAGTCCGCGACAGTGGACAGTTGGTCGTTGGCGTTGATTTGATAAGAGAGTTGCGCCCCGTCGAAGTTACCCTTGGCCTGGTCGATGCTCGTTGCCGTCAGGGCGCTGCGCAAGTCCTCCAGGTTCAGCCCATAGGAGGAGAGTTGGGTGGGATTGGCCTGCACACGCACGGCCGGCTTTTGCCCGCCCACTATCGTCACCAACCCGACGCCGCTTAATTGCGAGATTTTCTGCGCCAGCCGCGTGTCGGCCAGGTCCTCGACTTGCGAAAGCGGAATCGTGTCGGACTTTAGCGCCAGAGTCAGGATCGGGGCGTCCGCCGGATTGGATTTGCTATAAATGGGCGGGGCCGGCAATCCGGCGGGCAAATAGGTTTGGGCCGCGTTGATGGACGCCTGCACCTCCTGTTCGGCCACGTCAATGTTCAGGTAAAGGGCGAATTGCAGCGTGATGATCGAACTGCCGCCCGAGCTAATCGAGGTCATCTGGTTCAGCCCCGGCACCTGGCCGAACTGCCGCTCCAGCGGCGCCGTCACCGCCGAGGCCATCACATCCGGGCTGGCCCCGGGATAAAATGTCACTATTTGAATCGTCGGAAAGTCCACCTCCGGCAGCGCCGACACCGGCAATTGCTCGTACGCCACCAAACCAACCAGCATGATCGCCGCCATGAGCAGCGACGTGGCCACGGGACGAAGTATGAAAATCCGCGACGGATTCACGGCGGGTTATCCTGTGCTGCGTCTTGTTTTGGGTGATGTTTTTTATTGCCCGGCCCGCCGCCTTTTTGACCGCCCCTGAGCGGCTGGCGCGGGGTCACTTTCATGCCGTCACCCAATTTATTGAAATTGTCCGTCGCGATGACTGTCCCTGGCTCCAATCCATCGACCGAGGTCGTGTCGCCGTCGGTGACGCCGGGGGTTATTGTTTGCATCGCCACCACCGTTTGGTTGGTGGCCACGATCTCCGTCTTGTTGGTTATGTTGACCATGCGGTTGGACACCACATAGACAAAGGCCCCTTCCGGGTTGCGCTGGACGGCGGCGGTCGGGATCAACGTGACATTGGTCAAGGTGTCAATAATCAGTTTCGCGTTGACGAATTGGTTCGGGAACAGTGACGTGTCCTGGTTGTCAAAAAGGGCCTTAATGCGGATGGTTCCCGTGCTGGTGTCGATCAAATTGTCCAGCGTCAGGAAGGTCCCCGTGGCGAGCTTGTCCTTTTGAATCTCATCCCAGGCCTCCACCTTCAACTTATGCCCGGCTCGCAACTGCCGTTGGACGTCGGGCAAAAAATTCTCCGACGGGCTGAATATCACGGTGATGGGCTGTAATTGCGCGATGACGACCACCGCATTGGTGTTGGCGGCGTGGACGACATTGCCAGGATCGACCAGGCGCAGCCCCGCCCGCCCGGCAATGGGAGCATGGATGAAGCAATAGGCCACCTGCACTTTCGCATTGTCCAGTTGGCCCTGGTCGAATTTCACCGTCCCTTCGTCCTGATGCACCAAAGCCAGTTGGTCATCGACTTGTTGTTTGGGAATTGCCTTCTTGGCGTAGGCGTCCTGGTAGCGGCCCAAATCCACTTTCGCCCCCTCCAAAAGCGCCTTGTCACGCGCCAATTGGCCCTCCGCTTCCACCTCCAGTGCCTGGTAAGGCGCGGGGTCAATCTCCGCCAGCAGATCATTGGTCGTGACGATTTGGCCTTCGGTGTAATTGACTGTAAGAAGCTGCCCGTCCACCCGCGGAGAAACCATCGCCGTATAAACAGGCGTCACGATTCCCAACGCCCAGACGACCTGGTCGATGTCTCCCATGGCGGCGTTGGTGGTGGAAATGGTCACAGCCGGCGGCGGACGAACCGGGGGCTTCTTGCGAAGCAGCAGCGGCACGGCGATGAGGCACGCGACAATCAAAGCAATCACCACCCAGAGCAGAGTATGATGCTTGCGTGGCGGATGTTCTTCAGCGGGCGCCTTCTCCATCTGGGGAGAAACAACTCTTTCCGTGCCGCTCTTTCTGGTTACCGGTTCGGCAGGCGCTGGCTGCGTTGGTGGGGCAACAGGATTTGCCGGGGTCGTCACATTCTCAGCCATGTTGATCCTTTATTTGAATTAATTATTCATCCCGGAGCGACCGGTAGGGCCAAAATCCGTTTTATCGTATCCAACAGCGTCGGAAAATCCAGCGGCTTCTGCAATAACGCGCTTACCCCATCCATGCCGGCAAGCTGTTGTCGCGAAAAGGCGCTGATAATGATCACGGGCACTTCAGGACGCTCCGCCCTCAGTACATTGAAAGTCTCCTGTCCACTCATTCCAGGCATCTTCAAATCCAACAATACCAAATCGATGTCCCCTTTTCCGGCAATCTTCAATCCTGCCTCGCCGTTGGCCGCCGCGGAAACCGCGTAGCCTTCCCCCACCAGGATTCGTCCCAGCATGTAACGAATTGAGAGATCATCATCAATGATCAGAATCTGCCTTTGCAGTGGCGGCTCGTTCCCTGGCATGTTGAAGGAATGCATTAGCGGGTGTCGTGCCATGTGAGAAAAAATTTCTGCAATGTTGATAATCAGGTAGTTAAGGGGGACGCGAACCAATCCCAACCACTCCCCCGCTCAACGGCTATGCCGCCGCGCATAGTCGCTGAACAGCCGCGTTTTTCCCTCTGGCTTTGAAAAGAAATGTGGCACGCTCTTCGCGGTGCCTGAAATTTTCAATTCCGCAGTCCGATTGGACAAATGGCTCTGGGCTGTGCGCATCTTCAAAACACGCGCCATCGCCGCCGATGCCTGCCGTCATGGCCGCGTCACCATCGACGGGCAGCCGGTCAAACCGTCGCGCGAAGTCAGGATCAACGACATCGTCGTCGTGCTCAAAGACGAAGTGACCCGCCGCATTAAAGTGTTGCAACCGCTCCGCGCCCGCGTTGGCGCCCAGAAAGTCCGCGAGTTCGCCGAGGTTCAAGACCCGCCGCCCGAACCACCAAAGGCGCCCAATTCAAATCCCGGCCCGTCCGCCGCGCGCCCAAAAGGTTCCGGCCGGCCCACAAAAAAGGAACGGCGTCAAATAGAAAGATTGCTTTCTTGACGAACTTAAAAAGTTTGGTAATGATGGCCGCCGTTCATTAAAAATCATTCATTTTCCCAAACGTGATTGCATCGCGCAAGGTCCGCCCGTAGATTGTGCGCGTCGATGGAGCTGTTGATATGAGCCAATACATATTTCCCAGGCGAATGACGCGGCGCGAATTTCTCGCCGCGAGCGGCGCCGCTGCCGCCGGTCTGGCTGCCGGATGCAGCCATTTGTCCGGGACTCCTGAGGCTTCCGGCAAGACGCCGGTCCGCATTGGCTCCGGCTTTCACACCTACGAATTAGTGGAAGACTGGGGCAAACTGCCGCAGGGAATGTATTACGGTTACGGCTGCGGTGTTGTCGTGGACGCCCACGACCGTGTCTATGTCACCTCCCGCTCCACCAATCCCTGCGTCTCAATTTTCGACCGCCACGGCGAATTGATCGAGACCTGGAGCGACGATTTCGCAGGGGAGGTCGGGTTTTCCACGCAACAAGTCGCCGATACCGCTCATGGCCTTTATTGGAGCAAGGAGAATGGCGAACAATTTATTTATTGGACCGAAAACATTAGCACCAACAAAACCGGTCCTAAGTTCGGCGCGCGCGTTTACAAGACGGATTTGCTCGGAAAAATCCTGTATCAAATCGGCAACGTCGCCACCGAAGGCAGCGACTCCCAGAAATTCGATTGGACCAATCCGACCGATGTCGCCGTCGCCCCCAATCACGACATTTACGTTGTTGACGGCTACGGAAGCCAGCGCGTGACCCGTTTTGACAAAAATTTCAAGCCGTTGCGCACCATTGGCGGCCCGGGCACCGATGACGCCAAGTTCAACACCTGCCACGGCATCTGGATCAACACTCTCAAAGGCGGCGAACCGGAGGTTTATATCGCCGACCGCCAAAACGGACGCATCCAGGTGTTCGACCTGGAGCTCAACCATAAACGCAATCTTGCAGGCATGGTCCGAAATCCCTGTTGTTTCTATCAGCACAAGAACTACCTTTACATCCCGGATTTGGCCAGTCGCGTGACCATTTTGGACGCGGACGACCAACTGGCAGCGCAATTGGGGGACGGCAAAGAGGCCGACGGCAAGACTAACCGACCAGTGAACCAGACTAACCCCGCACTCTTTGCCGCACCCCATGCTTTAACGGTGGACTCCAAAGGAAACCTCTACGTAGTGGAGTGGATTTCCTTTGGCCGTCCCCGCAAATTCAAACACACGCCCGTCTGACAGTGCGCCACGGCGATTAATTGCCGGGTGGAACCGCAACGGAAAAGGTTGCGGCAGATGGGTATCGACGCCAGCGCGTTGCGGTCCATACGGATGCGTCTGCCTTGCGCGAATTTACTTGACAAAAAGCAGGACTAGCGGTCCTATGTGGAGGTTAAGTGAAAAACCGGCCTCCGAGAACAACCGCTGTCCTGTCGAAAGTCTGCTTTTTAGCGGCCGGAGCTTGTTGGTTCCTCAAGAGCCTTTGCTTTGGTGAGATGGCGATGGCTCAACCGACCAACGACAATTTTGCCGACCGGACGCCGATCAACTTCAACACCGGCAGTATTTCCGGCACAATTTCCGACGCCACCAGCCAGGTTGGCGAACCCCGTATTCCCGGCATTTCCAGCGGGCAGACTGCTTGGTGGACATGGACGGCGAAGTCCAACGGCATTCTGACTATCACGTCGGCTGCGGCGAACTTCATCCCGTTCGTAAGCGTTTATGTCGGAAATGCATTAAGCGATCTGTCGCTCGTGGCGAGCAATAATTATCTGCCGTGTTATGTTTTTCCGTACAACGGCGAGATTTCTCAGTGCGGGTGCCATTGGCGCATGCGGGATTGGGAGACTTTCCACGTTTTTCGAGGAATGGAGTATCAAATCTGTGTGGACTCCCCCGTGGTCACAGATTCATCGATGGTCGAGGTTATGACACCGGTGACTTTCACCAATAGTGACGGAACGGTCCAAACCTTTTATATGGGGTCGATTGAAGCAGTCGAGACGACTAACGTTCCGCCAGGCGGTGGCGTGGACATGGCGCTGCTGTTCACGCCGGCACCACCAAACGACGACTTTGCCAACGCCTTCAAACTGGCTGGGTCGCGGACCCGAATTGCGACCTCGAACAAAGGGTCCACCAAAGAACCCGGCGAACCCGATCATGACGGCAATCCTGGCGGCAGTTCAGTGTGGTTTTCGTGGGTTGCCCCCGAATCCGGTCGTGTGACGCTCTCCACCAATGCTATTCCACCGTACACGCCGCCCTCCTCGGGAAATCCCGGGGGCGTTATAATCGTACAGACCAGTCCTTTTTACTGCGGCGAACTGGAGGACGTGAATCCGCCGCCCCAATTCTATCCGCTGCTGGCTGCCTACACCGGCACGGTTGTTGATGCCCTTACCTCCGCGAATTATCTGCCGATGGGCCTTGACGCCTATCCCTACGCCGTTGAATTCGACGCCGTCAAAGGACAGACCTATCACATTGCTTTTGACGGCAACATGGGGACAACCGGAGACATAACCCTTTTTCTCTCACTCACGGGGCCGGCCGCGAACGACATTTTCAAGAACCGGATCCAATTGCACGGAATCAACGCCGCGGCCACTGGCTATAACGCTGGCGCGATGCACGAACCCGGCGCCCCGGTGGTTCCGGGGTCAACCGGCAAGAATTCCTGGTGGACTTGGACCGCGCCCGTCAGTGGGACCGTTTCCATTGATCTGACCGGAAGCGATTATGCGTTTCCTGTTGGAGTCTTTACTGGAACGACCGTGAGTAATTTGACGTTGGCTGCGGCAGGTTCGGGTAGCGTTTCATTTCAGTCCGTCCAAGGTAAGGCTTATCAGATTACTGTCGCCGACGCGGGCGGGTTGACCGGCAAGATTAAATTCGCGTTGCAGGCGCCAGTGGTGGAATTAGCGCTGCTCGGAACGCCGTTGCGCTCCGACGGATTAACGTTACTCACTTATGGCGCCTCAGTTGGGCAGATCGTGCTGCTGCAATCTTCGTCTTCAACTGGCAATTCTACGTGGAAAAACCTCAGAACGGCCACCGCGCATCAAGACAACGTAAACTTCGCCGTGTCGAACAGCAATATCGCTCGGGGCACTTCTTACCGGGCAATCGTCGTGGATTATATTACACCCCCTTAATCAATCGGCGCCACGAGGATCTGGGCCAGTGTCAAACAAGGGCCATCAAGCCAATGTGAGGACTCATAGCCGCCTCAAGCGAACCCGAAACGGGCGTTCCCCTGTAGCCGCGGGGATGCGGTTCAGGGCTTGATCGGCTCGCTGGCGCCCATGCCTGGTCCCAAGGTGATGGCGTTGGCGAAAATGCGCGAGGTGCCCAGCGCCGCGCCGCGGAATGTAGGGTCGGACGCGAAGAGAATCACTTGTCCCGCCCCCACCGACTCGCGGGTCACGTAGGCGGCGTTGGCCAGGCGATCGGCCGCCTCGGGCCAGAGCAAGCCGCTCATGCGCAGGCGCATTTCAAAGCCAGGCGGGGCAATCGTCCAGCCCGGAGCAGGCTTGGCGTCGTCCTTCTTTTTTTCCTTGGCGTCGCCGGCGCCGGGTGGGGCCGTCTCCGGCGGCTTGGGCGGCGCCGGGTTGAAGAAGCCGAGTCGCACCGGGGCCAGCACCGCGGGAGGAGCCAGCAAGATGGTCTGGCCGGTGTAAATCAGCGGCACGTACTCGCCACACCCGGCCGTCAACCAGCTTCGGTCATCCACCCGGCCTGCCATGAGCGCGCCTGCCGGCATGAAAATGGCGCGCCAGGCATCGCGGCGTTTGAGGTCGTCCTCTTTGTCTTTGTCGTCGCTCTCGCCGACCAGCAGGGGTAGATCACCTCTGTGGGTGGTGAAAAGGACCAGACCTTTGCGGGATCGGGGGTGGTCTGGCGGGCTTCCCATTCGCGGACGACGGCTTGGCGGTAGTCGTCCATTTTTCCCAGTACGTCGGGCAATTGTCGGGTGGCGCCAAGGCCGTTGGTTTCCCGGGCGAAAACTCCGGCGGAGGATCCGATGGCCACCAGGGTGCCCCCGGCGGTGACCCAATCTTTGAGCGGTTTAATGTCGTTGTTAAGGGAATCGGCATCCGCCCCATCCGGCAAGACAAGCACGTTGTAACGGCGCAAGTCAGTGTTCGGCAAGTTTTGGGTGTCGAGATAGGAAGCCCGCAGGCCAAGCACGTGGTCGATCTCGTACCAGGCTGCTCCGTAGCTGTACGGTTCAATCGGTTCCCGGCCAAAGACGGCGATGCGCGGCGGCTTGAGGAGGACGAAATGTTCCCCACCAAGGTCCGGCAGATCGCCGGGCCCGTAGCCCGTTCGCACGCCGATGGCTGTCAAGTTCAGCTCGGCGCAAACGTTGCTCAAGACGCCCGTTAGTTGGGGCGCGAAATTCGCGTTGTCCTTGCGTTCGACGACTACGCTGCCACGCGCGAATTCGCGATTGTCAAACTCGAATGGCTTGTCTGCCACGCGCACCCAAACGCCGCGTTCCAGAAGCCGGCCGGCGGCGGCGACGGAGGCGTCGTCCGCGCCGTCGATGACGAAGGCCAGGCTGGTGTCGGAGTTGGTCATGGGGGCCTCCACTGGGGCGGGGATTGAAACGGGCTTGGGCTGTGCTTCGGATGGCAATCCCGCTGGGATGTCGAAGGTCTCGACGTCAAAAAGCATCGGCAGACTCCAGCCGGTGATGTCGTAGATGCGGCTCCGGCCGAAGCGGAGCAAATCGCGCCGCTCGTCGGTTAGGAACTGCGGGACGGTATGTGGGTCGAACTCAAGCATGGCGTTGAGCAGCCGGGCCAGTGGCTGACGTACCGGGATCAAGAGCGTGCCAGCGGGGAATTTAATCTCCTTGAACTCGCGGCCAAGCCGGTCCTTGCCTTGGGCAGTAAAGGATTCCCCAGCCGAATAGACCTCGAACCCCTCCAGGTCCATCAGATCGAGAAAGCGCCGCTGGCGGGTGGCATTTGCCGATGGCAGGACGGCAAAAGTATGGGCCGGGATACTCGCGTCGGGTCCGGCGCATTGGCGCTTTTCGGCCAGGAAATCCGCCAGAACAGCTTGGCGATTCCTGGCCAGGAAGCCGAGGTTGGCCATCGAGCTGACCAGTTGCTTGTGAACGGCCTCACGGTAAGTTTCCAGCGTCCCGTCTTCCCGGCGCACGGCGTCGGTGCGAATGCCCGCCTGCTCATAGAGGTTGGCGACGGACCCGCGCAAGGCGGACCAGGACGAGGAATAACCGGGATACCAGTCATCGTTCCATTCACCGTTGTAATAGCGCCAACCCCGGGCGTCGAAGGTGGCGGCCAGGTCCTTGGCGAATTCCACCTCCCACTTCCGGACGTTGCCGGGTTGATTGAGGTTGATGGCTTCGCGAGCAGGGAGGAAGAGAAATGTGCCCTGTGACTCCATCTCGTGGCTTTCCATGAAGTAATGAGGGTTCCACTCGTTGACCGCGCGGAGCCGGCCGCGCGTCTCCGGCTGGGTGGCGAAGATCCAATCGCGGTTCATGTCAAACAAGTAGTGGTTCATCCGCCCGGAGGGCCACACTCCGGTGTGGAGCAACGATTGATCGTCCACGCTGGGCTGCACGGTCCGGTATTGCGCCAGCATGGCCAGGAATCGATCGCGCCCGTCCGGATTCATTAACGGGTCGATAATGACGACAAGTTTGTCCAGCAAGTTCGTCACCACCGCGTCGGTGCCTGCGGCCAAGTGATAGGCGACGGCCATCGCGGCGTCGGAGCCGGACATCTCATCGCCGTGGATGACGTAGGCCATCCAGGCGACTGCCGGAAGAGTCGCGGCCAGGCGGTCGCCCTCTTCTTTGGAAACTTTGCGCGGGTCGGCAAGCTTGGCCAGACTGGCCTTGAGGCTGTCGAGGCGACTGATGTTGGCCTCGGAGGCGATGACCATATAGTAGAGGGTGCGTCCTTCGTGCGTCTTGCCGTAATCAAATAGCTTGCATCGCGGACTGCTGGCCGCAAGGGCCTTGAAGACGGCCTCAATTTCCGCGTGCGTGGCGGGTTTGGAACCCACCGGAAAACCCAGCACGCTGTCAGGGGTGGGCACGCCCGGGTTGTATTTGGCATTGGGAAAGAACGGCTCTTCGTAAGCCAAACCGGGCACGGGACTGGGCTGGGGCGCCGACAGGTCCTGCGCGTGGGCCGGCACCACGAGCAGCAAGGCCGACGCGAGAGTCGCGAGCAACTGCCCAGATTTGGATGCGCGAAACCAGCGGCTTCGGAAGCGAAGGATCATATTAGCTGGGACTTCCCATTTGGGGTTCTTGCCCACGAACAGCGTGAGGCTTTTTCGTGATATTCTTCCCTCGCAGCAAGTTTGCAAGTCCTTTTTCCAGTCCATTGTTTTTTTTATGGCACCGGTGGTGTTTCGTTGCCTTTCTTGGCTCCAACGTGTTCACAATCTCCCAAAGGGTGGTTAGCCCCGTTTAGGGGCTTTTCAATTTCTTTAAGGAAATCCGTTTATCCACCGCAGTTTGCTCCGGATGAGCGGTAACTTCGTTTCATCGAAGCGTTTCAAAGTAACGGCGACCGAAGCGCCAGCCCATGAGCCGTGCAACAGCAGCTTTTCCGCGCCGATGCGGGAGCAGTCAAAGAAGTTCGTCTCCTTTCCCTCATTTGCCAACAGGGTCAGCTTCGAGCCCGTTGCGTCGCTCTCAGTATCATGCCGATGCCAGGAATCGTCCATTAACTTGATCCGGGTTTCCGATGGCGACGAGAAGATCACTTCGGCCCAACGATTGGTATCGGTGGTCAAGGGCGGCAACACTTGGCCATTCCGTGTGAACTCTTCAACCTTGTAAATGCCATAGAGCGGAGAGCGGGCGTTGAGCTCCGCGCGGTATTTCGCTGCAAGGAACGTGGCCGGGACCACGGAGTAAGCAATTACCAGGAATTTCACTACAGGGCCCAGTTTGCTCATCCATGTTGGCTGGCCCGGCCCTATCAAGCTCGCCGCCGGCACCGGGATATTCAGCAGCAACACGTTGGTCAATCGTCGTAAGTCGGGCCAGAGAACAGTGAGCGTCGCCGCAAGCATCCACAGCACGTCGAGCTTTTCCGGCACGTCATAGGAAATGTCGAGCATGAACACGTTCACGAGGGCGCCCCCGGTTATCAGCGCGCCCAAAGTGGTGGTACGACGAAAAAACAGCGCCACGCCACCCACGACCTCGACTGCGCCGGCGAAGATCGTGTAAGTGCTGGAATATCCCATGAAAGTCCACAGAACACCCATGGGGTGGAAATCACCATACGGTGCGCGCAGAACGTTCAACCTCGGGAAGCTAAATTGCACCAGGAGCACCTTGAAAATCCCATACCACAACATCTTGTACCCGAGGGCATAGCGTAGCGCAACTCTGAGCCCATCGAACAGCCGGGCGTACGAAGCAGGCTCCCGCGATGCCAGAGTCCAAACCATGACTGCCAGGACCGCCAACATCGTGATCGCGAACAACTGCACATGGCCGTAAATACCATCCGCATTGCCATCCGGCTCGTAAGCCAAGTGACGCTGCACCCGCAGGACGTGATGGCCTGTCCACACGATGACGGGAGCCCAAAGCCTCGCGCACAGGCCTTGAACCATGGCCGCGGCTGGGTTGATCTCCGCATCCGATTCGGCGTTGGTTACGAGCACACGGGTGAAAAGGCAGAGGACGAAAAGCGAAAACACAAATCTGAAAGCGACTCGCTTCCCCGCGCCCCAGCCGGGGTCTGGGGTAGGGTCGCTTGCTTGCGTCGCGTTCGTTAATTCGATCGGCACAATTATCTTAGGTTACCAATGTGGCAAATGCGTTGGCTTTGCCGGATACAATCGTGCTTGCGTCAGCGATTATATAGGCCCGGCGTAGGTGTTTGGCAAACGGTTAAGATATCACCGTAAAACGAGCAGAACCGGAAAGCGATCCATTCAGCTCGCCGGTCCTGTGGTCGATGGTCTCGCCTGGGTGAGGGCGTCCGATTTGTGCAGGGAAAGAGTAAATCAATTCTGTGTTGAGCGTTTCAGCATTTTTCGCCGCCACCCATACCAAACCAGCATCTGTAAAAGCACCGGCGCGAAGCAGACTGTCAAAAACAAGTTGCGGGGCCCTGCCTGGGTCAAATCGAGCCAGGGATAGCGCATGAAAAATTCCCGCGCCACGGGGTCGTTGACATGGTTCGCCAACGCCCCGCCCCCGAGGGCAAGTTCGTGCGCAACGGCGATGCCGCCCAGCGCCGCGTGCCAGCCAAGGGCAATGCCGCCGGATGCAATCATGCCGATGGCTGCGCCGCCCAACGCGATTCCGCCCACCGCAAATCCGCCAAAAGCAAGCAGGCCAAAACCAAATCCGCCGAAGGAAATGATGCCCACGCTCGCGCCGCCCATGCTGACGCCGCCCACGGCAACAGCGCCGCTGGCAAAGAGAATTCCATACGCAATCTCGCCAAAGGCGATCCAGCCGACGGCGGGTTGTGCTCTTTGTCCCGGCGGCGTTCCGCCCCGGCAGTGAACCAGCGGCAGGCCCAACAGCGTTGCGCGGCTGCGATATTCCCACACCAAGGGCAAAGGCTCGGCGCGAAACAATTCGGGATGCAGTTGTCGTTCCTCGTCGCGCATCCGGGTGAACGCGCGACCAAATCGCCATGCGCTGACAGAAACAAACATTCCGTAGGCGAGCGTGATTGCCAATCCCAGGGCGATATAAAGCGCCGGATTATGTTTCCAGAGTGTCCCTGCTAAAAATCCAAACAGCAGGAGCGAGGCGGTAAAAATCACGACCGCCGCGGTGATTATCTTGCTATATCGGATTGTAAAAGCGCGTTCGCGTGGCGTGCAGGTATTCTTCAGGCCTGTCCGCAAGCCAAAGTAACCGCAGACCACGCCGAGTGTAGGCCCGAGCAACACGCCAAGCACGGAAACAACTGTCGCGCCGTGTGCCATGGCGCCGCCTTTGGCAGCGGCAGTGGCAATCGAGGCGGCCTTCGCCGACGTTGCGAGCGTGATGGGGAGCGCCGCGAGCACCGCCAGTGTGAATGCCTGTCCGGGATTTGTCCGGCTTAGCGCGCCTTCGACAAACGCGAGCACTTGTTCCTGCAACAGTTTTCGTCCGCGCGACAGACGTTGCTTTACCGCATCTTCGGTTAAATCCAAATTAACGGCGACCGTCTCGATGGATTGGTGCTCCCGATAGAACAGGACGAGCGGCTCGCGATAGATGTCTGGGATGCGTTCGAGCGAACGCCAAAGAATGGCGGTTTCCTCGTTCGTGATGGCTTGAGCAGAGGGCGGCGCTTCCGGCGACACTGATGCATCCATTGCTTCCATCGGCTCGGCAATGTGAACCGGCTCCCGGACTTGTCGCCGAAACTGGTTGGCGATCCGAAACCGGACGATGGTGCATATCCAGCTCCGCAACTTCGTCGGCTCGCGCAATTGCGCAAGGTCTTTCCAGGCGGCCACGAACGTTTCCTGGGCCAGATCTTCGCTTTTGCTCACGCTGCCCGTCGCACAATAGGCCAGCGAGCAGATGAGGGTTTGATACCGTTCGACGATCTCTCGAAAGGCGTCATGGTTCCCCGCGAGACTTGAGGCCACCAATTCGGCGTCACTTTGTTGTGCCACGTTCATTGCTTCGGTTTTCATCATATTGACCTGTAAGCACCGGGAAAAGACAAGAGGTGACAAGAAATCGCACCCGGACGTGATTACGGAGTGGTAATTATGCCGGGTTGAACAACGAAAAAGGGGCAATTCCTCAATGTTTTGAAGAATCGCCCCGTGTGCACGGCATTATCAAGTGCTACAGAAAATATCCCTTATGCCGCCAGGAAAACTCGGAGGCGACCTCCTCCGTCCATTCCCGCCAGTTAGAGCGTGTTTTCAAAACAGATCGGGAAACGTTGCAAGCGTTCATCCGTGTAATCCGTGGTACTTAGCTTCATCGACGGCGGAAAGCTTCCTCGCGTTCGGTTTCCAACAGGAGTTGGACAGCCCGAGCGCGTCAGTGGACCGGCGATAGTGGCCCAAACACCTCTTTGCCGGTGACCGACTCAAGCCAGCGTCAGACGAGGCCGTAAATGTCAAGTAAAGGGCCATAAAACGCACTGAAACTGCGGCATGTCTGCCATCTGTGAAACTTATGCAAGGTGATGCCACCACACCTAACGGCCCGGAAGATGTTGAAGGAGAACGGTCGAAAACTCCCCTGCGGCTTGCCACCTAAACTTGTTTAATACTCTAATAACTGTCCAGGGCGAACAGGAAAGGCAGTATTGGGACTTGCCCTCGAATGGCGAAGGGGCCATGCTTTGTTCCACACGAGGTAAAATGAAAAAGTCAATAACCGGGGTGGTTGCGCTCTTGGCGGGGGCCCTCGCGGTTCACTCTCAGGGAACCGTTTCCTTTGCGAATTACGGTGCTCTTGCGCCGTATATCTATGTTTCCTTGGGTGGCGTTAATGTCGGCGGACCAGCCACGGGTTTAGGAATTGGCAATGGCAATGACTGGACTGTAGCGCTTTATGGAATTGGTGGACCGGACGAGGCGGCGAGCTCTCTGTTTCCACTTGTGAACGCGGGAGGCCAGCCTGTAACAGCGACGTTAGCAGATGGCGATATTGACGATGCTCCAGGCACCTGGTATTCGACGGAGACCGCTGAGGTTCCTTACACTATTGGGAGCGGCTCGTCTGCGACGGTGCAAATTCGCGCATGGTACAACGGCGGTGGGGCCTATACCACTTACAACGCAGCGGTTGCTGCCGGTGCTGCGACTGGGGTGTCGGCCACTGCCAATATAATTACTGGAGGGCCGACTAGGGGTGGCTTTGTATCCACTGCAATCCTGCCCAGCGGAACCGGGGCTGGCCAATTGGGGAACATAATATTGTCAGGCCTCTTAATCTTTGATGGATACGGAATCGAAGTCAATTCCAACAACACCGTTACCATCACCGGTTATACCGGAACTGGCGGCGCGTTGAACATTCCAACCAATATCAATGGTTACCTGGTTACAAGCATTGCAGGATATGCGTTTGACGAGGACCAAGGTAATACAAGCCCAACAAGTATTACGATTCCCGACACCGTCACCAGCATCCAGAATGCTGCGTTCCAGCAGGCCTACACTCTGACAGCCCTCATGATTGGTAGTGGAGTGACCAATATTGGAAGCGCTCTCTTCTTGGCGTGCTTCGAACTGACCTCGATTACGGTGGATTCACTAAACCCGTTCTATTGTAGTGTAAACGGGGTGTTATTTAACAACAGCCAAACCGTCCTTATTGCATATCCTCCAGCTGGAAACGCCGGAAGCTACACGATTCCCGGAAGCGTCACGAGCATTGGAGCCGGTGCGTTCGAGTATTGTGGAAGCCAGTTTTCCGGCGGCCTGCAGAGCGTCACGATTCCCAGCGGCCTCACTAATATCGGAAACTATGCGTTCTATGCGACCGGATTGACTAACGTGACGATTCCCAACAGCGTGGTTAACATGGGCGGCTTTGCCTTCTACGGTTGTGGCAACTTGACCAATGCCTCAATCGGCAATAGCGTCACCAGCATCGGAGATTATGCGTTCGAGGCGTGTCCCTTAACTAGCATCGCGATTCCACATAGCGTCACCAACATCGGAATGAATGCGTTCGCTCTTTGCGGAAGCCTATCCAACATCGTGATCCCCGGTAGCGTCACCAGCTTGGGAGAAAATGCGTTTTATAACTGCTCAAAGCTCAGCGGAATCTTTTGCGAAGGTAACGCTCCCACGGCTGATTCGAGCGCGTTCATGTATGACAACGCGGTAGTCTATTACTTGCCGAGCACTACCGGCTGGAGTGAATTTTCCAGCAACACAGGTTGTTCGACTGTCTTGTGGCAGCCTCGAATCGAATTGGTGTCTACTTTCGGCGCGCAAAGCAACACGTTCGGATTCAATGTTTCCTGGGCGGACAATCGCTCGGCAATCGTGGAAGCCTGCACAAATCTGGCTAATCCAATTTGGCAGCCGCTGCAAACCAACACTCTCAATGGGGGGTCGTTTTATTTCATTGATCCTCAGCGGACGAACTATCCCGGACGCTTCTACCGTGTGAGCGGGCAATGAGAACAGTTTTTGACAGAGCTGATACAAGATCCGATACTACAAATGTTCCGTAGAAAACTTTCGTGGCGCATTGGCCTCGCCTAACCAGCACTCGCACCGTTGCGGACAGCTTGGGTTTATTGGCATCGCTAACCATCAATAATCCGTTAGTACACGATGTGAGATTTTCGCCACGACGCTTAATTGCCAGGCGGAACCGGAACGGAAAGATTGCGGCAGATGGATCGTGCCAGATGCTTCTTGATTTCGTTGTGTCGGGGAATGGACTCTTTGCGGCCAGTTTGCGGATTGCTCCAAATCGAATGGCTGCCGCCTTCTCGCACTGGCAGACAACCGTGTTCCTGTAGGTGGCCGAGCAACGCCCGGCGTTTCATACTACCAAAAGTTCCACCGCCTCTGCTTGGGGGTCCAACCGGAAGGCTTCCTCGCGTTCGGTTTCCAACAGAAGTTGGACAGCCTGTCCGAGGTTGCGCAGGCAGTCATCCTTGGTCTCGCCTTGTCCGTTGGCCCCAGGCACTTCCAAACAGGTCGCCCAAAAACCGCCCTCCGTTACTTCGCCTTGATGAATGATCGCGGTGAATTGCTTCATGGTGATATTTTGGACTCTTTCCAATCTGTTTTCAAGTCAATCATGAAATCACGGCTTTCTCGCCACGTTTACCGCCGCCAGGGAATCTCGGAGGCGACCCCTCGGCCTCCATTCCCGCTAGCCTTCAGCCTTGAACTTGCCGCGCGCGGGTTTTACCCTCCGTTCCATGAAACGATTCTTCGTTCTTATAGGAATTTCCTTCTTCGCCCTGGCCGCCACCGCCCAGGATGGCGCCCCAGCTTCCACGCCCGCCGCCGAAGCCGCCGCCAAACAGGGCGCTGACGAACGTTACGAACGCATGGCCGCCGATATTCAGGCGCTCCAATCCGCAAACGACGCTCTTCAGGCAAAACTCACCGCCATCGAGCAGCAAGTCCAGGACCTGCGCAGTCAGCAGTCCCAGTCCGCCGCCAGTGTCAGCACGCCCGATGACCTCAAACGTCTCGCCGATAAAATCCAGGAGGTGGACAGGAAACGCGAGGAAGACAAGGAGGCCATCGCCGAGGAAATCCGCAGGTCCATCGCGGAATTGAAACACGCCGTGGCGGACAGTCCCCCGCCCAGCCGCGTCTCCTCATCCAAACCAGCCCCGGGCGCCGATTCCACCGATACCGACAAGGGATTTGTTTACAAAATCCAGGACGGCGACAGCCTTTCGGCGATCGTCAAGGCCTACAACGCCGATTTCAAGAGCAAGGGAATGAAAACGATCTCCCTGCAACAGGCAATGGACGCCAATCCCAACGTCGATTGGAACCGTCTGCGAGTCGGCCAAAGAATCATCATTCCACGGCCTCCAGCCCAGTAACCCATGAACCGATATCAGTCCTACCGCAACCTGCCGCCCCTGGCCGGTCTCTGCTCGATGGAGCAGGCAATGGCTCCCGGACTCCCGATCGAGGCCTGCGTTGCCCGGCTCAAACGCTATCACTACGCCTTCAAACGTCTCCACCAGATTTTTAACGCCCGCCTCACCGCCGAGCCCGTTTACGAACTCAAAATGGGATTCAGTCTGCACGCCCATCTTTGCGCCGAACACGTCGATGCCCTCCGCAAGCGCGTCGGCGAAATGCGCGAACCGCCGCTGGGCCTGGACATCGTGCCGGACGAAAATCTGGAAATCTTTTTCGACGAAATCCTCGCCGCGCCCACGACCGCGGAATTACTGGCCGGCCTTTACGGCAAAGCCGTTCCCGCGTTGAAGGGCGCCCTGGAGAGCCATATCGCCGCCACCAACCTCCTTGCCGACGCCCCCTCCGTCCGCCTCTGCCGTTTCGCGCTGCTGGAATTGGACGACATGCTCCGCTTCGGAACCGAATGCGTCAATCGTCTGATTGACAGCGACGCCGCCCGGAAAATGGCGCTTTGGCTGCAACTCCTCGACGATTGCCTTGCCGCATCCGGCGGGCTGGAGGGCGCCCGGAAGCCGGCGCCGCGGCAAATCGCGCGCCATTATTCCCGCGCCGGTTACAAGTATGACGGAATACCCCGGCGCGACGAGCGGTTTCCCGATCCCTACAACATGGGTGTCAACGCCGAGGTGTTTCTCTACGATAAGACCATGCCCGCCGACGCCAAGGTGCTGATGATATTCTACAAACGCCTCCGCGAAATCGACGTTCCCGAAATGATGGCGTCCATAATTGCCGAAACCCCCGGCAAACCGTGGGGTTATTACCGCGACATGACACGACAGCTTTGGGACGAGGCCCGCCACGCGATGATGGGCGAAGTCGGTTTCGCCAGCCTGGAAATCGATTGGCCCAAAGACGTGATGATCAACTTCACATGGTCGCTGGGCCTGAACACGCAACTCACGCCCATGGAACGCCACGGCGTGCTCTACTTCATCGAGCAAGGTTTGATGCCAAAAAACGGCAAACGCTACGAATGGGAGGTCGCCGTCCAATCCAACAATCCCCTCTGCGCCCTGTTCCAGGACTACGATTGGGCCGATGAAGTGCTTCACGCGCGCGTCGGGCGCGATTGGTATTTGAAGGAATTCAAGCAAGCCTCCGAAGGCATCGCCTATGGCGACAGGTGCTGGTCCAAGGTCCTAGTGGGCTGGCGCCAATGGCGCGAGGAAGGCCTGACCCAGCATCGCAATTGGTGGCCGGACTGCTATCGCGCCGCCTGCAAGAACCGTGGCGTCGACGCGGACCCGGCAGTTTTGGCTTACAACACCTCCTATGAACAGGTGCGGGCCGATTTGAAAAACGTATCCGCTTCGGCATAATGGAACCACCCGCTGAAACACCGCTGTTGCCCTTCCACATAACTTCCGGGACGCTCTTCGCCTCCCTTCTTTGGGGTTCTGTGGGCGCTGGGATGTTTATTTACGGAAAAAAACAACACTCCACCCCCGCCCTAATCGGCGGAATAGCGATGATCATCGTTTCGTACTTTGTCCCGGATCCGTTGTGGATGAGCGTGAGTTCCGTCGCCCTTATCGCGGGCGTCTATTTTTGGTCACGCCAAGGCTAAGGTCGAAATCCGCGGTCTCACGTCTTTTGGTTGCGGCCTGCGCGAAGCGGGATTTTGAACTTTAATTCTCAAAGGGGAATCCGCAGACTGGTTTTTCCGTGAGGTTTCTTTCGCCAGCCGCGTTTTGGTTCGCCGCCACTTTGCCGGTCGTTGTGGTGTTTTACCTTCTGAAACGGCGCCGGGTGGTCAAGCTGGTTTCCAGCACGGTCCTCTGGCAGAAATTCCTCGCCGATACCCAGGCCAACGCCCCTTTCCAGAAGCTGCGCCACAATTGGCTGCTGTTGCTGCAATTGCTCCTGCTGCTGCTGGCAATCCTTGCGCTGAGCCGCCCTTATTTCTCCGGTCATGCCGCCGCAAGCGGCCTCCGCGTCGTCATTCTTGACGCGTCGGCTTCCATGCAAAGCACCGATGAAACCCCGTCCCGTTTCGAGAAGGCCCGCGCCGAGGCCCTCCACCTGGTGGACAGTCTTGCGGACCAGGAACAGATGCTCATCCTTCTGGCTGCGGGCAACACCATCGTCAAACAATCCGCCACCTCGGACAAAGCCGTCCTGCGTCGGGCGATTCAAGATTGCCAGGTGACCGATTCCACAACGCGCCTGACCGAGGCGCTCAAACTAGCCGGCACATTGGTGCGCGACAAACATGACCCGGAAATCCATCTTTTTAGCGACGGGGCGGCGGGTGATTTGAGCGAGTTCGAGAACAAAGGCCTGAGTGTGATCTATCATCGTGAAGGCGTGCGATGCAATAATCTGGGAATTACCACACTCGACATTCGCGACAACCCGGAGAACCACCAGGAACGCGCCATTTACGCCAGCGTCGTCAATTTCTCGACCAACACGCAGCAGACGGTGCTGGATTTGCTCTTTGACCAACAAGTTGTGGACACGCGGCCTTTGAGCCTTGCGCCGGGGGAGACTTCGCCGCAGGTTTTTTCCGCCACACAGGAACGCGACGGCATTTTCACCGTCCGCATCGATGCCCGGGACGATTTGGCGGCTGATAATCAGGCTTCGATCGTCAGCCTCTTGCCGCAGCCCGTCAGGGTCCTGCTGGTGTCGCACGGCAACCGTTTCATGGAAAAAGCCCTGCGCGCCGTTTCCGGGGTCGAGTTGACTGTCGCCACCGATACGCTGGACGGCGCGCCAAATTCCGATGTCGTGGTGCTTGACGATGTGATGCCTTCGGCATGGCCCAAAAACAGCGTGCTGGCTATTCACATCGCCGGCACCAACTTGTTCGAAGAGGGCTGGACCAATATCGACTCCCCGGCCATTGTCGATTGGAGGAATACGCATCCCCTGCTCCGTTACATTAACCTGGACAACATTCAAATCAGCGAGACGCTCGGCGTGCGGACGCCTGCGTGGGGGCTCCCGCTGGTGGAGACCCGGCAAACGCCGCTGATGCTCGCCGGGGAATTGTCCCGCCAAAAAATCATCTGGATCGGCTTCGACACGCTGCAAAGCACCTGGCCCTTGCGCGTCTCCTTCCCCATGTTCATCGCCAACGCGGTGGAATGGCTCAACCCGGCCTCGACCAAATCCCGGCAACTGATGCTCCATGCAGGCGAGCCGTTTCGATACGGTTTGCCGCAGCCGGTGGACTCGGTGGAAGTCACGCTGCCGGACGGTGCCAAGGAAACCATAGCCACGGCGGGAAATCGCGAAATCATTTTTGGCGACACCGCCCGCCAAGGAACCTACCGTTTGCGCGCCGACACAAACGAAATCGCCTTCTGTGTCAACGTTCTGGACGCCGCCGAAAGCAACACCAAGCCGCGCGAGGAATTGCAGTTGGGAAAATTCAACACGGTGGGCACGACAGAGGTCAAACAGGCGAGCGTGGAAATCTGGCGGTGGATCGCCGCCGGCGCGCTGGCCGTCCTGATGTTCGAGTGGTGGTACTACCATCGGAGGACAGTTTGAACTGGCCGCTGGTTTGCAACAGCCTCGCGGTCAGCGGCGCGACGACTCTATTGGCGGTGGCCGGCGGCGTGCTGGCGGCGCTGTGGTTCGCCGCATGCGAGCCGCCCCGTCGGACGCTCTTCCTGGCAATCGCCGTCGTGGCTTTGGTGCTGCCGCCGTTTCTGGTCGTCAATTGTTGGATCGAGTTGCTGGGCGAAAACGGAAGGTGGCGTCATTGGCTCCCTGTCGATATCTATTCGCTCGGCGGGACGGTTTGGGTTCTGGCGCTGCTAAATTGGCCGATCGCATTCCTCTTTGTGACCGCGGCGTGGCGTCGCGTTCAAGCGGTCCAATTGGAAGTGGATCCTCTCCTGGAGGGGCGCTTTCTGCTGCGCTGGCTGCTGCTGCCCGTGGCGCGGGCGGAAATCCTGCAGGCGGCCATCCTGACCATGGTCTTGGCGCTGAACAATTTCGCCGTACCGGCGATTTTGCAGGTCAAAGTATTCCCGGCCGAAGTGTGGGTCCGCTTCAATACCACGTTTGACTACGCGGCGGCCCTGGAATTGAGCTGGCCCCTGGTGCTGGCTCCTCTGATTTTGATGCTCTGCTTTCGCGGCGGCGACCATTCGTGGTCCTGGCACTCCAATCCGGCAACCGCGCGGGCGTTGCGGCGCCAATTGGGCGCGCGCTGGTACTGGGCCGGGGGCGCGACATCTCTGGCGCTGGCGGGATTTTCCCTCGGCGTGCCCCTTTGGCAACTGGCCGGCAATCCCAAGACGTGGCGCGAATTCCTGCCGGCGTTTGCGGCGGGCCACTTCGCGATATTTCACTCGCTCCTTTTCAGCGGAGTCTCCGCGACGATCGTGGTTGCGGCCGCATTGTTGACGTGGCGAATACGCCTGGACTCGGTGTTGTGGCTGCCGTTTTTCATGCCAGGCGTCCTGTTGGGCATCGGCTTGATCTGGCTCTTCAATCGCCGCGGCTTGAGCGCGATCTACCAAAGCGCCGCGATTGTTTTACTGGCGTACGCGATTCGTTACGCGGGATTGGGATGGAACGCGGTGGCCCGCGCTATTCGCTCCGGCGACCCGAACCTGGCGGCGATGGCGCGACTGGAAGGGGCCACCGCCTGGCAAACTCTCCGCCATATCCACTGGCCGCAAACGTCCGCCCAATTAAGCGCGGCCTGGTATGTGACTTACCTGCTTTGTTTATGGGACGTGGAAACGCTGGTCCTGATCGTCCCGCCGGGCGGCGAAAGCCTCTCGCTGCGCATTTTCAATCTCCTCCATTACGGACACAACTCGCAGGTCAACGCCCTTTGCCTGCTGCTCCTGGCGCTGGCGCTGCTGCCGTTGCTGGCCGCGGCGGCATTCCAATCGATCCGAAAGCTATCCGCGGCCTTGTTGTCCGCGCTGGCCCTTTGTCTGCTGGCAAGTTGCACCGCCGACGATCAAAAAGGCGCGCCGGTCCAAAGCCGGTTTTTCAGCCGCGTGGAGATTATCGGCACGCGCGGCGCGGGCGTTGGTGAATTGAACAAACCGCGCTCCGTCGCGGTGGACGCCCAGGACAACCTTTACGTGGTCGATATGACCGGCCGGGTCCAGAAATTTTCGCCCGATGGGAAGTATCTACTTGACTGGCAAATGCCCGAAACCACCAAGGGCAAGCCCAAGGGAATGTGCCGGGACCGCGAAGGCGACATTGTCTTGATCGAGCCGCATTACTCGCGCGTCAATTATTTTTCACCCGACGGCAGGCTCATCGCGCAATGGGGAGTCAAGGGCACCAATGCCGGCCAGTTCGGCATGCCGCGCGGCGCCGTGGTCAATTCCCGCGATGAAATCTACGTTTGCGAATACACCGATTCCGAGCGCGTCCAGCATTTCACGGCGCGCGGAGCGAAATTTCTTGGCGGCTGGGGGCGGCTGGGCAGCGGCGACGGCGAATTCAGCCGCGCGGAGGGACTTGGCATCGATTCCGCCGGGCGGATTTACGTCGCCGATTCCTGCAATCATCGCATCCAGGTTTTTTCGCCAGAGGGCAAATTCATTCGCGCTTACGGCCAGGCTGGCACAGGCCCGGGGCAATTCAGCTACCCGTACGACGTGCAGATCGACCCGTCCGGGTTGCAGTTTGTCTGCGAATTTGGCAACAGCCGCATCCAGATACTCGACGCGCAGGATCGGCCCCTGGAAATTCTGGGTGGCCCGGGCGGCGCTCCCGGGCAATTTAGCAATCCCTGGGGGCTGGCCCTGGATTCCAAGGGCAATCTCTACGTGGCCGACGCCCTGAACAACCGCGTCCAGAAATTCATCCGTAAATGACCTTCCAGTTTTCCAACCCCGTATGGCTTCTGGCGCTGATCGTGGCCGTGCCGTGGGTGGTCTGGCTTTCCTGGAAGTCCGACGTGCAAATCCAGGCGTGGCGCCGTTGGACCGCAATGGTCCTGCGGCTGCTGGTCGTCGTGGCTCTCTGCCTTGGCATGGCCGGATTGCAGCGCAAAAAGCCGCTGGAAGGCATGACCGTTTTCTTTATGCTTGACCGATCCCAAAGCGTGCCGTCGCCCCAGCAGGAGACCGCCCGCGCCTATGTCAATCAAGCTGCCAGGGACAAAAAGCCAAACGATCTCGCTGGGGTGTTGGTTTTCGGCGCGGATGCCGCCATCGAAACCCGCCCCAATACGATGGTGGATTTGCGCCAAATCCAGGCCGTCGTCGGCGTCGAACGCACCGACATCGCCAGCGCCATCCGCCTGGGGACGGCCGCCTTCCCGGAGACGGGCCAAAGGCGGCTGGTGCTATTGTCCGACGGCAACGAAAACGTCGGCGACGCCCTCTCCGCGCTGGCCGCCGCGCGCCCGTTGGGTGTGAGCCTGGATGTTCTCCCTTTGGGCGCGAGCCGCGGCAACGATGTGTCCATACAAAAACTGACCGTCCCCGCCACTGTCAAAAAGGGCCAGACCTTCGACGTCAAAATCTTCGCCCAGGCCGATCAGGCTCAGAGTGCCACCATCCGTCTCTACCTCAACGAAACCGAGATGGGCGAACAGAAAGTCGAGTTGAACGCCGGCAAAAACCTGCTGACCTTCCCGCAGACGTTGAACAACACCGGCTTCTACAAATACGACGTCCAACTCGACGCCCGCGGGGACACCATCCCTCAAAACAACCGCGGCATCGCCTTCGCAACCGTGCGCGGCAACCCGCGCGTGCTGATCGTTTCGAGCGACCCCAAAAAAGACCAGCCGCTGGCCGACGCCCTTCAAAGCGGCAAACTGGAGGTGAAGCTGTCCGAAACATTCCCCGACACCCTGGCCGAATTGCAAAGTTACGACACCATTTTCCTGAGCAACCTTTCCGCCGGCGATCTTGGGCTGGACTCCATGCGGTTGCTGGAGAGCGCCGTGCGCGATTTTGGCGTCGGCCTGGTATGCGTCGGCGGCGACCAGACTTATGCGGCGGGAGGTTATCGCGGCACACCGCTGGAAACGATGTTGCCGGTGGACATGGAATTGAGCAGCAAGAAAGTCCTGCCCAACGGCGCGCTGGCCATCGTCTGTCACGCCACTGAGTTCCCAGGCGGCAACGGCTGGGCGCGCGACATCGCCTATGCGGCGCTCGACGCCCTTGGGCCGCAGGACGAAATGGGAATCGTCCTTTGGGACGGCGACAATCACTGGCTTTTTCCTCTGGCCAAAGTCGGAAACAAGAACGAAATGGGACGAAAAATCTCCGGCATGAATCCGGGCGACATGCCCAGTTTTGAGGCCCCAATGCAGGCCGCTTACGACGCCCTGGCAAAATCCACCGCCAATCTCAAACATATGATCGTTTTCAGCGACGGCGACCCTTCCGCGCCCAGCAAAACGCTCGTCCAGGACATCGTCAGTCACAAGATCACCATCAGCACGGTGATGATCGGCGGCCACGTGGCGCCGGACACCATGTCGTGGCTTGCTGTCCAGGGGCATGGCCGCTTCTGGGCGGTGGATTCCGCGTCCGACCTTCCCCAAATCTTCATCAAGGAAGCCTCGGTTATTTTGAAATCCGCCATTTTCGAGGAACCTTTCCAACCGCAAGTGCGGGCATTGAGCGAGATCATCAAAGGGATCGGCCCGCAGGAATTTCCGCAGCTTTTAGGTTACGTTTGCACCACACCCAAGGGCCGCGCCGAAATCCCGCTGGTCACGCAAAAGGGCGATCCTCTGCTGGCGCACTGGCAGTACGGGTTGGGCCGCACGGTGGCCTTCACTTCCGACGCCCGCGCCAAGTGGGCCGCCAATTGGATGGGTTGGGACAAGTTCCGCCAGTTCTGGCTGCAAGTGGCCCAATGGAGTTTGCGCCGCGTGGACGCCGCCGATTTCAACACCGAAGTCGCCGTCGAAATGGGAGAGGGACATGTCAGTGTCGAGGCTATCGATTCGGAGGGGCATTACCGCAATTTCCTTAACCTTCAGTTGCTGGTGGTCAGTCCCAAAGGCGACAGGCAAACCCTCCAACTGGAGCAAACCGGCGCCGGCCGTTACGATGCCACATTTCCAACCAGGGATGTCGGCGCCTACCTGATGAACCTGACCGACCGCGCCACCGGACAATCCCAGGCCCTCGGGCTCAGCGTCAATTATTCTCCGGAATTCGACGACACCGGCCCGAATCTGAACCTTCTGCGCCGCCTGGCCGAATTAGGCGGCGGAAAGGTCCTCGACCCGCGGACCGACAATCCCTTCACGCACGACCGCCAAGAAACCTTCCAGCCACTGGACCTGCGCGATTGGCTGCTGAAGTTCGCGATCTTACTTTTCCCGCTCGACGTCGCCGTGCGCCGGATTCAGATTGACCAAGCCGAATGGCTGCGGGCCACCAATAAATTGCGGCGCTGGATATTCTTCTGGGAAGGGGCGCCCCGCACAAAGGAAGCCGACGAATCGCTGTCCGCACTGCTGGCTCGCCGCAGTCAGGTTCGTTCCGAACGTACCGCCCCCGCGCCCAACCCTGCACTATTCGAACCTGAGAAACCGGCGCAAATCCAAACTTCATCGCCGTCCGCTGCTCCCGTTTCTGGTTCCGGTCCCGCCCCGCCGCCGGCCGATAAATCGCCGGGCCAGGATCAAACCTCGACCACTGGCCGTCTCCTGGACGCCAAACGCCGCGCGAAAAAGCGAACGGACCGGGAGTAACCCCGGGTTTTGGGGAGCGCGCTGGAATGAAGACTTTCCACAATTGACAACCTGCCTTATAGTTTGAAGAGTGAACAATGAAATTCACATTCGCGACACTGAAGCGGTGCTGGTCGTCCCCGCAGGAAAGCACTGAAAACGCGGCAGTTTAACTTGGGGTTATATGATCAACACTGCCTCCAAACCCGGCGCGATGCACGACAAGCAAAGCGAACGCGACCATCGCCAGTTACGGATTGACAAGGTCGGCGTCCGCGGCCTGCGTTTCCCCATACAAATCCGCGACAAGGCCAGGACGTTGCAGAACACCATCGCCACTATTGGGATGTTTGTTGATCTGCCGCACGAATTTAAAGGCACGCACATGAGCCGGTTCATCGAGGTGCTCAATTCGCACGGGCACATCGTTCACGTTGAAAATATCACGGACATTCTTCACGCCATGCAGGCCAGGCTCAAATCGGCTGCGGCGCATCTGGAAATGGAATTTCCGTTTTTCCTGGTCAAGAAGGCGCCGGTCTCCGGCATGGAAAGCGTGATGGACTATGTCGCTCGCTTTGACGCCACGGCCAATGGCAAGGAGATCGATTTTGTGCTGACGGTCAAGGTTGGCGTGACAACCTTGTGCCCGTGCTCCAAGGCCATCAGCCGCTTTGGGGCCCACAATCAGAGGGGGCTGGTGACCGTCCAGGTCCGCTCGCGCAAGGCGATCTGGATCGAAGACTTGATCGCGCTGGTGGAAAGTTGCGCCAGCGCCGAACTGTATTCATTGCTCAAACGCCAGGACGAAAAGGCGGTCACAGAACGCGCCTACGAGAACCCGGTTTTTGTGGAAGACCTCGTGCGAAACGTCGCGCTCAAGTTGAATGCCCACCCGGATGTGGCATGGTACCGGGTTGAAGCGGAGAATTATGAGAGCATTCACAACCATAATGCCTACGCTTCCATTGAAAAAGGATGAGGCAGGCCCGGGGGGGGTGGTTTTTTTCTGAAAATAGTTGTGGAATATTTCCACTTCTTTGCTACAGTCCCCCACCCCGCAAAAGCCGGGGCGCCGCGCCACTCGCGGAATTGGCGTCCTTGATTTAACAATTTGTGAGCAAAGGTAAACAGAAAATGAAAAAACAAGCCGCATCGCCGGCCCGTCCGAAGAACGCCCGGCGTGCAACCGCCGCGTCCATATTGGGGCAAAGCGCCATGCCGACTTCCACCAATGGCATGGCCAAGATCAAGCCCCAGTGGGCCAAGTACTATCGCAATCTCCTGGAGTTGCGCGACCGCCTCCTCCAGCAAATGAGCGGCCTCGCCAAGGAGTCCGCCGAGGAAATGTCCAATTACAGCCTTCATATGGCCGATTCCGGGACTGACAATTTTGACCGCGATTTTGCCCTGAGCCTTCTGTCCTCTGACCAGGACGCCATTTACGAGATCGAAGAAGCCCTCAAGCGAATCGAAAAAAACACTTACGGCATCTGCGAATTAACCGCCAAGCCGATCCCCGCCCCGCGCCTGGATGCCATTCCGTGGACGCGCTTCACCGTTGAAGCCCAAAGCCAGCTTGAACGCGACGGCGCATTGCGCCAGCGCCGTTTGGGCCAGCTTGGCACAGTCGACACCAGCGGCGGAGTCGATGTCGAGGAAGAGGACGAAGTCGAGGAAAAACCTGTCAAGGAAAAGGAATAAGATGCCCCGCGAGATTGTCACCATCGAATGCACCGAGGCGCGCAAGGAGGGCAAATCCCCCTCCCGCTACACCACCACGCGCAATAAAAAACTCAAGACCGAGAAACTGGAGATCAAGAAATACAATCCCGCCCTGCGCCGCCGGACGGTGCATCGCGAAATCAAATAGCTTCCTATGCCACGAAAAACACATCCCGAAAAACCGGCCGGACGCGGCGCCCGCGGCAAGGCCGGCGCCGTCGAGGTTCGCACGCCGCGGCCGAAGCCGAAAATCGACTTTACATTCGATGCCCTGGACTACAAAAATGTCACCCTGCTCAAGCAGTTCGTGACTGACCAGGGGCGCATCCTGCCGCGCAAATACACCGGCCTGCCGGCCCATTATCAGCGGCAACTCAACCGCTCCGTCAAACGCGCCCGGCAGATGCTCTTGATGAAGTAGGAAAAACGCCGCCCCGCGAAAACATCGCGGGGTTTCTTGCGGATGGCAATTGCAAACGATTTGCAATTAGAATCATGGATTATCTCGCTCTTCTTTCCAGCATTGTCCTGGGCGCTTGCAGCGTTTTCTGGCTGAAACTCGACCAACCGCGCCATCTTAAACCCCTCAACGCCTTCGTTGGCGCCTATCTGCTCAGCCTGACATTTCTCCATCTGCTGCCCGAACTTTACGAGACTACTCACGCGCCGGCCTGGGTCATCGGTGTGCTGATTCTCGCCGGATTCTACGTGCAGGTGGCTCTTGAGAGCGTTTCCCAGGGCATCGAACACGGGCACTCCCATGCGGTGGGGAAAAAATTCCCCGTCGGCATCCTTGCCGGCTTGTGCATCCACGCGTTCATCGAAGCCATGGCCCTGGGGCGGCCGGACAGCTACCACGACCCGAAAACCCGCCGCCTGCTGCTCTGGAGCATCGTGGTCCACAATTATCCCGTCTCCATCGCGCTGCTGGGAATGCTTCTGCACAGCGGCCTTCGGCGAGGGGCGGCGCTGGGAGGGCTTGGATTGTTCGCCGTCATGGCTCCGCTGGGATTGCTGGTAAGCGGGAACGTGGAGTTCTTCGCGCGGCACTCGCAGGAATTGATGGCGGTGGTCATCGGGATTTTCATGCACATTTCGACAACGATCCTTTTCGAGAGCGAAGAGGGCAACCACCTGCATCGTCGCAAGCTCGGCGCCATTTTCATCGGCACCGGCCTGGGTTTCCTGAGCCTTGTCTTCGAATAACCGTCAAGATGAAGAAACATTCGCATTCCGTTCGGCCGCAATTGCCGGAATTGACCGATCGCCTCAGGCGCAAATCACGCAGGATCACCGGGCAGCGCCAGGCCGTTCTCCATGCCCTGCGAAACCATCCGCATCCCATGAGCAGCAAGGAAGTCCAGTCCCGCCTGGGTTCCGGCGACTGCGACCTGGCAACCATTTATCGTTCTCTCCACTTGCTGGAAGGCATTGGCATGGTCAAGCGCTTTGATTTGGGCGATGGCGTCGCGCGCTACGAACTGGTGGGAATGGACGATGACGGCCATCACCACCATCTGATCTGCCGCAGATGCGCCGACGTGGTGGAAATCGACGACTGTTTTCCGCAGGCGTTGGAAAAACAGATTGCGCGCCAAAACGGCTACACTGGAGTCACCCACCGCCTGGAGTTTTTCGGAGTCTGCCCGCGCTGCCGGTAAAAGCCCGATTACTTGACCGCCGCCCAGACGCGGTGCACGTCATCGTGTTCTTCGATCGCCTGAAGAAATTCTCCCACTTCCATTCGCTGCGCCTCGCCTAGCTCGGGAAAGTTCTTTGGGACATACCCAAATTCGCTCGTCACCACCGTCCAGCCATGCGAGGAAAGCCACGACGCAACCGAATGCACCGCCGGGCGATCACAGAGGAAGCGCGCCCCGGCGGCCACCTCCGGAATGTCGTCATTTTCCTGGTGCGTCAGCGGATCAACTTCATTCGCGCCCGCCTCGATGGCGGCGGCTTCGCGGTCGATGTTGACGTCCGGGTGATGCGCTTCCACGAGGCCGACGTGATCAAAAAGAAATTTGTTTCCGCCGGCTGCGCCGAGTTGGCCCTTCTTGAATAGAAGGCGAACCTCCGGCGCGGTGCGGTTGACGTTGTCGGTATAAACTTCGACGATGACGGGCACCTTGTGAGGCGCGTAACCCTCGAAGACGACGTGTTCCACGACGAGTTTTTCCGCGCCGACGCCGGCGCCCTTCTTGATGGCGCGATCAATGGCCTCGCGGTTGACGCTTTCACGTTTCGCCTTTTCAACGGCGGTAAAAAGGCGGGCATTCATTGCGGGGTCCGCTCCCCCCATCTTGGCGGCCACAGAAATTTCGCGGACGAGTTTGCCCGTCGCGCGCCCCTTTTTGAGGCCGGCGACCAGGCGTTTGGCATGCAACCACTGGCGTCCCATGGACAAAGGCTAACAAAGCAGCGACGCCCATTCAATCGCGGATTGCTTTTTTGCCGAAGTCAGAGCGGCCATACAATGCAACCACACCACTTTGGCATTCCAAGTTGAGTTTTTGGCGCGAATCCGTTGCCAATTGCCGAAAAGCAATTCATGATCTTTTTTTCTACGAGCATCTTCAAACGCAGATTTCGGGCGCGCGCCAGCGGCAGGATATCAATCCGGCCGCCAACGCGTTCGACGCGCCAAGAAGAACCGGAGCTATGAAAGCTCAAATGAGCATTTTCCCGGTCCTGGGAGCCTTGACGCTTACTTTTTTTCAGCCGCTGGAAAGCCGCGCGGCGGACTGGCTGATCGATCCGTCGCCGTTTCGAGCGACGATTGCCACAAACGCGGTAGCAAGCCAAATTGTGCTGGAAAACGGGCTGGTGCGCCGCGTTTTCGAACTTTCGCCAAACGCGGCGACGGTGGCATTGGACAATTTGATGACAGGCCAATCCATTTTGCGGTCGGTGCGCCCCGAGGCGAAGGTCGAGCTGGACGGAAAAAAATTCGATGTGGGCGGCCTGGTCGGCCAACCGGTTAACAATTACTGGAATTCCGCATGGCTGGCGCAGATGAGGGCGGACCCATCCGCGTTTCATTTTGCGGGCTTGAGAACGGGCCGAACCGAGCCGCGCTTTGTGTGGCGAAGGCGGAACGAATGGCTTTCGCAAGAACCTCCCTGGCCTCCGCCGGGCGTCGCGGTGACGTTGACGTTCGACGCTCCTACGAATGCGGGCGCGGTAATAGTCGAGGTGCATTACGAACTTTATGATGGTCTGCCGGTAATCGCGAAATGGCTGACCGTGCGGAACACCGGGCCGAACCCGGTCACGCTCAATTCCCTGGCCGTCGAGCAACTGGCCGTCGTCGAATCCGAATCCATCGTGGATGGCCCAGCCGGGAATTTCCGCGGCAGCTATCGCGCACTGGATGCGTTCAGCGATTACGCGTTCGGCGGCAACATGAGCGCCACGGCCGACGCGCCGGCCATTCATTGGCGGAGCGATCCGCTCTACACGACGCAAGTCAACTATTTGCTGGCCACTCCCTGCCTGCTGGAATGTTCGCCGCCGATCGGGCCGGAATTGGAAATCAAACCGGGCGAATCTCTTGATTCGTTCCGCGTTTTTGAATTGGTTCACGACAGCACGGACCGCGAGCGGCGCGGACTGGCCGTGCGCCGCGCCTATCGCGCGCTTGCGCCGTGGGCGGAGGAAAACCCAATCCTCATGCACGTCCGAAGCGCCGCGCCGGAGGCAGTCAGATCGGCGATCGACCAGTGCGCCGAGGTCGGTTTTGAGATGGTCATTATGACATTCGGCAGCGGATTTGACATTGAAAATGAAAACCCGGAATATCTTGCGGGCATCAAATCGCTCGCCGACTATGCGCGCGCCAAAGGCATTGCGCTGGGCGGCTACTCGCTGCTTGCGAGCCGTTCGATAGACAACGCGGACGACGTGATCAATCCGGACACCGGCAAGCCGGGCGGCGCGCGGTTCGGCTCTTCGCCCTGCCTGGGCAGCGTTTGGGGAGAGAATTATTTCCGAAAGCTCCGGCAATTTTTCGAGCAGACCGGCTGCGGCGTGCTGGAAAACGACGGCTCGTACCCGGGCGATGTTTGCGCCTCCACGAATCATCCCGGGCACAGCGGTCTCAAGGATTCGCAATGGAAACAGTGGAACATCATCAGCGGCTTTTACCAGTGGTGCCGCGCGCGGGGAATTTATCTCAACGTTCCGGACTGGTATTTTCTGGCCGGTTCGAGCAAGATCGGCATGGGCTACCGCGAAACGGACTGGTCACTGCCGCGCGAACAGCAGGAAATCATCGAGCGCCAGAACATTTATGACGGCACGTGGGAAAAAACGCCCAGCATGGGCTGGATGTTTGTGCCCTTGACCGAATATCAGGGCGGCGGCGCGGCCGCAACCATCGAGCCGCTCAAAGATCATCTGGACCATTACCAAACGCGGCTGGCAAACCTCTTCGGCGCCGGTGTGCAGGCTTGCTATCGCGGTCCGCGACTTTTCGACACGGACGAAACCAGGGTCGTTGTTAAAAAATGGGTCGATTTTTACAAAGCCCACCGGGCGATTCTTGACAGCGACCTCATTCATCTGCGTCGCGCCGACGGGCGGGATTGGGATGGCTGGCTGCACGTGAATCCGTCGTTGAAGGAACGCGGCCTGGCGATGATTTATAATCCGCTCGAAGCACCGATTCAACGTCGCATCCGGTTGCCGCTGTATTACACGGGGCTGACGAGCCGAGCGGTGATCGGCTGGGAGGATGGACATTCGGAAACGGTTTCGCTTGCGCGCGATTACTCGGCGGACGTAATTGTGAACATTCCCGCGCGCGGCCGCGTATGGCTGACGACGCGCGCGCCGAATTCAAATTAGCAGAATCTGCCGATGACGCGCCGTCTGCTGGGACGGCTCAAAATAAAATGCACATTATGAAAAAAGCGATTGCCACCGTTCGGCTGCTTGCTCTTGGCGCCACATTTTCGCTTCTTCTGGCGGGCTGGCCGCCGGCCGTGAATGCAAAGTCCACCTTCGCCATCGGTGACTCGGATTTTCTGCTCAACGGAAAACCGTTTCAAATCAGGGCCGGGGAGATGCATCCGGGCCGGATTCCTCACCAATACTGGGCCGATCGCCTAAGGATGGCGCATGCGATGGGTCTTAACACGGTCTCGATCTACGTTTTCTGGAACCAGCACGAGCCGCGCGAAGGTGAGTTCCGTTTCACAGGGGACACCGACATCGCCCGGTTCGTGCGCCTAGCCCAGAAGGAAGGGTTGTGGGTCATCTTGCGGCCCGGTCCGTATTGTTGCGCGGAATGGGAATTCGGCGGCTATCCGTGGTGGCTGCTCAAAGAGCACGACTTGAAGGTTCGCAGCCAGGACCCGCGCTTCCTGGCGGCGGCGCAAACGTATATGAAAAAATTAGGCCGGCAACTTGCGCCCCTCCAAATCACACATGGCGGGCCGATCATTATGGTTCAGGTGGAGAATGAATACGGCAGCTACGGCAGCGACCACTCTTACATGAACAAAATCCGTGATATCGAACGCGCCGCCGGTTTTGACGTGCCTTTTTTCACGGCCGACGGCGGCGGAAAAATGATGGCCAATGGTCATGTCTCCGGCGCTTTGCCGGGACTCAACGGGGGCAGCGGCCCCGACATTATGAAGGAAATTGGCCGTTATTTTCCGACCGGCCCGTGGCTCGTCCCGGAATTATATCCCGGATGGCTCGATCACTGGGGCGAGCCGCACGCGCACACCGACGTCAGCGACGTGGTGCGCGACACCGAGTGGGATCTCACCAACCACGTGTCCTTCTCGTACTACATGATTTACGGCGGCACTTCGTTCGGCTTTATGAATGGCGCCAATTACGACGGCCATTTCCAGCCGCAACCGACCAGTTACGATTACGACGCGCCGATCGACGAAATGGGGCGGCCCACGCAAAAATACTTCGCTTTGCGCGAAGCGCTGGCAAAGCACCCTATGCCGGATGAAATATTTCCGGACGTGCCGGGCACCACGACGGTGATCGAAATTCCCAAAATTGAACTCACTGAGTCCGCGAGCATTTTTGACAATCTTGGCGCGCCGGTGAAATCGGAAAAGCCGCTGAGCTTTGAAGACCTCAACCAGGGCTACGGCTACGTTTTGTATCGCACACGCATCTCCGGCCCGGTGGACGCGACACTGACAATCAAGCCACTGCGCGATTTCGCCGTGGTGTGCGTGGACGGCAAACGCGTCGCGGCGCTTGACCGCCGCCTCAATCAAAATGCCACTGGGCTGAACATCACAGGTCAAAGCGCCACGCTCGACATTCTGGTCGAAAATGGCGGTCGCATCAACTACGGAAGCCGGTTGCCCGACAACCGTAAGGGCATCACCGGGTCCGTCACGCTCGGCGACCGCGAACTCACCGGCTGGGAGATGTACAAATTACCCTTCGACACGGTTTCCTGGCTGCATTTTGAGTCCACTCCGACCTCCGCGGCACCGGCAGTACATCGCGGCGAATTTACATTGTCTCAGATCGGAGACACCTTTCTCGATATGCGCGGCTGGGGCAAAGGCATAGTATTCGTAAACGGGCACAATTTGGGCCGTTACTGGCATATCGGCCCGCAGCAGACGCTTTATCTTCCTGGTGTCTGGCTTGTGAAAGGCCGCAACGAAATCGATGTTTTTGAGCTGTTGAAGGACGACGTTCACACTCTGGCCGGAATCAAATCACCGATTCTCGACCAGCTTGACAAGTAGTTACTCCGGGCGCTGAGGATTTGTCCCCCACGGACCTGGCTGCGGTCCCATCGTGAAATCAAGCGTCCCGCCATTTTTCAATTCACGATAGGGCAGGAAGGGCGAATCCCAGTTCTTGCCGTTGACCCGCACCGATTGGACGTAGATGTTGTCGCCGGATATGTTATCGGCAGCCACGGTAAACGTTTTCCCGTTCGAGAGGCGCATCACGGCTTTTGGGACTTGCGGAGCGCCGATCACGTAATAGTCGCTGGCCGGACAAACCGGATAAAATCCCATGCAGGTAAACATGTACCACGCCGACATTTGGCCGCAATCATCATTGCCGCACAGCGAGTCGGGACGGTTGCCGTATTGCGTCGACACGACTTGATGCAACCGTTGCGCCGCCTTCCATGGCTGGCCGACGTAAGAGTAGAGGTAAATGATGTGGTGACTTGGTTCGTTCCCGTGCCAATATTCGCCGATACAGCCGCGCTGGTCGTCGGGCGCGAGTTCCTTGGTTGCTTCCGTGGAGGTAAAGAGCGAATCGAGCTTTTCGATGAACTGCTCCCTGCCGCCCATCAGGGCGATCAATCCGGGCACGTCCTGCGGCACATACCACGAGTATTGCGAACTGGTCCCCTCCGTGACATCGACGAGATTTGTGCCGCCGCCAAAGGCGTGCGGGTTGAACGGAACGCGCCAGGTGCCATTGGAATCCTTCGGGCGCATCCAGCCCACGGATGGATCGTAAATGTTCCTGTAGCTGCCTGCGCGTTTCATAAAATAATCATAGTCGGCCTCCTTGCCGAGAGCCTTGGCCATTTGCGCGATGCAAAAGTCATCATAAGCGTATTCCAGCGTCTTGGAGAGCGACTCGTCCTCCTGGTCAAACGGCACCCAGCCCAATTTCCGATACGCGGCCAGTCCGTCATAATCGGGATTCATCGCGGTGGCCTTGATGGCCTCGTAGGCGTGCTGCGCGTCGAAACCTTTTACGCCCTTCAAATAACCGTCCACGATTACCGGCACGGCGTGGTAGCCGATCATGCACCAGGTTTCGTTGCCTTGCAGTTCCCACATGGGCAGCAGGTGGTCCGCGCTTTGGTCATAATGGGCCAGCAGCGAGTTGATGATATCGGAATCGCGCCGTTCCTGAATCAACGCCAGCAACGGATGCTCGGCGCGAAAAGTATCCCAAAGCGAAAACACGGTGTACACGGTAAAACCGCCGGCCCGATGAATGTCATGGTCAAAGCCGCGATACTCGCCGTTGGCGTCCTGGTAAAGATTTGGCGCCAGCAGCGCGTGATAGTTGTTAAGTTGTTCAATATCGCTCTTGCGTTCCGCGTCCTGGTAAAGATTTGGCGCCAGCAGCGCGTGATAGAGCGACGTGTAAAACGTTTCCTTTTGTTCGGTCGTGCCGTCGATTTGTAACCGGCTCAATTCGCGGTCCCATTGAGTACACGTCGCGTTTCTTAATTTGGCGAAATCCCACCCGGGGATTTCCGCATCGAGATTTTGCAACGCGTTCGCGGAGCTGACGGCGGACACGGCGACTTTGACCATGACGCCCTCGCCGGCGCTGGTTTTGAATTTGGCCAGAAATTGCAAATTGGTACCCGAAACCTCCTTGCTGCTGCGAAAGCGATAGTTGACGTAACTGGTGTAAGTAATCGCCTCGCCACCGCTGATGATTTGCGCGCTCTCAAACGGGCGCGAGTAACGCGCCGCAAAATAAAGATACCGCTCCTTGGCCCAACCGTTGACCAGGTGAAAGCCGGTGATCGTGGAACCATCCTCGATACGCACGTGTGATTCCGCCACGCGCCACCGGCCCCCTTCCCC
>DATKFW010000094.1:0-5670 GCA_035511075.1 Vulcanimicrobiaceae bacterium
TGGGGAAGCCGGAGCATTATCGGTACTGAGTCTTGCTCGTCATTGTTGCTGAATTGGCTTTTCCACCGTCACGTCTCCGCCGACGATGCGCTCCAGGTGGCCGTGGGTGCCTCGCACCAGCAACGCGCCGTCGTCGTCCAGCGATTCGGCGCGGCCGCGAATGACGCGGTCGCCCAGACGAATGACGACCTGGCAGCCCAGGGTGGTGCAGCGGTCTTGCCATTGCTCGGCCAGCCGCTCAAATTGGCCTTCGGTCACCATCTGGTAATCGCGGTCCAATTCGCGCAAAATCGCCACCGCCAATTCGGCGCGATTGATCTTCTGGCCCATTTCGATTCTCAATGACGTGGCCATTGGCCGCAGAGAACCAGGAAAATCATCCGCTTCCAGGTTGACGTCCATGCCGATGCCCAAAAGCACCTCCTGCACCTGGTCCACTTCGGCGCGCATTTCGGTGAGGATGCCCGCGAGCTTCCGACCGCGGACCAGGATGTCGTTGGGCCATTTGATCTCCGGCACAAGCCCGGTTTGCAGCGTGATGGTCCTCGCAAGAGCCGTGGCGGCTGCGACGGTCAATTGCGTCGTCTCCTGCGGCGGAATGTTCGGCCGCAGCAAGACCGTGAACCAAAGCCCCTTGCCCGCCGGAGAAATCCAGGTGCGGCCCAGGCGCCCGCGGCCTTTGGTTTGCGACTCCGCGAAAATCACCGCCCCTTCCGCCGCCCCGCCCCGGGCCAGGCGGGCGGCGATATCGTTGGTGGAAGTGGTTTCCTGGAAAACGTGAATCTCCCGTCCCACCACCCTTGTTTTGCCCAGGCGCGCGGAAAGATCGTCCGCATGCAGCGCGTCCGGCGCGCCGAGCAGCCGGTAGCCCAGATGCGGGCTGGCTTCGATGTCATAGCCCAGCGCGCGCAACTCCTCGATATGCATCCACACTCCGGCCCGGGTCATGCCCAAGTGCCGCGCCATTTCCGACCCGGAAACCCCCCAGGGCGCGGACCGCAACGCGTCTAGAATTTTGGCATCGACCGTCATGGCAGCGTCTCGAAATCCAGGGCAACATCGACCGCCCGGGCTGAATGCGTCAACGCCCCGACCGAAATAAAATCCACGCCCGTTTCGGCGATGGCGCGCACAGTGGCCAAGGTGACACCGCCGCTGGCCTCTGTCCGGGCGCGTCCATTGACCAGCCAAACCGCCGCGCGCAAATCCTCATGCGACATGTTGTCAAGGAGAATCACGTCCGCCTTCGCCAGCAGCGCCTGCTCCGCCTGCTCCAGCGTGTCGGCCTCGACCTCGACCTCCAGCTTGGGATATTTCTCCCGTGCCCGGCGCACGGCCGCTTCAATCGCATTGGGCGGTTCGTTCCGCAAGGCCGCCAGGTGATTGTCCTTGATCAGCACGCGGTCGAAAAGGCCGGCGCGGTGGTTGGTCCCGCCGCCGCAAGCGACGGCGTATTTTTCCAGGGGGCGCAAACCCGGCGTGGTCTTGCGCGTGTCCAGAATCCGCGCGCGCGTTCCCGCCACCGCCTCGACAAAGCGCGCCGCCAACGTGGCCACGCCGGAAAGGCGCTGGACAAAATTCAAGGCCACCCGTTCCGCCGTGAGGATGGCGCCTGCCGGCCCGCGCAAGCGCAGCAAAGTTTGTCCCTTAGGCGCGCGCTGCCCGTCTTGGGCCTGCCGTTCGATTTCGATTTGAGCGGAGACCTCCTTGAAAACCGCCTCCGCCAGCGGCAGACCGCAAACGACCAAGGGTTCGCGGGCCACCATCAAGGCCTGGGCGGTGGCGTGGGCCGGCACCGTGGCCAGCGTGGTCACATCGCCCGTGCCGATGTCCTCCGCCAGCGCCCGGCGGACCAATTCAAGATCAACGTTCAAACTTCAAAACTAACACCGCGCACAGGCCTGGGCGATGACGAAATCCAGATTGAGACACCTATGGAATCGCCATTGCTTTCATCGCGATTAACATTGGAAAAAGAACGGCTTTTTCTCCGACTTGCCGCCCAGGCCCGTCCTTCAATCCAGAAGCACATACAATTGACGCCTGCCGCGTTGGACGAGTCAAGCCCGGAAGCCGCCGTTTAGTCTTCAGCATGAACGATGGACTTTTTCACCACGAAGGGCGCGAAGGACACGAAGTTTTGGAAAAGACCATCTGGATGGTTCTTCGTGCTCTGCATGTCCTTCGTGGTGAAAATTGGGTTGCGGCTCGGCAGTCCAGCAAAGCTGGTCCAAAGTCTGCGATCGGTTGCCTACTGCTGGAAATGCCAACTTCCGAGGGCCCTCACGGCCTTCCGCCGGCCCTTGACTTTGAGCGTGGCGGCGACATACTCCCCCCCTTATGAACAGCCTCTTGTATATGCCCGAATATTGGGCGATTGTCATCGCCGGATGGACATCAAGGCGCCTTAGGTTTTTAAGCAACGGTCGATGTGTCCATCCCTCAGTATTGAAGTTGGTTTTGAGGGCGCCGACGCCGACCGAGCGGAGATTGCCGTTATCCGTCGGCAAGCTCGGTCAATCGAATGGATGCGCTGAAATGCGGACACTACATGGAGGCTGTCCACCGCTTACAAGAGGGCGGGCCTCAAACCAAGAAGTATGAGCATGATAACCCGCGACGCAATTCGATATACGAGAATTCCTCTAACCCACGGTTCTGGTGCGCTGCCGGCTGTTGGGTTTGGCACGCTGATTCCTGATCCTCTCGTGACCAAACAAGCTGTCAAGACAGCATTGGAAGTGGGGTTTCGACACTTCGATTGTGCGGAACGCTACCGTAATGAAGAAGCGGTTGGCGATGCGATGCAGGAAGCGTTCAAGGCGGGGGCGATCAAGCGGGAGGACGTCTTCGTTACCACGAAGCTATGGAACACTAATCATCGTCCTGAGCGGGTCAGGGCCGCCTTCGACGCGAGTCGCCGGCGACTGCGGATCGACTATGTTGACTGCTATGTGATCCATACCCCTTTTGCCTTTCGACCTGGCGACGAGCAAGACCCGAGGGACGAACACGGTCAGGTAGTCTATGATTCCGGGGTGACGTTAGTCGAGACATGGCGGGCCTTGGAGGGCCTCGTGGGCGGCGGTCAGTGCAAGTCGATCGGCTTGGCGGACGTAACATTGGAGAGGTTGCAAGAGATTGTTGCGGTGTCGCGAATAAAACCTGCCGTGGTACAAGTCGAGACCCATCCATATCTCCCCGAATGGGGCCTGCTCGATTTCTGCCGCGAGCATGGGATAGTTGTGCAAGCGTTTGCACCGTTGGGACATGCTTTGGAGCCCAAAATAGTGGACGACCCGGTCATCACGGCCATCGCAAAACGGATCGCCAAGACCCCAGCTCAGGTGGCACTGGCGTGGGCTGTGCAGCGCGGAACCGCCTTCTTGACCACCTCGACCACCCTTGGCCATATCCAGGAGAATTTCGAAATTTCGGCCCTGCCTGAAGACGCTATGCGGGAGATTCGAGACGACATCACGACGAGCGTCCGGTTCAACTCCGTGGTTGGGACGGGCGTGCCTGGCTTTATTCCCCGGTCCAGGTGAACTAAACTAAACGGCGTGGGGCGTATTGGCTCCGGCTAGGAAGCAATTGGCGGGAGCGGCCTCGCTCATCCAATCCGGATTCTGCGATCGGTTGACTAAAAACTTGACTTACACTTGACTTACCGGCACCATCATCGGCATGGGTTATCAGCCTCAATTTACCATAACCCCGGCGTTGCTGGCGCGGGTGGAGCAGATCGCCGCCCTGCGCGAGCGCATTCTGGCGGCGACTGTGCAAGTGCCTTGGATTCCCGCACTGCAAAAGGACACCCGCACGCGCAACACCCATTGCTCAACTGCCATTGAAGGCAATCCATTGACGCTCGAACAGGTGGTTCTCAATGAAATGGGTCCATGGGTACAGGCGCAAGGGGCCGGCCATGTTCGCCCACTCCTCGGCGTCGGCGGTCAGTTCCTGGATAATCCGGTTGGTGGCGCGCTCGATGAAGTTCGGCGGGGCGATCAGGGAATCGCTCTCGGTGGCAGGCATGGCGGTCACACTCATGGCTATAATTTAACCCGTTGACGCTCGCGGCGCAAGAGGCCAAAAGCCCGCACGGATGTTTCGCCTTGCGGAAATCAAAATTGCGAAGGGGCTTTCCCTCGGAATTTCAAGAGCAGTGTGGAACTCCGATCACCAACCGCACCCCGAGTTGTGGGTGCCTTGATGAGAATGCCGCTCCGCTTCATCCAGTATCAGGAGCGTCAAAGGGGGCAAACCATGGGATTGACCCTCACGGCCCTCCTCGGCCTCCCCTGCTGGAAATGCCAATTTCCGAGGACTGACTCCGTTTTTGACCCCGTTTCGTTTCCGGCCTTCAGTTTTAACAAATGTAGAATGTTTAGATGCGACCCCAATGCCCACCGAAGTGACAAGACAGATTCCCGGCCTTCCGGTTAGGCGCCCCACAGCCGCGGCCATAAACGCCGCGTTCTGCTCATGTCGGCAGAGGACCAGTTGTGGACCCTCATCGCGCAATACGTCAAACGTCGGCATGATCTTTCCCCCCGGTATGCCAAATATGTGTTTCACGTTCTGCCGCACAAGGCTTCGAATCAAAAGCTGGGCGTCCGTTTGTTTGGCCTTGTTTACCTTAGACATTGTGAGCCTCCTCTTTCTGTTGTCCGCTAAAACGCGAAACAGTCGCAACCCCTGCCAAAGAAATCCCCATACCTGTTCCGGGCAGCCTCTGCAGCGCTGAACAACTGGTGCAGAGCGTGAGTGCATCCGTGCTGATGGCATTGGGCCGAATGCTCATGTTGCATGGGTACTCCAGCGCGAACCGCTTTGCGGGTGTCCAATGGCGCGCCGTAGCCGCCAAATACGTTGACCGGCGACCAATCCGGCAGCACTGGAATGGGCGGCGGAGCTAGCGATGAAAACTCTTCAGTCGCATGAACAATTTTTCCCCCGACAACGGTTAATACGGACTCGATATTTTTGATCCGGTCTTCGGGCACCGAGAGATAATCGTCTGTAAGCACAGCGAAGTCCGCCAATTGTCCCACGCTGATCGCCCCTTTTTTGCCACTCTCGCTCGAAAACCAACTGCTGCCCTGCGTATAAAGCCGCAAGGCCTCCTCCCGCGTCAAACAATTTTTGTCTGGATACATCGGCACGCCGCCAACGGTCTTGCCGGTGACCATCCAATACAGCGAAACCCACGGATTGTAACTGGCCACTCGAGTGGCGTCGGTGCCTGCGCCAACAGGAATTCCCATTTCGAGCATTTTGCGAATAGGCGGAGTTTGTTGGGCGGCTTCGCGTCCGTATCGTTCCATGAAATACTCTCCTTGGTAAGCCATGCGATGTTGCACCGCAATTCCACCGCCTAAAGCACGAATGCGTTCCAAATTGTGGTCTGAAACTGTCTCGCAGTGATCGAAAAACCAGTTCAATCCAGTCAAAGGAGTGCCCTTGTGGACTTCCTCGAACACGTTCAAAAACCGAGTGATACTCTCGTCGTAAGTGGCGTGCAGGCGGAAAGGCCATTTGTTCGCGGCAAGAAGCGAAACAACTTCCTTCAGTTCACCCTCCAATGCGGAAGGCAAGTCGGGTCGTGGTTCGAGAAAGTCCTCAAAGTCAGCCGCCGAAAAAACGAGCATTTCGCCTGCGCCGTTA
>DATKFW010000095.1:0-5071 GCA_035511075.1 Vulcanimicrobiaceae bacterium
GGGGGAGGTTCTACGACACGGGTCACTTTGCCTTGGAAACTCATGCGGCTGAAATCGGGGCCGAGATTCAAGCCTTTCTGGCAGGCGTATTCAAGAAATAAGGCTTTGTTCAACGCGGCGTTCAATCCACCACTTTAAACCACGATATGCCGCGTATTTGAATTACCCGCCACGGTAAATCGAAAGGTGAATTTCTAATGAAATTTGCAAATTATTCATTACCAACTACTTAGGAACTTACCTGTAACGAGGGTTCGATTCCCTCTGTCCCACCATGGCTCGAAGCGCGGCGGCGGACTCCTCCGGGCGCAAATCAACTTTTGGGAGGGAGGAGGGAGCACCGCGAGGCCCTCCTATGCTCTCCCTGAAAAAGCTCAGGGCGTCGCGGCGCTCCGCCCTCCCGGACTACGCTCCGGGCGAATCGGGCGCGCAAAAGTTGATTGGCGCCCGGTCTCCCCTGCTACATTGCAAATCGGTTGCCCGTGCTCCGCGCGTGGTGTAGTTTGCGTCGTCATGCCAGAAGTCACTCAGTTGTTGAGCGCCACGGATGGGGGCAATCCCCGTGCAGCGGAAGAATTGTTGCCGCTGGTCTATGGGGAATTGCGCAAGCTTGCCGCCGCCAGGATGTCTGCTTTGCCGCAGGGCCAGACCTTGCAGCCTACGGCGCTGGTGCATGAAGCGTATGTGCGGCTGCTCGGGTCGGGACCGCAGGAATGGAACGGCCGCAGTCACTTCTTCTCCGCCGCCGCCGAAGCCATGCGCCGAATCCTGGTGGAACGCGCGCGGCAAAAGGCGTCCCAAAAACGTGGCGGCGGATTCAAGCGCGTGGACCTTGATTGCGTTGACCTCGCCATGGACTCGAACAGCGACGTGCTTCTGGCGCTGGACGAGGCCCTGGAACGCTACGCGCTGAAGGATCCGCAGGGGGCGGAATTGATCAAGTTGCGATTTTTCATAGGGGTGCCCAATCATCAGGCCGCCGCAATGCTGGGTATTCCGGAGCGAACCGCCAAACGCACTTGGGCGTTCGCCCGAGCCTGGTTAATGCGCGAGATGCAAAAAAGCCTGTAACGGAAAAATATTTGGCCCGGTTTGTCCCCGTTTTTCGGACTGTTAAGCAAAGACGGTTTAACAATGAATTGCTTTTATGTCTGACTCAATTAATCGCGAGAAGGAAATCTTCAATCAGGCCCTGGAAATGCCTTCAGCAGAGGCTCGCAACGCCTTCCTGCAGGGCGCCTGCGGCCAGAACAGCGCATTGCGAAATCAGATCGAGGCCCTTCTGCGTGCCTATGGCTCTGCCGCGGGCTTCATTCCCGACAAAGGCCCCGAGGGGACGATTCGAGTTGCCGCGGGGTCTTCCGAACATCCGGGCACGGTGATCGGCCGCTATAAACTGCTGCAGCAAATCGGGGAGGGCGGAATGGGTGTCGTTTATATGGCCGAGCAGACAGAACCAGTCGTGCGCAAGGTTGCTTTGAAGATTATCAAGCTGGGCATGGACACCCGCAACGTCATCGCCCGCTTCGAGGCCGAACGGCAGGCGCTGGCTCTGATGGATCACCCAAACATCGCCAAGGTGCTCGATGCCGGCGCCACCGAGAGCGGCCGGCCCTATTTTGTGATGGAACTGGTCCGCGGTGTGCCGATCACCGAGTTTTGCGACAAGAACAAGCTGTCCACCAAAGCGCGCCTGGACCTGTTCATTCCGGTCTGCCAGGCCATTCAGCACGCCCATCAGAAAGGGATCATTCACCGGGATATTAAACCTTCCAATGTGATGGTCACGCTGCACGACGGCAAAGCCATCCCGATGGTCATCGACTTTGGCATCGCCAAAGCCACCAACCAACGGCTCACCGAGAAGACACTTTTTACCAACTACGCGCAGATGATTGGCACCCCTGCGTATATGAGCCCGGAGCAGGCGGAGATCAATAGGCGCAACAAACGGAGGACTTACTTCAAGACAAAGGCTGATGCCAAAGTGCTTATCATTTGGCAATAAAAAGACTTCGGGCTCCATTTCTTAACACTTCTTAACGTGACCTTGCCGAGCGAAACGGACAGAGTAAAAACTTGGGAATAACAATGAGATTTACAGGAGAACGTGAACGAACCCGCGAGGCAGGCGCAATTATTGGTCTTTTAGCTGCGCTCGTCCTGTCCGCTGGTTCGCTGATGGCCCATCCTTCACCTTACTCGGCGGTCATGCTGGATTTTCAACGAAACGGCGTGGCGGCGGAATTGACTCTGCCGCTCGGAGAATTGGAATTGGGATTCAAGCAGCCGCTTCGGGCAAATCCTGCGGAAGCGTTGGCGAAAGACGGCCCGGCGCTCAGGAATTACATCCGTGAACATATGAATCCTCAAACCGAAGATGGTCGTAATTGGGAGGTCCAGATTCGCGATTTGGAACTGCAAACCAATCAGCAGCCCTTGGATTTGATCGCCCATGTTTGGATGCGGCCTCCGTCTGGAGCTTCGACCCGGAAATTCATTTTCAATTATTCCGTTATCAACCACGAAGTAATGAGCCATTGGGTGATGGTGTCCGTTCGCAACGACTGGGACACGGCGGTTTTCTCAAGCCACCCGGAGCTTCTAGGCACTCTCCACTTTTTAGTCAAATCCCTGAAAATTAACCGCGCCAGCGGCAGTTGGTGTAAAGGTTTTCATTCCGTATTCATGCTAGGCATTCATCATATCGCCGAAGGCACCGATCACTTGCTTTTTTTGCTCGTGCTGTTGCTGCCTGCTCCGCTTATTGCCCACGGAAAACGTTGGGGCAACTTTGGCGGTTTCAAACGAGGGTTGGTTCAACTGCTGAAAATTGTTAGCGCGTTCACGGTCGGTCATTCATTGACGTTGCTCATTGGCGCCATCGGGATCGTCCGCCTGCCCGAGCCACCCATCGAAGTGTTAATTGCCCTCTCCATTTTTGTTTCGGCTATTCACGCGATTCGTCCCTGGTTTGCTGGACGTGAGATTTTCATCGCAGCGGGTTTCGGTTTGATCCACGGGCTCGCATTTGCCAGTAGCCTGGCCGAGTTCAATTTTTCTGCATGGTCGATGGCCTCCACCGTCCTGGGTTTCAATGTTGGCATTGAGGCCATGCAACTAGCCGTCGTGGCGATGATCATTCCCTGGTTGATTCTCTTAAGCCGGACTCCTCTTTACACTCCGGTAAGAATATTAGGCGCGACTTTTGGCGCAGTGGCTTCGCTCGGATGGACACTCGAACGCACCTTCGGCCTCAACCTGCGAGTTGATACGGTGGTAAATGTTGTGGCCCACCATTGCTTGTGGTGGGTCGGCGGACTGGCAGTCCTTTCCATTTTAGCGAATCTCGGCCAGGCATTTTACAGGAAAGCTAAAGTGGTTTTGTCCTACCATCCTGGCGATCAAATCAGCTCTCCAATGCAAACTCAAAATATTTTATGAAAAGCCTCACTCTAACCTATATCTCCATTTACGCCGTTGCATCGCTGCCATTCACAACTCAGGCAAAGGCAGATGAAGCGAGTGTCGTAGCGGCTGCAAATACGCTCATTGCTACGTCCGTGGCGTCCGGAGCCAGCCCCGCCGTGTCGAATAGCGAGACGCTGACCATTGCCGAGCAATGGTCCAACCTTCCTGGCCCTACCCGAAACGGCCCGACCATCGGCGGTGGTCCAGCCGCCCTTTCGACGGATCTCAGTTCCAACGTGCCCTCGGGCCAAACTATTTCTCCTCGCGCCGCCGCGCTCGCACTCTGTGCTGCCGCATTAAGTTCCACCGGCACCAACACCATGAATGAAATTCGGCTGGCCGATAATGTTATCCGAGCCACGCAAGGCGCAAGTGCGCCGTGGAATTACGGTCTTTATCACGTCGCAATTCTTGGTTCTCCCTCCACCACCACCCCGTGGCTCTTGCAAATCTCGGGGCATCATCTGACTTACAATATCGCCTATAATGCGCCCTATGTCAGCGCGACTCCCATGTTCATCGGGACAGAACCGCCTAATTATACAATGCTCGCCAACGGCACTAATTCCGTGGTTTATGGTTACGTCAACAACGTTTTGACCTATTATGTCAGCACGCCGTTCGCCTCGAATTCCACAACCACCAGCACTACCACCGATCCTGGAATTTCCTCCGGCACTATCCATGCCCCGCTGGAAACCCAACGCGCCGCCAGCTACGCCTTAGCCACTGCCATCCAGGGCGATAGCTCAGTTTCCAACGCCGCACGTCTCTCCGGTACTTTCAACGATGTCGTCATGGGCGTTGCTTCCTCTTCCTATGACACCGCGTTTCCATTTGCCAGCGGCACGGAGGTTTATCCCACCGGCACCACGGGACGCGGTGTTCTCTATTCCTCACTCAGTGCGTCGGAAAAGGCTGATGTCCTCACTATGATCCAGGCGTGGGTCAATACGCAGGCCAGCGACATCGCCAGCAACTTATTGACTGACTACACCAACTCGGCTGCCTTGAACGCCTCTTATATCGGTTACGCCCCAGGCACTTCCGGCGAGGCGGATTTTACCGCCAATATTAATGCGGCGGAAACATCCCCCAGTTCCAGCCAGCATTCCTACATTCGTATCGATGGCCCGCGCGTCTGGATAGAATTTGTGGTGCAGGAAGCCGTGGCCTTTCAAAACGAAAACTTTGTCCATTACCATTCACTTTGGCGCGACAAACTAGCCGACTACGGCAATGAATTTGGCGGCTACCTCGATACGACGAGCACCAGCACCACCTATACGCGGCCGACTATTACAACGGAGCCGTCATCTACCTCCATAGCGGCCGGAGGCAGTGCCGGCTTCTCGGTTGTGGCCAATGGCACAGCGACGTTGACCTACCAATGGTATTTAAACGGAATCGCCGTCATGGGTGCTACGAATTCTTCCTATACCATCAGCGGAGCGACTTCAACGAACGCCGGCACATACACTGCCATCGTCGCCAACCTTTACGGTACTGTGATAAGCTCCAACGCCGCTTTAACCTTAACTTCCACAAACACCGGACCGACGTTGGCGGCCATATCGGACTATACGATCAATCCGGGATA
>DATKFW010000096.1:0-77000 GCA_035511075.1 Vulcanimicrobiaceae bacterium
TCGGCATTTGTGGCGAAAGCAAACTCACCGAGACCCTCAAAATCCTGGTGGCAGGCAAAAGCATTGGCAACCACACGATCGCCGTCAGGCAAATCGAAGAATCGGACGACTTCACCCAATGCCATATCCTCTTCATCAGCGATTCCGCGGCTGCCCGGATGCCCGGCATCCTGGAAAAAGCCGCCGCCTTGCCCATCCTCACCGTCGGCGAAAATGACGCGTTCGCGCGCTACGGCGGCATCATTAACTTCGTCCTCAAAAATGGAAACGTACGTCTCGAAATCGATCTTGCTGCCGCCAGGAAAGCCGGATTGACGATCAGCTCCAGGTTGCTGGCCGTCGCGGACGTCGTGAAGGGCAAATCCAACTAAGGCTCAAATGCATCCTTTCCAAAACATGTCCATCCGGCGCAAACAGACCCTGATCATGACCTTGACCAGCAGCGTCGTGCTGTTGTTGGCCTGCGCCGCCTTCGTCACCTACGACACAGTGACCTTCCGACGCGAGTTGGTCGAGAGCGTTTCCGTCCTGGCCGTGGCCATCGGCAACAACTGCGCTGCCGCCATTGATTTCAACGACCCCAAGACCGCCGAGGAGACCCTCGCCGCCCTCCACGCCAATACCAGCATCATTTCATCATGCGTCTATTCCCGTAACGGTAAGGTCTTTGCCGCTTACCAGCGCGATCCTTCCTCCCCCTTTGTCTTTCCGCCCCGCCACAACGCCGGCCAGGTATTCGCCGCCCGCCAACTCCACCTGTTTCGCCCCGTCACGCAGCAAGGCGTTGTCGTCGGCGCCATTTTTGTCGCCTCCGACCTCACCGAAATCTCCTCTCGCCTCATGCGTTACATGGACATTGTAGGCCTGGTTTTCCTGGTGTCGTTGCTGGTCGCTTTTGTCCTGTCCAGCCAGTTGCAGCGCCTGGTTTCCGATCCCATCCTCCGCCTGGCCCAGGTCGCCCGGTCGGTCGCCCTGGAAAAAAATTACTCCGTCCGGGCCGCCAAACATAGCAACGACGAGCTGGGCCAGTTGGTCGATGGCTTCAACGAAATGCTCGCTCAGATTCAGGCCCGGGACACCGCCCTTCAAACCGCGCGGGACAACCTGGAAAAACGGGTCGAGGAACGCACCGGGGAACTGGAAACCATCCACAAACAATTGGTCGAAGCATCCCGTCTGGGTGGCATGGCCGAAATCGCCACCAACGTTCTCCATAACGTCGGCAACGTCCTCAACAGCGTCAACATTTCCTCCGGCCTGATTGTCGAGAGGGTCAAGAAATCCAAGGCGTCGGCCCTCTCCAGAGTCGTCGGCCTGCTCCACGAACACACCCATGATCTTGCGGACTTTATCGCCAATGACCAGCGCGGCAAATTTGTTCCCGCCCACCTGGCCCAGCTTACCGACCATTTCATTACCGACCAGGCCGCCATCATCGATGAATTGGAATCCCTGCGGCGCAACGTCGAGCACATCAAGGAAATCGTCGCCATGCAGCAGAACTACGCAAGGGTCGGCGGTGTCAAGGAAGTCATCAACCTCCTAAACCTCGTTGAAGACAGCATGCGCATCAACGAGGGCGCCTTGACACGCCACCGCGTCGAAGTCATCCGCGATTTTGATGTTGTCCCCCCAATGAACGTCGAAAAACACAAAATCCTCCAGATTCTTGTCAACCTCATGCGCAACGCCAAATACGCGTGCGAAGAATCCGGCCGCGCCGACAAACGCTTGACCGTGCGCGTCGCCAATGGCGATGGCCGTGTCAGGATCTCCGTCGCTGACAACGGCGTCGGGATTCTGCCCGAAAACCTCGCCCGCATCTTTAACCACGGCTTTACCACCCGCGCCGGCGGCCACGGTTTCGGCCTCCATAGCGGCGCCCTCGCGGCAAAGGAAATGGGCGGCTCCTTGACCGTTCTTAGCGAAGGCCCCGGCCGCGGCGCCGCCTTTACCCTTGAATTGCCTTGCCCGGCCCAGGAATACACACATGAATAATATTATTGACAACAAAAACCGCCGCGTGCTGATCATTGATGACAATCGTTCAATCCACGATGATTTTCGCAAGATTTTCTCCCCCGCCACCCGAAGGGCTCCTGACCTGGATGCCTCGGAGATTGCCGTCTTTGGCCATCTGGAGGCCGAAGTCCCGCACGCCCAATTTGATCTCTCGTCGGCCTACCAGGGCCAGGAAGGAGTGCTGCTGGTCCAGAATGCCTTCCAGGCAGGACTGCCTTTCGCCGTGGCCTTTGTCGACGTCCGCATGCCCCCAGGCTGGGACGGCGTCGAAACCACCCGCAGAATTTGGGAGATCGATCCCGACCTCGAGATCGTCCTCTGCACCGCCTACTCCGATTACTCTTGGGGCGAGTTGTTCGAAAGGCTCCCCCATCACGACCGTCTGCTCATTCTTAAGAAACCGTTTGACGCCGTCGAAGCCCTCCAACTGGCCTCCGCCCTCTCCGAAAAATGGTGGTTGCGCCAACAGTCCCTCCAAAAACTCGAAGAGTTGGAGAGCCGGGTCATCGAGCGCACCGGCGAGTTGCGCCACACCAACCACGCCCTCCAGCAGGAAGTCATCCAACACACCCGGGCTGAAGAAGAGTTGCGCTGGAAAACCGCGTTCCTGGAGGCCCAGGTCAACTCCTCCATCGATGGGATTTTGGTCGTGGACCAAAACCAAAAAACCTCTCTCCAAAACCAGCGTTTTTCTGACTTGTTCAAAATGCCCCCGCACATCGGCGGCGAAATAGACGACGAACAGCGCCTCCGCTGGGCCGCCGGCATGATCAAAAATCCCGCGGCATTCCTGGAAAAGGTTCGCCATCTTTATGCTCACCCCGAAGAAATCAGCCATGATGAAATTGAGCTTAAGGACGGCACGATTCTCGAGAGGCACACCTGTCCCGCCATTGGCAGGGACGCAAAATTTTACGGCAGAATATGGACCTTTCGCGATATCACCGAACGCAAGAGCGCCGAGGAAACTTTGCGAATGCTCAGTTCAGCCGTCCAGCAGTCCCGCGAATCCATTGTCATCACCGACGCCCAACTCGATTTGCCCGGCCCAAGAATCCTATTCGTCAATCCCGCCTTCACCCAGATGACCGGCTACACCGCCGCCGAAGCCATTGGCCGGACTCCCCGAATCCTTCAGGGGCCGCGCACCGACAAGTCCGTCTTGAAACGCCTCCGGCAAAACCTCCTACAGGGCCATTCCTTTGCCGGCGAAGCCGTCAATTATCGCAAGGATGGCACCGAATTTATCGTGGAATGGCAAGTCGCCCCCATTTTTACTCCCATCGGAAAAATCGTGCATTTCGTAGCAATTCAGCGCGACATCTCCACCCGCAAACGCCTGGAAGCCCAATTGTTTCAATCTCAGAAAATGGAAACCGTCGGCAAACTGGCGGGCGGCATCGCCCACGAATTCAACAGCATCCTCACGGCCATCATCGGCCAGTGTGAATTGCTCCACAACGATCTTCCCGCCGGAAGTCCACTGGCAAAAAACGCGAACGAAATCAGCAGGGCCGCCAGTCGGGCCGCCACGCTGACCCGCCAACTCCTGGCCTACGGCCGCAAGCAAATCCTCCAACCCGAAATCCTCGATCTAAACCGCGTCATCGCGGGCATGGAAGACACCTTTCGCCATCTCATGGGCGGCGGCATCAGCATTCGAATTGTCACTGACCCCGCCCTCCACGCGGTCCAGGCCGACGCCGGGCAGATCGAGCAAGTCATTATGAACATGGCCATGAACGCAGCCGACGCCATGCCCAACGGCGGCAAACTCACCTTGGAAACGGCCAACGTTTCGATCGACCCGGATAGCGTCGGCCGTTATCCGGAATTGAAGGCGGGCGACTATGTAATGCTGGCGATCACGGACACAGGGGCCGGCATCACTGAGGAAGTAAAAGCGCGCCTCTTCGAGCCCTTTTTTTCCACCAAGGCCGTCGGCCAGGGCACCGGCCTGGGATTGTCCACCTGCTACGGCATCGTCAAACAAAGCGGCGGTCACATCAGCGCCTATAGCGAAGTCGGCCGCGGCGCCACCTTCAAGATTTATCTGCCCCAGGTTGACCAGCAGGCCGGGATTCCCCTTCCGCGTTTCGAATCAAAGGAACTGCCCCGCGGGACCGAAACCATTCTTCTGGTCGAGGACGATCCCGCCTTGCGCGACATGGCTTCGACCTTGCTCAGACGCCTTGGTTACACGGTTTGGCCGGCGGCCAATGGCGTCGAAGCGTTGAGCCTGAAACAGCAGCGCAATGTCGGGCATGTCGATCTGTTGTTCACCGATGTCGTGATGCCCCACATGAGCGGCAAGGAACTGGCAGACCGCATCCAGGCGCTATATCCGCACACCAGGATTCTTTTCACCTCGGCTTACACCGAGAACGCCATCGTTCATCAAGGGGTCTTGAACAAAGGTGTGGCGCTGCTGCAAAAGCCCTTCACTCCGTCCGCTCTGGCCAACAAATTGCGCGAAGTGCTCAGTCAACCACTGTCTCCGGCCCCGGAAACCGGCACGGAGTCTCTTGGCTTTGCAAAATGATCAATGGGGACAATACCGGATGGCACACGAAACGTTTCATCGTAGAATGCCGGACGATGTCAAACAACACCGCCTCCGAATTCGCCCCGGCGCCCGCTGCGCCGGTTCAAGGATTGAGGACCCGGCCCCGCCGCATCCTGGTGGCGAATCCCATCGCATGATTCGAGGCATTTCGCTGGTGGTTCTATCGCTGTGCCTCCCGCCGCTGGCCCGTGCCCACCAATCCGCGGCCGCCATGACCAACGCGCCGGCGACGCAGACGGTAGTCCTCCCCCAATCTGTTCCCGACCCCCTCGAACCGGCGAATCGCGTCCTGTGGGCATTCAACAAGGGTCTCATGACTGACGTCGTCAAGCCGACCGCCAGGGTTTATCGGTTTCTCGTCGCCAAACCGATCCGCACTGCCGTTGGAAATTTTGGCACCAATCTCACGTACCCTGCACGATTGATCGACAACCTCCTCCAGGGAAGGTGGATCGGGGCGCGTGATGAAACCTATCGGTTTCTTTGTAATTCCACCGTCGGTTGGGGCGGCCTTTTCGACGTCGCTGACAAATGGAAGATTCCAAAATCGGACGCCGATTTTGGCCAGACCCTCGGCAAGTGGGGGTGGCAGCCCCACTGTTACCTCATGCTGCCGATTTTCGGCCCCAGCAACGAACGGGATACCCTCGGCCTGGCGGCCGACACCGCCGCCAATCCCCTCATCTACGTTTCTCCCTACAACATCGTCGCCGACGATCCGCTGACCTATCTGGGCCCCTACACTTATTTCACCTACGGTGCCATGTACAACGATCTCTCCGATACCGTGGACGACTACGTGCGATTCAGCAAGGCCGAAATGGACCCCTATGCCGAGATTCAGTATGCCTGGACCTTCGCCAGAAAGAACCGCGTCGCCAATTTTCAAGTTAAGGGAAAAAGGGACGAAGCCACCCTGGAGACCCTCGAATCCGTCTTCTTTACCTACAAAGACCCCGAATTCCCCAATCGCGGCACGACCCGCTCAGTTTTCATACCGGCCACAGGCAGGAAATTAAAGTACACGTATTGGTTGCAGCCGGGCAAGGCCCCGGTGGTTTACATCATCCCCGGTCTGGGCTCCCATCGCCTCGCCGAGACTTCCCTGGCGCTGGCCGAGTTGGTTTACACAAGGGGCTTCTCCGCCGTCTCCGTCAGCAGCCCCTTTAACTCCGAGTTCATGGAACACGCGTCCACGGCGTGGCTCCCGGCCTATCTCCCCGTCGACGGTCACGACATGCACGCCGCTCTTACCGAGATCGACCGCCATTTGAACGCCGCTCTTCCGGGCCGCCTGGGGCGCAGAGCGTTGATCGGGTACTCCATGGGCGCTTTCGAGTCCTTATACATGGCCGCCACCGAATATACAAATCGGTCCCCGTTGATGAAATTCGACCGCTACCTGGCCATCAACACCCCCGTCCGAATGCTCTACGGCGCTGGCAAACTCGATGATTTTTACCTCGCGCCCCTGGGCTGGCCGGCTCCGGAACAAACCAGCGACATCGAAAACACCTTTTTGAAGGTGGCCGATTTGAGCAAGACCACGCTAACGCCGCGAACTTCGCTGCCCTTCAGCGCCATCGAGTCCAGGTTCCTCATCGGACTGGATTTTCGATTCATGCTCCGGGACATCATTTTCAGCAGTCAGCGCCGGCATAACCAGGGAGTCCTTCATCAACCCATCCGAAATCTCAGGCGCGAGCCGGTGTACAAGGAAATCCTCCAGTATTCCTACCACGATTATTTTGAAAAATTCGCCGTTCCGTATTACCGTTCCTGTGGCATGGCATCGCCCTCCGAAACGCTCCTGGCAGCCGGTGATCTGCGGACTTACAACGTGGGTCTTCGCGCCAACCCCAACATCCGCATCATTGTCAATCAAAACGATTTTCTCCTGGCCGGCAGGGACCTTGAATGGCTCCGCGCCACGTTCCCCGCGGAACACCTCACCGTTTTCAAGGAGGGCGGCCACCTCGGTAATCTCATCAATCCAGCCGTGCAAGGAACGATCTTGGGGGATCTTGGGGGCTTGCGATGATTCCCACCGCCCCCCTCCCGTCAGGCAAACACCCCATACGCCCCGCATGGTTTTCCAGCGCATTATCACCGGCGCGCTATGACGCGCTCGGTCAAGCTCGAGATTTCGCCACCCCGGTGAACTGCCGGCTATGAAACATTATTACAACCATGACAACGCTGGCGGCGCACAATGTGTGCGGCGGGAGAAACTCGGGTTTAGCGTTGACCGGCTCCCCGAAAAATTTATAATTGAAAAATAAAAACAAATAGAAAAGAGAAAAAAATGAGCAAGCATACACAAACACAGTCACCGGACAATGACGTGAGCACGCTGGCGGAAGACGCGCGCGCCTTGATGTCCGCCACGTCCGACGTGGCGGGCGAAAAAGTCGGGGAAGCTCGCAGGCGTCTGGCCGCCGCGTTGGATTCCGCCAGGGAAATGGCGTCGACCGTCCGCGACAGAGCCGTCGCTGGCGCCAAGGCAACCGATGAGGCCGTGCGTGAGCACCCCTACCAAGCCATCGCCATCGGCGTGGGACTGGGTGCCGTCATCGGTTATCTCCTGGGCCGACGAAACGGCAGGAACGACAATTGATCTGGCCGTAGAGGAACCCACTGCCAGCTTCTGGCAAGGGCAGCCTTGAACAACATTGCGCGGCGGACATCGGGCTGATCGAAGGCGCGATGCTCGCGGGCGCCATTGCGGTTTTGTGGTGGGTTTACTCACCTATGACCGAGTTCCTGACATTGTCCGGCCCATGTGGGATGACTGCGGTCTGTCTTTACCGGCGACTTATTGGGTTGCGGCGTGACTGGCAGACGCATTCCGCCTCGCCCAATTAATTTTGAAAGGTCCGCGAATGTTTGGAAAAAGTCCGCGCACAAGCCCGTTGAAATTGCGGAAACAACTTTTGCTGGCGGAAAGCGAACTAAACCGCGCCCAACTGGCTGAGGAATTGCAGACGGTGGCTCACGGCGTTCACTCTCTTGTCGGTCGCGCCAAATCCTTCGGTTGGATCATATCGTCAACCGCCGTGCTTGCGGGGGCGCTGGCGGCCTTTCGGCGGGGCAGGCCCGCGGAAGGCGATGCCAAGCCTTCCCGGTTGCAGAGCATTCTAAAAGGCGCCGGGTTGATTTCGACGCTCTGGACCGCGTTTCGCCCGCGGGATCGCCATCCGGATGGAAAATAATTCGCAAGAACCGCAGTTCCGCTGACGCCGCATAGCGGCCCGAACAATGACGGATTATATTGGTTTTATGAATAACGAAGAATGCTTGTTACCGCCCATCACCGCGCGGCAGTGAGAACCGGCGAGCACGGGCAGAAATTATGGGCGAGACGCCTAACCACAACATTATGTTACTGAGCATCAGACAATTATACGGAGACAAACTCGGGGCGTCAGATGGCGAAATCGGTCATGTAAAGGATTTCTATTTTGACGATCGGAATTGGGTGGTTCGTTATGTGATCGCGGACACAGGGTCCTGGTTGCCGGGGCGCCAGGTGCTTATTTCACCTCATGCCTTCGGCAAACTACATCCGGACGGAAAGGTGCTAGACGTGGGCCTGACCCGCAAACAGATTGAGCATAGCCCTTCGATTGCGTTGCACAAGCCGGTATCGCGACAATACGAAGAGGAGTACCACCAATATTACGGCTGGCCTTACTATTGGCAGGGCGACGCGTTGTGGGGCATGAGCGGCATTCCGACGTTGACGCTGCCGGTAGAGACGCCCTCGGAAGAACCGGTTGCTACCAGTGGCAAGCAAAACCATGGCGCCGATTCGCACCTGCAAAGTACCCAAGCCGTCAACGGCTACCACCTCATGGCAAGCGACGGAATCAGCGGCCATATCTGCGATTTTATGATGGATCCCCAGAATTGGGCGATTGGCCATTTGGTCGTTAAAACCGGTCATCGCTTTTCGGGCAAAGAGGTGGAGATACCCGTGAGCAACGTGGACCGGATCAGTTATGACGAATCCACGGTTTCGATTAATCTGACCAGCGCCGCCGTCGAGAAGAGTCCTGCACACCACTTGGCCTCGCCCGACGTTTCGAGGTGATGCCCGCTTCCAGGCGCTGTCCGGACCGTGGCGGCAATAGAGTCAACCATAAATTGCCCTCCTTGTATTCCAGGCAAGGTCACGCACACTGAGATGCGGTCTGTCACACGCATGATTTCGGCCAATTCCAGCGTTATCGCGGCGCCTCCGGCGCTGCCCGGGGAACCCGCGAAGCGATTACTACCGTGGCTGGTGGCAGTGGCCTTCTTCATGGAATCGCTTGACACAACGGTTCTCAACACGGCCGTCCCCGCCATCGCCAAGGCTCTCAATGTGGCTCCGTTGAGCATGAAGGCCGTGCTGTCCAGTTACACATTGAGCCTTGCCGTTTTCATTCCGATCAGTGGTTGGATGGCCGATCGCTTCGGCACGCGCCGGGTGTTCTCGTCGGCGATTGGCCTCTTCACCCTGGGGTCGTTTCTCTGCGGCATCTCCAGCAACATACACGTGCTGGTGGCGTGCCGCATCCTGCAAGGCTGCGGCGGGGCCATGATGGTGCCCGTGGGCCGTCTGACGATGGTTCGGACGTTCGCCAAATCGGAACTCGTCCGCGCGATGAGCTTCGTTGCCATACCTGGCCTGATCGGACCGATGCTCGGACCGGTTGTCGGCGGCTTTATTGTTGGGTACTTTCACTGGCGAGTCATTTTTTTCGTGAACATGCCGATTGGCATGCTGGGTTTGTATCTGGTTTATCGACATCTGCCGGACTTTCGCGAGGAACAGTCCCACCCGCTTGATGTCATTGGACTTGTCCTGTTTGGCTGCGGGATCGGGCTGCTGTCGTATGTGCTGGAAGTGTTTGGTGAACACACGCTGAGCGTGTACGCCGTCCTGGGATTGTTGCTGGTTTCAGCCGTTTGTCTTACAGGCTACGGCCTGCGGGCGACCCGCGTGGAGTTTCCGTTGCTGCGGCTGACATTGTTTCGCATTCGAACGTTTCGGGCGGCAGTCGGCGGAAGCTTCTTCACCCGATTGGGCATCGGCGGAATTCCGTTCCTCTTTCCCCTGCTTTACCAGGTTGGTCTTGGGTTTACGCCGATTCAATCCGGCCTCCTGATGATGCCGCAGGCGTTGGCCGCCATGAGCCTGAAGATGACCATGCCCCGTATTCTGAGGCGTTTTGGTTACCGGAGCGTTTTGATTTCCAATACCACGATCCTCGGTCTGTTCATTGTCCTTTTCGCCACCATTGGCGTGGGCACGCCGGTGTGGCTCATCGTGGCGGAGGTGTTCGTGTTTGGATTCTTCACTTCGCTGCAATATACGAGCATGAACACCCTTGTTTATGCCGACATCGCCGAGGAAGGGGCCAGCAGCGCCAGCACCATCGCCAGCACGGCCCAGCAGATGTCGATCAGTTTCGCGGTGGCGACGGCTTCCCTGGCCACGGCGTTCTTCATTCCCGATCGTCATCACACCAGCGCGCCGCAAATGATTCGCGGCATTCACAAGGCGTTCCTGGTCCTGGGCGGATGGACCGTCCTCTCCGCCACAATTTTCCACGAATTAAAAGACGATGACGGCAACTCTGTCAGCAGGCACAATGTCATCCAGCATGGCGGCTGACGACACTGCCATGCACCGGAACAATGACTTATGAATTGGACTCCTTTGAACGTTACTGTTCGCGTGGGCTGCAAGCTTGCGTACGACACAACTTTGCCGACCCCAGTGCTCTTCGTGCTCAAACCACGACTCGAAGGAAAGGTAATGGTGATGCAGGAAAATCTCTCGTTCGGCATCGGGTTGCCGGCCTATGAATTTCAGGACTCCCACGGCAACATCACCTATCGCTCGATGTTGATGCCTGGCCGCAACGAAATCCGTCACGATGCCCTGGTCGCCGTTTCTTCCCTGCCCGACAGCCGGGAGGTGATCGGCCCGCTTGTGCCTGTGGGGCAACTCCCTTTCGAGTTACTGCGCTACACGTTGCCGAGCCGTTATTGCGATTCGGACAAGCTAATGAATTTTGCGTGGAATCAGTTCGGGCAAACCGTCCACGGGCTGCCGCGTGTGCAAGCCATCTGCGATTGGGTGCATAACAATATCGAATACCGTTTCGGTTCGGGGCGGCCCGACCTCTCGGCCTCGGAAGTGATTCAGCGTCGCTACGGGGTCTGCCGCGATTTCGCCCATACGGCCATAGCACTGTGCCGCGCCTTCAATCTGCCCGCCCGGTACGTGACTGGACACTTGCCCGACATTGGCTATGTCGATCCGGGCACCCCGATGGATTTCCACGCCTATTGCGAAGTTTATCTTGGCCAGGAGTGGCTTACGTTTGATCCGCGCTACAATGTGCCGCGCATTGGCCGCGTAAAACTCGCCCACGGCGCGGATGCGGTGGACGGGGCGTTTGCGACAATCTACGGGGCGGCGACGCCGACCTATTTTGAAGTCTGGGCCTATCAGGTCAATCCGCAGCAGGTTTCCGTGGGCGATCCAATTGATTTATCCAAACGTCTCGATGGCAGTCTGACAGTGCGCCTGGCCTAACGGTTGGTTAAGGCGTCTCCGTTTCGCCGCGCGAGGCCCTCTGGCCCGACTCGTTGATCACAACTGGAGCATCAGGACGACGCGATAAAATTGCTGAACGCCGCCCCCGATGTCTTGCGTAGCACTCGCCGAGTCGCCCGTTGCAGTGATGGTGGCTCCCAGATCAGTCCATTGGGCTTGAAGCAAATTGGTGGCGGACTGCACCTGATAGACCAGCCCGGAAAGGGCGTTCCAGGAAATCTCAACGGTTGAGCCCACCTGCTGGATAGTCTGAATCGTGGGCAACGGAACAGGGAAGACGCTGACGTCATCCAGACAAAAATAATCCTGATCGTTGCGGCTTCCAAACTGGAGGAGAGTGGGATTGCTTGGGGCGGGGGCGATTAATTGCACGTTTTCCCAGGCGAAAGAGACCAAATCCGACCCATCGTAGAGGATATTGGTCGAGTCCGCCGTATCCCACTCGACGACAAATTGGTTGGGAGTCAGGCCGGCTGGATTCTGGAGCCAAAATGAGATCTGGTAAAGCTGGTTTGGCGTAGTGGGCAATGGTTGAGAAATATAGGCCAACCCGTTGGACTCGCCCAGAGCCGCGAACCACAGGCCGGAATGCGCGGAGTAGCCGGTGTAGCCCCCATCATCGTCGGCAAAATTGAAATATATCGCATCCAGCCCGGTCATCGTCCAATACGCGAAATCTCCGGATTCGAATCCGCCGTCATGGACGAGGTTTTGCTCCACTTGCACTGTGAACTGCCTCAGTTGCGCCAGGCCGCTGGTCAGGTTGGTGAACCACAGGTTCGCGGTGTAAACGCCCGGCGCCATCGAGTTCGCCATCGGGTTGAGGCTCATGGAGACGCTGGCGGGAGCGGCTCCCGGCGACAATGCGCCGCTCTCGGGCGATACATCCAGCCACGCGGGCGCGCCCCCAAGCGACCAATTCAGCGAGCTGGCGCCTGAGTTACTCAATAAGACAGTCTGACTGGAAACATTGAAGGGTCCGCCGGTCGGTCCATTGGCCCTAAATCCCCTTCCTGGAGTGATCACGAATCCGTCCGGTGATGCCAGGGCAATGATCAAACTGCTGCCCGTAGGACTCCCCACCCCGGTGCAGAGATCGTAATCCGGCGTGGCATAGAACCCGATATCGCCGTTGGTATTGTTGCCAAAGGTAATGTCGTCAAAGTTTGCCGTGTAGCTAGTTGTCTTATACAGGGCGTACATGGCCGGGTTAATGAAGCCGACGGTTGCATTGCCGTTGGTCAACGCCTGCTCATTGACCAACGCGGTGAAACCGCCCCACAATTGTGCCGAAACACTGGTGCCGCCGCTAACATATGTGTCGCCATCGTCGGATACCACGAAAACATTGTCAGCCACGACGACCACGTCGGGAACGTTCCGATGGGTCGTAGAAGCGCCGTTGGCATTTGTCTTTACCCCGGTTTGCCAGGTGGGAAGTGCATAGGTAGTGCTGATGCCGCCGGCGCTGGACTGATCATAGTCGGGCGCGTTCCAAGTCGCTTCCCTAAGCCATGAACCGCCAGCGCTGCTGGTGGAAAGTCCGGTCCCCCCGACAAGCGTGATATAAGGATCGTCGTCCGGCTCTGGTATCGCGCCAACATAGGCCCCATCGTCGCCGCTGGCGTTAAAGAATGATTGTCCCTGGGTGGCGAATTTCTTAAAATAATCGTCCATGGTGGTTCGGGGATTGGAACCGAAGTCCCACGAACAAGTCAGTTGGCTGACCGCCGAATTGGCTGCCATGGCGCTCAAAATAACGTTCGCCACAGTATTCGAGCTGCCTTCATAGGAGATGATTTCCGTCAAGCCGGGCGCCATCGAGATGTTCATTTCAATATCCAGCGCAACTTCGCTATTTCCACTTCCCGGCGCCCCGTTAAATCCATCCAGGAGCGTCACGTCCACGGGTGGCGGATTAGTCAGGTTGGCCTCGATCGCGTAGCTCGTGATGTCGTTCGTGTAATATCCATCAAACTCCAATAAGCCCACGATCTGACCGGTGCCCGTAAGCGTTACCCCGGGCGCGTAGGCAGCCCGGAAATCAGATCCGATGAAATTGCCGTACGGCCCTGAGCCGTCCATCGACGTGTTTTTTGCGAGCCGCCCATGGCCGACACGACCGAGGTGCCTCCGCTTCACCATTTTCGGATGTGGTCCAAGATAATTGTTTAGCCCGCTGATATCCGATATCCGCAAGTCCTTGGGGACAGATGGGTCCAGATTTGGTGAATAAAACGACCGTTTTTCCGATGGATGCAAATAAAGGCGCATCGAAACCTGGAATGCGCGCTCGATATCCGCCACTGCGGCAGTGACTTCCAGCAGCATTCGGTCGGAATGAGTGGCGGTAACGGCGAAACCGTTGGTTTTGGCAAAGTCGACAACCGCCTGGTAGTCCTCGGTCGTCGGCCCAAAATCCTTGGTGAACTGTTCCGGCGAGAGGTAATGATGATATTGAGGACTCGCGGGATCGTAGAGCGCCTGGAGCAAGTTGCTCAAGGCCAGTTGGTTGCGCAGTGGCAATCCAATCGCCAGGTTCAGTTTGGTCGCGCCCGGAAGACGGCCGGTGGGCTTCAAATTCGCCACGACATCGGGCACGTGGCCGGTAAGCTGCCTTGTTTGGGCTGCAAGGGCAGTACTGTTCGGTGCGGCGACAGCCATAAAAATGGCGAAAAAAGAAGCAAACGGTTGGAAAAGCCTGTCTCTCATTGGTGCTGAAACCTACAGGAGCGCCAGCGGGGCTGCAATTATAAAACGATTCCAACCGTCGGGCGGGTCAATCACGCCCCATAATTTGTCCACTTCTTGCTTGCCAAGGACTCGGGGGTTGCCGAATCTTTGGGTCCATTTATGGGCAAAAAAGCGCTGATTACGGGGATTACGGGGCAGGATGGGTCTTACCTGGCTGAGTTGCTCCTGGCCAAGGGTTATGAGGTGCATGGGCTGATCCGTCGCGCCAGCACTTTCAATACCGGGCGCCTCGACCCAATCTACGCCGATCCCCATGCCGTCAAGAACCGTCTTCTGCTCCATTACGGCGATTTGAGCGACGCCAGCGGATTGAGCCGGCTGCTGGGCAAAATCCAGCCGGACGAATTGTATAATCTGGCCGCCCAAAGCCACGTCCGCGTCAGTTTCGACGCCCCTGAATATACCACAGACGTTACGGCGACGGGGACGGTGCGTTTGCTGGAAGCGATACGTGAGACGGGCCTCAGCCCGCGCTTTTACCAGGCTTCCTCGAGCGAGATGTTCGGGCAGGTGCGGGAAATTCCGCAGACTGAAACGACCCCATTCTATCCGCGTTCGCCTTACGGATGCGCCAAGGTTTACTCATTTTGGATCACGGTCAATTACCGGGAATCCTACGGGTTGCACGCCAGCAATGGCATTTTGTTCAACCACGAATCGCCGCGCCGCGGGGAAACATTCGTCACGCGCAAAATCACGCGCGCCGTCGCGCATATTCAGGCGGGATTGCAGGACAAACTTTACCTGGGCAACCTGGATGCCAAGCGGGATTGGGGTTACGCCAAGGAGTACGTGGAGGCGATGTGGCTGATGTTGCAGCAGGACAAACCGGACGATTACGTGGTGGCCACCAATGAGACCCATTCGATCCGGGAATTCCTGGACCTGGCGTTTGGCCACGTCAAACTGGATTGGAACAAATATGTGGAAATCGACCCCCGCTACTACCGTCCGGCGGAAGTCGAACTGCTCATCGGCGATTACGCCAAGGCAAAGCGGCAACTGGGTTGGGAGCCAAAAACCAAGTTTGCCGACCTGGTGCGCCTGATGGTGGACGCCGATGTCAAGCTTCTCAAAGACCATCGCGAAGGCCGCGCCAAAGTGACCGGATAATATGCCGTCCGCTCCTTTGGTGAGCCTGTTGATCCCGACCTTCAACAGCGCCCTGACGGTGGCCGAAGCCATCGACTCCTGCCGTCAACAAACTTTTCGCGACATCGAGATTGTCATTTACGACGAGGTCAGCAAGGATGACACGCGTCAAATCATCCAGGCCGCCGCCCGACAGGACGCCCGCATCCGGTTCTTCTCCAGCGACACGAATTCCGGCCCCGTCCGCGCCTGGCGCAAGCTCCTGCACGAGGCGCGCGGCCAGTATGCCACATTCGTGTGGGCCGATGACTTGATCCTGCCGCGCTATATCGAGGCGTTGCTGGGGAGCTTGCAACAAAATCCGTCGCAATTGATCGCGGTTTGCAACGCTTATTCCGAAACTCTCCCCGCCACAGTGCACCATGACAAAGCGATTCCGACCGGCGAGGCGAGCCGCGTCCTGCTACATCAGTTTCCGAGCGGCAGGGTCAAAGGAGACGTTCATGCGCTGGGGATTCTGGCGGCCGTTTATCCTGTCAGTCAAATTTGCGGATTGTGGAACACGGCGGCGGCCACCGAGATTTTTGATCATTACATTGAGTTTGAGAATCCCTACGGCTTCGATTTTTCGCGTCACGCCTACGGAAACGATGTTTCCTTCATGAGCGAACTGGGATTGCGTTCCGGGGAATTGACGGTGCTGGCCGAACCATTGGTCGCCTGCCGCGCCTCCCCCGACAGCATGACCGTCAACGCTCACCGAAGCCACCGCTGGCAGTACTGGCTGCAGTACGTTTGGGCGATTCGCTCGGCGTGGCGGCGTTGCCGTTCGCTTTCTCCGCGGATGGACGCGTTGATTCGAGTGGTGGACGACCGGGTGAGCCTTTGCGACTTTGTATATTCATTGCAACAGAAGCGATTTCCGCGTGAATTCAACCCGGCCAAGATCACGCGCGCGCTGTGGTTTGCGCGTCGAGAAGATTATCGTGTGAACAAGAAAGCAGGCCCGGCAAGCCTTGAGGCTTATTTGAGCAGGCACGCGCGAACTTGAGCCTTCGTGCTGTCGTCGCAGTTGACCTGCTCAGGCAGGTCGATCAAATCTTCGATCAGTTCTTCAGTCACCTAGTCACCCCTCGGTCTGGATTTTGAAAACGGATTGAGCACCGGCACCCCTGCGTTGCGAAAGCCCTCTTCGTCCCGGCTGACCACGGTCAATCCGTGAACCAGCGCCGTCGCGGCCAATAGAGCATCAACGATGGGAACCGGTTGCCGCGAACCCAATCTTCCCCATTGGTCCGCCACCTTTTCGTCCACCGGCAACAGGCGGTCCGCAAACTCGGTCGCAATCCGCTGCAGCCATTTCTCCAACGCCCGCGCTTGCGCCGGGTCGCGAAGGCGAATCCGTTCAATCCCCTGGCGTATTTCTCCCAGCACGAGCACGCTGACGAATAATTCCTCCTCGGCCGTTTCTTCAAACCATTGCCGCGCGCCGGGATCACACCGTTGCTCCTTTCGCAGTTCGCTCAGGACGTTGGTATCCAGCAGGCAGCCGCTCATAGCCGAATCGGTCGATCAAGCTGCAGCCCGCGCTCGAAGTCCGTATCCTTGCCGACGTTGGGCATAGCCAACAGTGCTTCCTTGAAGGATGTCCGTTTGGACGCCTTTCCGAGCAACGACTCCCGCAGGATGCGTCGATGTTCCTCCTCCATCGAAACCCCATGCGCACCCGCTTGTTGCTTCAGCTTCTTGACGACCTTTTCCTCGATTTGTCTAACAATTAGTTGTGGCATATCTCATCCAGTCCAGTTCTGCTATCAATGCTAGCACATACGCCCGTAAAGGAAAGAGCAAAATCGCGCCCGCGGCAAGAATGCCGATCCGAACGAACGCCCGCATCGCTGTCCCTTTATTAGGTATGAAATCCCCTTCCAAGTTCGGATCTGACTAACGAACGTTTGACCGCCGAACCGACGAGCTGGTGGTGTCCTAATTTCAAAAGCGGCAATGTTTGCCCATCTTCTTTGTGTCAGACAAAAATTCAATTTGTCCGTAGCGGATCGGCGTCATTAGCCTGCTGGATATGCACGCAATCTACGCCAAGCAGCTTACAGAAATCGAGGCGGCATTCAACAACCTTGGAACTCAAGTGCGTCCTGGTTCTTTACCTGTCAATGACGCGGCAAGCCAACGCGAAACCCTCGGGATGTCCACGCCGTTTTCGATGAAGCGGGTGGCGAATAGGTGGCGCAAGTCGTGGTGGGTGATTCGCTTCGCGCGGGCCAGCTTGGCGGCTCGGTCAATGGACTTCTGGCACTCGAAATGGCCGTCCGTAGTGCAGACGGTAGCCGGGATTCGAGTCGGCCATCCGCACCACACAGGCGTCGGCAAAATCCATCGGAGCATCTTGATATCGCTCCAGCAAAGCGCGAATGGCCGATATTTCACCGACCAGTGCAATAGATTCGCTTACGCGACGACAGGAATCCGCCCGTCGGGTGAACACCTGACTTGTGAATCCGCGCTTTGCGGCGAAAGTCATCTCATGAAAAATAAAACGTTTCTAATGAAAACTGCCAAAGCGGGGCTGTGCGTTGGGGCCTTGATCATAGGGTCGCTGGCCGCTTCGTCAGTCCGGGGGGATGATGTGCATGTGGGAATCAATATCCCCGTGCCAAGCGTAAACGTGCAGATCGGCGCACCGGATGATTACGTTTATTATCCCAAATACGGCACTTACTATAGCCCGAGATATCATCGCTACTATTACCAGGATCATGGAGCATGGGTGTTGCGCGGTGCGCCGCCTGGGGTTGCTCCAGATGTTTTCCTGCAGTCGCCCTCTGTGAAAATGGACTTTCACGATGCGCCAGATAAACATCACGCTGATATTGTGCGCCGATATCCAAAGAATTGGCACGGGAATCGGTAGCAGGAATTTGAGGAACGAAACTCGGGAGCAAGTCCTCGATCCGTAATGGCCGCTGTTGTCTCGCGTCGGGTGTCCGCGGCTTGCCGTTCATCCGGATCACGGGCGAAGGTTGTTCGATACGGGAATACGGACTTTGACGCGTGGCATCCCGCAGCCACCGGCGAAAACACCGGGATGACCCAGCAGATTTCGAGACTGGATTTACAGGATGAACAGGATGAATTACGGCACAGGGAGTTCTCCCCCAAACGGTGCGGACTTAGCCGTAACCATTCGGCTTAGTTCTGATGCCACATCCTTCTTTCCATCCTGTAAGTCCTGGTAATCTCGTCAAATTCAGCTCCTTAAGTGCATCATTCGCGCTAAGGGCTCCTGACACAACGAAGCACGATGTTGATGTCCTCCACGGGGCTCGCCTGGAACCCGTTGCGATTGGCGCAACGCGAGTACTTGGCGTCGGAGTTAAATTCGCCGCCGCGATATACACGCAGACTCCCGGTGGGCGGACCGGTTGGATTAGTAGCAGTGGGTTGTCCATACGGCGTCCCATAGAAATCCCAACACCACTCAAATACATTTCCAGCCATATCGTATAAGCCATATTCGTTTGGCGCAAAATAGCCCAAAGGAGTCGGACCACTTGCGGAGTCGCCGGGGTTTGAGCCATTCGGCCCCAAATCGTAGCTATAAGAGACCGTTTCTCCGTAGTAGCTGGCCAAACTTTCACTTATGAAGTTGCCCCACGGAAATCGTTGCCCGCTCAACCCGCCTCGAGCCGCCTTCTCCCACTCCGCTTCTGTTGGCAACCTGTAACCATTGGCCGTCCAGTTGGCATAGGGCGTCCCATCCCCACTCGTATAGACGTTGGCGAATCCCGTATCCGTGTAATATACAGGTGTCAAACCTGCCTGTTGAGAGCGCGCATTGCACCAAATCACACAGTCATACCAATTCAACCACTGGACCGGCACATTGGGGACGGTGCCTATGCCGGGATCGTCAAAGCGATAGCCTTGATTGGTTGCCCAAAAATACACCGAGAGCCATTGGCTGTAGCTCACCAGGTTCACATCCATATAAAACGCCGACACCGTTATGGTGGTGGGAATGGCATCCGCCTCGCCATCCAAAGTGTCCCCCATCGTGAACGATCCCGCGGGAATGAGGGCCATGGCCGGAGGGATAGCCGGTGTCGCTGCAGTCAGTTTGGTCAATCCGCCGCCGTCGCCTCCTCCGGGAATTACTCCCCAATTGCCAATGCCATTTGGTCCGCCAAAAAGCACCGTATTCGTCGCGGGGATGCCCGTCGCCAGGATGCCGGTAATTGGAAGGCCGCTGCTGTTGGTCAGGTCCGCCCCCAGTTTCCCCGTCACCGTGACATTGCCGGCGAATGTGACATCGCCGGTTTTATCGACATTCCAGACCGCGCCCGGCCATGAATAGCTGTAAAGCCGGAAGTTGGCCTGGTTGTTGAACGTCCCCAGCAGCCATTGGTTGCCGGCGTTGTTGCCAAACAAAATGTCGGAGTCTGCGGTCGGATTAAACATATTGATCCAGCCCTGAGCGCCAGGCGCGGCCGTTCCAATGCCGAGGCCGACGTTAAACTGGCCGGTATTGCCCTTGATAAACCCACCGGCGATGGTCCCCGTCGCGTTAAACCCCGGCGCGGTGATGGGAACATTGGCGGTGATGTTGCTATTGTCGCCGTTGAGCACGTCCGCATAGACCACGCGGCTGAGGTCCGTGCTGTCGGCCACGCTGGGGCCCAGGTAATTGAGGATCGCTGCATTGGTAGAAATCATCACGGCCAGGGCGGCATTATTCGCCGCGTTAAGATGGATGCCGCTGATCCCACCGATCAATTGAACCGCCGGATTCGTCACGAAGGCCGCCTCGTCCACCAGGGTGTTGTATTCGGCCGTGGCGCCTCGAATCCATGTTGTGACATTTGTCCATTGGACCATTTGCGGCTGTGTCCATGAGGCGTTGGTGTGAAAAGTGAAGGCGACGACGTAATAGCCTTGAGACCTGGCTGTGTTCCAGTACGCCTTTATATAGTCCTCGATCTCCGCATCGGTCTCGGCCTTGTCGTTAACATCGTTATAGCCAATCCAGTAGAAAAGGATTTTATCGGTCGCGGTGACTGAGCCGGCGGCGTTGGCGTAATTGAACCAGCGTTCCTCGGCCGTCACGGATGGCACGCCGAAATCGTACGCCGCATGGTGGAAGTAAAAACCCGGCAGTTGGAGGAGCCGGTCCGGATAATCGTTGTAATTACCGGCGACGACCTCGCCATTGGCCCAAGCCGTCATGCTGTCGCCGTCGAACACGAAGGTCGCCCCGACGTTCAGGCCGCTGGTCAGAGTCAGGGGCGTCGTGTCATTATTTGTCACCACTGCACCAGGCAGTTGTGCCAGCGCAATGGCACCAGTGATGTTCGTCGCCGCAACGCTGTTGGCGCTGGTTGCGGAGCCTGCGTTGGGCGCATACATGGCATACGGCGTGGGGGTCAGTTTCTGCAAGGGAGTAAGCGCGATGAAGCCGCCCTCGCCGTTGCTGCGAACAGTCATGGCAAGCCAGGTAGCATTACCGGTAAAGACGTCGCCAAAGTCGAGAGTCGTATTGAACAGGCCGTTGGTCACGCCGATGTTCGTTTGAGTGATCGTGCTGCCAATCTGGCCGGTGTTGGTGCTGCTGTTGTTGAACAGCGCGAAAGTGAAGTCGTAGATGCCATTGGCGGGACTGCCGCTGCTGTTCAACTGCCCTTGATACGTGAAGGCCGCGCCCTGGGCGAGCAGACGATGAGTGAGGGAGAGGAGGGTCAATGAGAGAAAAAACAAAACACATTTTTTCATTGGAATTTACCTCTGGTCGAATGGATCGGGCGCAATTTCGCACAAGGCCGCCTCCAATGTCGAGGAAGTTTGGCTGCTTGGATGGCACAGCCGTTCGCAGGGGCCTTTGGTAATGGGCGGGACCTTCCCGACTGTCATCGGCAGCCCGCACACACCATCTGTGTCGGCGAGCCTTCTCGGGGAAGCGTCGCTTTGACTGTTGCATACATACTAACGCTCCATTTTGGCAACAAGAAACCGAACACGCCAGGAACCGCTTGGCAACATCAAAAAACCTGACATGAACAAAGCACGTCACAGTGGCCGTTTAATGGTTCAGGCCGGCGGGTCTCCCGGATGAGGGCGATGTTGTTCTTCAAGGTTGACGGCAAAGACGGCCCGATCTTCGCGGGATTCAAATAACGGATAGAGCAGAGGCAGAATGAAAAGGGTCAGGACGGTGCCGGTAACCAGGCCGCCAATAATCACCACCGCGAAGGGACGCGCCGTTTCCGCTCCCACCCCTTTGGATAAGGCCATGGGCAGCAGACCCAGCAGCGCCATCAACGCCGTCATCACCATCGGCCGCACACGGGAGGCGGCGCCGTCTTTGATGGATTCGATCATTTCCTTGCCTTCCCAGCGCAATTCGCGAATGCGGGTGACCAGGATCACGCTGTTTTGGATCGAGACGCCGAACAAAGCCACAAAGCCGACCAGGGCCGCCACCGACAGGTTAAGCCCGGACGCGGGCAGCGCCATGATGCCGCCGGCGGCCGCGAAGGGAACGGTCAGCAGAATCAAAATGGCGAACCTCCCCGAGTCGAAGGCGATGAACAAGAGGAAGAAAATCGCGGCGATGGTGATCGGCACTACAATGGCCAGGCGCTTTTCGGCGCGCCGTTCGTTTTCAAAGGAACCGGTCCATTCCAGTCTGTAGCCCGTCGGCAGATGAACCTGCCTGTTTACTTTTCGCTGCGCTTCCTCCACGAGGGAGCCGAGATCGCGACCGCGGACGGACATTTTGACGGCTGTGCGCCGCTCATTTTCCTCCCGATCAATGATGTTCAGACCGGGACGCACATCCACCGTCGCCACGGTCCCCAGGGTAATCCGTTCGCCGTTTGATCCGAAGATCGGTATGTTGCGAATGGATTCCAAATCCGACACCGATTTTGGATTTATTCGGACGACCAGATCGTAGGAGCGTTCGCCTTCAAGGACCTGGGTGGCCGTCTGGCCGCCGATGGCGGTGGCGACGACCGTCTGGACATCGGCCACGGCCAGGCCATAGCGCGCAATGGCCGCGCGATCTATGGTGATTTGAATTTGCGGCTGCCCCAGCAACCTGTCGGTGCCCACGTCCGTGGCTCCGGGCACGGTCTTGATGATGTCAACTATATGATCGGCGATGGCTTGCAGCTTGTAGGTGTCGGGCCCGAATATCTTGATGGCCAGCTCGCTCTTGATGCCAGAAACTGCCTCGTCGACGTTGTCCTCTATGTACTGGCTGAATTGGGTGTCGATTCCTGGTATCTCTCGGATTTTCGCGTCCATGGCCTCACACAACGCGTCGCGCGTGTGCGCAGTGGTCCATTTATCGCGCGGGATCAAACCCACGCTGTATTCGGTGATGTCCCAACCGTTGACATCGGTGCCGTCATCCGGACGGCCCAGTTGGCTGACGACATACCGGACTTCGGGAAAGGCAGCCATAATCTTGCGCACTTTCTGGGTGATTTTGGCCGATTCCGAGGGCGAAATGGATTGCGGCACAAACGTGCGCACCCATAAGTCTCCCTCATCCAGCTTGGGGAGGAATTCGCTTCCCAGCCTGGTGTAGATTACGCCGCCGACCAACAGGAGAATGGCGGCCACGAGATAAACCGCTTTGGGAACCCTCATGGCCAGGGCCAGCGACGGGCGATAGATCCCCAGGAGCATCCGGACAATCCAAGCCTGATGGCTGGCAATCTTCCCCCCGCGCACCGCAATACTGGCCAGCGCCGGCACAACGAGGATGGCAAAAACGGTGCCCGCGATGAGCGCGAAGGTCAGCGTCAACGCCATCGGTTTAAAGATTCTACCCTCGACCCGCTGCATCGTAAAGAGCGGCACGAACGCGGTCAGCAAAATGACCTTGGAAAACAATATGGGCCGTCCCATTTCAGTTGTCGCTTCGACAATGGCGGAGGTCAACGAGCGGACTTTACCCTTCCTCTCTTCCAGGATGCGCAGAAGATTCTCCATCACCACGACTGCGGAATCCACAATGATGCCAAAGTCAATGGCGCCCATGGAAATGAGATTGGCCGGGATGCCTTTCAAATCCAGCAGCAGGAACGCGCCCAACAAGGAAAACGGCACCGCCAGCGCCACCACCAACGCCGAACGCCAATTGCCCAGCCCGAGAAACAGGAACAGCACAAGAAGCACCAGAGCAATGCCTTCGCCCATGTTGTGGCCCACGGTGTGAAGGGTGCGCTCCGTCAGCCCGGTGCGGTCGTAGTACTCGACAAGTTTGACGCCCGGGGGCAGATACCGCTCATTGACTTGATCGGCCATGATCTCGATGCGTTTGCACACTTCCAGAGGGTTCTCTCCTTTGCGCATCACGATGATGTCTTCGGGCACGTCGTCCTCGTCCCGGGTCCCCTCCGTGCGGCCCACCCGTCCGAGACGGTTGGCGTGGCCGATAATCACCCGGCCCACATCGCTGATGTGGATGGGGGTGCCATTGACCGTTGCCACGGAGATATTTTCGATATCGGAAATGCTCTTGATCAGGCCCAACCCGCGGACCACATAGAGTTCTGTTCCGTGCTCGACGTAGGAACCGCCGGCGTTGGCGTTGCCATTGGACAGGGCGGTGAATACCTGGGCCAGGTTCAGACCGTAAGACTTGAGTTTGGAGGGATCGATCAGCACCTGATATTGCTTGGTCAGTCCGCCGAAGGGATTGACATCCACCACGCCCGGCACCGAGCGCATCTTCTTCTCAACGACCCAATCCTCCAACGAGCGCACTTCCTCCGGAGGATAACCGGGGACGGCCCTCATCGTGAAGCGATAGACTTCTCCAATCGGCGTGGCGTCGGGCGAGAGCGCCGGCTGTGCGCCCTGCGGCAACGTCACCGTGCCCAGCAGTTGATTGGCCACGTTGCGCACATAGGCGTTGTTGGCGTCATCCTCGAAGACGATGGTGATTTGAGAGAGGCCAAACTCCGAAATTGAGCGCATCGAGACGCGCTTGGGGATGCCGTTCATCACGTTTTCGATCGGAATGGTGACCGTCCGCTCGACCTCTTCCGCGGCGTGTCCTGGATACAGGGTGAAGACCTGGATGGTGACGTTGGTGACATCGGGATAGGCTTCCACCGGGATGTCGTGAAAGGCCAGTGCTCCGCAAAAGATGAACACACACATCAGCGCAATCACGACGGCGCGATGGCGCAGAACATTGGTTGTAAGCGAATTCATCACGAGGTGTCAGGGGTCAGTCCATGCTGGCTTGCGGCTAGGACGACGGTTCCACCAGGGCCTGCAACAGGAGAGCGCCTTCCGTGACCACTTTTTGACCCGGGTTGATGCCTTCGAAAATCGGGACTTTGTCGTCCTGTTCGATGCCGACTTTGACCTGCTTGCGCTCAAAGGTGCCGGGAGCATCCTCCAAAAAAACGAACGAGTCGTCGCCCTTCATGAAGAGCGCTGTGGAGGGAACCTCCACGCCGAGTTTCCCTGTTTGGTCCGAGGCTTCCACCACATCCACCAGCACATACATCTCCGATTTGAGCAGGTTGTCGGGATTATTGACAACACCGCGAACTTTGACAGTCCGCGTGCTCGGATCCATCGTGTCGCCAATGAGGTCCACCACGCCGTCGAAGACCTTGCCAGGAAAGGCTCGCGAATAGACATCGAGATGCTGGCCCGAGTGCAGGTTGGACAGGTCCGATTCCGCCACGTCCAATTGCAGCCACAACCTGGTGGGATCACTGACCACAAAACTGGGCGCGAATAAATTGGGGGCGTTGGCCAGCATGAGATCCGCGCGCAGTTCCTGGCCGGGGTTTATGTTCCTATCGACCAGCACGCCGGCTATCGGGCTGCGCAATATATATACCGCGTTGGTGCTCTTATCGGTTCCACCGTAATTGGCTAATACCGCCTGCGCCCGGTCACGTTCCGCCAGCGCGGCTACGTAAGCCGCCTGGGCGGCTTCCACGTCCTTGACGGCGGCTGCGCCGTGCGCGAGCAGGTCTTTGCTGCGCGAAAGAGCCTTGTCCGCCGCCGCCAGATTCCCAACAGCCGTCCGGGCGTTGGCCAGGGCCTGGGCGAAATCCGGCGAATCAATCTCCGCCAACGGTGTGCCGACCGATATAGGCTGGCCGAGGTCCACCCGAATGTCGGTGACACGTCCCGCCACCGGCGTGAACACACCCACCGTCGTCTTCTCATCCCAGCAAAGGCGGCCGGTGACATGCGCGACGGCCGTGGTTCGAATTTGGGCGGTTTCCACCGCGATCGATGCCAATTGCGGGGCGTTGGTCGAAAACACAACCTTCTCGCCGTCCACTTTCGGATCGGGCGGCGGCTCGAACGTTGGTGGTTTCTCCTTGCTGCAGCCGAGCAAACCGGCCAGCGCCAGAAGACTCACCCATATTGGCAGAGTTAACTTTGCGGGAAAATGAGCGGGAGCGATTTTTGCTTTGGGTGGAACATTCATGTTGCGGGATATTTTTTCACTTGCGCGCTTCCAATTCTGTCTGGGTCAAAACGGTGCGCGCCGCAGCCAGGTCGGCGATCGCGCTGGCGGTGTCGGACATGGCCTGGACGGTGGCCAGACGGATGTCGTTATCCGTGCGTTCGGCATCCAGCAGGTCCACCAAAGAAGCGCCGCCCTTTTCGTAGGAGAAGGCGACCGACTCGCGGACCTTTGTGGATTTGGGCGCGGTCTGATTGCGGTAGCTTAACCAGCGCGCATGAGCTTCGTTAAATTCGGATTCCGCGTTGGAAATGTCGGCCTCCATCTGGGTCCTGACCTTTCCGGCCGCCATCATCATTTGGTCGACACTGGCTTCGGCTGCCTTGATATTCCCTCCATTCAAGTTCCACAAAGGCAGGGGGAAGGAAACGCCGATGCCGGTTGTGTCCGCGGGCGGCCCGGTATTGGGAGGCTCATGCTCGTATTGAACCAGGAATGTCGGGTCCGGTACCCGAATCGCCTTTTGCAACCGGAGGTTGGCCTTGGCGCTCTTGAGATCGGCTTCCGCGGCGAGCACATCCGGTCTGACTGCATCCGGCCCCAATTGGGGGGCGGCCGGAAGCGGAGCTTCGACTAGTTCCTCCAGCGATCCAGCCAACGCATAGTGTCCTTTGGGCTGAGGGATGCCCATTAGGATTTCCACGGCAATCCGCGCCTGCACAGCCGCTGCCTCAGCCGATTTGGCCTGTAATTCGTATTGTTCGGCGTTGATTTCGATTTGCTTTTTGTCTGAATCGGAAATGTCACCGGCCTTGAATCGGGATTCGGCAATGTCGGCCTCGTGGCGGAGCAGTTGGGAAGATTCGTTTAGAATCCGAACGTTTTCCTCGGCCAGCAAGGCCGCGACGAAAGCCTTGGTCACTCCTTGATCCAGGGTCCTCTTGGCGTCGTAAAAGCGCGCCTTGGCCCCAAAAATGCCCGCCCTGGCGGCCGCCTGGCGATCGTGGCGCTTGCCGGCAATCTCAATCAATTGATTGACGGCGAAAATGGTATCGTAACTGCGTTCCCAGATGCCATTGCCCATCGTCGTCCCGGCCTCATACGCGCCAATATACGCGGTCGATATGGAAGCTGTGGGATTGGGGAATTCCTTGGCAACGATAAGTTGCGCCGAGGCGGCGTCGATGCCGCTCCTGGCCGCCAGCAAGTCCCAGTTTTTTTCAAAGGAAATCTCCTTGGCTTGGGACAGGGTTAACGTCGGGGCCGGGGCGTTGGTTCCCGCAACTTGAGCGTGCGGCGGATTTGGGTTCGCGGGTTGGCCGGAGGCGGATCCGGCAAGGACAGGCGCAAACACAAGCGCCGCAACCAATCGCAAGGTGTGCCCTGGCGAGTTGCGAATTGCTCGATCATCATCAATTAAAACAGTTGCCTTCATCGCTGCAAAGCAGAACGCCTGAAACTTGTAACCGGACTGGACCAGCGTTCACAGCGGTGCAGACTGCGAAACAACTTCCGCGTTTGAAAAGTTAGTCTGCGTGCGGGCCGGTGTATGTAGGGCGATGCCTAAAGTAATTGTACGGCGAGGTCGTACACTTTGGTGTACGACTTTTGGCTGTTACTGACGATGCGCGCCGACTCAGGGGACCCGGCCCGCGGCGAGTTACGGCTGGCTGTCCTCCCAGCGCACGGCTTCCCGCAACAGTTCGGTGGCATTGGAGAGCTTGAGCTTGTCCTTGATGCGGGCGCAGAATGCCTGGACGGTCTTGAAACCCACCTGCAATTCCTCCGCAATTTGCCTGGTGCTGTAGCCGCGGGCCAACAGTTTGAAGACGTGCAGCTCCCGCTCGCTGAGCAGTTCCTCCGGCGAACCCATCAAAGAGGATTTGCCGCCCACAAACATCTCGGCCATCATTCTGGCAATTTTCTCGGTGAGGTAGAGTTTGCCGTCGAGCACGCTGCGGATGGCTGGGAGCACATTGCCGGTCGCTTCGCTTTTTGTAATGTAGCCGCGGGCTCCGGCGCGAATGGCGCGTTCGACGTGGACTGCTTCCTCATGCATGGAGAGCACGATCGCTGCAACGTCGGGACACGTGATTTTAATGCCTTTTATTAATTCGATGCCAGAACCTCCCTCGAGGGAAATGTCCACGATGGCAACGTGTGGTTTGGCCGTGGCAATGGATTGAAGCGCTTCGGACGCGTTGCTGGCTTCGCCGCAGATCTTGAGGTCGGATTGCTGGTTGATCAAAGTCGCGAGCCATTCCCGCACCAATGGATGGTCGTCCACGATGAAGACCCTTTTCTTCCCGCCTTTTGCGTCCGATGTGATTTCTTCTGACATTGGATGCGTCTCCCTGCCTATCGTTTGCTGAGATCGGAGCGATTCCACCATCCACCGCCGAGAGCCTGAAACAGCGCCGCGGTATCGGCATAGCGATTGGCCTGGGCCTGAATGAGATTAATCACGGCTTGATAATAGGTCTGTTCCGCGGTTAACAGGGCCAGGTAACCGGCGTAGCCGGTCTGCCATTGTTGCCGGGACAAATCGAGCGTGACCCTGGCGCCGTCTCTGGCGATGGCGGCGGCGTTCAATGCGTCGGCATCCTGTTCGAGCGCATTCAAGGTATCGGCCACGTTCTGAAAGGCGGTGACTACGGTGCTGCGATATTGTTCGGCAGCCTGAGTGTAGGCCGCTTTGGCGGCCCGCTCCCGATGCAGCAACGTGCCGCCCTGAAAAATGGGTTGCGTTACGGAGCCGGCCAGCGTCCAAAAGCCTGTGCCGGAGGAGAACATTTGGCCGAACTCCAGCGCCATGGAGCCGGCGTCCGCGCTAAGCATGAAATTCGGGAGGCGGTTGGCGATGGCGATTCCAATTTGGGCGCTGGCTGCGTGCAAATTCTCCTCGGCTTGACGCACATCGGGCCGTTGAGCGACAAGTTGCGAGGGAAGGCTCACGGGCAAATCCAGCGGCAGTTTCAAAGTGGAAAGCTCAAACTTTTCGGGTAAGTCCTCGCTCGGAAAACCTCCGGCGAGGGCCGCCAGAAGGTCGCGTTGCTGGGCCAGTTGCTTGGCCAGTGGCGGCAGCGTGGCGGCCACTTGGGCGAGCTGTGACTCCTGCGCCGCAACATCGAGGCGGCTGGCATAACCCCTCGCCAACTGCGTGCGCAATATGTTCAGCATGTTGGTGTTGATAGCGATGAGTTGACGCGTTGCGGCAATCTGCTCGCGCAAAGAGGCCTCCTGGATGGCCGCCGCAACGATATTGGCGCTGAGCGTAATGTCCGACGCCACAAGCGCAAAGCGCGCCTGGTCCTCCTGTGCCTTGAGGGATTCCACGGTTCGCCGATTGAGGCCAAATACGTCCGGAACGTAGGAAACGCTTACCTGCGGCGTGTAAAGATTGAAGTACAGTGCGTTGTCGTTGGGGACGGGCGCGATGACAGCCGACGTCTTCTGGCGGGCCGCGGTGAAACTTGCCGCCACGCTGGGATAGTAAGAGCCTTTCTGCGCCAGGACGTTTTCCCGCGCCACCACCAACGCTGCTTGTGCCGCCTGGAGGTCCGGATTGGCCTTGAGCGAGCGTTCTATCAAATCATTGAGGGCCGTGGAGTGGAACAGGGTCCACCAATCTCCCGCAATGTCCTGGCCAGTGACAAACCGTTGGGCTTCTCCACCTGCCACATTGGTCGAAGCGCTTGTGGCTGAGAGCGGGTCGATGTGTAGCCCTGGATAGGCGGCGCGGGTCTTTTGAAGTTCGGCCCCACCGCGCAACTGGTCAGCAGCAAAGTCAAACAGAATACAGCCGAATTACGATTTAGTGTCATAACATCAAATCACCAGGGTTTTTGTTTCAGTCGGCGCCTTTGAGCGACACCGCCGACTGCCTGACGCTGGAGGCGGTTTGTCCGCCAAGGGATGCCGCACCAGCGTTTCCGCGACGAATGACGCCAGAGAGCGCGGTTACGGTTCCTCTTCCAACCGGTAACCCGGGAGGTTGTTCGCGGCGATTTGCTGTTTTGTTCATCATCAATACGTGGTTTGCCGCGGTAGCAGCCTTTCTGAACGCGGGTTGATGAATCACATTTGAAGGATGAGCCGGGCCGCTCCTTTCCGGGACATGCCCGTTTGCATTTAGCAATGAGCGCGCGCGGTTGGGTTGAACTCCGACCCCATGTTCCAGGCCCAATCTCGAGGGTTCGTCGGCGAAACTCCGTCCGAGTGTTAACGCGCCGATGCCAGCTACGAGGATTAGGAAATGTGTTGTCTTCATATTGGTACCCGGTGATCTATTCGGTTGGCTTGGGGTCGGAGTCGCGACTGCCCAGAATCATCAGCGCCGGGACCACAATGAGCAGCATCACCGGCCCGACCAACATTCCCCCTACAATCACGGTGGCCAGCGGACGCTGGACTTGACTGCCAATGCCGTGCGAAATCGCGGCGGGAAAGAGTCCGATGCACGCGGAGAGACTGGTCATCAGCAACGGCCGCATACGGGTGGAGGCGGCGCGAAACATGGATTCTCGGGGCGTGCCGCCACGAAGCCGGGCCTGGTTGTAGTAAGTGATTAACAGAATGCCATTCATGACCGACACGCCAAACAACGAGACGAAGCCGATGGCGGCTGAGATGCTGAATGCAAGGCCGGAGATATAGAGCGCCAGGATGCCCCCGGCGATCGCAAACGGAATCCCGACCAGTGTCAGGAGGCACTCGTGCATCGAATTAAAGCGGCAATAGAGCAACCCGATGATAAGAACCAGGCTGACCGGCACGATAAGTTCCAACCGCTCTTTGGCCTTTTGAAGGTCTTCGAATTCGCCGGACCAGATCATCCGATAGCCGCTGGGGAGTTTTACGTTTTTGGCGATGCGCGCCTGCGCTTCGGCCACGGTGCTTCCCAGATCCCGCCCCCGAACAGTAAACTTGACCGGAATGAAGCGCTGGACGCTTTCGTGATAAATCCAGGACGCCCCGGTGTCCAAAGTAATGGTCGCCAGTTCGCTCAATGGGATGTACGCGGTGGCGCCGCCGCTGGTTTGATAGCCCACTTTAATGTTGCGAATTTTATCAACGCTGTTGCGCGATTCGGGCGCGTAGCGGACGGCCAGCCCAAATGTGCGATCGCCCTCCAGGACCGTGGTTGCCGACGCCCCGCCCAGGGCCGCCTGGACGACGGTGTTGACGTCGCCGGAATTCAGGCCGTAGCGCGCCGCGTTGCGCCGGTCCACCTTGATATTAAGGTTGGGCTGCCCCAGAACCGGGAAGATTCCCAGGTCGGCCACCCCGCGAACATGACTCATCTCATCCCTGACTTGCGCGGCAAACTTCTCCAGCATTTCCAGGTTAGGTCCGATGATTTTGACCGAATTGGCGCCTTTGACACCCGAGATCGCCTCCTCGATGTTGTTCTGGATGTATTGTGAAAAGTTAAAGGTGATGCCCGGCAATTGCCTTTCGAAGTCCTCCTGAATCTGCTCCGTCAGTTTATCCTTGTTCAGGCCTTTGGGCCATTGGTCGAACGGCTTGAGCGGTACGAAGAGTTCAACATTGGAGAACGGCGAAGCGTCGCTCCCGTTATCGGGGCGGCCATGCTGGGAAACGACTGTGACGACCTCCGGATACTTCAAAAGAATCAGGCGCATTTTCCTCGTCGCCGCTTCGCCGTCTTCCAATGAAAGTGTTATCGGCATCGAGGCGCGAATCCAAAAATTGCCTTCTTCCAGCGCCGGGAGGAATTCGCTTCCGAGGCGCGTTGCCAGCAGCGCCGCCACCGCCAGAAAACTTAATCCGATGGCAACCATGACGCCGCGGTGGGCCAGCGCGAAACGCAATGTTGGAGTGTAAACACGGTGCAGGAGACGCACCACGATTGTCTCGGTTTCCTTCGCCTGCTTGGGCATCAAGAAGGAAGCCAGCACAGGCGTGATCGTGAAGGTGGCAAGGAGGGCCCCCGCCAGCGCGTACCCGTAAGTCCGCGCCATCGGGCCAAAGATTTGACCCTCGACTCCCTGCATGGTGAAGAGCGGCACGAAGCCAGCCACGGTGATCACCGCCGCGAAGAAAACGGCCTTGTCCACTTGCAGCGCGCTGATGAGAATCATCCGCAGGCGCTCGGTCCATCCCTGACTGTGCGCGGCGTGCGTCCCGGAGGTCGGGTCCGGGCCATAAAAGCCGTCCGAAAGCCGCGCCAGCAGGGCCAGTCTCTCGGCCGCGGGTCTTTGGAAATTCCTGAAGATGTTCTCGACCAGAATCACCGCCGAATCCACGATGATGCCGAAATCCACGGCGCCGACCGACAGCAGGTTTGCGCTTTCGCCCTGCGCCACCAACAGCATGATGGCAAAGAAGAGCGCGAAAGGGATATTGATCCCGACGATAATCGCGCTTCGAAGGTCACCCAGGAAAATCCATTGGATCAGAAACACCAGAAGGCATCCGAAAATCAGATTGTGCAGAACGGTGTGGGTCGTGAGATCAATCAGCGAGCCGCGATCATAAAAAGGAACCACCTTGACCCCGGGAGGCAGACTTCCATCACTGTTTATATTGCTCAGGAGGGACTTGACTTTGGGTAGCATTTTGGCGGTTTGCTCCACGCGGCCCATTACCACAATGGCCGCCACCACGTCGTCCTCCATGTCCCGCCCGCAGATGCCGAGCCGCGGCACAAAGCCCACCTTGACGTTTGCGACATCCTTGATGAGCACCGGAACACCGTTGGATTGACCCAGGACGACGTTCTCGATGTCATCGACCTTGCAGCCATGAGTCAGATCATCGTTCCCGCCGTCGTCAATCAACCCGACGCCCCGGATATTAATGGACTGCTGGCCGATGCGGATTTCGCGCCCGCCGACGTTGATGTTTGCGTTGCCCAGGGCGGTCAATATTTGCGGTATGGTAACGTTGAAAGCTTCGAGCTTCTGAGGGTTCACCTCCACGTCGAATTCCTTGGTTGTGCCTCCCCAACTATTGATCGCGACGATGCCGGGAACGGTCGAGAGGCGGCGCAACACGATCCAGTCCTGCACGGTGCGGAGATTGGTCAGTCCAAAATGCTTTGGACCCACTACCTGATAGCGGTAGATTTCGCCGGTCGAGCTGTTTTGTTGGATTTGGGGCGTTTGATTGCCCGGTAGAGTGACATTCTGCTGTATGGCAATATCCGCCTGAGCATAGGCGAAGTGATAGTCAATGCCATACTTGAACACGACACGGACAAAGGACAGCCCGTAAAATGAAGTCGAACGGATGACGTCTATGCCCGGTGTCGTGTAGAGTCCGATCTCTATCGGAATCGTGTAATAGCGCTCCATCTCCTCGGCGGACAGGCCCGGCGCCTGCGCGGTAATCTCCAGGATGACAGGCGTCGGGTTCGGATAGGCCTCGATGTTCAGCATCCGGAACGCGACGTAGCCTGCTCCCGCGAAAGCCAGCAACGCGAAGACAACAATCGCGTGGCGGCTCAGGCAGAATGCAATAATGGACTTGAGCATGTCTGGGCTTGGTCAAATCGTCTGGACGGCCTCAATCGGTGGGCGGGGCATAGAGTATGTTGCTGATGAAAACAGCGCCATCCGTCACGGCCAGTTCTCCGCGTTGCAAACCTGCCAGGACCTGATATTGGCCATCCTGTTGAAGGCCAACCTTGACGATTCGTTGCACAAACCGGTGGCCGTCGGCGGTGACCCACGCCGCCATCGTGCCATCGCCATTGCGCACCACGCCATTCATCGGAATGGCGACAGACACTATCGGATTCTCAATTTGAATGGTAAAGGTGGCCAGCATTCCGGGACGCAACTCGTCTTTGGGATCGGCGATCTCACAGCGCACCATCACCCGGTGCGTGTTCGGATCGACCGATGCGCCCAACCTGGAAATTTTCCCATCGAAAACCCGGTCGGGATACGCCATGACCGTCGCACTGATGGGTTGTCCCTCGTGGAACAGCGGGCTGTCACTTTCGATGACATTCGCCACCATCCACTTTGTAGCCAGATCGGCGACCGAGTAAGGCGCCGGCGTGTTGCCCGGCTGTACTAATAGGCCCGTCTGCGCGTTGCGAGCGGTGATCCGGCCCGACACCGGGCTGGGCACGACCAGGGCGGGGTCAATCTTGCGGCTAGCCAACATCTGATCGATCTCGGCGTCGCTCTTGCCGAAAACGCGGACCGCATCCCGCGCCGCCCTGAGCGCGCCTTCGGCCGTCTGTTCATCAGAGGTCGCCTGCTCCATTTCGCGTTCGGAAACTCCGTTGGTTCCGTAAAGTGATTTCGCGCGCGCAAGTTCCTTGCTCGTCAGATCGAAGAGCGCCGCAGCCCCGATCAAGGTCGAGTCCGCCTGGATCAGGTCCGGGCTTTCAATCGTGTACAGCGGCTGTCCCTTTCGTACTTGGTCCCCAAGGTTGCCGTACGCCGTGAGGATCTTGCCCTGGTAAGATGGGAAGACTTCGACCGACAGGTCCTCGTCGTAATCAATGCCGCCGACAGCCATTCGCTCCACGGTAAAGAGATGAGTTGCCACCGCTTCGATCTTGATGGCGTTGGTTTGGCTCGGCGTTAAATCGACCGTCGCCTCCTGGGTTTGGGGCGGGTTCGTCGCGGGACCTTGCGGCGGCGGACTGGAGTTCGCCGGCTGGCCGGAGCCGGGTCTCAGAAGGACCGTCGCGAAAATAATGGCAGCAACGGTCGTAACCACCGCGGTCGCTTTCGTGTCAAATTGAACGGATTTTTTCATAATTTCATCGACAACTATAAATATTTCCGCCGGGGATCCTCGCCGTTTGGCCACATTGGCGATGACGTTGACCGCCACCTCGGGTTGGAAAGCTGCCACAAAGTTCACAGCGGTGCGGACTGTGAAACCTTTCGACTTCTCGCATGTGTCAAAACGTTCTGGATGCGGCGAGTCGTCTATAGAGTGGCGCCTAAACTTGTCGTACGGTTAGATCGTACGCCTATGCGGTAGAAAGGTTGGTCTTACAGGCGCGCCGCAAGAAGGACTCGCTTTTTCTGTACGAAGTCTTAAGAAGCGGGAGTGTCTTACTTTTCTCCCTGGCTGTCATGCCAGCGCACAGCTTCCCGCAATAGCTCAGTGGCGCTGGAAAGCATGAGCTTTTCCTTGATACGGGCGCAAAATGCCTGGACCGTCTTGAAGCTCACGTGCAATTCGTCCCCGATTCGCCGTGTACTGTAGCCGCGGCCCAGCAACTGAAATACCTCCAATTCCCGGTCACTGAGCTTCTCGATCACAGAGCCTGGCGTTTTGGGCCGTCCATCTACAAACTTCTCGGCCATCACCATCGCCATTTTATCGCTGAGGTAGAGCTTTCCGCCAAGAACGCAACGAATCGCCTGGAGAACTCCTTTGGTTGCCTCTCTTTTCATGATGTATCCCCGCGCCCCGGCGCGCAACGCACGTTCGGCGTAAAGCGATTCGTCGTGCATGGAAAGCACGATCACCATCACGTCGGGATAACTCGCCTTGATGTTCTTGATGAGTTCAATTCCCGATCCACCCTCCATCGAAATGTCCACGATGGCGATTTCGGGATTGACGACGCCAATGAGTTGCAACGCCTTGGGAGCGCTGTCCGTCTCGCCGCAAACTTCGAGGTCGGATTGTTGATTAATTAAAGTCGCCAGCCATTCACGGACCAACGGATGGTCGTCAACCAACAGAACTTTAGCTTTTTGTCTCATGGATTTGGGGAGCAAAACTGCCATTGGGCAATCTGCAACTCACGCGCGTGCCGCGCGAAGCCTGGCGCTCAACATTGAACGATGCGCCGATCACACTGGCCCGGTAGGCCATGGTGCGCAATCCCATGCCCGCCGGCACTTTTGGGGATATGCCAACACCGTCATCGCTGATCGTGAGCATGAGGCCATCGGTCCCCGCCTTCAGGCGCAAGATGATTTCCCCGGCGTTGCCGTGTTTGACCGCGTTGGTGACCGCCTCCTGCGCGATACGATACAGATGAGTGGCGACGCCCGGTTCAAGGATCTCCACCGGCATGTCACACTGGAAAGTGCAGGGCGTCTTGAAGCCTTCGGTCATGGTGGCGGCCAATTGTCGCAGCGCGTCCGTAAATCCCTCCCCTTTCAGATCGAAGGGATGAAGACCGCGCGCCAGCGTGCGCGTCAGGTCGATGGCTCCCTCGACCATTTCCACGATATGGTTCATCGCCCTGGCTTCGGGAAGCGACTTGGCGGCCAATCGTTCGCTCAAGACTTCTCCCGCCAATGCGACGCCGGTGAGGTGCTGGCACAAACTGTCGTGCAGATCGTGGCCGATGCGTTGCTGTTCGCGCTCGCTGATGCTCAGGATTTCCTCCTCCAGCCGCACGCGCTCCTGCATTTCGGTGTTGAGCGCAGCCGTTCGCTGGCGCACGCGCTCCTCCAATTCGTCGTGCAATCCGCGCAATCTGGCCAGAATCCCAACGACCACCAGGAAAAACGTAAGCGAAATCGCTGTGTTCCAGACAGGAACAAGCGAACTGGAATAACGCGCTCCCGCGAACAGGTCGCCCACAATTGAAACCACGACGCACAACGCCGAAACGAAGATTCCAAAACCCCGGCCCACAAACCACACCGCCAATGTCACCGGAATCAGGTAAAATGCAAAAAAAGTAAGCTCGAACCCCGTCAGGAAGTCCAGCATGCCGACAACGGCCACCATTCCCAGACTCAACACCGTCGGAAACGCCTTTGAACGGGTATCCAATCGTTTGAATTTTCCGCTGATAGTCACGCCATCCAACCTAGCAGTATTTGCCGAGGTTCGGAAATGGAAAAGGGCGGGGTTTGCGCGCGAAGGATGCCAATTGGGGCAGAACGGGGCCAATCCGCCGGCGACGAAGAAGTTGTTTCTTTCCTTTGCAAGCCACACTGGTTAATTATTCCTATGCGAACGGCGATCTATCCCGGCAGTTTTGACCCGATCACCAATGGCCACCTCGATATCATCGAGCGGGCCAACAAGCTCTTCGACCGCGTCATCGTGGCCGTCGCCCCAAATGCCAGCAAGAAGCCGCTCTTCACCCTCAAGGAACGCCTGGCCCTTGTGCGGCGCGCCATTCCCGTTTTCCCGACAGTCGAAGTCGATGCGCTTCAGGGACTGCTGGTGGATTACGTCGAAAAACGATCCGGGCACGCGATCATCCGGGGATTGCGGGCGGTGTCCGATTTTGAATTTGAATTTCAATTGGCCTTGATGAATCGTAAGTTAAACGCGAAGGTAGAAACTATATTTATGATGCCGCGTGAAACTTATACATTCTTGAGTTCGCGCCTGGTCAAAGAAATCGCCAGCCTGGGAGGGGATGTGCAATGTTTCGTTCCCCCCCACGTCCAGACGGCGCTGGCCTCCAAGTTCGGCAAACGGACTAAATCGTAAACGCTTGAGCACGTTCAACTTATGCCTGTCAAGGTCAATATCCGTCATTTGGAAGAACGAGACATCCGGCTCAAGGGCCAATTGCCGGCGGCTGAATTGGAACTGGGGGATTGCGACGAATTGGTCCACGCATCGCGCCCCCTCCATTATGACTTGACCGCCCAAAGGACGGGCAGCGACATTGTGGCGCAGGGCAGTCTGGAGCTGACGCTGGATTGCGAGTGCGCCCGATGCCTCAAAGCGTTCACGTACGTGGTTCGATTGGACCCGTGGACGGTCCATGTTCCGTTGGAAGGCCCGGAAAAAGTGGCTATTTGTGACGATTTGGCGGACTTGACGCCTCAAATCCGGGAAGATATCCTTTTGGAGTTTCCGCAGCATCCTTTGTGCGGGGCCGATTGCGCCGGATTGCCCAATCGTTCAAAAGAAAAGAAAAAGGGCGCGGGTCAGACGGATGTTTCGTCTGCCTGGTCCGAATTGAACAAATTGAAATTTTAAGACAGGAAAAATATGGGAGTTCCCAAACGCAAGCCGTCTCACAGCCGCCAACGCATGCGCCGCGCCTATAACAGCGCGCTGACGCTTCCCCAACTGAGCACCTGCCCCCAGTGCGCCGCCCCGTACATCCCCCATCGCGTCTGCCCGGCGTGCGGCTTTTACAAGGGCCGCCAAGTTATCACGATCAAGACGGCCGCCTGATCATTTTTGGGGAGCGCGGGAATCAGTGGCATTCCGTGCTGCTTGCTTTATGCGAATTGTTGTGGATGTCATGGGAAGTGACCACGGCGCGGAGACAGTTGTCGACGGCGCCCGCTTGGCGCTGCAATCACAACCCCTGATCACCCAGCTCTTTCTGGTCGGCCAGGAAAATGAAATCAAGGGGGCGATGATTCGCACCGGATGCAACGATCCACGCGTGACAATCGTCCCGGCGACCGAAGTCCTTTCCATGGAGGACAAGCCGGTCGAAGGGTTGCGCCGAAAAAAGGATTGTTCCATTCTACGCGCCGTCGATTTGATCAAGGACGGCAAAGCCGACGCATTGATTTCCCCGGGCAACACAGGCGGAATCGTCGCCGCCAGCACCATTCGATTGCGCCAGTTGCCGGGTGTGGACCGGCCGGGCATCGCCACCGTCATTCCTGCCCCAAAAAATGAATTTGTCCTGTTGGACGCCGGCGCCAGCGTCGAATGTCGCCCGATGCACTTGCTGCATTTCGCCGTGATGGGCAATATTTACTCGCGGGAAATTCTGGGATACAGGAACCCGCGAGTCGGCATCTTAAGCAATGGCACCGAACCCAACAAAGGCACCGAATTGACCCTGGAAGCCTGCAAGCTCTGCAAAAAGCTGGATTTCAATTTCATCGGCAACGTCGAAGGACACGACTTGTTCCACAACAAAGTTGACGTCGTAGTGTGCGACGGTTTCATTGGCAACATCGTCCTAAAGACTTTGGAAAGCTTCGCCAAAGGCATGGGCGCGTGGCTCAAAGAAGAGATTTGCAAAAACCCCAAACGCATGCTCGGCGGCCTCCTCCTCAAAAACGTCGTCCGCACCATCATGCGGCGCACGGATCCCGACACCCGCGGCGGCGCGCCGTTGCTGGGCCTTAACGGAACGATCATCAAAGCCCACGGCTCCGCCCGCGAGCGGGCGATCATGAACGCCATCAACGAATGCGTCAAAGCCCTCCAGCACCGCCTCAATGACATGATTCAAACCGAAGTCGCCCTGGCCAATCAACGCGTCGCCCCGGCACAGCCCGAAGCGATGGCGGCCGTCCACACATGAAACTTCCCGAGAAAAAATTCAAGAATCCCCGCGCCCATCACAATTTCCAGGGCCGCACCTGCTCAATCCTTGCCGTCGGCTCCTACGTTCCCGAAAGGATCCTGGCCAACGCCGAACTTGAGAAAATGGTTGACACCACCGACGAATGGATTTTCAGCCGCACCGGCATCAAGGAACGCCGCATCGCGAAAAAGCACGAAGCCACGTCCGATCTTGCCACGCGCGCGGCTTTGCTCGCCATGGAGCGCGCCAAAGTCGCCCCCGAAGAGATCGATTTAATCCTCCTGGCCACCATCACCCCCGATATGCCCTTTCCTTCGACCGCCTGCCTGGTCCAGAAAAAAATCGGGGCCTCGCGCGCCGCCGCGCTCGACATTCAGGCGGCCTGTTCGGGATTCATTTTTGGATTGGAAGTCGGCCAGCAATTCATCATGTCGCGCACCTACGACACCGTGCTGGTCATCGGCGCCGAGAAACTTTCTTCGATCATCAACTGGAGCGACCGCAACACGTGCGTTCTTTTTGGCGACGGCGCCGGGGCGGCCGTTTTGCGCAACCGCCCCCACGCGCACGGATTATTGACAGCGTGCATGGGTTCTGACGGCGGCCGCGCGGGACTTTTGTGCATGCCCGGCGGCGGTTCCGCCTTTCCGCCGACGCACGAGACGGTTTCGGCGGGGATGCACTACCTGCGGATGGACGGCAAGGAGACTTTCAAGAACGCCGTCACCGCCATGCACGCGGCGGCCGTGGAGGTGTTGCGGCGTTGCGAGTTGGAGGTTTCCGAGATCAAGTGCATCATTCCGCACCAGGCCAACCGTCGTATTATTGACGCCGTTACCGAGCGGCTTGGCGCCAAGCCGGAACAGGTTTTTGTCAACCTCCACAAGTACGGCAACACCTCGGCGGCATCCGTGGCCATCGCCCTGGACGAAGCGGTGCAAACCGGGCGCATCCAGCGGGGCGACCTTGTGTTGCTGATTGTTTTCGGCGCTGGGCTGACCTGGGGCGCGGCGGTCATCGAATGGTAGGGATTGACTGGGGGCGCAAGATTGACTACGGTTTCTGTTCCTGAGCGGGGGGTGTAGCTCAATTGGTTAGAGCGCTGCCCTGTCACGGCAGAGGTTACGGGTTCGAGCCCCGCCACTCCCGCCATTCCCCGCATTCTGTCCACTCGCGTCAAGTTGTGCCAAACCGTGACAATCCCCAATGTTTACAAGGGTTTTGACCACTTCCGGCCCGCTACTCGTTGTGACAGCCGATGACACGTTTTGACTAGCCGCGCCTAAATTTTGGGAGGCTATTAGGGAGGCTTGACCGGTGAAGGAGGATAGTCCGCCAATCGCCGACCACGTATCGAGCATGTTTTCATCGGTGTAGATTTTGTCGGTCAATCGCCGGTCACTGTGGCGCATTGCTTTCATTGCCACCCGACTCGCAACCCCGGCCCTTTGCAGATTCGTGCCGAACGTTTTTCGCAGGGCGTGAAAATCCGCATATCGCCCTTGCCCGTCCTTATACGCTACACCCGCTCTTTTCAGGTCCAGCTTGAAACGCTCGATGCGGGGCATACGCGGAAATACCGATTCGCTATCGCCGGCAGAACGGCTTTTCAGTTCCACCAACGCGGCCAGCAAGTCAGGATGAAGCCGCATTGCCGCAGACTTGCCGTTCTTCGTTGTCGATGCCCGCACCTGGACGAATGCCGTTGCGCCCTCCAATGTCAAATCGCTCCACTTTAGCGAGGCGATCTCAGACCGGCGCAATCCCGTATAAACGGCCATCATGTAAACGGTCTTGTGCTCGCCCGCCGCTCCCAACAGACGGCCCATTTCCTCATCCGTGAACGCTCGACGCTCTCGTGTCTCCCGTCCAACCATCGACACCTTTTCAAGCGTCACCAACGGATTCGAGACGACTCGCCCATGTTTGACCATCCAATTGAAAAGGCATCGCGCCGCTTCAAGGTAATCGTTCTGAGTTTTTGCGGCCAAGTCTTTATGTTCGACGCCCCACCGCTGAAACGAATCCGCTGTAACGTCCGTCGGCAATGTCCAGCCACATGCCACGACAAGAGCCGAAACGCGGAATTCCAGATTCGAGAGGTATTTTTCCGACTTTCCGCGCCGTCTCATGTCGCTTAGGAACTCCGCAAGATGCTGTGCCATGTGGCGCAATGCGGACTCACGTATCGGCTTTGGATGAAGGAGACCGCCCCGCTCATGCTCCTTCTCCCGTCGCAAGTCAGTGCGTCTCTTTTCGGCAACCTGCTTGTCAGACGTGCCAAGCGAAATGTCCTCGATTCGCACATCTTCCGGGCGTAGCCGAATACGCCAACGCCAAATGCGGGAGCCTTTTGGTTTGAATATTCTGTCAATCATTCTTTTTGCCTCCTTTACTTTTCTGAATGTAATTTTCCAAATCGCTTTCCTCGATACACGAGCAACCCCGAACGTGAACGAGGGTCAATTTTCCGTCCGCAATGTCTCGATACAAAGTGCGAACGCTCACCCCCAAACGAGCCGCAGCCGCTTTCAGTCGAATTAGCACAGACCCCTTACCGTCGCCGTTCATTTCGCTTTCTCCTTTGGCTTCGCCCAAACAACAAGGCGATCTTCGAGGTATGGCCGCGCTTTCTCCAACGTGAGCTTGTTTATACAAAACCACTTTTCCCGGAGAAGTTTGTCAGCGGCAAGAACATCGCCCTTGATAATCACCTTGACGGCGAGCTTCGCGATCAGATTCCCGGTGGCCGGGCGGATGGTGTCCTCGTACTTGGCCTTGCCAGCAAAAAGGAAATTTAACGTTTCGCATCTCCACCACTTGGCGATGAGCAGCGCCGAAGGCTCAACAATGTCAAAAAAGGAGTTCCAGCTTTTCTTCGGATCATTAAGAGCTTTCGTGATCGTGACGGCGCTCAATTTAATCCCCTGTTCATCCGCAAGAAACCGGCTTATGGCCCGTGCGCTCATTCTCTGCGAAGCCTCAAAAATGAAGGGGAACATCTCGATAACCAGCCCACGATTTGCAGTGAATTCCGTTGATTTCGAGTGCCCGACCAATCTCAGTCCGATGTCGGTTGCATCCATTGCTTTTTGATCTTCAGGTTCCATTCAGCATCGAAATTAACATAGTTATCAATATTGTCAACCCTCCAATTATTATCATTTTTTCTGACGGGATTCCCCGCAGCGCATTCCCGTCTCGTGTTCCGGCTTGCTGTATTCACGTAGGCCACTAATTTGTTCATGAATACGCTTGTTCGGGTAACACCTGATTGCCCAAGAGAAGTTTTCAAACCGATACTTTAGTAAATTATGCGATGTTTTATAGCGGTTGTAGCGATTTCATGCGCTATTGCATACGAATCGTTTGCCACGGCTGACATCAACGGCCCAAAGCAGGGCGACATGCCGCCGCCTTTGGTCGTCACCCAGACCATTCAGGGACCTGTGCCGAAAGAAATCAGTTGGGAAAAACTGAAAGGCAAGGTCGTCGTGCTGGAATTTTGGGCGACTTGGTGTGGCCCTTGCGTGGCAGCGATTCCGCACTTGAACGACCTGGTGGAACAGTTTCATGACAAGCCGGTGGTCTTTCTTTCGGTCAGTTCCGAAGAGGCGGGATTTGTGCGCAATTTTCTGAAATTGCGCCCGATGAAAGGGTGGGTCGCTCTCGACGATGACGAAGGGTTGAAAAATGCGTTTCACGTCCAAGGCATTCCTCATACTGTCATTGTCGATGCTGGGGGAAGAATTGCCGCCATCACGCATCCCGCTAAACTCGAGGCGCGCCATTTGGAGGAAGTCCTAAATGGACAGAAGTGTTCTTTGCCGGACTCACCAGTGTTTAACAGTCGATCCACGGTCGCCGACGTAGTACCCACGGAGCCGCCCCCGCTTTTTGAAATCACCATTAGCCGCCGGAAGGTTCCAAAGAACAGCAATGGTCCCATGTGCTCATGGTCAGGCAAGAACGACGGTTCAGCCTTTCACGGAGAAGAAGCGACCGTTGAGTCGGCACTGGAAAATGTCTTTGGATGGAGCCGGTTCCGCATGAGTATCAAAGGGCAATTGCCAGAGGGCTATTACAACTTTCAGTTACAAGCATCGCCCGGCCACAAAGTTGATTTGCAAAATCAATTCTTGGCAGCATTGAGAACCACATTTGGCCTGGAAGTAGCGAAAACGATCCGTGAGTCGGAAGTCTATCAACTTACGCAAATCAACACCAACGCGCCGGGTCTAATCCCGACGGAGAAAGAGGGCGGGGGAGGTCTGACGCGAGGCGAGTTTTTGCTCACCGGGTCTGACATGAAGGTGATCGTCGCATATCTTGAATTGCTTCTGGAGAAGCCGGTTGTTGATGAAACAAAATTGTCAGGCCGGTTTTTGGTGGGCATGCAATGGGAAATGGCGGACGGCGAGACTAAACCGAAGGCGGATGTAGTGATCGAGGCGGCACGTACGCGCTTGGGTTTAAAGTTGACCCCCGTTCGCAAACCAATCGAAATCATTGAGATTCACAGGATGAGTGCGACAGATAGCGAATGAGGTTAGGCCCCTTCCTCCAGTCCTGCCCGGCATGGTTTTTTTGGAATATCATGTTTGTCCCCTTTGCCCGCCTTGTGACGCTTGGTTCTGTTCGGTTGTGTGGTGGCACTGCGAGCATTCTGACGCCAAACCCCGTAATTAATAGTGCGGGCTTATAGCTTACCCATCGTCTTCCCCAAACGAACACTGTCCAAGAGACATTCCCTCGCAAACTGACGCGCCGAATCTTCGACGGCCAGAGCCAAGGATGGGTAAACCGTTCCTGTCGGCAACGCCGTATGAAGAATCGCGTCCTGAAAAATGTAACACCATCGCGGCCCGCATTTTTTCTTGAAATCCTCCATGTCAACAATCCCGTAGTAGCTGGCGAATGCCTTGACCTTCTGTCGCCACAGCCAAGAGTATTCGGAATTGAACATCATGTGAGGATGATACGACCGCTCTCCCCGTCGATAACCCAGGTAGCGAACCAGCCTTGCACCCTTGTCCGCCTCGATCCTCGCGTCAATGTGTTTGGCGATGTATTTGCCAACATATTTCGATATGCCCTCCGCAGTCGATTTGATCGGCAGCAATTCCGTCCGACCGAAACCGTAACGGGGTGCAGTCTCAAGCCAGAATGACCACTCGGACTTAAGTGCCGCTGATGCTGTTCGATAGTCCCGATTTGCGACCGCCGCAAAGTCCAATCCTGTTCGGATATCCGCATCCAAGACAACGAGGCAGTGAAAATGCAGCCTCCCGCTTTTCTGACGCTCGGGCACAGCCACTATGCGCTTGTACCGGGCTTTCAATACCCGCCGGTTAAGATTGTTAAACCGCCGGGAGGCTTCCTTAATCGCAGTGACGTGGTCAGCAAAAGTCAGCGTCAGGAAGCCAAGCCGTTCAATTCCGAATTGCTCGACAAGAGCCATGATTTCGCCTTTCAAACAGAACGCGACTTTCCGGTGCGCTCCCGTCAGCAGATTCCACGGACTCGCTGACGCGTTGTCTGAATTGTTACTATTTAGACAAGGAAGGCCGGAGGCGGGCGGCGCTTCGCGCCGCTCCGCCCCCGGCCCTCCGACGTCGCCGGTTGGCACCACATCCGACCGCAGAACCGACGAGCTGTCGGCTCGAAGCATCGGTTCTGCTGCACTTAACTTACTGTCGGAGCATTGGAGTTGTCCCAATCCCCCGTCCGGGTTTCCGGCGGATTGCGTGTCCACGGCATGGCCCCCCTCTATTTTCCACCGGTCGGCTTGCTTCGACGAAGTGCTGCGGTTATGATTTTGGTAATGAAATTCCGGTTGTTGATTGAATTTGATCCAGAAGCCAAACGGTGGTCAGCGGTGTTCCCTGAATTGCCTGGCTGCGCCACTGCAGGCGACACGGAAGAAGAAGCGGTTACGAATGCCCAAGAAGCTCTGGCGCTTTGGTTTGAACCCGCGCCGATGAAATTGCCCAAAGGCGCCAAGATGATCGAGCTCGCGGTGCCGTGAGTCGAAGGTACCCAGTTTGCAGCGCAAGAGACATTGTCAAAATTCTGCGCAAGAATGGTTTTGTGATGATTTCCCAATCCGGCAGCCACCAGAAATGGCGGCACGAGAATGGCCGCCAAGTGATCGTGGCAATGCACGCCAGCAAAACCATTCCCATTGGCACGCTGAAAAGCATTATTGACGGCAGCGGACTGGGCGTAGATGCATTTCGTTGAGGAATTCTTCACGAGGCACCCCCAACCAGTTTCGTTGATTCAACAATTGCCAGAATTGCGGCCCTGAATGGTTCCGGCAAACGCGTCCACGCTTCGACAACGCGCCGCAAATCCGAGGGAAGGTCAGAATTTTGGGAGGCTATTTGGGAAGGCAGGCCCTCAGAACCCTTGATTTTATTGGGTTTTTGGCGGGTTCGAGCCCCGCCACTCCCGCCATTTGCAACTCATTGGCCCCAAGCACTTACGGTGCTTGGCTTTGCCCTCGCAGCAGTTTCGTAACAACCGGCGCTTTCCGCGCCACAAAAATCCTGTTCTTCGCTGGCATGAAAACGACATTTCAAACGCCGCCAGAGCAGAAAGCCGAACAGCCCAATTCAAGACTCCGCCTTCGCGTCGTGATCACTGACTTGGTTATGGCGCGTGATTTCCAGAATTATAACCAACTCCTCGAAGCTCTGGAACATCAAGACCACTCGTGACCTAATCCGAGCCGGGCAGCTTTTGAAAATCAAACTCCTGGAGCTGCAAAATCTCCCGCGCCGATCATTGCCGACGACCTTGGGTTTTCAAAGCCCTTACGCCCCTGCCGAGCAAGCAGCGGAACCCAAAAGGATTGGTTCATAAAAGCCGACCGCGGGTTTATCAACAACCCTAAGAGCGTGTTTTGAAAATATCTCGGGCGGTCTTGCGGCGGGGCGGGGCGGCTGGCTTCGTTGCTACTCAGTCGAAGATCCACGAGGGATATTCTCGTTCGTCGAGTCAGAACAGAGAAGAGATGCCCGGCTTCGCGGGCTGCCTCGCCATCCGCCCCGCCGCGCTCGCAATCCCCTTCCCGATCTATTTTCAAAACACGCTCTAAGCAGGAATACTCGCGCGAGTATCTGCGTTTGTTTGTTTCACTGCCGATGCATCATAGATGCTTTGAATGGCGGCATCCAGAACGGCGTCGAACTCGGCGTCAGATTGCTGGGCTATCAGTCCTTCAACCAAAGCCCGCGAAAAACTGGCGACCATGCCGTGATTCCTGCGTAGGCGCTCGTTGCCCTCTTTCCGCGAGTAGCCACCAGAAAGTGCCAGCACTCTCACAACGTTGGGATGTTTCTCGCAATCACTGTAGAAATCGTCTTTGTCCGGCAGCGTGAGCTTGAGGAAGACCGATTGACCGCCGGGCAGGCCGCCGAGCTTTTCGATTATCGCAGCTTTTAGCAACTCCTCAGCTTTGGCCTTCTCCGGGCAATGGATATCCACTTCCGGTTCGACTATCGGTACAAGCCCAACCTCAAGTATCTGCGCCGCCACCTCGAACTGCTGGTTTACAATCTCTCTAATGCCTGACGGATTCGCCTCGTTAATTACCGAGCGCATCTTAGTGCCAAAAATCCGCTTGCCCTTGGCTTTGGCGAGCAGGGAAGCAAGTTGCGGCATCGGCTTCATCAAATGGACGCCGTTTTTCTCTTCGACAAGGCCATTGTCCACTTTCAGAAACGGGACGATTCGTTTTACGTTCCAGAGATAATCCGCGGTCGGTTGCCCTTGGATGTCGCGGTCCATTGTATTCTCAAAAAGAATCGCGCCAAGAATCCGCTCGCCAGTAAAGCTGGGGCGGGTGATAATGCGCTGTCGCATTTTATGCACGATTGCGAACATCTCCTCGTCGTTGGACCACGCAGTTTCCTTGATTCCGTAGGACGCCAGAGCTTTGGGCGTGCTCCCACCACTTTGATCGAGCGCAGCTACAAAGCCGGGCCGAGTTTTCATTTTCTGAAACTGGTTTTCATTCATACTGGTCTTCAACATACCGTCCTCGCCGCTTCACCGCAACACTTGTAGTTCTGCTTTCACCCGCGGTGCAGGGCAACGCGGTACCATGCGAACAAATGTTGGAAGACGGATCGCTCCCCGAAAGGAGAGGGGCCAAGACCTTTTAAGAGAGGGACAACTGTTGCCCACCGCCGGCGCAATCCTGAATCTTTTCCTCCACCACGCCCAGACCGTTGCCATTACCGAGCGGAATTACCGGCTTAAAGACCGCCGCCGTCGCCGGAAAAGGGAACAAAAACAACAAGAGCAAATCCAAGCCCAATGAAGCTTCGACCGCAGACTGAGGCCAGAATGACTCGGCTGAGTTTTTTAGTAGTACAGACTCAAGCTATCATCGCTCGACGCTTTCGCCAAACCTAAATCCCTGTCGACACGCAAGTGCCGGACCACGTTCACTTGACGGTCTGAGTGGGAACTCGCATGTTTGTCAACGAATCAAATAAAAACGTGGGATCTCAATTATCGAAATCCAAGCCTTCTGTTCTTGTCATTGGAAGTTCCAACACCGACCTGACCATCAAGGTGGACCGACTGCCCAAAGCCGGCGAGACAATCCTCGGCGGTAAGTTTGTCAGCGCGGCGGGCGGCAAGGGAGCCAATCAGGCTGTGGCAGCCACGCGCGCGGGAGGTTCGACGTCCTTCATCGCCCGCATTGGCCGGGACATTTTTGGCGACAAGGCTGTGGCGGGATTTGTTGCGGAAGGGATCAACGTCGATTATGTCATTCGCGACCCAGCGCAACCGTCGGGTGTCGCACTAATTTTCGTTGGCCCAGGCGGAGAGAACTGCATTGCGGTGGCTCCCGGCTCGAACGGAAAACTGGCTACGGCGGACGTTCTGAAAGCCCGCCTAATTTTCCGCAAGGCGGGCGTGCTTCTGTTGCAGTTGGAGACCCCGATAAGCACAGTCAAGGCGGCGGCTGAACTTGCTGTCAAGACCGGGTTACGCGTCATTCTAAACCCGGCGCCGGCTCAAGCCCTGCCCGCCAGCCTGCTGCGGCGGGTTTTCGTCCTCACGCCAAACGAAAGCGAGGCGGAACTATTGACTGGCGTTGCGCCCGGAGGCCGGCGCGCGGCGGCCAAAGCGGCGGCGGAACTCCTCGCCCAAGGCGTCAAGAATGTGGTCATCACTATGGGCTACGGCGGCGCCTATGTGGCCGGAGTGGGCGGGCTCCAGATGATTCCGGGATACAGAGTCGCGGCAATCGACACCACTGGCGCCGGGGATGTTTTCAACGGCGCGTTGGCGGTTGCGTTGGCGAAGGGTAAATTGCTGGTCGAGGCGGCGCGCTTTGCAAATGCCGCCGCCGCCATCTCCGTCACACGGATGGGGGCGCAGTCTTCCGCTCCTACCGTTCAGGAAATTGAGCGCGTTCTGGCCTCGGGCCAAGTCGACAGTTCCACAACTTAATCAATATGAAAACCCGAATTCTTTCGGTTTCCCTCCTCACCGCACTGGCTCTGCTGGACGGGTGTGGCAAATCCGATGACAAAGGCGCCGACAAACCCGGCGCATCAAGACCCAAGATTGCGCTTGTGATGAAGTCGCTAGCCAATGAGTTTTTCAGCAGCATGGCTGAAGGCGCAAGCCAGCATCACAAGACCAATGCCGCCGCCTACGACTTGCTGGCCAATGGCATCAATAACGAGACGGACCTCGCCGAACAGGTCAATCTGGTCGAACAAATGATGGCGCGCCAGGTCAACGCCATTGTCATCGCCCCGGCGGATTCCAAGGCGCTGGTCACGGTGCTCAAACGCGCCAAGGAGGCTGGCATCCTGGTCGTCAATATTGACAACAAACTCGATGCCGATGCTCTCAAGCAGGCGGACCTGGAAGTGCCGTTCGTCGGTCCTGATAATCGCGCCGGCGCCCGCAAAGTGGGTGAAGTCATCGCCAGGCACCTTAAAGCTGGTGACAACGTCGCCATCATCGAAGGGATTCCCGCGGCTTTTAACGGGCAGCAAAGGCGCCTGGGATTCGAGGACGCGATGAAGGCCGCGGACATCAGAATCGCCAGTGTGCAGAGCGGCAATTGGGAGATGGAGAAAGCAAACAGCATCGCCACAGCGCTATTGAGCGAACATCCCGACCTCAAGGCCATCTTGTGCGCCAACGATAACATGGCGCTGGGCGCGGTCTCAGCCATCAAGGCCGCTGGCAAGACCGGCCAGGTTTTGGTGGCCGGATTCGATAACATCAGCGCCATTCATCCCTTGATGGACAGCGGCGATGTCACGGCCACGGCCGATCAACATGGAGATCAACTGGCTGTTTTTGGAATCGAAGCCGCCCTCAAGATGCTCCGGGGAGAAGCCGCTCCCGGCGACCAGACCACGCCCGTGGACGTGATCGCCAAATAGCCTCCGACAGCCTCACCGCCGGGAAGGGGTTAGAAGGCAATCAAGCTCATATTGTTATTCGGTTCGACGGGTGCATGCGCCGGCGCCAGGCGTCAAGGATCACCGCCGCGACAATGACCGCGCCGGTGATGATCCGTTTCGAGGGTTCAGTCACGCCGATCTGCGCCAAGCCGGCTTCCAAGGTGGCAATGATCAGGACGCCGAAGAAGGAATTGACCACCGAACCCCGGCCTCCCATAAGGCTGGTGCCACCAATCACCACCGCCGCGATGGCCGAGAGCTCCATCCCTACTCCCGCATTGGGATCAGAGGAACCCAGGCGGGAAGTGTAAAACACTCCGGCCAGCCCGCTCAAAAGGCCCAACAAAGCGAAGACCACGATCTTGGCGGGCTTGGGATTGATGCCGGCAAGCCTCACGGCCGATTCATTGCAGCCTATGGCCACCAGGTAGCGGCCAAAGACCGTTCGCGACAACGTCACTTGCCCAGCCACAATCACCAGAAGCGAGATAAGAAAGGCTGGCGAAACCCCCAAACCATGAATCGACGCCGACAAACCCTCCACTTCGCTACCGATGTATTTTGTTTGGGAATGCGTCGTTAGATAAGCCAGACCCCGCGCCACTTCCAGCATGCCCAGCGTGACAATGAACGAGGGAATGCCCAAGCCCACACTGATGGCGCCGTTGATCGTGCCAGCCGCCAGACCGAGACCAAGGCTGGCGATGATGCTCAACCACAAGGGCAAATGATAATCCAACAATGCCACCCCGAGCACGGCGCCGCACAACCCCACCAATGAGCCGACAGAAAGATCTATTCCTCCGATGATGAGCACCAGCGTCATGCCAGTGGCGATGACGGCCAGAGCTGGAATGCGATTGGCCAGCGCGGCGAAAGTTCGGGCGCTGAGAAAATTGTGGCTTAACATTCCGAGCAACAACACCAGCCCAATCCATATCAACAACATGGCGGTGCATTCAGCGGTTTTTTTGGATAGAATCTTCATGGTTGGATCGCGTCTTCGCCTGGCTTGAAGCACCCGCTGAAGGCCGCCCGCGTGATTGTTTCATGAGTCCACTCGCCAGCCAGGAATTCAGCGGCGATCGTCCCCTTGGACATCACCAGCAGTCGGTCGCAGATCATCATCAATTCCTCCAACTCGCTCGAAACCACCACGATGGCCTTGCCGGATCGGGCCAATTCGCGCAGGACCTCGTAAATGGTTTCTTTGGCCGTGACATCGATGCCGCGCGTCGGCTCGTCAAGGAGCAGAATGCTGCCGTCCCGCGCCAACCATCGGGCCAGGACAATCTTCTGTTGATTGCCGCCGCTAAGTTCTCCTGCCGCCTGATTGAGGGAGGCACACTGCACTTGCAAACGCCGCGACAGTTTTTCCGAGGTTTCTGTTTCCGCCCGCTCATTGAGCCAGCCCCACTTGCTCGAATGCAGCCCAAGCGTGGCGATCGTCGTATTGACACGAATCGATTGTGTGAGGAACAAGGCGTCCTGCTTGCGATCCTCAGGCACCAATCCCAGCCCGGCCCGCACTGCATCCGCGGGGCTGCGGATGACGACCGTCCGGCCTCCCACCAAGATTTCGCCGCTCTGACTTGGCTCGGCGCCAAACACGGCCCGTAACGTTTCCGTGCGGCCCGATCCGACCAGCCCCGCCAAGCCAAGAATTTCGCCTCGCCGGACCTGAAAACTCACATCGCACACCCGCGGACCCGCGCTCAAATGCCGCACGTCCAATGCCACTTGCCCGCCAGCCTCCCGGCGCAGATGCCTTCGTTCCGGCAAGCCATGACCGGCCATTTCCAGGATCAACTGCGGAGGCGTCACTTTGTCGGTTTCGTGGGTGGCGATGCGCCTCCCGTCGCGCATCACAGTGACGCGGTTGGCCACGCGGAGGATTTCGTCCATGCGATGGCTGACGTATATGACGCCAACCCCCTCGGTCTGCAGCCGCCGGATGTTTTCAAAAAGCCGTACAATCTCGGGATTCGTCAGGGCCGCCGTCGGCTCATCCAGAATGAGCAGGCGGCAATCCCGCGCCAGTGCGCCCGCGATTTCCACAAGTTGTTGCTGCCCGATACCAAGCTGGCTGGCTGGCGTTCCTGGATCAAGGTCATTCAACCCCACACGAGCCAAGGCTTGCCGGGCCATCTCCCGCAAGTCCGTGAAACGAACGAAGCCGCCGCGCCGTGGCAACCTGTTGAGGAAAATGTTCTCCGCGACGCTCGAGGCCCCTATCACGTTAAGCTCTTGTAGCACCATGACCACGCCCGCGCTCTCCGCGTCGCGCTTGGATTTCGGGATGTATGGCTCACCGCAGAACTGGATCTGCCCGCCATTCCTGGCAGTCAACCCGGCCAAAATGCGCGCAAAAGTGGATTTGCCCGCGCCATTGCCGCCGATCAGCGCATGGACTTCGCCTGCCCGCAAATCGAAGTGAAAATCCAACAGAACAGGTGCATTGTAACTTTTTTGCAACCCATCAACTCGCAAGATTTCCGGTTCTGGCGTCATGGGACTCACAAACGGCTGGACGGCCCGAGGCGTTTGAGCCGGGAGCTTGGCCCGACAAGCGCCTGTTTGTAAAGCCTCCGCAACTGCCTGAATAACCAGATCGGGGTGCAGCCTTTTCCGGAGCTCAAACAGGGGCGAAAGCTAATCACCCCGAAATCTCCTTGGCGAAGCAGGCGTTTTCCGATTCGCCTGGATTTTGTGCGGGACTTGTGCGGGAGAATTTCGGTTCATGGATAACTATTGATTATCAATGGTTAGATTGATTGCGGGGGTTGGATTTGAAGCTGAACTTGACTTTGGTGTCCGGTTTTCACTCCATGGCAGCCGACGTTCGTCCAGTCAAGTAGTTGGCGCTTCATAAATTTTGATTGTAATGAAGCACGTGACTTTCGCGCTGGCGGCTACTGGTGCCGGCGCGGCGCGCGCTCTCCAGGAAACGTTGCCAGTGGCGGCGGGCGTAGGTCCGGTAATCGAAATCCAGTTTGGAAACCCCCATTTGCATGAATCCCCACATCGCCTCGCGCATGTCGGATGCCAGCCGCATCAAGCGCAAGCGCCGGAGATCGGCAGCCCGGGCTTTCCCGAAGTAAAAATGCAGGAGCATCGTTTCCTGCTCGCGGTCAAATAGGTTGTTGGCCGCAAGATTGCCGAGGTCGAAAAACAAATCACCCATGCCGCCGTATTCCCAGTCCAGAATCCAGACCTTGCGCCGGTCGTCAACCAGGTTGCCGGGCAACAAATCATTGTGGCAAGGACACACCTGTTCGGGGATTCCGCACTGGTCCTCAATCCGCGCCAGTGTCTCCAACGCCAAAGCGGCGTTTCGCGGAAACGGGACCTTCCGCTTCCGCGCTTGCGCGTAATAATGGCGCACCGTTTCAAACGCGGAGAATTTTCCCGCGCCATTCGAACATTCGTGATACCGGCGCATCGACGCGACCACGCGCCTCAAAATGGCGGGGGTTTGCACCGCCTCAAAATCCAGCGCCCGTCCGGGCACAAAGCGGGTGACCATGACCCCTTGATCGGGAAGGAACGCCACGACCTCTGGTCCAATTCCGGCGGCGTGCGCGGCCTTGGCACAGGCATGTTCGGCCCGGCGATCAATGCCCAGCAACCGGGAGTTTTTTCCCATGATTCGCAGCACGAATCGGTCCCGCCCGCGGCAAATGCAATAATTGCGATTGGTCAGACCGCCATCCAACGGCCGCACTGTGACGTCGCCGCCGCCCAGCCAGGGCATTAATGGCATCAGCGCTTTGACCTCCGCGTTCACTTGATTAACTGAGGATTTTTTTCCGCTCGGGATCGTACGGCGCTTTTAAATGAGGAGTGGCTGGAAAGCGCCTGCCGGAGACGTTGATCTCATAGCGTCCGTCCCGAATGAATTCAGGAGTGACACGGTCGGGGCACTTCACATAGCCCATGCCGACGGCAGCACCAAGCGCATGGCCGTAAGAACCTGAGGTCGTATAGCCCACGGCCTCGCCATTGCGATAAATTGGCTCGCTGCCCCAGAGCATGGGGTTGGGATCCTGGAGGACGAAAGCCACAAGCTGGCGTTTTAAACCGGCATGTTTCTGCTCCAGCAACGCGTCCTTGCCAAGGAACGGAGCGCTTTTTTTCCAGCCGATGGCAAAACCAAGACCAGCCTCGAGGGCGGTATCGTCGGGCGAGATGTCGGCGCCCCAGGCACGATAGGCTTTTTCAAGGCGAAGTGAGTTGATCGCATAATGCCCCGCGTCAACCACATCGAGATCTTTCCCGGCATTGATCAGTGATTCATAGACGAGCACGGCCTGACTGACCGGCACGTGGAGTTCCCAGCCAAGTTCCCCGACGTAGGTGATGCGAATCGCACGAACGATCGCCATTCCAATATCCACGACTTGAGCGGTCCCAAAGGGAAAAGCCTGATTGGAAAGATCGGTGTCGGTAAGACCGGCCAGTAACGCCCGCGAATTGGGCCCCATCACGCCGATAACGCTGTGGTCTTCGGTCACGTCGGTTAACACGGCTTGTTCGCCGGCCTTCAAATTCCGGCGTATCCAATCGATGTCCCGCACCGTTTGGGATGTCCCGCTGATGAGATAAAACTCATCCGTGGCCAGACGAATGACGGTGATGTCGCTCTCGAACGCGCCGCGGGCATTGAACATGCCGGTGTAAACGGCCTTGCCGGGCCGCACATCCATGTCGGCTCCGCAGAGGCGTTGCAAGACGTTCAGCGCGTCCTGGCCCTTGAACAGGAATTTCGAGAAGCCGGATTGATCAAAAATCGCGACGCTCTCCCGGCAGGCGCGATGCTCGCGCGCATGGCAGTCGAACCAGTTTTGGCGTCCAAATGAGTATTCCACTACGGGCTTGACGCCGGGCGTGGCGAACCAGTTGGGCCGTTCCCAGCCGTTCTTGCTCCCAAAACATGCACCCTTGCGGGCGAGCCGGTCATGCAATGGAGTCTGGCGCAAGTTACGTCCGCTCTCCATCTCGCGGTTGGGCCAGGCCATTTGGTAATGCAGGCCGAGCACTTCGGTCACGCGTTCGCGCAGGAAGGCCCGATTATTGGTCCACGGGGCGAAGCGTCGAATGTCCACCGACCAAAGATCGAGCGTGGGCTCACCGGCCAGCATCCATTCCGCCAGATATTTGCCCGCGCCGCCCGCGCTGGCGATACCGACGGAATTAAAGCCGGCGGCGACAAACAAGTGGCGCATTTCGGGCGCTTCGCCCATGATGAAATTATTGTCCGGCGTAAAACTTTCCGGGCCGTTGACAAATTTGGCGAACTTGCAATTCGCCAGCGCAGGGATGCGATGCTTCCCATTGGCCAGCGGCACGGAAAATTTCTCCCAGTCCGGTTCCAGCAACTGGAAGGAAAATTTCCCGGGAACCTTGTCCACCATCCAGGGCTTGGAGGATTCCTGAAACGCCCCCAGCATCACGCCTTCTCCTTCGCCGCGAAAATAGATGCACAAGTCCGGGTCGCGCCCGACGGGCAATTCGTCAAACGCCCCCGCGATGGGTTCGGTCACCACGTAATGATGCTCGACCGGGTAAAGCGGAATGGTGACACCACAGCTTAACCCAAGTTCGCGCGTCCACATACCGCCGCAGAGCACCACATAATCGGCGTCAATATCTCCCTGATCGGTATGGACCGCAGTGACGCGCCCATGCTTGCTCTCGATTCGGAGGACGCGAACGTTCTCGAAAATTCCCGCGCCGCGCGAGCTGGCGCCGCGCGCCAGGGCCACCGGCACTTCCCTGGGAATAACTTTGCCGTCGTGTGGCAGCCATGCCGCCCCCAGAACATCGTCCACGCGCAACAGGGGCCATTTTTCAAGGGCGGCTTGCGGGCTGATTAAATGCGCTTCGACCCCGAACAATTCGGCCATCGCCATCGTGCGGCGGAGTTGGACCATGCGGTCTTGGGATTTTGCGACGATGAGGCTGCCGACCTGTTTCCAACCCACCGAATGGCCGGTTTCCCGCTCCAGTTGCGAGTAGAGCTCGACGGTGTACTTGTTGATGCGGGTCATGCTGTTGCTGGTGCGCAGACGGCCCACCAAACCGGCCGCGTGCCACGAAGTTCCGCCGCCAAGCTGACCTTGTTCCAGCAGCACAACGTCCTTCCAGCCGAGCTTGGTGAGATGGTAGGCAACGCTGCAGCCGATGACGCCGCCGCCGACAATCACAACCTTGGCTGCCGCCGGCGGACGACGATCAGACTCCATAATAGGTTTCGTAAACGTGCGCCGCTTCCCGGCGGGCATCCTTCCAATTCCACGGTATTTCCGTAAAGCGGTCGGGGCTAAGGCTCCTGACGTATTCGGAAGGTTTGCGGTCGAAAATGGATTCGTAAACCAGCCGGCCAATTCCGGCCGAACCACTGATGCCGTGGGCGTTGCAGCCCCCCGCCATGATAAAGCCGGGAACCCGGCAACTTTCGCCGATGATAAAACGCCCGTCGGGCGTAAAGGTCGGCCAACCGCGTCCCACCCGGGTCTTCTTGACGCCCCGGGTTTGGGGCAAGAGGCGGGAAAATTCTTCCTCAAAGCTGTCCAACACCGTCCAGTCCGGTTCCACCGGAGGCGGTTCGGCGTTCAAGCCGTATTCCCGAGGGTCCGTCTGAAGCGATTGCGCTTCCCAACCGCCCAGCAGAAGCCCGCCTTCGCAGGGACGGCCATAAAGGGTCAATTCCGGGACGCGAAAACAGGGAAGCTCCGGCACCATCCCTTCAACGGGCACGGAAACGAAATATTCATGGCGCACTGGCACAATCGGTAATTCCAAGCCCACCAATTTGGCGATGTGAAACGCGTTGGCGCCAGCGGCGTTGATAACAAAACGGCACGACGCGGCGCCGCGGTTCGTTTTCACGCCGGAAACACGCCCTTTGCTGGTCAAAATCTCTTCGAGTGCGGTGCTGGTGGCGATGCGGACACCGAGTTTGCGGCATTGATAGGCGTAGGAGCTTGCCACAGCATAAGGGCGCATGTAACCGTCCGAAGGACACCAAAGCACCGCCTTGACGTCCGCAAATTCCATGGCCGGCCAAAGTTTTCGCGCCGCGGCGTTATCGATCAATTCCGCTTCCAGTTTGGCCTGGTCGGCGATGGATTTAAGCTGGCGCAATTCATCCACTCGTTTTTCCGAAAGGGCGATGCGGAGTGAACCTGTTTCGTGCCATTCGGGTTGCACCTTGGGATCGCGTTGGAGTTCGCGGAAAGTAGCCACCGAGTGCATGGCCAGGAGGGTGCGCTCCAAAGTCGAGCGCGGTTGTCCACACAAACCGGCGCCTTGCGCGGTGGTGACCTGAGCGACGTCTGAGGCCCGTTCCACCAGGAGGATGTCCGAAACGCCGCCACGCGCCAGGCTATAGGCCACGCCGCAGCCGACGGCGCCGCCGCCAATGATGACGAATTCCGCGTCGGAAACCTGGGTCATGTTTCCTGGGCCTGCAACTGGTTGAGATACCACCGGACGAATGCGTCCACGTTGTATTCCTTGTGGATCGAATAGGGTCCCGGAACGTAGGCGTGAGAATTGACTCCGCGTTGCTGGCGTTCGCAGATTTCCCAATCCTGTTCGGAAGTGAGCTGCCAAAACGGCGTCAGTTTGGCTAAGTCGTAGTCCCGACCTTCAACCGCGCCTTGCTCCACCAGCCACCACACCCGGACGGCCGTCAACTGGGGCCCTTTTGGCAGCAAGCGGGTGCTGACGGCATGGTCGCAACTTGAATGATTCCAAAAATTGGGCAAAGTCCGCATGCGCAGGGTGCCAACGTCGCTGTCGGGATAATCGCCCATAAGCGGGGCGACCTGCGCGCCGTCCATGGATTCGCTGGAGAAGCCATCCACCAACGCCGTTCGGTTCGCCGAATACCAGATGTTGCCCTGGGCATCGGGAAATGTGGTCATGCCGGTTCGTTTGTGGCTGACAGCCAGACCCGACGCGGCCCATTTGGTTTCGCTGCGGCTGATGGCAGCGGAGATTTGTTCGCGAAGGCGCGGCGTCGTATCGTCGGCGTTGTAATGGTCAAAATTGGCCTTGATATATTGCGGGTGATTGGCGATGCAATGATAACACTCGCGATTGTTCTCCCAGACAAGCTTCCAATTGGCCTTGACGAGGTAATCCACCACTTTGGCGACTTTGGCCCTGGCCAGGCCTTGAGGTTTGGCCAAGGTCGCGAGCACGTCGTGCGCCGCCTCAAAGTCAAGCGGCTCGCTTGCCAGCGAGATGAAGATCAACCCTTCCGTTTCGCGCACATGAACAGGCCGCAGGCTTAACTGCGATTTGTCCAGATCCTCCTGCATGCCTGGTGCGTGCAGCAGTCTGCCATCCAGATCGTACGTCCAGCGATGGTAGGGGCAAACCAACTTTTTTACGTGGCCGTCAGCATGATCGCAAATGATTGAGCCGCGATGCCTGCACACATTGTAAAGGGCCCGCGACTTCCCATTTCCATCTCGCGTCAGAAGGATTGAGTCGCCATCCACTTCGAGTGTGAAATAGTCGCCTGGTTTTGGAATTTCGCAGGAATGTCCCGCAAAAATCCAGCCCGTCCGCCAAATCTGTTGGCAGTCAACCTGATACACTTCTTCATCGGAATAGAATTGCCGGAGCATGCTGTGTCCGGGCGGCTGGCGGGCGATTAAATCCCCGACTCGCGGCGAAAGTGAAGCGTTTTTTGTTCGATCCATCACGGACTAGTATGTCGCCGATTGTTTAATAGAAACAACCCCCCAATTCTAGCTATCATGTCGCTTTTGGCGGCAACCGATTCCATAAAGGCGCCAGCATAAGGCCGCCTACCGCGAGGGAAATTCCCAGTCCGACGAATGTCGCGGGCCAGATGTTTCGCCCTTTGCCGAGAAGCGATTCCAGATACCCTGGGAGCAACACCCCCAGCATTTGGCCGACCGAGCCGATTCCGTTGATCAGGCCATTGGCGGTGGAAGCGCCTTTCTTGGTGCCAAAATCGATCGCAGCCGTGCCTGCAACCAGGGAATCTGGTATGTACACCAAGAACCCCATTGCGAACATACCCATCCCCATTCCCAGGCGTGACAACGGAATAAAAGGAAAGGCCAGCATGAGCGCCGCCAGACATAGCAATGCCAGAACCGCAACGGGCATTCGTTTGGAGTGAAAAATTTTGTCCGACATTATGCCTCCCGCCAATGTGCCAATCGGCCCTGCAAGATCAAACATGCTGCTTAACCACCCGGATTGTGCCGTATCCGTTCCCAATCGTTCGGCAATGTAAACCGGGGACCAAAACAACAGCAGATAACGCGTCGGTTTCACCAGGAAATAGACGGCCCCCAAATGCCAAACCATTCCGTTTCGCAACACCGCCAATACCACGTGCCAGGTTCCCTCCTTTTCGGCGGCCGGCGCCTCTTGTGGGTCAATGACCGAGACGCTTTCGCTGTGATACTGCTCAATGGAAGGGAGGCCGATATCTTCGGGGCGGTTTCGTTGGAGCAGAAAAAATAAAATCCATATCACCGCCAGCAGGGCCGCCGGCACAAAGAAAGCGTAACGCCACCCGAACCATTCCGCGGCGAACCCGGCGATGATCGACGCGACGAAGCCCCCCAAGGCGTAATTGGTGTACCAAAACCCAAAAACGGTGCCGCGTTCGCGCTGGGAAAAAAACTCGCCCACGTTCTTTGCCAGCGGCGCCCAGCCGCATGCCTGCCACATCCCCTGGAAAGCAAACAACAATCCCATCCAGAACGCGGTGCGCGACGCCCCCATGAGAACCGCGGTCACGATTGAAGCCATCATGCCAAATAAAACGACCTTGCGCGTGCCATAGCGGTCACCCAAGGTTCCCCAAAAGAATTGGCCCAACGCGTAAACCGCCGAATAAGCCCCATCCATTCCCGACATCTGCGCCTTCGTCAACCCCAGGACGCCCGGTTTCTTCAGCTCGTTCTTGGCGACGGAAAATGACTTGCGCGTGAGGTAAAGGCCAGCGTACGCGAGCCAGGTGACGCCAAATATCCTCCGGCGCCAATGCTCATATTTTGGATTCTTTTTCCCAGCCACAATCAGGTTGAAAAAATCGGATCCCGCCGGCTATCCAAATCTGGCCATCCTAAATGCACTCATGGCGAAGCTGCATCGCCTTGAGCGATCCGGTTGGACATTAACAGCCCTCCTTTCCGATGGCAATCAAGAGCAGAGCGCCGGGTTACTTTTGCAGAAGCTTCACCACTGCTTCGGTCCGGTTGTGGACATGCAGTTTTTCAAAGATATTTCTTACGTGCTCGTGGACGGTATGGATGCTGATGTCAAGTCGAACGGCGATTTCCTTGTCCATCTGGCCTTTGCACAGCAGGGCCAGCACCTCGCCCTCGCGCTGTGTCAGGTGGGGCGACTGCCGCGGCCGGGCGCCCATGGGCAGGGAAGCAACCGTGTTTTTGAAGTATTGCCACACGCCGGCGGCGATTTCCGCACGGGAGAGATTTCCCTTTGCCAGCACTTCAGCGATCGGCTCGAGCAACCGGTTTGGCGGAGTGCGTCTTAGCAAATAGGTGCCTGCGCCGCCGGGAGTGGACCGGAACAGTTCGTCGCTATCCTTGTAAACCGAATACAGCAACGCCGCGAGTGCCGGAGCGGTGACTTTCAATTCATCCAGACAATCGGCGCCGGATTTATCTGCCAGACTGTGACTGACCAGAACGAGGGAGGCGGACAGCCGTGGCAATTGCCGAAGCGCCTCGGCGGCGGTGGCGAAAGCGGCCACACAACAAAAGTCCTCCATTTGGTTGATGCAGCACATCAGTGCTTTGCGGATTCCACCATCGGATTCCGCAATGGCGACCTTGAGTCGGCCGGCTCCGGCGTGACGTGTATCGGCCGATGGCTGGCGAGGGATGTCGGTTTGGGTGTGAATGGTGGTGTACGTCCAGGCCAAAGGACTATCGATCCATCGGAATGCCACGGTCAGCTCGCGACGAAATCGTTCGTTGGCGGTTTTCCATCCCTGGCTGGCAACGGCCCGGTAGATTCGCAGGGCGCGGTTTGCCGCCAGCTTCGGATCATCCGTTCCCAGCGGGAAATAATGACTGGTGCCCTGATGATCAACCTGCACCGAAAACTCCTGGGCAGGTTTCATATCAAGGCTCATCGTGTATTGCTGGCGGATTAACCTTTGAGCCCAATAGTCCTGATCGAAGCGGTCTGAGGCCAGGGGCGTCGCCGCCCCCGGCGGAAAGTCGGCGGGGACCGAAGGCTCGGGGCCTCGCGCGCGGGCGTTGCTCCAGCCTTGGTTGACGATGGTTCGATAGAGCGCAGAGGCCTCCGCCGCAGCCTGTCGGCGAAGAGGGGACCGCAGAGAAAACGTCTTCCTTCGGCCCAGATGCTGGAACTTGACCGACCAGGTGCTCGCTCGACGCTGACTTCCCTTATAGGTGTAACTGCTCTTGAACAATCGTTTCCGCCAGTATTCAGGTTCCATTTTGGAACGGGCCGGCCCGGAGAAGCGCGCCGGCGGCCGGCCAATTCTTGGACGTTTCTTGGACATAATTTCATATTGCTTCCACTGCGAACGGCGCGCAAGGACATAATCTTGCGAGCCAGGGGACGCTGCATACAAGCGGCGATTCCGCAGGAGTCAGAGGCGGTTTCGGAAGGGACCCCAGCGCCTGGGGCATTGGGACCGCGCCTGGGCGGCGATCCGCTTAAGCCCCTAGAACGTGGGATTGCAAAATCCATCCTGGCATGAAGAATGTATGGCGTGTAGTGAGGAAAAGACAGCGCGCCGGCCAACCGCCGGGCAGCGAATCATCACATTTCAAGAACGATGAAAGTTAAGGATATCCAAGCGGACCGCGCCGGCGCAAAAGGCTTTACGCTGATTGAGTTTCTGGTGGTCATTGCGATTATCGCGATCCTGGCCGCTTTGCTTCTGCCAGCGCTGGCGCAGGCCAAGGCAAGCGCCAACCAAACCGAGTGCCTTAGCAATTTGAAGCAGCTCGCCGTCGCCGTGTACGTCTATAGCAGCGACAATGGAGATTGGCTGCCGCCGATGCAATTGGAAATGCCCACCATTGACGCCCGGCCGAGCTGGCGTCCGTTCCTATACAATTACGTGGGCAAGGAAGCCAAGGTCTATGACTGCCCGACGGAACTGAAGGACGTCTATGCGCTGGGAAATCGGGTCGCGCCACTGCCTCCAAACCCTGCCGTAATCGGGCAATTTGTGGATGACGAAAATGAATTGTGCAGCGGTATCGGAGCGGTGGATGTCCACTGGGAGGATGGAGGCGCGCAGCCGCCTTTCGGACGGCCGCCGCCTGACGAAAATAACCTTTGCCGCTGGTCGCAAATCCAATTTGCCGGCAATGTCATTTTTTTTGGGGACGGCAACAGCGACTTCGACGCTCTATGGCCGAACGACCGATGGTGGATCTGGAAGGAACAAGGGGAGGCCAACAGCATGGGCTTTAACCGGGCAACGGAAAACGACCCGGGGGCTTTTCGGCACGGCGGGAAATCCAATTATGCGTTCGGCGACGGCCGGGCAACGCTTTTGGACCCGGGCGCCATTCCCTGTAATAAGTCCACTTGTTGGTGGTCGGCAAAGGCCGACCCGCACGAGAACGAATGATTGATATTGACAGAAGAACCGTTTGTCCATGAAAAAGCCGGACGCAATCAAAATCGCCGTGTCTTTGGTTCTACTGGCGGCCTCTGTTGTCCTTTTCATCAAGTTGAGCCCGGCGCGACAGAGCGAGAACACGGGCGCCTATTTTTATGATTTACAGGAGCAAAAACTCTTCGTGGCCCCCCAGGGCTCCATCCCGCCGATAGACGGCATGAAGGGCGCGGCAGGGGCCAGCGTCCGCGCGATTGTCATTGCCCCTAATGGCGACCCGTCCGACAAAAAGCATCTTCAAATTGCCTATCTGGAAGAGTATTCCCCGGAGATCAAGGCGTTGTTTGAGGAAGTCCATAAGGCGAGGCTGGCCGGTCGCTCGGAAGAGGGACGGATCAATCGCAAGGAAGTCGCGGCCAACACCCTGGTTCGGCGTCTTCAGGATAAGGAGTGGGAACCGATAGACTCGGCGGAGGGCGAGAAAATCGCCAACGAGTGGAACACACCCGGACCCGATGGCCGAATGCCGGTTGTCTGTTCGCCCTAAGACCTATGGATTGTATTTTGACCATTTCTTCCCGGACCCTACAAGAATGGAACAGGCGTTTTTGCCGGCAGTGTTAGTCACGATCGAACCATTAACAAAATCATTTCAACTTAACATGAAAATGACCACACCTCACCGTTTGTCGGCTCAAACCCTCGCAATCATTATTGCGGCGATGAGCCTCGCCGCCACCGCTATTGCCCAAAGCGGCACCTGGATCAATCCCAACGGCGGAAGTTGGGCCGATTCAGCCAACTGGCAAGGCGGCATTATTGCGCAGGGCGCTGACAGCACGGCCGATTTCAGCACGCTGAGCCTGAGCGCTGACGCGACTGTCACGCTCGATGGCGCCCAAACAATCGGCACTGTGATTTTTGGCGACCGTGCCGCCGCCCATAGCTGGTTTCTCAACACCGGCGCCGGGGGCCCGCTGACTTTTAGTGGCAGCACATATCCCACCGCCATAATTGTCAGCAACCAAACCGCCACGATCGGCGCGGAACTGGCCGGGACGCAAGGTCTGACCCAAAGCGGCAACGGAACGCTGGTCCTGGTCGAAACTCCCGGCTATTACGGGGGCACGACGAACGATGCCGGGGTCTTTGAGTTGCTCTCGAGTTTGAACACGTCCAACAACTTCGATTATAACGACCCGCTCGTCATCAACGGCGGCGTCGTCGAATCGGCTGCGACGCTCAATCTTGACGTCGCCGATAACAGCGATTACGGGAGCACCAACGTGATGGGGGCGGGCACGTTGCGGCTGGTTGGAACCAACAATGGCAGCACCAGTCCTGATTTGTTCTTTGCCCCGGATGCCTACGAGAATTATTACTATGGAGCCGCGCTGGATGTGAGCAATTTGGACCTGGGCGATATCCAGCGATACATCTTCGCAATTACCGAACATAACGCTGTTGCCGAGTATGACCCTTATGAGGACGCTCGAATTGACGCTAATATCGTCGGCACGGGCGGCATCACTTATATCGCGCAGAATAGTTGGACCGGGAGCAATCCTATGGAATGTCCCCTGGTCCTGGCTGGGTCCAATACCTTCACCGGTGAGCTGGAAATCCAGCGCGGCTCGGTTTATCTTTTCAACGAGGACGCTCTGGCCCAAACCAACGAGCTGTTGATGGACCCCGCGACGACGAACAATGCCCGGTTGTTTCTGTATGGCAGTGGGGCCACCGTCGCCAACCTGGAATCCAGCGGCGCAGGAAACGCGCTGATCGCCAACGGCAATGTGAATAATCCGATCTCCATTGCGCCGGCCACGCTGACGGTAAATCAAACTTCCAATACGGTTTTTGGCGGCGTTGTGGTGGATGGACAGGAGGAATACGATTCGGGCGACATTCCTCCCGGCCCTCTCTCGGTGGTGAAGACCGGCTCCGGTACGCTGACGTTCACGGCCGCCAATACGTACAGCGGTTCGACCACAATCAGCGAAGGCGAATTGACCGTTTCGGCGGCGCAGACCGGGAGCGGTTCTTTTAGCGTCGCCGACGGCGCCGCATTGGGGATCGCAGGCATTAACGGGAGCGGGATATCCATTTCCGATCTGGCTCTGGGCGTCAGCGCCAACACAACCGTGGAATTCACTTTTAGCGGCAGCCCGGTTACTTTCCAGGCGCCGATCATCACCGGCAGCCTGGAGGCCAACGGCGGAGCCAATTCGGTGGCGATCAATGTCTACGTCAATGGCGCCGGGTTCCCGGTCGGCCAGTACCCGTTAATTCAGTACACCGGCGGCTCCATCGGCGGCAGCGGCGCGGGGTTCAGCGCGTTTCATCTCGTCACGTTGCCCCCTTCGGTGGTGGGGTCGCTTGTCAATAATACGGCCAATAACTCGATCGATCTGAACGTCACGACGGGAACAGCCCCTCCATCCCAGAATGGCACCTGGATTAACGCCAGCGGCGGAAGTTGGGTCAATTCGGCCAATTGGCAGGGCGGAAATATCGCGCAGGGTATCGGTTTTACGGCCGATTTCAGCACGCTTAGCCTGAGCGCCGACGCCACTGTGACGCTCGACGGCCCCCAAACCATCGGCAACCTGATCTTCGGCAATCAAGCCAACGCCCACAATTGGATTCTTAACACCGGTTCGAGCGGCACGCTAACCCTCAGGGACAACGGCAGCTCACCTGCCATTACGGTCAATAACCAGACCGCGACAGTTGGCGTGACTTTGGTCGGCGCGCAAGGATTGACCCAAAACGGCAGTGGCACGCTGGTGCTCGTTCAGCCCGCCGGGTACACCGGAGGCACGACGAACAATGCCGGTATCCTCGAGTTATTAGGTGATTTCAGTACTGGTAATAATTCGGCGTTTCCTGATCCCCTGGTTGTCGATGGGGTCGTCGAATCCGGTGCAACACTCAAACTTGACGTGGATCAGAACAATGATTCCGGGAGCACCAACGCGTTGGGGACGGGCACTTTGCGGCTCATTGGCACCACCAATAGCAGCACCAACCCTGATTTGTACTTTGATCCGGATGCCGTCGCCAATGACTACTACGGAGCAGCGCTCGATGTGAGCAATTTGGACCTGGGCGCCAGCCAGCGCTATATTTTTGCCATCACCGAACACAACGCGGTTGCCCAATATGACCCTTACGAGGACGCTCGAATTGGCGCCAATATCATGGGCGCGGGCGGCATCACCTACATCGCGCAGAATACTTACGGCGGCTCCGAACCCATGGAATGCCCGCTGGTTCTGGCGGGGTCAAACACCTTCACCGGAAGAGTGGAAATCCAGCGAGGCTCGATCTATCTCTTCAACGCTTCAGCCCTCGTTCAAACTAACGAGTTGTTGATGGACCCCGCCACGACCAACAACGCCCGGTTATTTCTCTACGGCAATGGGGCGACGGTCGGGAACCTGGAGTCCGGCGGCACAGGGTATCCGCTTGTCGCCAACGGCAATTTGGGCAACCCAATAACCATTGCGCCTGCCACTCTCACCGTCGTTGAAACATCGAACACCGTCTTTGGCGGCATTCTGCTCGATGGCCAGTATGAGTATGATGTTGTGGGTGGCAATCCGCCCGGCCCGCTCTCGCTGCTGAAGTCCGGCCCCGGCACTCTTACGCTCACCGGCTCCAACGGTTACAGCGGTTCAACGGCCGTTAGCGGCGGCGAGTTGGTCATTTCGACGGCGCAGACGAACGACAGCGCTTTCAGTCTGGCTGACGGCACCGCGCTGGGAATCATCGGCATTAATACCAACGGGGTGACAATGTCCGATCTATCTCTGGGCGTCAGCGGCAATACCACGCTGGAATTCACTTTCAGCGGCAGTCCGGTCTCGTCCCCTGCCCCCATAACCACCGCAAGCCTGGAGGCCAATGGCGGAGCCAATTCGGTGGCGCTTAACATTCACGCCACCGCCGCGATTCCATCGGGCCAGTACCCCTTGATTCATTACACCGACGGAACCATTGGCGGCAGCGGCGCGGGATTTAGCGCATTTCATCTCGGCACGTTGCCACCTTCGGTGGCGGCGTCACTGGTCAATAACACGGCGAATGATTCGATTGATCTGGAAGTCACTACCGGCACAACGACGGCTCCCCAGTTTTCGGGAATTTTGTCGCAAACAAACGGCGCTATCAGCCTGTCGCTCACGGGCACACCGGGAGCTGGTTTTTCAATTCTTGCCTCAACGAATCTCGCATTGACGCCATTGTCCGCCTGGACCGTTGTCGGCACGGGCACGTTCGGAGCGGGCGTCACAACGTTCGTTGACTCGAGTTCCACCAACTACCCGGATCGATTTTATCTGATTTCAACGCCGTAATGCGTCGAATTCCTTGAGCGCAAGAGAGCCCGAGAATAACCTTTTCGGCTCTGTTCCGTTCATGAAATTTATGCTGCGCAATTGGAAAAGGCGCCGGCGCTTCGCCGCTCTGATTTGGCCGGCGGTCCTGGCCATGCGCTGTCTCGCAAAGGATGATTTGTCCGGGTCCACTCCCAGCCAGCAGGTTGGCCCGTTGCCTTCCGGCGGGCAGACTCTGCCCTCCACACAGGTCCTTCGCATCGAGGGGCGGCGGCTGGAATTCAAGGGCCGCCCGGTTGATCTTGCGCTCTCGCCCGACGGCAAGACCGTCTTTGTCAAGAATATGAACAATCTGGTGGTTGTCAATGCGGCTTCGTGGACGCTCTCCCAGACACTGAATTATCCCGGCAGCGGTGCTTCCCTGCATGGCATCGCGGTTAGTCGCGAAGGCTCCCGCGTCTATGTCACCGGATCGAACCGCGAATTTTATGAATGGCGGGTGGCAAGCAATGGAGCCGTTTCCTTCTCCCGGACAATCCCTCTGCCACCAGGCTCGGACCCGTGCGGCCTGGCGCTTTCCGCCGACGGGACAAAGGCTTACGTCTGTCTTTCGATGAAGAACGCGCTTGCCGTGATTGACTTGGCGGACGGAACGGTCAGCCGGCAGATCGACGTTGGCATCGCTCCCTGGAACGTAGTCCTCTCGCCTGATGGCGGGACCGCCTACGTCTCCGACTGGGGCGGCCGTTTTCCGGCGGGCGCGGACTTGACCGCCACATCTGCGGGAACGAAAGTCGTCGTCGATAGCCGGGGTGTGGCCTCAAGCGGCGTCGTCTCGTTTGTGAATCTTGCAACCGACCTTGAGTCCGCGGAAGTGCCTACGGGCCTGCACCCTTCCGACCTTGTCGTTAGCCACGATGGACGAACTCTTTTCGTCGCCAATGCCAACTCCGACACCGTCACCGCGATTGACACGCAGACGCGGACAACGCGCGAAACGATACTCATCCGGCCGGACCAGGCGCTGCCGTTCGGAAGCGAAGCCGACGGCCTGGCGATCAGTTCCGACGGGACAACCTTGTTCGTAGCGAGCGCCGGAAACAACGCTGTGGCCGAGGTGCGGTTGCCCGATCGGCGCCATGCCAGGAGCCGCATTGAAGGATTCTTCCCAACGGACTGGTATCCCGGCGCGGTCGTGGTGGACAAATCGTTCGCGTACGTTGCCAATGTCAAAGGATTGGGCAGCCGCGAAGGCCAGCCCGCGGCTGCTTCCTACCGAAGTTCAGATTTCCTTGGGACTGTGGATCGCATCCCAATCCCAAGCGGACGCGCCTTGAAAAAGAGCACCGCCCTGGTCGTGGAAAATGGGCGGATCGCGCAGATCAAGCGCGCGTTCCTGCCGGCCAGGGAAGGCCAGGCCCCGGCGCCGGTTCCAGAGCGCGTCGGCGAGCCTTCAGTCTTCAAACATGTGCTCTACATTCTCAAAGAGAACAAGACCTACGACCAGGTGTTTGGAGATATTGCGCGAGGCAACGGCAATTCAAACTTGTGCATTTACCCGCGTCCAAACACGCCCAACCACCACGCCTTGGCCTTGCAGTATGTCTTGCTCGACAATTACTACTGCAACGGAGTCAATTCCGCCGACGGCCATTCGTGGAGCACCGAAGGCAACACCACCGATCACCTCGAAAAATCTTTTGGCGGATTTGTGCGCAGCTATACCTTCGGCGACGATCCGTTGACTTACTCCTCGACCGGCTTTATTTGGAACAACGTTCTGGAACACGGTCTGAGTTTTCGAAACTATGGCGAGTTCGATTATGCCTCGGCTCCGAGCGGCGCCTCCTGGCTGCAAATCTACAGGGACTTTACCAACGGCTCGCATTCCATCGCTTTTGCGCAGAATATCGGCGTGGCCTCTTTGCGCCCTTACAGTTCGACGAATGTTCCCGGATGGGATCTGGAGATCCCCGATGTCGTCAGGGCTTACGGCTTCATCAAGGAGCTCGACGCCGCCCAGGCAGACGGGAAATGGGCCGCGTTCCACTTCCTTTATTTGCCCGACGACCATACGGGCGGCACGCCGCCGCCACAAGCCCAGGTGGCCGACAACGACCTCTCTCTCGGGCGGGTCGTCGAGGCCGTCACCAAGAGCGTCTTCGCCAGCGATACCGTCATTTTTGTCGTCGAAGATGATCCCCAGAGCGGTTATGATCATGTGGATGGGCACCGCTCGATCTGTCTGGTCGTCAGTCCTTACACCAAACGGGCCCAGACCATCAGCACTTTCTACAATCAGGCCGGCGTGCTGCATACGATGGAACAGATTCTCGGCCTGCAACCAATGAACCAACAAGATGCCATGAGCCCACTGATGTCCGACTGCTTTTGCAAGACGCCGGATTTTGCGCCCTACGTTGCGTTGACCAATGAAATTGACCTGGTTTCCGGCGGCAGAACGCGGCTCTCCGCCAAGGCGCTCCGCTATTTCAAGAAGGTCCGAAGGATGGATTTCACCAAGCCGGATCGCATCGACGAAGACGTCTTCAACCGCTATATCTGGTATTCCATCAAAGGCGATGCGCGGTATCCGTCCGAGTTCGTCGGGGGCCACGGCAAGGGCCTCAAAGAACTCGGCCTGGTCCTCGTACAGTCCGACAGGGACGATGATGATTGACACAAGGATGCGGGTTGAAAACTACCGCCAAACTCGCAGGCAACCCGCCAACTTTGGAGCGCCCAAACTTCAAAGCGAACATAAGTCTGGCGATGGCTCAATCGAATAAAGGTCATAGATCACGCAAGGTCGAAGCGATCAAGATTCATCACCTTATTCCAGGCCGCGACAAAATCGTTGACGAACTTCTTCCCAGCGTCGGAACTTCCATAGACTTCAGCCACGGCGCGGAGTTGGGAGTTTGAACCAAAGATAAGATCGACACGCGTGCCAGTCCATTTGGGTGCGCCTGTTTTTCGGTCGCGGCCTTCAAAGATGTCCGCGTCTTTCGAGATTGGCTTCCACTCGGTCCCCACGTCGAGCAGGTTCACGAAGAAGTCATTGGTCAGTGCCTCCGGTCGCATGGTGAAGGCACCGTGCTGCGTCCCTCCGAAGTTGGTCTTCAGGACGCGCATGCCCCCCATGAGCACCGTCATTTCGGGCGCAGTCAGGGTCAGTAATTGCGCCTTGTCGATCAGCAACGCCTCGGCCGATACGGTGTATTTGCCCTTGAGGTAGTTGCGGAAGCCGTCGGCGATGGGTTCGAGCACGGCAAAGGATTCCACATCGGTCTGCTCCTGCGAGGCGTCCATGCGGCCCGCGGTGAAAGGAACCGTGACCTCGTGACCGGCATTTTTCGCAGCTTTCTCGACGCCTGCGCAGCCGGCCAAAACGATCAGGTCAGCGAGCGAGACCCTTTTGCCACCAGCGGCCGCGCCGTTGAACGTACTCTGGATGCCCTCCAGCGTGTCGAGTACCTTGCCGAGTTGGGCCGGTTGATTGACGGCCCAGAACTTCTGCGGCGCAAGACGAATGCGGGCGCCGTTGGCCCCGCCGCGCTTGTCGGAGCCACGGAACGTGAATGCCGACGCCCAGGCGGTGGAAACGCACTCCGAGACGGATAGACCAGAAGCCATGATTTTGCCTTTCAGAGAGGCTATGTCCTGCGCGTCGATCAATTTGTAATTCACCGCGGGAATCGGGTCCTGCCAGATCAGCTCTTCATTGGGAACCTCCGGCCCGAGATAACGCGCGCGCGGGCCCATGTCGCGGTGTGTCAGTTTGAACCACGCCCGAGCGAAGGCGTCTGCGAACTGATCCGGATTCTCCATGAAGCGCCGCGAGATTTTTTCGTAAGCAGGGTCAAACCGCAGGGCGATGTCTGTGGTCAGCATGGAAGGCGCGATCCGTTTGGACGAGTCGTGGGCGTGCGGCACGGTGCCAGCGCCGGCGCCATTCTTCGGTCTCCATTGATGGGCGCCGGCCGGGCTCTTCGTGAGTTCCCATTCGTAGCCGAACAGGTTCTCGAAGAAGTTGTTGCTCCACTTCGTTGGCGTCTGGCTCCAGGTAACTTCCAAGCCGCTGGTGATCGCGTCACCGCCTTTGCCGGTGCCAAAGCTGCTCTTCCAGCCCAGGCCCTGCCCTTCGATTCCTACCGCTTCGGGCTCAGGCCCCACATGGGACGCAGGGCCGGCGCCGTGGGTCTTACCAAAGGTATGGCCACCGGCGATGAGCGCCACCGTCTCCTCGTCGTTCATCGCCATGCGGGCGAAGGTCTCGCGGATGTCCTTCGCCGAGGCAATTGGATCGGGGTTGCCGTCCGGACCTTCGGGATTAACGTAGATCAAGCCCATTTGCGAAGCGGCAAGCGGTGTTTCAAGGTCTCGCGTATGAGGCTTCTCACTTTCGTCGTCCGAGACCAATACGCCATGATTTTCGACTACTCCCGGCGAACCGCTCGAATAGCGCAAATCACCGCCGAGCCACTTCTTTTCAGCGCCCCAATAAACATCAAGGTCTGGTTCCCATACGTCTTCGCGACCGCCTCCGAAACCGAACGTTTTGAATCCCATCGTTTCCAAGGCAACGTTCCCCGTGAGGATCATCAGGTCGGCCCATGAAATCTTCCGGCCATACTTCTGTTTGATCGGCCAGAGCAGGTGACGCGCCTTGTCCAAGCTGACGTTGTCCGGCCAACTGTTGAGCGGCGCGAACCGCTGCTGGCCCCGGCCGCCGCCGCCGCGACCGTCACCGGTGCGGTAGGTGCCGGCGCTGTGCCACGCCATGCGGATGAACAGACCGCCGTAGTGACCAAAGTCCGCCGGCCACCAGTCCTGCGAATCGGTCATCAGCGCCGCGAGATCGTTCTTCACCGATGCCAGGTCAAGGCTCTTGAATTCTTTCGCGTAGTTGAAGTCCTCGGGCATGGGATTGGACTTGGAGGAATGTTGGTGCAGGAGTTCGAGCTTCAACTGGTTCGGCCACCAGTCGCGGTTCAAAGTGCCGCCTCCGGCAGCGTGGTGGAAAGGGCATTTGGCTTCTGTTGGCATGTGTTTTCTCCTTAGGTGGGTCGCATTGAATTTTTTTGGTAAAGCCTTAAGCGTTTGGGACAACTTCGCTGGTGTTTAACGGCTGACCGCCTTCGAATACTTGGTAATGTCACGTGTGATCGTCAGCGTGCCGAAAGCCGCCATGTCTTTGGCATGCACCGTGCGATCGCGGTGCTGGGCGCGCAGTCCGGCGGTTCGCTGAGTTCTGATTGTCACCGACAAGATTTCCTCCGGTCGTCGTCATATTTGTGGGCCATATTTTCCAACGTCAGTTTTCAGCGCAAGCATAATCCCATCTCGAGCTATAGTTGAAATACTTATTTCCTTTTGTTATCATAGGCAGCACCTATGGAAATGCATCAGCTTCGCTACGTTGCGGCAGTGGCGCGGACGAAAAATTTCTCCCGCGCTTCCGAGCAATGCCACGTCGCGCAGCCCTCGTTGAGCCAGCAGATTCAAAAGCTCGAAGAGGAACTGGGCGAGCGATTGTTCGACCGATTGAAGCGCGAAGCCCGTTTGACCTCACACGGCGAAGTATTTTTGCGCAGGGCCCTCCGCATCCTCGAAGAAGTGGAGGCGGCCAAACGCGAAGCCGTTGACACCCAGGCGCTGCTGCGCGGCACACTGAAGATTGGCGTGCTACCGACCATTGCGCCTTACCTGCTCCCAGTGGTGATGGAAGTGTTCATGAAAAAGTATCCCGGTTTGGAGATCGTCGTGCAGGAAGACACCACTGCGCAACTGCTGAAGTTTCTCCTGGCTTTTGAAATTGATTTGGCACTCGCCAGCCAACCGATCCGGGACGAGCGATTGGAGGTGCGCGAACTGTTCACCGAGGAACTGCTGCTGGCACTGCCTCCAAACCATCCGCTCACTCGCAAACGGGCGGTTAAAGCCTCCGACCTGGATCGTGAGCGATTGATTGTCATGAAGGAGGGCCAATGCCTGGGCGACCAAGTGCTCCAATTTTGCGACCGGCGCGAGTCGCATCCGAACATCAGCTTTCGCAGCGCGCAGTTGGAAACGATTCAATCGCTGGTTAGCGCCGGGTTAGGTCTGTCGTTGATACCTGCGATGGCCGCACGGAGTGGGCGCAAGGATTTGCCGGAGTATCGTTCATTCCACTCGCCCAAGCCGCAGCGGAAGATAGTAGCAGTGTGGCCGAAACAGCGCCCTCCGGTTCGCGCCTCCAACGAGTTCCTGAAAATGGTTGAAGCCCGATTTGGCAAATTCCCACGAAGAACTTTGAGGCGTCCGTGAGACCGCCGGAAGATTGACCTGACACGCGTCAGTTGTGATTCAATAGCTGAAACGTGAAGCGGTGTCATCCGTGTTCTCGATCGAACGATTTTCAAGAGCACGTCATTTTACGACTACAAATGGAGCGGGGATTAAACCGTAAGTGGCCGAGGAACCACGCTGAGAAACGCGTGCCGCCTCAGCCACATACGATAAAGGCGTCAAGAAATCACAAACCGTTCTGTGCCACAAAACTCAATTACATGCGCTTTGAGGGCGAGTTGAACAACTCCTTTGCCCCTGCGTTTGCCCCAGGTGTGGTAAACACCAGCCACGAAATCACCAAACGTCAATGGCATTTTCCTCGGATTGGCTTTCACTTGCGGGAGTCGGTCCTGATGGTGATACGCCGGCTGATCGCAAAAGTGTGCCTCGGAAATCAACAGCATCTGCTTAAGCCCTTCTGGCAATGTTTGAAAGTCCGGAAAATTCAATGTGCTCGAATTGATCTGCTGGTCCGCCTGCAATGTAGTGTTCATATGCACGTTTGTTGATTAAACCCGCCCAAGCCAGAATAGTTTCAGGTAATTTTCACAGAAGGCGTTTTGTCCCGACGCGTTTGCGGCTGTCGGTTCCGGCGTGCATCTCGACGGAGGTTCTGTTTGAATCTTGGACATGCGAAGACCTCTTTACATTGCCATTGTCATCGCGACCACCATTTTGCCCGGCATGACTTCTGACGCTTTGGCCGAGACCCTTCCCGGCTACACCGACACTCCGATGCTGCCCTCCGGCAAGTGGCACGTGCATGATCCCGGCCGGCCCAAGCCGCCGGCGGTCACATCTGGCGCCGCCTTCAGCCAAGGTGCGCCCCCACCTTCGGACGCCATCGTTCTGTTCGACGGTTCCGATTTCTCCCATTGGGAGGGCGATCAAGGTGCGCCGCAGTGGACTATCCACGGGGATTACATGGAGGTGAAACCCCATACGGGGTACATTCACACCAAGGAGAAATTCAGCGATTTTCAACTGCATGTGGAATTCTCGGAGCCAACCAACGCTGACAACCCGGGCAACAGCGGTGTGTTTTTACAGGGCCTCTACGAACTGCAGGTTTACAACTCCGATGACAATCCCATTTATTCCGACGGACAATGTGGCGCGCTCTACGGGCAATCGCCGCCAATGGCCAACGCCTGCAAAAAGCCGGGGCAGTGGCAAACCTTCGACGTCATTTTTGAGGCCGCACGCTGGAACGAGAGGCACGAGTTAGTCCGTGCCGCCATCGTCACCGTGTTCCAAAATGGCGTCCTGATCCACTACAAGCAGCCGCTCTTAGGCCCGACGGGGCACAGGATATTGGCCGAATACAGCAAGGAACTGCCTGGCACGGGGCCCATCTCGTTGCAGGATCACGGGGATCCCGTGCGCTTTCGAAACCTATGGATTCGCAATATTCCGGAAGAGGAAAAACCCTGAATTGCGGTTTAAAGACGGTCGATGAGCAGGCTCTTCCGTGGCTCATGGATAGAAATGATGGAGGAAATGCCCGTGGCGCAGAAGCACGGCCAAAAAACAGCCAGAATAATGACCGCTCCGATAACGACCACTTGCATCGACACGAAGCGATCGGCCGCTTCACCAAACGAGTTTTCCCGCGGTGATCGGTCGCCGGGGCAGGATTCGTTTTGCTGACCCAAGAGGCTGTTATTCGCTCTCGCGAACTCCTCCTCGTTGAGAGTCCCATCTTTGCGGAGTTTATTCAGTCGCTCGATACCGAGCCGGCGCCCCGGCTTGGAAAAGAGTTGCATACTTACGTAGTTGCGCATATGCTTAATCCTAATGGTTAAAACATCGTTGGATCCCAAACATTTTGACGCCCTGCGCAAGTTCAAGGCTGGAATCTTCAAGGTTCTGGCTCACCCCACCCGCATTCATATTGTCGAGACCTTGCGGGCGGGTGAGTTTCCTGTGGGGACAATTCTTGAGCGCGTAAAAGTGGAGCCGGCGAATCTGTCCCAGCATTTGTCTGTTCTGCGGCACAGTCATTTGGTGGTCACGCGAAAACACGGCAATCAGGTTCTTTACTCGCTGCGCGATCCATTGCTGATAGAAGTCTTGGAGGCCATGCGCCAGTACTTTCAAAAGTATTTTGAGGATTCCATCAAAATGCTCAAACAAATGGAACATGGCCGCTAGTCATTGACATGAACATTCCAATTGGGTTTCACCCGAAAATACTGGACACGCTCAAGAACTATACCCGCGCCGAATTTTACGCTGATCTCGTGGCGGGCCTTATGGTGGGTTTTGTCGCTTTGCCGCTGGCCATGGCGTTCGCGATTGCTTCGGGCGTGACTCCCCAAGCCGGCATTTTCACGGCAGTGATAGGCGGGATGATCATTTCTGGATTGGGCGGCACCAAAGTTTGCATCGGCGGCCCAACGGGAGCGTTCATTGTCATTCTCTACGGAATTTACGCCAAATACGGCGCCGAAAACCTTGCCATTTGCACCATGATGGCCGGTGGACTGCTTCTGGTGATGGGACTGACAGGTTTGGGAACAATGATCAAATTCATTCCGTATCCCGTCACAGCAGGATTTACCAGCGGCATTGCCGTTCTCATTTTTAGCACTCAAATCAAAGACTTTTGTGGACTTGCTGTGGACAAAGTTCCTTCCGATTTTGTCGAAAAAATGAAAGTGTTCGCCGAACATGCCGGCACGTTCAAATGGCCGACTCTCACGCTCGCGGCCGTTTCGTTGGGCATCATCAAACTTTGGCCCGGCCAATGGCAACGGCGTGTGCCCGGTTCCATTGTTGCATTGGTTGTCGCCACGGTTGGTGTTGGCATCTTTCACATTCCGGTTGAAACCATTGGGACTAGATTCGGCGGCATACCCGAAAGCTTGCCCATGGCCCATCTGCCCGCGCTTTCATGGGACAACGTTCATCACCTATTTCAACCCGCCGTGACCATCGCCCTGCTGGCAGCTATCGAGTCACTGCTGTGTGCGGTGGTGGCGGATGGAATGATTGATGATCGGCACAACTCGAACCAGGAGCTAATGGCTCAGGGGATTGCCAACATTGTCAGTCCTATTTTTGGCGGCATCGCTGTGACTGGGGCTATTGCGCGCACGGCGACGAATGTTAAATGCGGCGCACGCACGCCCGTCGCAGGGATTATCCACGCCGTCACTTTACTGACCATCATTCTGGTGGCGGCACCGCTGGCCAAGTTCATCCCGCTGGCCACCCTCAGCGCCATCCTCGTCATAGTCTCCCTCAATATGGGCGAATGGCACAATTTTATCCGCCTGCCCAAGTGGCCACGCAGCGACACCGCTGTTTTTCTCGCCACCTTCTGTCTCACGGTCATCATTGACCTGACCGTCGCGGTAGAAACTGGAATGGTATTGGCCGCCATGCTGTTTATTAAACGTGTTTCCGACACGACGCAAATTACCGCAGTGGACGAAAGCACGGAGACCGAAGGCTCACATCATTCGCTGATCGGCAAGGAAGTTCCAAATGGTGTCATGATTTATCGAATCTTTGGTTCGTTTTTTTTCGGCGCGGCTGATAAACTGGAGAGTGCTCTTCAGAGACTCAAGCAGGAACCCGACGTCTTAATCCTGCGCATGCGAAAAGTCCTGGCCATGGACGCCACTGGATTGAATGCCTTGGAAGACCTCTACGAACGGTTACGGCACCGCGGCAAATGTCTCGTCCTCAGCGGACCCCACGCCCAACCTTTGTTCATGATGGACAAGGCCGGTTTTCTGGACCGCCTTGGGAGAGAAAATGTCTGCGCCAATATAGATCTGGCTCTGGCTCGTTCCCGCGAATTACTTAACCTTCGTGCCGAGGTTCCCGGCGACGTTCCTCCAAAAAAACAGCCCTGAGAATCTGGCAAATCACGCCAGTTCTACCCGCCGGTATTCTGAGATTCAACCCTGCGGCCCGCGTAACGAATCAACTCCGCCATGCTGTTTACCCCGGTCAATTCTCTCCGCAGTTGTTCCGCCAGTCAAATGGGCTCGCTTCAATTGGGATGGACAAACTGACAACAAAGCAACAACGTAGAGGAAGTCTCCGGAACTGACACGGCGGAAGAACCGGTCCGGGCCATGCGCCGCTGACAAACGAAAGAATCCTTGCACAATATGAACATTAGAACACTGATCACTTCCTGCTGTATTGCGGGGCTATCAATTGGCCCGTTGGCCGCCCAGACCGAAAACAAAATCCCCGAAGAATGCAAAACGGGCGGCTTTTTCATTGGTTGCCAGGCATACACATTTAACCGTTTCACTGTCTTTGAAGCCATCGAGAAGACGGCGGAGGCGGGCGGCAAAGTGATTGAGTTTTATCCCGGCCAGTCGTTGAGCAAGGAGGAACCAACCATCAAGTGGGACCACAACGCTTCACCGGAAGTCGTCCAAAAAGTCAAAGATCAACTTGCCAAGTACAAGATCCATGCGGTCAGTTATGGCGTCGTCGGCATTTCCAGCGATGAAGGAGAGGCCCGGAAAGTGTTTGAATTCGCCAAGACCATGGGACTGAGGTCG
>DATKFW010000097.1:0-54615 GCA_035511075.1 Vulcanimicrobiaceae bacterium
CAAGCCCCTGTTTCTGGTGCCCGTCGAAAATCACGTCGAGCAGAATATTAATGCGATCGACGCTGTGAAAAGCGGGCTGGGCGTGGCCGACAGCCGCTTTAATCTCGACCGTCTGGCCGAGTTGCCGGACCGGTTGGACAACGCAAAATTTCACGCCTGGTTGGACCGCGCCGAGTCAATCTTTCTGGAAACCCTTCACCGGTCCGTCCAGGCAACGCGACCCGCTCACCCGGGGTGTGATTAAAAGTGGGTGAGATAAAGAGTGATGCAACCTGTGTTCCCGGTCGTGGGAACCAATCCGGAATGATTCAAGGCGGACTCTCACCCACTTTTAAGCCGAGTGCAGGGAAGGACTCAGAGGATACTTCACGCTCGTCAGATTGCCGACACCGTCATAGCCGTAGCCCGTATTTCCTCTTGCAAGGCTCCAACGGTTGGTACCATTCAAACGCCCAACTTTATGTCAAGTGTCGAAAGTTAGGACTGACACCTGCACGTTTTGAGTCTGGAGACTCCGCGTCAGCGACTTGAAAGCGGCGCGGCTTTGGAGCGCATAGGCCCAATCTGATTCCTCGCTTCGAGGCTACGCTGTGCGTCCGCCGAAATTGACACCTTACGAGCCTTCTATTGTATCCTGGGCGCTCAAAGAGGAATTTTCTTCCCAAAAAAGCTGTGGAACGAGAGCCGACGCCGCGGGGAAGCCCAGTTTTGTATGTCTGGGCGCGGCGTTTGGGCGGAAAAAAATTCAAGATGGGGCTTGACATCACGGTCGTTTAATATAAAATGGCGCCTGATTGGATGACTCAATTACGAGCTTCCAACAAAATGAAACTTGGTGGGAAACACCTACCATAACAAAAAGGTTAGAAAATGAAAGCAAGTACACGTACTATTGTTCTGCAAGTCCGCGACAACGATCACTGTAAGCGCCTCTCCGATCCGATAAGTCCAGCAACCTTCCATATGGAAACGTTGTTGCCGTTCTCGGAAGTTGCCAAGTTAGAGCGGGGTAACGCTAATCTGCGACCCCCATGCGAGAAAAAGAGGCCATTCAAGGAGATGATGGAAACGGCCGGGAACGACCCTGAGTGTTTCCATCTAAAGAATCGAGGCATCACGTACCTATGCGACCGCTTCGAGTTTGACAATTCCGCGCGAAAGCTAACGATCTCTATTCCTGACATCCCTAAAGATAGGTATGATAACGATGGTGTTAAGAAATTCGGGATTGCTGATGGTGGGCACACTTACAAAGTAATTGAGGATGTGGTCGGCAGGCTGGTGGATTATAAGGAAACGCCAGAATGGATGGAACCATTCGTGCGAGTGCATTTCGTATCTGGAGAGGGTTCTGAAGAGGCTCAAGTTGAAGGAATCGTTGAGGCTCTCAATACATCGAGCCAGGTTCAGCAGTTCACGCTGGACGAGTACCAGGATAAGTTTGAACCGCTGAAAGAGGCGCTGACAAAATCGGGATTCGACACAAGTTTGGTGACATTCCGAGAAAACGAAGAGAAGGAATGGCATGTGATCGAGATCATCCAAAGGTTGGCGTGCTTCCTCAAAGATCGGTGGGTGGATACGCACCCTGCATCGATGTACAAATCGAAGAGCAAGGCTCTTGAACTTTATACAAACGAATCGACGCAGAAAGAGTTTTTCAAATTGTTTGATGTAATTAAAGACGTTGTAATATTACCGGAATACATCGAATCTCGGTTTAGTGACGGCGTTGTGAACCCGAAATCATTCGGTAAGTTAGGGGCGGTGAAAGTGAATAAGAAGCCGGTTACGCGAGCCGGAACTCCTTACACATCCAAGCACAGCCTGGATTTGGCCGCGTTGCTTCCAATGGCTGCTGCCTTCAGGGAATGCCTTCAGTTAAAGGGGGATAGGTACTGTTGGCGGATAGATCCAAAAAAAGTGTTCGAGCGATGCGCCGACAGCCTACATAAGGCGTTGGTCAATCGGATCAAGCAGGTCAGTATCACATCACATTTAGGAACCGATATGGAATACTGGGGTGCCTGTTCCCAAATTGTAATGCGAACAGTCATGGGCATGTGGGAAGAGCAAGCTGCGGGTGCCCGAGTTTGATGAGCAGCAGGACAAAGGCGGGCCTGTTCGACAGGTCCCGCCGCTATGCTCTTTGGTACGATGCAGAAACCCCGAACAAAGGATACATATGTCACGAAGAAGAAAAGGAGCAGTAAGGCCGGGCCACGGTGCAATGTGCAATATCTGCGGTAAGAACTGCGGCAAAGGAGGCGCGCTGAAGAAGCACGTCGAGGGCGCACACGACGTCATCTACGACGCATACAAGAAGTGCTTTTATGGCGATATGATCACATTGATCGCAGATGCGTGGGACGATTCTGTTTCTACAAGCGACGGAAAGCCCGTGGTTACACACGTTTTGGTGCGTCGCTTCATAGGTGATCCAGGCCCGCGTGGTGCAACGCGTAGCGCCAGAGTCCCGGCCTGACATGCAGGTGTCAGTGCTAACTTTTGACACAAACTGTGCATTTGTCATTTTTTTCCTTTCGCGGACAAGAGATTGGAGACATCGGTCCATGTGCAGGTGTCACCGATTTCCAAGTTGAAATAGTCCTGAGAATGGTGAACGAGACCTCCGAAAAGCGTCCAAAATCCGAGCTATAACGTGACCGTATCACCCTCGCGTTCGCTTTGTCAAGGTATGTCTTCAACAAACCCGCCCGCGCCTGTCAATTAAGAGCTTGAATCCGGCGGGCTCTTGGGGGAATTTTCTGCCGGCAAGCATGCGCTGCTTTCCACCGATGGATTCCGTCCAATTGCAGACCAGTGGCAACCGCGTCGTGCCCCAACCGGCACAGAACGGGAGGCTGCTGAAATTCCCCGACGCGTTTTTGTGGGGAACCGCCACCTCCACCACCCAAATCGAAGGTCACATCGACAATGAGTGGACCGGTTTCGTCGCCCGTGACGGCAAGACGTGCAACATCGCCTGCAACAGCTATCACCAATACGCCGAGGACATCCAGTGGATGCGTCAGATCGGTGTCAATGCCTACCGGATGGGCATCGAGTGGTCGCGGTTGCAATCTGAAGCCCACGGACCGCTCAATCAGACCGAACTCGCCCGCTACATCGATCAGTTGGACCGGCTCAATGCGGCCGGCATTGTTCCGATGGTCGTCCTCCACCACTTTTCCAATCCGTCCTGGATCAACGCCATCGGCGGCTGGACCAACGCCGCGACAATTCCGATGTTTGTCGATTACGTTACAAAGCTGGTGCGCGCGCTGCGCGATCGCGTCCGGATATGGAATACGTTTAATGAACCCGACACCTATGCCTCCTGCGGCTACCTGATCGGTGAATTTCCTCCGCAGAAGAAGGCCCGTTTGTACGCCTTCCGCAGTGTCATTTATAACATGGCCGAGGCCCACGAACGCGTCTGCGGCATCATCCGCCAGGCCGGCAGCAGCCTCGGAAAAGTCGAGGTCGGTTTTTCCAAGAATTGGACCTATTTCAAGCCTTACCGAAAGGCCTCGCCGTGGGATGCGCTGATGGCCGCCTTCATCCATTCGCAGTTAAACACTCTGGTGATGGACCGTTTTTTGGGCGGCACAAGGAAGACAGCGTCCACGTTTCTGGGCGTTAATTACTACGGGCGAATTCGTTTCAAGAATTTGATGCCGCTGGTGCCGACCTTCGGTTTCTCATTCGAGGAGTTGGCGCGACTGGGCATCGAGTGCGATGACATGCTGGAACGCCATCCGCGGGGACTGGAATTTGCCCTCCAGGAAATGTATCAACAGTGCCGGCTCCCGATTTACATCACGGAGCACGGCTCCTCTTCGGCCGACGAGGCCTTTCGCGAACGTGATTTGAGGGAAAACCTGGCCGCAGTGCATCGCGCCATTGACGGAGGGGTCGATGTGCGGGGTTTCTATTACTGGTCCCTGCTGGACAACTTCGAGTGGCAATTCGGTTACTCCAAGAAATTTGGCCTGCTCAGCGTGGATTTCGACGACCAGCAGCGTTCACGACGAATGAAGCCGCTGGCCTACATTTACCGCAAAGTCTGCCTGGAGAATTCCATTGCCGGTTGATCGCGGCAAGAATGGCCGCACAGAACGCAAAGATGGATTTCGGCGCCAGCAAGACCGGCGCGCGGCGTTCCGTCACTCCGGATTGGCCACCGCGGCGCGGTAATAGGAATCGTCGTGCGGTTGCTTCCATCCGTTCGTCGGCGCGGGCAATTCGGTTCGATGCGCGGACCACATATCGTTTACGAACGGATCCCAGAATTGCCCCTGGCGATCCCAATCCTGATCATAATCACGGCCAGTGTCCGCTTTCAGGATTTTTACGGATTCGGAGTCGTCCTGGTACATCCAGCGGTCTACATAGTCGAAGAACGGGTCGTGATTCCAGAACTTCTCGGCGTGCAGAAGGCGCAGGGCGAGCGCCTCGCCGCCCCAGCCGACACTGGTGCAACAGCGGCGATAGGCCTCGCTTGTCTTCTGACCATCCGTCCACTGTGACGGCGGCATGTGCTCGTACGGGCCCCACGGTTCGTGGCGCACGCGGTTTCGACCCTGCCCGGTGGCCACGTCGATACCCGAGTGGCCGGCGAAGACCACCGTCGCGCCGGTCCAGGAATCTCCATAAGCGGTTTGCTCATCCTCGCCAAAGCTTGCCTTGGGAAAAGATTTATTGATATTGGCCAATTCGTCGTCGCCGAGCAAAATGCCCGCGAAAACGATGGGAAGCTTGCGGCCGCTGCCATGGCCGCCGAAACCGGTCCAGCCCGGATGACCCGCGCGGATCATGGCGCCCAAATCGATTCCAATCTGGACAAAGTTGACCAGGAGCGGTTCTTTTTGCTCGGGCGTCAGATCGGTGCATAATAAGAGCGCCGAAATTCCGGAGACGCGCCCGTATTCAAGCCCGTACTGCGGCATGTTCTCAACCGGTTCCTCAAAACCGAAAAAGCCGGTTCCCACCCACGGACGCTGGGTGAATCGAATGAACCGATTAATATTCGGCAGACGACTGGCTCGGGCGGCCATGGGTAACAACTCGCGCTTTAGATCGCGTGCCAGGTAAATTTTCCCGCCGCGATCGCAGAAGGCCGGACGAAAGGCGTCCGGCGCCTGCGGAGCGTCCAGGCAGGTCAACACCGCCGCAATGCGGATTGGGCTGCAGTCCTCCTCGCCGCGCTTGATCGTGTTGCGCAACTGTGCGTGAAGCCTCAACCCCTTGGGCATGCTGATCGTCGAGACCAGGGAATCGCCGGGCTTAAGGATTGCCGGGAGTTTTTGGATCAACGCCGGATCCCACCAGTTGCGCACGCCGCTGTCGTAGGCCACTTTCATTTGCGCGGGCGGATTGATCATGAAGCCGTTGCGAACGTGCTGCGCTTCCGGCCGTTCCTTGTCCATCTTGTCCAACTCACGCGGCGGAATCTCCGCGCCATAAAGCGGCGCGGGATCGATGGTTGTCACTGTGACCGGTCCCACCACATACCAGTCCCCGTTGACGAATTGCCCAACGCGCGCCGGGTGGTCGAAATGCCAGGTAATCCCGAACTCGGAAACGCTGTCCCGCAACGGAAGCTCCTCGAGTTTGGGCGTGGTGGGCGCGCGGTCCTTGGAGTAAATTACCGGCGCGGGCAGCGACGCCGCAAACTTCGCCACCGCCGCGTCGTCGTATGGGTCTGCTTCAACGGCTGTGACCAATTGCGCCGGGGCGCCCAAAACGACGGAAACGTCATCCACCCAAATCGTCTGGCCGTCGTCCGGTCCGTTGTCGCCCCAAATTTCCAGGGCCACGAAACCCTTGAGATTCGCCTTGTCAAGCGGAGGGGGGACGTCCGAGTCGTTATGGAAAAGGCGAATGCCGGTTTCCGGATCGAAGTCGAAGGTCCATTTGTGCCATCCGGACGGCGCGCGATTGATCCCAAGCCAAAATAACTGGTCAAACCAATCTTTCCCGTTGGACGCGGAAGCGGTGTAGCCTTCGTCGCCGGCCAGATAACTGGCGTGGAAAATGCCCGCCGCCAACAGCCGTCCGTCGCTCTGGACCAAGCCCCACCGTGGGCCGACACGTCCCGCGTTGGGGTCTTTCGGTTTCCAGCCGTCATCGTAAACCCATAGCTCGACCTTTCCGGAGCCGTCCTGCGCGCGGAGCTTGAGGAGCGCCGAGCCGCCCGGCCCAATTTTCAGCGAGCCGCCCGCGCCCTGGCGGTCCTTGGTCAAGTCAATCCCCGCGTCCCCAGCGACGGTCCAACCCGTCAATGCGTCCGCTGTGTTGAAGTCGTATTTGGAAACCGGTCCAGGCCCGGCGACATCTTGCGCCCAAGCGGGCGCGACTACGGCGGCGGCCAACACAAAAGCTAGAAGCCGGCGGGCGCCGCGCGGCACCCGCGATGGCGTGTGGATCATAAAATCATTAGACGCAATGCGGGGCTTCTCTTCAAGCTCGGTTTCCAGCGGTTAATGCGTGTCGGCGGGTTGACTTTGCCCGGAGGAATTCCGGATCAGCGCCAAAATGGCTTCCAGCGTCATCAAGGCGTTGCCTTCGAGGCGATTGTTGACATAGATGTAGCTCTTTCTTCGCGGCTGGTAACGCAATCCCTCGCGGATCAACGATGCGGCGGCCGTTCGGGCGTCGGCATTTGCTTCATTGATTTTGTCGTAAGGCTGGAAGGTCTTGACGGCGTCCTCGTATTTTCGGCCGGGTGTCAAGAGGAAACGGGCGGCCATCAATTCGGGGTTGGTCCGGCTGCCGGGCAGCGCCATTTGCCCGGCGACAGACGGCATCGCCTGCCAGGAGTTGAAGACGTGCGTGACGCCATTTTGGGAGAGGCAATCGAAATATTCCTGGCGCAACCAATGGCTGTTTCGCATTTCAATGGCGTAAGGCCAGCCTTTGGGCAGCTTGCGCAGGAAACGGTCCAAATCGCCGACAAAATCCCGGCCATGCTGATAGTCGGAGGGCCAAAAGCGAGAGAACTCGAACATCAGCACGCCGACCTTTTCCCTAATTTCCTGGCAGGCGCTGAGAAAAACCGCCGCGAAGAGGTCCGCGTTCAGGAAGTCCGTGTTCAGTTGTCCTGCCCTGACGCCAAAACGGGGCAGGTTCGGAAATCGCTTGATGGTGATGGCATCGGTCACTTTGAAACCGAAGCGGAAATCTTCGGGCACTTGAGCCGCCAGCTTTTGAAGGTATTCGCGCCGCGGAAAATCATAGTAAGCGGCATCGACACAGACGGTCTTAAATACTTCGGCGTATTGGGTCAGGCAGTCGCGCTCGAAACGCGTTTTGGCGAACTTGCCGCGATATTCATAACGCGCGGGATCATAAAGCAGCCCGAGCCAGCCCTCGTATTTCCACGACGAGGTCCCGATAAAAACGCCCGTGGCGGCAAGTTCTGCCGCCGCGGCCTTCACGGCTTGACGGTCAAAAGCCATCGGCGGGCGAAAGTACGCGGGCGGCCGCATAAATGCGAGCCTGCAAATTCCCGGCAATCGCCGAACGGCGCGTTTTGCAGAATGACATTCGCCGGTGTTGTGTGTATTCAATGCGATGGCCATGAGCGTGGCCGGCCCGCGGAAGGATGTTTGATTGACTGAGGAAAAATGGATGAACTGATGATCGCGCTTTTTGACATCGGCAATACGCACACGCATATCGGACTGGCCAATTCCAGCCGGGTCTTGCGGCATACAGACGTTCCGACGCGCGACTGGCGCGGCGCGGCGGCCAGGAAGGCGGCAGCCACATTCCTGAAGGGGCCGATCACCGGGGCCATCCTGTGCAGTGTCGCCCCCGCAGTGACGCCGATGGTGGAGAAGTTTCTCAAATCCGAATTTCGCCTTGCCAGTTTGCAATTAACGGCCGAAACGGTCCGAGGCGTGGGAATCGATTACCCGGAGCCGGACACCATTGGCGCGGACCGGCTGGCCAATGCCGTGGCGGTCAAACGCCATTTCGGGGCGCCCGCCGTGGTGGTCGATTTCGGCACCGCCGTCACTTTCGACGTTGTGGATAAGAAAGGCAATTACGTGGGAGGCATCATCGCGCCCGGCCTCAACGCGATGACCGATTATCTGCACGAAAAAACGGCGCTTCTGCCGCGCATCGCCATCCGGGAGGTGAAGGCCGTCATCGGCAAGAACACGGAGGAGGCGATGTTGATCGGCGCCGTGCATGGCTACCGGGGCCTGATTCGCGAGCTGGTGGGCGACTTGAAGCGCGCGTTGAAATGCCGGCGCCTGCCGGTCGTGGCCACCGGCGGTTATGCCCGGCTCATTTCCGCCAAGCTGCCGGAGGTAACCGCCGTCCAACCGCTTCTGACACTCGAAGGGCTGCGGTTGGTTTGGGAGGCTCATGCGCGCCGATGACCGCGCAAAGGCGGCGAGGCCCGTGCGATTTGGGGCGGGCCGGTTGCCGAGATAGTTGCGCGCCGTCGCGAATCGCCTACATTGACGCCATGCCGAAAATACATTTGTCTGTCCCGCATGTTTTAGGCCAGGAAGAGGCAAAAAGGCGCGTCGCCGTTCTGCTTGCGGACACTCGCTCGCAATTCGGCGGGCATGTCAGCGATGTCGCGGAAGCCTGGAGCGGATGGGTGGACATTTTCAGTTTCCGCGCCATGGGATTTTCAATCGAGGGGAAGCTGGAGGTCCAGGCCGCGCAACTTTTAATTGACATCGACATTCCCTTCGCCGCCCTGCCGTTCAAAGGGCGCGTTGAATCCGAAATCCTCACCCATGCCAGGGAACTGCTGGCTTGACATAAATCAGCGCCGCAGACGCAGCGCCGCCGACCAGCCGTGGGCGTCAAGACCCTCAATTTCCGAGAATTTCGCGACCGTCCGGAGGGCCCTTCGCAGCGCGGGTTTTTTATACTCGACAATGCTCGTGCGGCGCTGAAATTGATCGACGGTCAATCCGGCGAAAGAGACTCCGCTGCCGCCGGCGGGAAGGGTATGGCTGGGACCGGCCACGTAATCGCCCAGAACCGTGGGGGAATCGTTTCCCAGAAAAATTGCGCCCGCGGTGACCAATGATGTGGCGATGCGGCCGGCGTCGCGGCACATGATTTCCAGGTGTTCGGGCGCAATCTGGTTGGCCAGTCCGATGCCCTGCCCCATGTCCGCCACGCGCACCACCCAGCCGTTGCGCGCCAGGGCGCGCCCGATCAATTCAGACCGCGCCATTTTCGGCAGTTGCCGGGCAATTTCCTTTTGCGCGGCGCGCGCGATTTTGGCCGATGGGGTCAGGAGCCAGACGCGCTCGTGTCCCGATCCGTGTTCGGCCTGCGCCAGAAGATCGGCCGCGATGAAGGAGGGGTTGGCCGAGTCGTCGGCCAGCACGAGCAATTCGCTCGGCCCCGGCAGCAAATCCATCGCCGCATGGCCGAACAGAAGGCGCTTGGCGGCGACCACGTAGGCGTTGCCCGGGCCGAAAATTTTATTGACTCGCCGGATCGTTTCCGTGCCCAGGGCCATGGCGGCAATCGCCTGTGCCCCGCCCAGGCGGAGAATCTCCGTGGCCCCGGCGTCGCGCGCGGCGAAGACCAACGCCGGGTTGACCTGGCCGTCGCGGCCGCAGGGCGTGCATACAACAATTTCCCGGCAACCGGCCACACGCGCCAGGGGAATTGTCATCAGCGCCGTGGAAACCAGCGGAGCCGCTCCGCCGGGAATATAAATTCCGACACGCTGGAACGGATCAAATTTCTCGCCGACCAGCGCGCCGTGGCTGTTGCGCATCGACCAATCCTTGCGGCGCGAGCGTTTTGCAAAGTTTTCCACGTTCCTGGTTGTCTCCGCGATCGCGGCGCGCAATGATTCATCAGCCTGCAGGGAAGCGGCCATCCATTCCGCCTGGGTCAGCGCGAATTGATCCGGACGCAACCGAACGCCGTTGAACCGTTCCGTCAATTCGGTCAGCGCGGAATCGCCGCGGTTTTGGACGGACTCGATGATCGCCCTTGTTTGCGCTTCAATCGCGGGATCAAACAGGCTCGACGGCGCAAGCAATCGCCGGACTTGTCGGGCGAAATCCGCGTCGAGATGGGAAATCACATTCATGTGGCCGGCACGTTACGGGAACAGGCGGGCAAAGTCAAAAACGGGGCGCTATTCCCGGCTGCCGAAGATGATGCGAGCGCCGCGCTTGTAGGTGACGTAAGAGTAAAGCCATTGGAACATCACGGCGATCTTGTAGCGAAAGCCGATAATGAAAATCAGGTGAACCATCAACCACGCCAGCCACGCAAATAAGCCGGAAATATGAACTCTTCCGATTTGCGCGACGGCCGCGGATCGTCCAATCGTCGCCATTGTTCCCTTGTCCCAGTATTTAAAGGGGGGACGCCGGGCCGCGCCGGGGGAATTGAGCGCGCCTTCGATGATGCCGGCGACGTGTCGCGCCATCTGCATCGCCGCCGGGGAAACGCCCGGCACCGGCTTGCCGTCGGCCCCCAAAACCAGCGCCATGTCGCCGATAGCGAAGACCTCCGGATGCCCCGGCAGGCCGAGATCGGAATTCACCTTGACGCGACCGGCGCGGTCCAATTCGACGCCCAGTTTCTTCGTCAAGGGACTTGTGGAGACTCCGGCCGCCCAAAGAATGTTGGCGGCGCAAATGGTTTCCCCGCCTTCCAGCTCCACGCGATCGCGCGCAATGTTCTTGACGGGAGTATTGACACGCACCTGCACGCCCAGCGCCGCCAATTGCCGTTGCGCGCTTGCGGACAAATCCGGCGGCAGGTTGCCCAGTATCGTTGGGCCGCCTTCGATCAGGATGACACGCGCATGGGCGGAATCGATTCGCCGAAAGTCCGCGCGCAAAACGTGGCGGGTCAGTTCGGAGATCGCTCCCGCCAGTTCGACACCGGTCGGGCCTCCGCCCACGATGACGACGGTCATCAACCGCTGCTGTTCCTCCGGCGATAATTCGGTTTCCGCTTTTTCGAAGGCGAGCAGGACCTGGGCGCGAATCCGCAACGCGTCCCCCAGCGATTTGAGGCCCGGCGCATATTGCTCCCATTCTGGATGTCCAAAATAACTGGTGCAACCGCCCAGCGCCAGGACCAGGAAATCGTAAGCCAACTCGCCTTGGGCCAGGACGACCTTTTTTTCGGCCAGGTTGAAATCCACGACCGAAGCCATGATGACCGTGACATTTCGTTTGCGGGACAAAATGGATCGGATTGGCTGGGCGACATCCGTCGCGGAGAGGCCGGCCGTGGCGACCTGGTAGAGCAGCGGCTGAAAAAGATAATGATTGGTGCGGTCCACCAGAGTAATGCGCGCCGTCGGATGGCGAAAACGCTTGCAAAACTCCAGCCCGCCAAAACCCGCGCCCAAAACAACAATATGCGCTTGAGAAGCCACTTGGCAACATGGTCTGTCCAGGCGGCTTGTGTCAAATCGCGTTGAAGTCTGTGCGGCCGGAAACGGGCGATTAACTTGAGGATACTCGTGCCGGCGTTATGGACCTCGGCGCGCACTCCAAATCTCCATTATTTGGATTTCAACCAACGAACCGGCAGCGGTATATTCACACGAAAATGGAGTTACCGAAGAAAGCGCCAATGAAACCAAGAACGTGCGTTGCCATGTTCGCCCTGCTCTCAATGTCCGCCGCTCCTCCGCAGGCCGGCGCCGCAATCGCGGAAAAGCTGCCCTCATTGGTCCGCTCAAATTACATCAAGCAGGAATACCACGTCCCGATGCGCGACGGCGTCAAATTGTTCACCGCGGTCTACGCGCCCAAGGACAATCATCGGACGTATCCGATCCTCCTGCTGCGGACGCCTTATTCGGTGGCGCCTTACGGGGCCACTAACTATCGCGCGACGCTCGGTCCGGGGGATTCATTCGCGCGGGAGGGATTTATTTTTGTTTATCAGGACGTGCGCGGCCGCTTCCTATCCGAGGGGGAATTCATCGACGTTCCACCTCACAAGACGCATCTCAACGGGCCGGCGGATACCGATCCGAGCACCGATACGTATGACACCATCGAGTGGCTGGTCAGAAATATCCCAAACAATAACGGGCGCGTCGGGATGTGGGGCATTTCGTATCCCGGATTTTACGCGGCGTTTGGATTGATCAACTCCCACCCGGCGCTTAAAGCCGATTCGCCGCAGGCGCCGATGGGCGACGTGGGAGACGGCGATGACGCGTATCATAACGGCGCGTTCTTTCTGGCGGCCAATTTCGGTTTTTACACCGGGTTCTGGCCGCGAGGGCCAAAGCCCAACCGATCCCCCCAACGCGGAGACTTCGACTTCGGAACTGAGGATGAATACGACTTCTATTTGCGAATGGGGCCTCTTTCCAGGGCCGAGGACCTTTGCTTCAAACATCGCAACCACTATTGGAGCGACATGCTCGATCATCCCAATTACGACGGCTTCTGGGCCTCGCGCGCCTTAAGCCCGGACATGCACAAGGTGACGGCGCCGGTGCTATTGGTTGGCGGCTGGTTCGATGCGGAGGACCTCGGCGGCACGCTGAAATTGTTCCGGGCACTCCAGGCCGACGGCAGCGCGCCGGCGGTGACCCTGGTCATGGGCCCGTGGTCCCACGGCGAATGGGGGGACCAAAGCGGGGATAAATTAGGCGATCTGAGATTCTCATCCAAGACGGGGGGCTATTTCCGCGAGCAGATTGAATTTCCGTTCTTCATGCGCGCGCTCAAAGGCCAGCGGCATGAAGCGCTTCCCAAAGCATGGATGTTTGAGACGGGCAAGAACGAATGGCGAACATTCGAGGCGTGGCCGCCGACCAACGCCGTCCCCCGCTCGCTGTATCTCGATGCCGGGGGAAAACTGTCCTTTTCGCCTCCAGCCAGCGGAGCGGAGGAGTTCGACGAATACACCAGCGACCCGTCCAAGCCGGTCCCTGTGACGAGCGAAATCGGCGAGGGGATGCCCGGCGATTACATGACCCGCGACCAGCGTTTCGCCTCACGGCGAACCGACGTGCTCACCTACGAAACCGAGCCGCTCGAACAGGATGTGACCCTCGCCGGCCCTGTCACGCCGGTGTTGCGCGTCTCCACTTCCGGCACAGATTCCGATTTCATCGTCAAAGTGATCGACGTCTATCCGAACGACACTCCCGATCCCGAACCGAATCCGCATGGCGTCCACTTTGGGGGCTATCAGCAGATGGTACGCGGGGAGCCATTTCGCGGCAAGTTTCGCCAGAGCATGTCGCGGCCGGAGCCGTTTGTCGCCGGGCAGCCGACGAAGATCGAGTATGCGATGCCCGACGTGCTGCACGACTTTCGGGCGGGCCATCGGATCATGGTGCAAATCCAGAGCAGTTGGTTTCCGTTGGTGGACCGAAATCCGCAGCAGTTCGAGGACATACCGAATGCCAAGGCGTCCGATTTCCAAAAAGCCGTCGAAGGGGTCTATCACGGAGGAGCGGAAGGCACGCGGATTGATGTGCTCGTAACGGAGTAAGCCTTCGGAATTCCTGGGAGGAACCCGGATGGGGTGTCGTCCCGCGTCCAGGGAGGTATTTGCCCAATACCCCGGCGGTCCCGCGCGCAATAAATTTGGACACTAATGAAGAGTGCTCCAGTCGTGCAGGTTGCGATCGGTATAATCGCGTGGAATGAGGAGGCGATGATTCGCGCCACCCTCGATTCGTTATTCCGGCAAACGCTCTTCCGCAAATTTAGCCTGCGAGGATGGAAATGCCAGATCGTCTGCCTGGCCAACGGTTGCACGGATCGGACGGCATCGGTCGCGGCGGAGTTATTTGCGGCGCAATCCCGCGACCACCGTTACAACGACGCCTTTGATGCGCAGGTGGTGGAATTGACTCAACGCGGCAAGGTCAATGCATGGAATCAATTCGTGCATTCGATTTCGTCCAGGGAAGCGCGATTCCTAATCATGATGGATGCCGATATCCTCATTCACCGGCCCGAATCCCTGTGGACAATGTTGCGCGCGCTTGAAAGCCACCAGGAGGCGAGCGTGGCGGTGGACCGCCCCTGCAAAGACATCCTGTTCAAGCGGCGCAAGTCGCTGTGGGACCTGCTCTCGCTGGCGGCGGCGCGCCTGACAACCTCGGCTGAGGGGCAATTGTGCGGGCAGCTCTATTGCATCCGCGCTGAAGTGGCGCGAAACATTTACCTGCCCCGGGACCTTGCGGCATGCGAGGACGGCTTTATCAAGACGCTCGTATGCACCGATTTTCTAACGCGGCCGCCTGTGGCCGGACGCATCCGGCTGGCGGAGGGGGCGGAGCACACGTTCGAGTCGTATGTTTCGCCGGGCGCTATCCTGCGGAACCAAAAGCGGCAAATCATGGGGCAGACGATAGTGCATATCATACTTGACACATATTTGAGGGGCAGGCCGCTTTCCGAGCGCCAGCGCGCCGGGGCGACTTTGGCCAGCAACGATCACTCCGATCCGGCGTGGCTCAAACGCCTCATCGGTGAGCATCTCCGGAAGACGCCGTCGTGGTGGCGTCTTTACCCAGGGATGACGGGGCTGGGTTTTCAGCGTCTTGGAGGACTTAACGGGGCCCAACGCCTGGTTTGCCTCCCGGCGGCGGCCGCAAAATGGCTTCTGGCGCTGGTCTCGGGTTTCTTCGCGTATGGAGCGCTCAAAGCAGGCTGCACGGATTACTGGCCCCAGGCCAATCGCCAGGGACTGGCCCAACTAGAATCGAAATAGAAAGAAAGGCGACATGCAAGGAACCATTCCTCAGAAAATCGGCCGTGTGGTGGCGAACCTCTGCGCTCACCCCGAATACGTGCCACGCTGCCTGGCGCATAATGTCCTTGGCCGCAAAACCCCGGCGGACCTCGAACTTCCGTGGTTTTCCTACGCTGCCGTCGATTTCCTGGGCGACTTCTTGGAGCCGCATATGACGGTCTGCGAGTATGGCTCCGGCGGTTCGACCCTGTTTTTTGCGCGCCGGGTCAGCCGCGTGTTCTCGATCGAGGACAACCCGGAGTGGTTCAACCTGGTTTCCAAACGGGTGGAGGAGAAATCGCTGGGCAACGTGACGCTCAAGTTGTGCCCGTTTGACTTCAAGAACCCCGCCGGGTTTGAAAGATCCGAATACCTTCACGCCATCCCGGAAGAACGGTTCGACGTCGTCGTTGTGGACGGCAGCGAGGAATGGACGCGCATCCGGCCGATTTGCTTTCAGAAAGCCGAAACGCGCGTCAAGAGAGGCGGCATCATCGTCGTGGACGATTCGTGGCGCTATCCCGAACTGCGGGAACACAACCAGGCGGAGCGGCACCAGACATTTCGGAGCGTGGGTCCGGGCCGTCCCGGAGTGACCACCACCGACGTGTTCTTTTACTGAATGCCGGCCCGGCCCGCGCTGAATTTGATATGGGCGTGAAGGCGATATTTGGCTTTACGGTGATTCCCATGGCAATGGTCGCGGGTTGCGCGATGGCCTATGTCTCGCAGCGGGTGCGCGATCTGTTTTTTGTGCTGCTGGTGTTCCTGGGGCCGTTGATCGAGCGGTTGGATGTCAATTTCGTCAGCCGCGAGTGGTATCGCGGCACCTCCCGCGGATTTGAAGTTTCCGTGCTGGACATCCTGGCGTTGAGCCTTCTGGTCAGCGCCGTGCTGAGGCCGCGGCCAGGCGAATCGCGCGCGTTTTGGCCGGCCAGCATGTTTCCGATGCTGCTTTTCTTCCTTTATGCGTGTTTCAACGTCGCGATAAGCGACCCCCGCCTATTCGGCTATTTTGAACTGCTCAAAATGGTGAAAGGCGTGGGGCTGGTGATGGCGGTGGCGTTTTATTTGCGAGGCGAACGGGAGCTGCGGTTGTTTGTCTTTTCGCTGGCGGCGCTGGTCTGCTACGAGGGTTTACTGGCGCTCAAACAGCGCTATGTGGACGGGATCAATCGCGTTCCCGGAACAATCGACGATTCCAACAGCCTCTCCGTTTTTGTTTGCATGACGGCGCCGGTGCTTGTGGCGGGCTTCAACTCGCGCCTTCCGGCCATTACCAGGGGACTTTGCGTGGCGGGCATCGCCCTGGGCAGCGTCGCGATGATTCTTACCATTTCGCGCGCGGGCGTGATCATCCTGGCGGTGGCCCTTGCGGGAGCGGCACTGGCGACGACTTCGTTTCGGTTGACGCCGAAAAAAATCGCGATTTCCTTTCTCGTCGTTGTCGCGGCGGGCGGTTTGGCGGCAAAATCGTGGAAAACGCTCAGGGAGCGCTTTGCATCATCTACTCTGGAAGAAGAGTACGGAAACCATCACAACCTTGGACGCGGTTATTATCTGCGTGTGGCGCAAGCGATGCTCGCAGACCATTGGCTGGGTGTTGGGCTTAACAACTGGTCGTACTGGGCCAGCGACCTCTACGGACGGAAGCTGGGGTACCGGTTTGTCCCGTACAAGGGGACCGACAAGGAACCGAGCGACGTGATCCCGTCGGGCAGCAACGTGGACGAGGCGCAAGCCGCGCCGGCGCATTGTCTGGCGGCGTTGACTGCCGGCGAATTGGGCATTCCAGGACTGATTTTTTTTGTGTGGCTGTGGCTGCGGTGGTTTCAGATGGGCGCCAGTTTTCTGTGGGAGCGAACGCGCGATCCCATGCGCCGGATGGGAGTGGGGATACTTTTTGGGTTTCTGGGGATTTTTCTGCAAAGTCTGACTGAATGGGTATTCCGTCAAACGCCCATTTACTATGTCTTTCACGTGCTCCTCGGCGTGCTGGCGGCGCTCTACTATTTGAAAAAGAAGGCGCGGCGGGAAGCGTCCGAACAACTTGAAACCGCCCCGGCGGATTGGGAAGCGACGGAGGGCGTGCCGACATGAGAGCAGTCCACGTCCTGCGAAAATTGAACCCGGTGGAATGGGGCGGCACGGAAACGGCGATCGAACGGCTGTGCTCCGGTTTGAGCCAACAGGGTGTTGACACCGTTGCCTATTGTCCGCGCCTGGAGCACGCACCGGCTGGCGATCCGCTGAGCCATTCGGGCTGTAAAGTCAAACGCTTCCGCGCATTCATGCCCGTCACGGGCATTTCCCGGCAACGAAGGCGGCAGTTGGTGTCGGTGGGCGGCAATCTCATGTCCTTCGATTTGGCGTCATCGCTGTGGCGCGAGAAGGAAGCCGCCATCATCCATGCGCACGTGCTGGGCCGCATCGGCGGGATTGCGCGCATTGTGGCGCGGCGGCGGCGGATACCGTTTGTGGTGTCAATTCACGGGGGGGTGTTGGATTTGCCCACGAACGTGCGGCGGGAGTTTAACGCGCCGCGCGGCGTCGGCTGGGAATGGGGGAAAATATTCGGCTGGATTGTCGGCTCGCGCCACTTGTTTCGCGACGCGGATGCGATCATCACTTGCAACGAGAAGGAAGCGGCGCTCTTGCGCAGCAGCCATCCGGATAAACGGATCGTCGTCCAGCCGCACGGCGTGCCGGTGGACCTTTATGAGAAGAATCATCGCCAGACGGCGCTCGAAGCCTTCCCGAAAATTCGCGGGCGGCAGATGCTTTTGTGCGTCGGGCGAATCGATCCCATCAAGAATCAGGCGTGGCTGCTGGATCAGGCTCAGGCTATTTTCCAGAGACATCCGCGGGTCATGCTGGTGCTGGCCGGCGCGTGCACGGACGAGCCTTACGGGGAATTGATCGCGCGAAAAATCGAAAGCCTGGGGTTGGGCGACCGCATATTGATGACCGGGGGGCTTCCGCCCAACGACCCGCGTCTGATAGGCTTGCTTCAGGAAGCCGCCGCCGTCGTTCTGCCTTCGGTCTCGGAAACGTTCGGCCTGGTCGCTCTCGAAGCGTGGGCTGCCGGCACGGTTGTTTTATCCAGCCGCACTTCGGGGCCTTCGGCCCTGCTTCGGCACGGTGAGAACGGCTGGCTCTTTGCCCTGGAGGAACCGCGGAGTTTTCACCAGACGCTCGATCTCGCGCTTTCCGACGTCGCCCTTGCGCGGCGCATGGCCGGCCGCGGCGCACTGGTCAGCCAGCAGCACGGTTTGGGCGTCCTGGCCGCGCGGCTGAAAAAACTTTACGAGCAGTTGATTGAGGAAAAGCGATGCGCCACGTAATCCTGCGCGACGATGACACCAACGCGCTGACGCCGGTGGAGTGTCTGGATCGGCTTTACCGCCCGTTCCTGGACCGCGGCTTGCCCGTCAATCTCGCCACGATTCCCGAAGTCGCGACGGACGCGCGCACTCCGGAAGGGGGGTTGGAGGAATTCCTGTATTTTCGCAACGGCGGCCCGGCGCCCCGTCAGCCGATAGGGGTCAATACGAAACTTGTTCGTTATCTTGTTGAAAATGCCGGGTATCATATTGTTCAACACGGTTGTCACCACGAGGCCGGGGAATTCGGCGCATTGGGACGGGGCCAGGCCGGCCGCCGGATGGAACGCGGAACGGAGATGCTGATGCAGGCCGGTTTTTCGAGGCCCGGGACGTTCGCCGCCCCGCACGATAAATTCTGCCGCGCCAGCATGGTAGAGGCCGCCGCTCGATTCCGAGTGATCTCGACGGGATGGTTTGAACTGGGTTGCGTGCCGTATTCATGGTGGCCGACCTACGCCGTGAGGAAGCTGCGCCGCGCGCCGCACTGGCGCCGCGGGGGCACCCTGCTACTCTCACACCCGGGTTGCCTGCTTTCCCGCAACCGGTCCCGCCAAACCATGATCAACACTATTATTGACCAACTTCAAGGCCGGCCGCTGACGGTATTGGTCACGCACTGGTGGGAGTATTTTCGCAACGGAGAGCCGGACGAAACCTTTATCGCCATCCTCCACGAATTGGCCGATTATCTGGCCGGCCAAAAGGACATCAAAGTGATTTCATTTGGACAATTGGCCGCAGGGGCGTGATCGAGCGGACGGTTCATTCGCAATCCCAATCCCCCTTTTCCACTGTGAGAGGAAAACCAAGGCTAGGAACCGATGGCGTCAACCGGCGGCTCTTGTATCACGGATTCGGCTTCGCCCAGATTTGTCCAGAGATCGGCGATGCGGTCCAGCCATCGCACGCTTCTCTGTTTTGAACTCCGCTTGCGCAGAGAGCAGAGCAGAAAGGCATCGGGCACTTTTACCTCGAGGGACGTTTTCCAGTTGATCAATGTATCGCCCCAGGCCAGGGAATCTCTTACTTGGACGTACCGGCCGACGAATGTGTCCGGTCCCACCACGCTGTCGACGACTTCCGCATCCGGTTCGACGAAGGCGCCGGCTTCAAGAATCGAGCCAGGCCCGATGACCGCTCCGGCCCCCACATAAACGTGGTCGCCCAGCCAGCAGGGAGCGCGCAGTTGGGCTTCGCGCGAAAGGCTGCCATGAACACCGATCCAGACGCCGCGCTGGACCTCCCGCACGCCGGCGCGATTTGATGTGCGCGCGTGCGGCAACCACGCCTGCACCGCCGAAAACCAATCGCGATAGTTGGTGAACAACGGCATGTTCGGCATTTCCGGAAAGTGATCGAGCACGGTGACCGCCCAATCCGGTCCGTATTTGGCCAGGGCCTCTTCGGGAGTTAATTCACGCGCCGTGGCTGCCACCTCCACATTCAACCCCCATCGCAAGCCACCTCCGACGAGGGCCTCCACTTTGTCGGCCCGGTCCTGGGCAAGAACCAGGACCTCTTTGACGCGGGCGCAGGCGAGAAAACTCAACCAATACTCCAACAAGCCCTGGCCGAGCATCGGGACGCTGCAGAGCGGCGCTGTCGTTCCCAAGAAGTGAACCGCCGGCCGCTCCGAAGGACAGATGAGGATTGATTTCACTTAACAGGCGCCCTTTCCAGAGAGCACGGCGGGGATGGTTCGCGTCAGGATCAGAAGATCGGTCCAGAAATTTTGCCTATCAATGTAGTCCACGTCCAGGCGCACCTGGCCGGAGAAATCGATGTTTGCGCGCCCGCTGATTTGCCAGATGCATGTGATGCCGGGCTTGACGGTCAGGCGACGGCGGTCAGCCAGAGAGTACTTGGCCACTTCGCGCGGCAACGGCGGGCGCGGCCCCACCAGCGACATGTCGCCAATGAAAACGTTGTAAAGCTGGGGCAGTTCGTCGAATGAGAACTTGCGGAGCCATTTTCCGACGCGCGTGATGCGCGGGTCGTCATTGATCTTGAAAGTGACGCCGTCCCGGTGCTTGTTTTTCTCAAGCAATTCGGCCACGCGTTGTTCTGCTCCCATGCACATGGAGCGGACCTTGAACATTTTGAATCCGCGTCCGTCCTGGCCGATGCGGGTCTGCGAGAAAAAGACCGGGCCGCGATCCTCCAGCTTGATGAGCAGCGCGATGAGCGCCAGCAACGGGGCCGCCAGCAGCAGAAGAAACAAGGCGACGCCAATGTCCAGGGCGCGTTTGGTGATCCCGGCGCCATGGGCGAGCCATTGGGAGTGCAATCGCTGCTGCCGCATGTGAATATTCAGCCAGCAGCGGGCCAGAGGATTACGGGCTGTGGCGCAACGGCGCAACAGCAGCAGGGCCATGTCATTGTGTTTCATAAACGGCGGCGTTTGCTTCAACGCCAAAGTGATTTAGCGCAGCAGGACGGCTCTCGCGCACGACCCGCAGGAGCATTTGCTCGATGGGGCAGTCCTGCTCTGAAATGGCTTGTTGTTGACTGACCAGTTCGCGTCCGCGGGCGCCGAGCCGGCGGCCGAGGTCTTTGTCGCGCAGCAGTTGTTCGATCCGGCGCGCAAAACCTTCGGTGTCCTTCACCGGCACCAGAAAGCCATTCTCCCCGTCCAGAAGCCATTCCCGGATGCCGCCAGCATCGAAGCCGACGACTGGCAAACCATGAAACATGGCTTCCTGGCCGACCAGCCCGAACGGTTCGGGCCAGACAGAGCTTACGGCCAGCAGACTGGCGTCCTGGTAGAAATTCTTCAGTTCGCCGGCCGGAACAAAGCCGTGGAATCGCACGCGGTCCTGGAGCCCCAATTTGACAGAAAGCCGCTCGCAATAATGACGGTGATTGCCGTCACCCAGGATGCTGGCCTCGAAAGGCACGCGGACCTTCGCCAGCGCGCGCAAGAGCAGGTCGACTCCTTTGCCACGAATCACCTGGCCGATAAACAGCACGTGGTTGCGCTCGCTGAAGGAGCTTGGCGATTTGTCTTCGCCGCGGCTATGAACCGGGACGTGGACTTCAATTTTTTCGGGTTCAAAGCCGTTGCGGATCAGCTCCCCTTTTTGATAGTCGGAATAAACCACCAATCGGGTGCATCTTTTATTCAGGCCGATTTCCTTGAGTTTTGCGTGGTAGCTGACCCACTTTAAAGGAAGGTTTCCGTCCGGATTCCGCCCCAGGAATCCGAGGCACGGGAAAACACAGTGCAAAGAGGCGGGCCGCGAACAAACCGCGCGCGTAAAGTAATTGTACTTGGCGCCCCTCATGCAGTACATCCGGTGATCATGGACGCGCCGGACCACCGGCACGCCGGAATTGAGCAACTTTTCGAGAATTCCCAGGTCCGGCAGGCTGTGAAAATAAATGAGGTCCGGCGCATACCGTTCAAGGGCCGCGTCCGCCTCCGTCACAGGGAGGCATTCGGAAAAAGCGCTTTGCCACGCGTCCTCCCCGCGCCCGGTCCGGGCGTGGTAAAGTAATGCGGCCGAATGTCCGCGCTGCCGGAGCGAATTGGCTCCCAGCAGGATGTCTGTTTCGGCGCCGCCCATCGCTCCCATATATTGGTGAACGAAGAGCGCTTTCATCGTGTGGCTGGGGACAAGCCGTTTGGTTGATTGGCTTTCTGTGTCGTTCTTGTTACATTGTCCGTCATCGTGCGAAGAAAATAACGGGTGGGGGCGAGGAAAGTAAGGTAGGTGAATAGCGAAATCGGCCTGGATTGAAACCCCACGGACAAAATCCCATCAGAAGTTCACCCCATGCGGCGTTAAATGCCGCTATTGGACCACAACATTGGTGACACCAAACACGCGGCGGCCATCGGGGAATTGGGCCTCCGCCTCGATCCAACGGGGCCCGGGGGCCGAGTGCGTCAATACGAATGTCTGACCGAAAGCCGGCTCTTCGCCCTCGCCCTCCCAGACGACGCGGGCCTGGGAGAAATCCATGCCTGGAGAGGAGACCGTGAAGGCGGCCCTTCCGTTTGCGGCCGGGCTAATGGTCCCTACAGCGGCCTTCCAGGGCTGGTTCTTGAGGGGAGTCTGGGCCATCAGCCACGCCAGATAAGCGAGCGAACGGGCCTGGTTCACTGTAACGAATTCCTGGCTCAAATTGAAGCTGTCGCCCCAGCGGTCATAGAACGGATAGGCCTGGTCCGTCGCGCCATCGCTGGGAAAACTCAATTCCTCCAGTTCCTTTTGGTAGAGGTCCAGCCATCCGAAACCGCCCTGGATGTTGCCCAGCGGAATGCCCGAGGGCGGCAGCACCCGGCGGCTGTTTTGTGCGTACTGATCGACAATTTCACGCTGGCGCCTCCACCCAAGGCCTGTCACGTAAGTGATATTGACAGGATTGCAGCCCTGCTCGTAATTCAAATTGCCGACCAGGGCGGCGAGCATTTGCGGGCGCGGATCGTTCATCACCGGATAATCCAATTGACAGGCGACGGCGAGATCGAAGGCGGCATCGCCTGAAAAATACCAGCCGGCCGAGCCGGCGCGCTTGGTCTCCTCCGGAAAACTGGTGCCGTAGGCGCTGTGTTGGGAGCGTTGAAGCTGGTCCTGGCCCGCGGCGGCGATCTCCGCCTCGCATTCCTCCAGTAGCGGGATGTTCTGCTGGTCGCGTTTGATTTTGCCGGCCCTGGCGGCAAAGGCGTAACTGCGAATGGCGCAGCCGTAGGAGTCATAGAGGCGCCACCAACCCCATTTGCGCGTGGCCGGATCGGCCGGGTTGAGCCATTCGAGGAGTTTTTTATGGAACCTCTCATCACCGGTGGCAAGGAACATTTCGCACGCGGCCCACGCCAACTCGTCATCGTGCATGAATTCGTTGCCGTAATGGGTGATTTTCTGATAGGAGCCGTCCTTGCCGTATTTCGCGATCGCGCGGTCCAGAAATGCCCATCCTTTCCTCGCCTTCGTCAAGTAGAGCGCGGCCGCATCCGGAAATTCCCTTTTGAACGCAGGCGAGGATGCGCATTGGGCCAGCGCAGCGGTGGCGGCGGCGGTCACGGAAGTCGTTTTGGGAAACACAATTTGCGGATCGCCATGATCGGGCGTGACGTTATTCTCGTATTCCCGGTCGCGCGGATAAACCAGGAAATAAAAGCCGCCGTCGGCGTCCTGCATTTTCGCCAGAAAATCGGCCTCCTTCTTGGCCTCCTCAAGAATGTCGCTCTTGCCGTCGCCGCTCTCGGGAAGTCCGAGATTGTCCAGGTCCACCACGCCGGGAAAAACATCCGCGGCGAAAACAAGCTGATGTATGAAGGAGGCGCTGTTGATGGTGTATTTGCTGTAATCTCCGGCGTCATGGTGGCCTCCGCTCACATCGACCGGCCCCGGATTTATGAATGGGTAGAGCGAGGCGGCCACGTTGCGCAATTGGGGCGCCGTGTGCCGGGGGTTGTCCCGGTAATCGGCGGATTCCTTTTCGAGCGAATAGTTGACTGAGGCGAATCTCGGGGACATGTCCGGCACCTCCGCCGGCGCCGTGTGGCACGGGCCGTGAGTGAATCGGGTGAATGGCAGCGCGTTTGCCTCGCCGCAGCGCTGATGATAAATGCCCAGCGCGTAGGTTCGCGCAAAGGCCGCAGCCACTTCGTCGCCAATCCGAAACGGGAAGGAGGTTCCCAGAGAGGGGACAAACAGTCGATATTCGCCGGGGGTTTTGAAGCTCGAAAAATCCGCTTCCAACACTGCCTGGTAGCAGGGAAAGGGAAACCCCTGGTCGGGCCGCGCCGTCAAAGGTCCTTGGAAAACCTCCTTTCCTGATTGGGTGTCAAGCAAACGAAAAATCGGTGCGGCCGCGCGCGCCACATCCATTTCGCCCAGGCTGCCGAGATAATATCCCACCATTGCTTCCTTGGGATATGCCGGCAGATAGCCAGTCTGGTTGACGTGCAGAACCGGACTCCAGCGCAACGGATCGGCTTTGGCCGCAAACCGAATCGAGTCGGGCCAAAGATGGCCCCCGGGGTTTTTGACCTCCACTTGTTGGTTGTCCGCAATGGGGAAGGCGAGTTGGAGATAAAGATAATTGCCGATGCGCAAATCCCGATGTTGCAATGGCGCGTAAAGGACCCGGCGCCGGAATCCCACGGTTTGGACCGCAATTGGCTGGTTATTCGCGGAGACGAGGAAGTCGCCCGGCGCGGGAAGGTGCGGTTGTCCGTTTGCATCGACAAAGTCCCATTGCTTGACCGGGGCCGGGTCAGGCTCCTTGGTGGTGACCAGCGTCAATTCCAGGAGTTCAGGCGACAAAATCCTAAGCTGATAGGAGCCGACGGGCGCCAGGCGCAACGGCTGGTCATCGGAAAGTACCAAATCGGCCGCAAACCCAGGGCCGCCGACTGCAAGAAGCAAAGCGACAATAAAATAACGGAATCCCCGCATAATAACCAACATGGAAGCCAAAACCAGAAATGCAAGCCGCCGCGGAGCATCACAAGGCCGTCTTTGTCCTCACTTTAGAAAGTCGCTGTACGTCCGATACCTAATAGTCACGCTAGTACCGGAAGCATCGATATGGCCCCCGAACGACCTTTACGCCGTCCGGAAATCGACGGCCTGCGCGCGATCGCCATCGTGCCTGTCGTCCTTTTCCACGCTGGTCTGGGTTGTCCCGGAGGGTTCGCTGGCGTTGACGTTTTCTTTGTCATTTCCGGGTTCTTGATCACGGAGATCATTTTGCGCGACCTCGATGCCGGCGCATTTTCGTTGGCCCAATTCTGGGTGCGAAGAATACGCCGGCTTTTTCCAGCTCTGATAGTGCTCTTTGGCGCGACGTTGCTGGTGGGATGGAAGGTCTTGTTTCCCACGCAATTCGCCAGTCTGGCCAGCCAACTGATCGCGGCCCTGGGCGTGACCGCCAATTTCAAAATGCGCGGAATGCTGGGATGGTATTGGGCGCCGCAGGCCAACACGATTCCCCTGCTCCACGTTTGGTCCCTGTCTTTGGAGGAACAATTCTATTTTTTGATGCCGCTGCTCCTCATCGCCGCGCATCGGTGGTTGCGAGAATGGATCGGCGGGGCGCTTCTGTTTTTGTTGATTGCGTCGTTGGCGCTGTGCGGGCATTTCGGCGGGACCGATCCCGGTTACAATTTTTACATGTTGCCCACCCGCGCCTGGGAGTTGCTGATTGGCTGCCTCGGAGCGTACGTCGTGCGGCAATGGCGGGTTTTCTCCGGAGCGTGGGCGGTGCTGGCAGGGGGCATCGGGCTGTGGATGATTCTGTTTTCGGTTTTTTATTTGGGAGGCGTCCGGCGATGGCCTGGTTTATGGACGTTGGCGCCGACATTAGGTACGGTTCTAATTTTGATTTCGCCGGAACCGGAAGGCGAACGCTTTCTGACCGCCCGGCTCTTGTCAGTCCCGGTGTTGCGATTTATCGGACTGATCTCCTATTCGCTTTATCTCTGGCACTGGCCAATCGTTGTGTTCCTCGCGGAATTCAAGCCCCAGGAGCAAATCACTCGGCTGGACCGGTGGCTTGTTGTGGCAGCATCCCTGCTGGTGGCGGCGGCTAGTTGGCGATTCGTCGAACAGCCTTTTCGAAACGGCTCCCGGTCTCTCCGCATCGGCGCCAAACCTTTTCTAATCGGAGCCGCCGCGGCCTGGATGCTTCTCATGGCCGTCTCTGTGTGGGCGTGCAGCACACGGGGATTTGAAAAGCTCTTTCTTGCCAATCTCCCTGCACAGGCGCGGCACGTCATTTTTCCGCCAATAGAATCGGAGTCAAACAGCGCCTATGACGCCACGCATTGCCTGTCTTCCGGCGGAGTAAGGTTCGATAACAGCAATAGTATCCCGCGCTGCGTTGTGCTGGGCGACAGTCATGGGTCGGCGCTGGGGCCGTTAATTGAGTCTTTGAGCGAGACGTACCATCTGCCGTGCGCGATGCTCGCTCAGGGCGGAACGCCGGGATTCTTTGCAGGCTCCAACACGTTCGTCTCCGTGTATGGCTCCGACAATGCCGACAAACGGCGGCGGGATGAGATCGTTAAGAACTACATCACGCAATGGAAACCGGACCTGGTAATTATTGCCGGAAGATGGACGTGGCAAATGACATCTCGCTGGGGACCGGGACGAACGGCTTCCATCGCTGCTTTGGCACAGTCCTGTCGCGACACCACCGACTGGTTGGCGGCGCGATGCGCAAAGGTGGTCATTCTTACGCAAGGTCCGGTTCTGCCCCTGGAAGAGGCGCCGGACAACGGCCCGGAGATTTGGAAATTTATTCGTACGAATGGCAACGTGGCTCCCAAGTTCTCCGAAGAACCTGGGATTCTGGACTTGCGACGAAGTACGACCGCCCTGTTGCGCCGCGCCGCGAATCCGAACGTAACCGTCATCGAGACCAGTCCGCTCTTTCAAAATGCCGACGGCTCCATTCGATATTACAATGACGCCGGCGCGCTTTATCGCGATAATAATCATTTGAACCAACTCGGCGTGTTGGAGCTAAGACCGTTGCTGGAGCCGTTCTTCCAGGCAGTTGCAAATCACTACGCTGAGGCGCACAAGTGACCGGGCCGCCGGCGCGTTCGCGCGCCATTGCGTGATTGGTCTTTGGCGCATAAGCTGCGGGGAGATGAAATCCAAAGGGATGGTTTATCTGGTGGGCGCAGGGCCTGGCGATGCCGGCTTGATGACGATGCGCGGCGCGGAGTTGCTGGCCCGCGCGGATGTGGTGGTTTATGACGCGCTTGTCAACCTGGACTTGTTGCGTCTGGCCCCGGTGGGCGCGGAAATGATCTACGCGGGAAAACGTTCCGGCGCGCACGCCATTCCGCAAGATCAACTCAATCAACTGCTGGTCGATAAAGCCCGCGCCGGCAAATGCGTCGTCCGTCTCAAGGGGGGCGATCCTTACGTCTTTGGCCGGGGCGGCGAGGAGGCCGGTGAATTGGCCGCGGCGGGGGTGTCCTTTGAAGTCGTGCCGGGAATCTCTTCCAGCATTGCCGGCCCCAATTATGCGGGCATTCCGCTGACGCACCGGGATTATTGCTCCGCTTTCACCGTCGTCACCGGCCACGAAGATCCGTCCAAGGAGGAGCCTGAAGTGGATTGGGCGCAAGTCGCCAAGTCGCCAGGCACCAAAGTCGTTCTCATGGGGATCACCCGGATGCGGCAGATCGCCGAGGAATTAATGGCCAACGGCCTGTCCGGCGACACTCCCGTGGCGATGATCCGGTGGGCGACGACGGGCCGCCAGAAATCGGTCCGCGGGACGTTGAAGACCATCGCCGAAGTTGCGGAAAAGGCGGGTTTGCAACCGCCCGGCCTGATCGTCATCGGGGAGGTGGTGCGACTGAGCCAGAAACTCAATTGGTTTGAAAAACGGGCGCTTTTTGGGCGTCGCATCGTAGTCACACGCACGCGCGAACAGGCCAGCCAGCTTTCGCGCCGATTGCTCGAACTTGGAGCCGACGTCCTTGAGATTCCAACCATTCGCATCGTTCCGCCGACGCAACGCCAGATTATCGCGGAAGTGTTGCTGGAGCTCAATTCCTATGACTGGCTTGTTTTTACAAGTCCCAACGGCGTCTCGGCTTTCTTTGAATTTTTTTTCAAGGTCTTCGAGGACCTGCGCGATATCGGCGGCGTGCGCATCGCCGCCGTCGGGCCGGCGACCGCCGCGAAGCTAAGCGAGTTGCACCTCAAGGTCGATGCGACTCCAAAGGAGTACGTGGCCTCGAAAATCGCTGAGGCGATCGGTGAGCAAAGCAGCATCGATAATCTGAAGGTCCTCCTGCTCCGCGCGGAGGAGGCCAACGGAGAATTGCCCCGGGAACTGGAACGCATGGGCGCGATTGTCGATGACGCGCCCTGCTACAAAACCGTTCCGGAAACCGAAGACCGGAACGGGGCGGGGGCGCGGCTGCTGGAAGAGGGAGGGGACTGGATTACGTTTGCCAGCAGCTCGGCGGTCGGGAATTTTCACGCGCTCTTCGACTTGAAACAATTGTTGACGCGCCATCCGCAAATCAAGCTGGCCTCGATCGGGCCGGAAACCAGCAAAGCGATCGGCGCGCTGGGATTGAAGGCGACGCTGGAGGCCAGGGAGCACACTATCGAGGGGCTGGTCAAAGCCCTCGCCGGCGCGGAAAAATGATGACTGCTTACTTCAATCCCAAGCCAAGTGTTTCCTTGCAATAGGCCAGGCTCCGCTCCAATTCGCTCCGTTGATAATCCTGTTCCGCCTTGTCGTCCGGCGAATGGTGCGGCGGAATCATTTTTCCAAGCCGCGTCAGCGCGTCGAACTTCGCGAAATCCCGGGCGCGCGCCTTGGGCCAGACGTCCCAATAATCCTTTTGGAAAAAAGGCATCGGGCGCGGGAAGCCGGAGATGATTTCGACGTTGACCGGCACGGTCGGGCAAAGTTCGAGGAACCGTTTGACGAAGGCGTTGTAATTAATGACGCCCTGGCCCATGGCGGTCCATTGAATGGTCGCGCCTTCCGGCGTCTGCCAGATCATCGAATCGCGCAGCGCCGAAGCGGCGACGTAAGGCGCGAGAATTTCGAGACTTTCCATCGGGTCTTCCATCGTCCAGGTGGCGTTGCCAGTGTCAAGCGTGACGCCGACATATTCCTTTCCAGCTTCCTCGCACAGGCCGGCCAATTCCCACGCCTGCATGTCTCCGGCGTGGTTTTCAATCGCGATCTTCACGCCCGCGTCGAGGGCCTGGGTGCGGGCGCTCCGGCAAACTTTGATCGTGTCCGCCATGCGGGCCTCGATCCCGCCGGGGGTCGCGCGGTCCGGCCCCATTCCGAGAATGCACCGGAACGCGGGCGATTGGAGCGTCCTGGCCACCCGGATGCCCAGAGCAAGGTGCTCTTCCGCCGTGCCCCACTTGTTTTTGAAAAACTTTGAGGTCGGACAAATGCTCCAGGAGCCGGCATAAATGACCAGCCCGTGGTCGTCCGCCTTTTTCTTCAAATCCCGCAGGTATGTCTCGTCGAAGCTCTCGTAAACGTCCAAATCTGTCAAGAACAAGGAATCCAGACGCAGCGACGCCGCGTAATCGATCAATTGCGACGCGTTCCATTTCATCGCCCGGACCGAAAAATTGTCGAACCCAAGACGGGCTTTGCCGGCGGGATTGCGTTCCTGCGCCCGCGGCGCGCTTTCCGTCAGCGCCAACCCCGCTCCGGTCACGGCGACGGCTTTGATAAAGGCGCGGCGATTACTTTGCGTGTCCATATTCATGCAGCGATGGTTCAGACGAGACCGGGGCGTTGAGGATGCGGATATCACGTTGCGGGAACGGGATTTCGATCTGGTGCTCCCGAAAACATTCGACGATCGTCTGGTTCAATTCCGATTGCGCCAGGGCGTAATCGGGCAGTTTGACCCACGGATAGGCGTTGATCGTGATCGCAGAATCCTGCAAAGCGCCCACCAGCACCACTGGTTTTGGCTCGCGCAAAACGCGCGGGTTGCGCTCCAGCACTTCCATCACCAGTTCCTGCGCCCGTTTCAGGTCCGTTTGGTATCCGACACCCACGGCCAATGCGATTTGGCGCACCGTGCCGAAATTATGGACGATTTCGCCGATGATCTTGTGATTGGGAATGACGATTTTGGAGGCGTCGGCATGCGTCAGCGTTGTCGAAATGATGTCGATGTGACAGACGACCCCCTGAACATTGAGGATTTCGACGTATTCGCCGACGCGAAATGGCTTGGTGAAAATAATGGTCAGGCCCGCGATCATATTGCTCACCAGCCCTTGCATTCCAAAGCCGATTCCCACGCCAAGCACGCCGAAACCGGTCAGGAGCGCCGTTATCTTGAAGCCGGCGACCTCCAGCGCGCATGTCAGCGCCAGCCCGACAATGAGCAGGCGCGTCAGACGCGTCATCAGACTTCGCACCGGGGGGTCCATGTTCTGCCGCTCCAAAGCGCGGGAAATCATCCGCCCGACCCAGCGCGCCGCGAAATACCCGAGCGCAAGGTAAAGGACGCCGCCGATAAAATTGTGGTCCTTGTTTAAGAAGAGATAATCGTACGCCCCGTCCGCCATCTTGCTCAGGCGCGACGCGTCGGTCACATTGGATACGGTATCCAATACGTTGGTGACTGCTCCCGAAATGTTGGTCAGAGGCATTTTGCTGATTCAGGTCAAGAGGCCGCGATGGACTAATCCCAATCCCAATCCTTGAACAAGTCAGCCACGGAATAGCGGAAACCGGGTAGCAAATCCCCGGCTTCAAGCATTTCGCCCCCGGCGATAAACTGCCGCTGATCGAGCGAAGAGCAGACCTCCACCCGCCGGGCGTTCGGATCGATGATCCACACCAGGCGCGCCTCGCTGGCAAAGAAATCCTTCAGGCGTCCGTCAATCTCGCTGCGGGTGTTGCCGGGAGACAGGATTTCGACGGCCAGGTCAGGTGCGCCTGGAAAAAAGCTCTGCGTCGAAGGTTTGAACCCCAGCGCCCTGACCCGTTGGCGGCACACGAATGAGATGTCCGGCGCGCGGCAGTTCCGGTTATGCATCCAAAAGCCGGTGCTCGAATCCAACACCAGGCCGAGGCGGTGTTGCTGGGCATGGTTGCCGAGAGCCAGGAAGAGGCGGGAAGCGATGTCGCCATGCTGAAAATTGTTTTTGGGGCTCATAACCAACTGACCACCGACCACTTCATGAATAGACCCGTCCTCTTGCAGAGCTTGCAACTCCATTTCAGTCCAAATTTTTGGAGGCGTCTCAACCGTTGCATTCATGTTCTCACGACTCTATTCTGAAACGGGGCGGAGAACAAGCGCCATTGTGTATTCCGCCGATGGACTGTTACACTCGTGCTTGACGCTTTGCAGTCCATCCGTTAGTTTGGCATCTCACCTTTGAGTGAGCATTTATGCAAGACTTTTTAGTCCCAATGGTTGTCGAGCAGACCGGACGCGGCGAACGCGGGTACGATATCTACTCGCGCCTGCTGGTGGACCGCATTGTTTTTCTCGGCACGCCCGTGGATGACATGGTCGCCAACTTAATCATCGCCCAATTGTTGTTCCTCCAGATGTCCGAGCCGAAGAAGGACATTCATCTTTACATCAATTCCCCCGGCGGCAGCGTCACGGCTGGGCTGGCGATTTACGACACGATGCAGTTTCTGACCTGCGACGTGAATACCTATTGCATCGGCCAGGCGGCGAGCATGGGGGCCGTCCTTTTGTGCGGGGGCACCAAGGGCAAGCGTTACGCGCTGCCCAACGCCAATATTATGATCCATCAGATTCTCGGCGGCGCGGAAGGCCAGGCGACGGACGTTGAAATCCGGGTCAAATACATGCTGCGCCTCAAGAATCGCCTCAACAGCATTATTTCAAAGCACAGCGGCAAGCCGATCGAGCAGGTGGAAAAGGATTGCGACCGCGATAATTTCATGACGGCCGAGGAGGCAAAAGCGTACGGTCTGGTTGACGAAGTCGTCCAATCGCGCAAACAGATCCCCAATTTGACGGAGCCTGTACCGGCTGATAAAATACCGTAGTCTTTGTTATGGCGCGTCCGAGCAACATCACGCTGTGCAGTTTCTGCGGCAAGTCGCACGCGGAGGTCAAGAAGCTTATTGCCGGCCCTGCGGTTTACATTTGCGATAATTGCGTTCTGCTTTGCAAGAGTGTGCTCGACAAGGAGTTGTCGGCGGACACCAAACAGAGCGCGCCGAAATTTGCCATCCCAAAGCCCAATGATATCACACGGCATCTGGACCAGCATTGCGTGGGCCAGGTCCACGCCAAGAAAACACTGGCGGTGGCCGTTCACAATCATTTCAAGCGCCTGACCCAGCAGACCGCAAGCCCCCCCCGTTCACCCTCCGACGAGTTGGATTCGGCCCGGCATCAAGACGTGGAAATTGAAAAGAGCAACATCCTGCTGGTCGGCCCGACAGGCTCCGGCAAGACACTCCTGGCGCGCACGCTGGCCAAGATTCTGGACGTGCCGTTTGCGATTGCCGACGCCACGACGTTGACCGAAGCGGGGTACGTTGGTGAGGATGTCGAGAATATCATTCTGCGCTTGCTGCAGAATGCGGATTACGACGTCAAACGCGCCCAGATGGGGATTGTCTATATCGACGAGATCGACAAAATAGCGCGCAAGACGGAAAACGTGTCGATCACCCGTGATGTTTCCGGCGAAGGCGTGCAGCAGGCTTTGCTCAAGATCCTGGAGGGCACGGTGTGCAACGTGCCTCCCCAAGGCGGGCGCAAACATCCGCAACAGGAATACATCAGGGTGGACACTAGTGGAGTTTTGTTTGTCTGTGGCGGCGCGTTCGTCGGCCTGGAAAAAATCATTCAGCGGCGCCTGGGCAACCGGGTCATGGGCTTTGGCGCTGCCGAGACAAGCCGCAAAGTCACCGGGATCGACCGCGACAAGGTGCTCCAAATGGTCGAACCGGAGGATCTAATCTCCTTCGGGTTCATTCCCGAGTTTGTCGGCCGATTGCCGATGGTGACGGTGCTCGAGGAATTGACCGAGGACCAATTGATTTTGATATTGACGGAAACCAGGAACGCGCTGGTCAAACAATACAGCAAGCTGCTTTTCATGGAGGGAGTGGACTTGGAATTCACGCCCGACGCCCTGCGGGAGCTGGCGGCCCAGGCGATCAAAAAGGGGACCGGCGCGCGGGCCTTGCGCAGTCTGGTGGAGAAAATCATGCTGGATGTCATGTACGACGCCCCGACCAACGGCGACATCCTGGGTGTGACGGTAACGCGCCCGGCCGTGTTGGGTGAGACCGGGCCGCTGATCCGCCGCAAGACCGACCAGGCAGCCGCCTGAGTTAGATTGCGGGGCGTTTTGCGGCGTCCCGTGACGCAAACGTTGTGGACTTCGACCCCAATCAATTTGTAGCCCGGACGGTTCGCGCCATACCGCGTTCGGGAATACGCGATTTCTTTGACATCGTCCAGGGCATGAAGGACGTGATCTCGCTGGGCGTGGGCGAGCCGGATTTCGTCACGCCATGGCACATCCGGGAAGCGGCGATTTACGCGCTGGAGCGCGGACGCACCTCGTACACATCGAACCTCGGCCTGCTTTCCCTTCGGGAGGCGATTGCCGCCAGTGTCGAAAAGAATTTCAAAATCGATTACAGCCCCAAAACAGAAATCCTCGTCGCGGTGGGCGTTAGCGAGGCGATGGACATCGCATTTCGCGCCGTCATCAATCCCGGCGACGAAGTGATTTATCACGAGCCTTGTTACGTCAGTTATTCCCCCGGAATCAGCCTGGCGTACGGAATCCCCGTGGCGGTTCCCTGCCGCGCCGAGGACGGATTTTCCGTGACGGCCGAAGCGATCGAACGGGCCATCACGCCCAGGAGCAAGCTGCTGGTACTGAACTTTCCAACCAACCCGACTGGCGGCACAATGACCCGCCCGGAATTGGAAAAAATCGCAGACGTGGCGCGCCGTCACAATCTGCTTGTGATGACCGACGAGATTTATTCGGAGCTGACCTTCGAGGGCGGCCACACGAGTATTGCCTCGCTTCGGGGAATGAAGGAACGCACGATTTTTCTGCACGGCTTTTCCAAGGCTTACGCGATGACAGGCTTTCGCATCGGATACGCCTGCGGGCCGGCGGAAATCATTGAAGCCATGATGCGCATTCACCAATATTCGATGTTATGCGCCAGCATCATCAGCCAGGAAGCGGCGCTGGAAGCCATCCAACACGGCGAAGCGGACACAATCGAGATGCGGGAGCAATACCGGGTCCGCCGCAATTTCATCGTCAACGCCTTCAACCAAATCGGTCTCCAATGCCATATGCCGAGAGGTTCCTTTTACGCGTTCCCGTCCATACGTTCGACCGGCTTGGATTCCCGGGAATTCGCGTTGCGCCTTTTGGAAAGCCAAAAGGTGGCGTGCGTCCCCGGGTGCGCGTTTGGACCCAGCGGGGAAGGGTTTCTTCGCTGCTGCTTCGCCACGGCGCTGAACCGCATCGAAACGGCAGCCGAACGGATCGCCCGGTTTGTCCAGCAATTGCGGTAACGGGGCGCGGCCGCTCAGCGGTTACCCCTTCCGAATCCGGCGCAACGTGGACGAGAAGGTTGTCCCGCGCCGAGCGGTGGTTTACCGGCGATTTTTCGCTCGCGGTGGGGCCATTGTCTGTTACTTTCCCGCATGCGTATGAAAATTGGCATTGGATCGGACCACGCCGGTTTCGAGTATAAGGAGCGGATCAAGAAACTGCTGCTGCAACTGGGCCACGAGGTGCGCGATTTTGGCACCAACAGCGCGACCGAACCGGTGGATTATCCCAATTTTATACGTCCCGTAGCCGAAGCGGTGGCCAAGGGCGAGTTGGAAAGGGGCATCGTGCTGGGCGGTTCGGGCAACGGCGAGGCCATGGTGGCCAATCGCATACATGGCGTGCGTTGCGCGTTGTGTTGGAACCTGGAAAGCGCGCGTCTGAGCCGCGAACATAATGACGCCAACGTCCTCTCTCTGGGCCAGCGCATGTTGCCGGCGGATTTGGCATTGGAGATTGTCAAGATTTGGCTGACCACTCCGTTCGCGGGCGGCAGGCATGAGCACCGCATCCGCGAAATAGACGCCAACTGATTCATTCCGCGGAGCCGGAGGGCAAACCGTTGCGACCGCGCCAATTCTGGAAGCAGGACGGCGAGAGGCTTTCCCTTGACATTAAGTTAGTAATCACTAATCTCTCCCGCTGAATGAAAAAGGCGCGGCTATCAGCGCAGGAACGGAAAATGGCCATCGTGAAGGCCGCGCTCCCGCTTTTCGCGCGCAAAGGCTACGCGGAAACCACCACCAAAGACCTCGCCCGGGCCGCCGGCGTCTCTGAACCGCTGCTCTACAAACACTTTCCGAGCAAGGAGGCCCTTTATATTGAGATTCTCAATCTCTGCTGCAACGGCCAGGACCCGGCGACGCGCAAATTCATCCATCTCATTACGGAGCTGGAACCGTCCGCTTCGACGCTGGTGCATCTGGTGTATTATTTGGTTCGCCTTCAGGTGCTTGGAAAGCCACCGGGTTCCATCGAGTGGCCCACGCTGCAGCGGCTGATGGTCAAGAGCTTTCTCGAAGACGGGGCTTTCGCCCGGTTGATGTACCAGAACAGGTTCAATTGCTTCTGCGAGCGGATTGAGGCGTGCCTCGTTGCCGCCATCGCCGCAGGGGACGCCGTTGAGACACCGCTGACGGCCGGCAATGGCGCAAGATTTGGACATCATTTGGCGGCGTGGCTTGCCCTGGTCCACCTGCCTTTGAAACCGGCAATCAACTATAAGGTGCCGCGCCAGGAATTGGCGAACCAGGCGGTCTGGTTCATATTGCGGGGCATGGGAATGACGCGCAAAGCGATTGCCGCCTATTACAATCCCAAAGCCCTTGGGCTGTTTTTCGACTCCTAGCCGTTTCACTGGTTAGTAAATGTTCACTAAAACACGCGAATGAGAATACAAGCCAAATTGGGAATGTTGGCCGCCGCGGCGGGCCTCCTGGTGAGTGCCTGTCAAAAGTCGGGGCCGGGCCAGGCCGGGGCGGCCCCGCCTCCCGCGCCAGTCACGGTCGATCAACCGGTGCTTAAAGACGTCGTCGAATGGGACCAATACCAGGGTCGCATCGAGGCGGTGGATTCCGTCGAGGTCCGCGCCCGCGTCAGCGGCTATCTCGAGTCGGTCAATTTCAAGGACGGCGCCGAAGTCAAGGAGGGCGACTTGCTCTTCGTCATTGACCCGCGTCCCTATCAAGCGGAGTTGGACCGGGTGGAGGCGGATTTGCTCCAGGCCAGGACGCGATTTGAATTGGCGAGCAACGACATGGTTCGTGCCGGGCGTCTCCTCAAGGCCAAAGCCATCTCCGAGGAGGAGGCCGATTCCCGCGCGAAGGCGGAACGCGAAGCCGCCGCCGCAATACAATCCAGCCTTGCATCGCTGGAAATGGCGAAATTGAACATGGAATACACCGGGGTGACGGCGCCCATCTCCGGGCGCATTGGGCGCAAGATGATCACGCAGGGCAATCTCGTCAACGGGGACCAGGGCCAGTCCACCCTGCTGGCCACGATTGTCTCCATGGACCCGATCTATTGTTATTTCGACGTGGACGAAGGCGCTATTCTCAAATACCAGAAATTGGCCCGCGATGGACAGCAGGAGGTACTCAACGACGGCAAGGTGCGCTGCGAGGTCGAGCTGGGCAACGAAACCGGTTTCCCGCACAAGGGCCTGCTGGATTTCGTCGATAACCGGGTGGACCCGGACACCGGCACACTCCGCGTCCGCGGCGTCTTTCGCAATCCCGACCGCGTATTGCAACCCGGCTTCTTTGTTCGGGCGCGAGTGCCCGGATCGGCCAAGTATTCCGCCTTGCTCATTCCGGACGAGGCGGTGGGAACGGACCAGAGTCAAAAGTTTGTATTTATAGTTGACGAAAAGAATACCGTCCAATACGCCCCGGTGACGCTCGGGCCGCTGGTGGACGGCTTGCGGGTCGTCCGCGCCGGGCTTCATTCCAACGATTGGGTGGTGGTCAATGGCTTGATGACGATTCGTCCCGGGGCAACGGTGAACCCGACCCGGGCCGCCGTCACCTCGACGAACATGACCGCCCCCTCCAGCCCATGAAATTCGCCCACTTCTTTATTGGCCGCCCGATATTCGCGTCGGTCTTGTCGATCGTCATCGTCCTGGTCGGACTGTTGGCACTGGTTAAATTGCCCGTGGCCGAGTATCCGCCGGTGGTGCCGCCGACAGTGGTCGTCAAGGCCACTTATCCCGGCGCAAATCCGCAGGTCATTGCTGATACCGTGGCCACTCCCATCGAAGAGGAAGTCAACGGCGTCGAAGATATGCTTTACATGTCCGCCCAATGCGCCAGCGACGGCAGCATGCAGTTGACTGTCACGTTCAAAATCGGCACCGATCTGGACAAGGCTCAGGTGTTGGTCCAAAACCGCGTCGCCGTCGCCGAGGCAAGGCTGCCGGAGGAAGTCCGCCGCCTGGGCGTTACGACGGCCAAAAGCTCCCCTGACATTACGCTTGTGGTCAACTTGTTTTCGCCGGATGGACGTTACGACCAGGTCTACGTCAGCAACTATGCGTTCCTGCAGGTCAAAGACGTGCTTGCCCGGCTGCCCGGGGTGGGCAGCATTATCATCTTTGGGGCGCGCGATTACAGCATGAGGGTCTGGCTGGACCCGCAAAAAATCGCCGCGCGCGATCTGACCGCCGATGACGTGGTCAATGCGATTCGCGAGCAAAACGTGCAGGTTGCCGCGGGCCAGATCGGCCAGCCCCCGATTGGCAGCGGGTTGAGCTTCCAATACATTCTCAACGCGGAGGGGCGCCTGACGGACGCGCGGCAATTTGGCGACATCGTTCTCAAATACGGCGCGGATGGAAAGGTGACGCGGTTGCGGGACGTCGCCCGCGTGGAATTGGCGGCGCTGGATTACAGCATGAACAGCAAGCTGGACGGGAAGCCGACAGCCTCCGTGGCGATCTTTCAACTGCCCGGCTCCAACTCGATCAAAACCTCCGACACGGTGCATCAGGCGATGGAAATGCTAAAGAAACGCTTCCCGCCGGGCCTGGAATACCGGATTGTATTTGACACAACCGGATTTACCCGTGAATCGATCCGCGCGGTCATCCACACGCTGGGAGAGGCGATGGTGCTGGTGGTTTTGGTGGTGCTGCTTTTTCTCCAAACGTGGCGCGCCTCGCTGATTCCGCTGCTGGCGGTGCCGGTTTCGCTGATCGGCACGTTTGCGGCGATGGCGGTGGCCGGCTTTTCTCTCAACAACCTTTCGCTCTTTGGCCTGGTGCTGGCGATCGGCATTGTGGTCGATGACGCCATCGTCGTCGTCGAGAACGTGGAGCGCAACATCGCCCTTGGATTGTCCCCGCCGGCGGCCACGGCCAAGGCAATGGACGAAGTCAGCGGAGCGGTCGTGGCGGTGGCGCTGGTGTTGTGCGCCGTGTTTATTCCGACTGCGTTCATCGCGGGAATCTCCGGTCAGTTTTACCGTCAGTTTGCGTTGACCATCGCCTTTTCCACGCTCATTTCCGCGTTCAACTCGCTGACTCTCAGCCCGGCGCTCTGCGCGATTTTATTGCAGCCGCATGGCGCGCGCCATGATCTCTTCGCCCGCATGATGGACCGGACGGTGGGCGTGTTTTTCAGCGGATTCAACAGGCTTTTCGGCGCGGCGACCAATATGTACAGCCGCGCGGTTCGGGGCCTTCTTCGCGTAAGCGCCGTGGTGGTGCTCATTTACCTGGGATTGATCGGACTGACCTGGTGGAGCTTCACAAAGGTCCCCACGGGGTTCATCCCGCCGCAGGACAAAGGCTATCTGGTTATCGCGATCCAGTTGCCCGATTCCGCGTCGCTGGAACGGACCGATGCCATTGTCGATCGCATTAGCAAGATTGTTCAAGAAACACCCGGGGTCAAAGCGTCGATCGATCTGGCGGGCCTCTCGCCGATCAGCCTCAGCGCCAGCCCCAACTCCGGCACCGTGTTCGTGATCCTGGATGATTTCCAAAAGCGCACGCCGCTCGGATTGACCGGCAATGTTGTCGCCAACGAGTTGCGGCAGCGGCTGATGGGCATCCAGGAGGGATTTGTCGGCGTCTTTTCGCCGCCGCCGGTCAACGGCATGGGCGTTGTCGGCGGTTTCAAAATGGAGTTGCAGGACCGCGGCGGCCTCGGATTGCAAGCGTTGCAGGCCGCGGCCATCCAATTGATGACGGAGGGCAACAAACTGCCGGCGCTGCAAGTCTCCTTCCCAACCTTTCGCGCCAGCACGCCGCAACTTTACCTGGACGTGGACCGGCTCAAGGCCAAGTCGATGGGCGTGCCGTTGAGCGATATATTTGACACCCTTCAAATATATCTCGGCTCGCTTTACGTCAACGATTTGAATCTTTTTGGGAGGACGTACCACGTGACGGCGCAGGCCGATGGTCCTTTTCGACGGCAACCGGAGGACATTCTGAATCTCAAGACCCGGAACGCCCATGGCGAAATGGTGCCATTGGGGGCGCTGGTCCACGTGCAAAGCGTCACCGGGCCGGACCACATTGTTCGCTATGACATGTATCCGGCCGCTGAGGTCACAGGCAATCCGGGCCCTGGCGTGAGCACCGGGGAGGCGATCGCGCAGATGGAAAAGGTCGTGCGTGAAAAACTCCCCTCCGGCATAGGGTTTGAGTGGACGGAATTGACCTTGCAGGAAATTCTGGAGGGAAACACGGCCCAGTTTGTTTTCCCACTCTGCGTTCTCTTTGTGTTCCTGACGCTGGCGGCTTTGTACGAAAGCTGGTCGCTGCCGCTGGCCATCATTCTCATTGTGCCGATGTGCCTGCTCTTTGCGATCCTCGGAGTTTGGGCGCGCGGAATGGACAACAATATTTTTACACAAATTGGATTTGTCGTCCTTGTCGGGCTGGCCTGCAAGAACGCCATTCTGATCGTCGAGTTTGCCCGGCAGCGCCAGGACGCCGGCTTAAACCGCGCGGAGGCGGCCATCGAAGCCAGCCGCCTGCGGCTGCGCCCCATTCTTATGACATCCTTTTCCTTCATTTTCGGCGTCATGCCGCTCTTGCTGGCCGTGGGCGCCGGAGGGGAAATGCGGCGCGCGCTCGGCACGGCAGTTTTCAGCGGGATGTTGGGCGTGACATTATTCGGAATCTTTCTGACGCCCGTCTTTTATTACGTCATCCGCCGTCTGACGGATCGAAAGAAAACATGAAGACCCGCCCATTCGCCATCGCCTCTCTTGCCGCCGCCTGGATCGCCGGCGGATGCGCCGTCGGACCGAATTATCAACCGCCGAAGACATCCGCGCCGCCGCAGTTCGCCAACGGCGCGCAGGACGGCTTGACCACCAATGAGCCTGTGGCCGCCTGGTGGCGATCGTTCCACGACGACGAGTTGACAAAACTGGTGGACTGGGCCGCGTCCAGCAACCTGGACCTCCGCGTTGCCACCGCAAATCTGCTGGAGGCGCGGGCATTGCGTCTGGGCGCCAAGTCGGACTTCCTGCCCGTCGCCGGTGGAAACGCCAGTTACAGCAACAATACTTACAGCGAGGCCCAGCTCTTCAACTTTGCCGGCCCGCGCCGGCAGGAACTCTACGATCTGGGCTTTGACGCCACGTGGGAACTGGATATTTTTGGGCGTCTTCGCCGTTCGTATGCCGCCAGTACGGCCGCCATGCAAGCCGCCGAGAGCGCGCGGCGGGATGTCCTTGTGAGCCTGACGGCCGAAGTGGCGCGGAATTATTTCGAGTTGCGCGGCGCCCAGGATGAATTGGCCGTGCTGCGCCGCAATGCGGATAACCAGACCCAAACCCTCAAGCTCACCCAGGCGCGCCTCGACGCCGGCGGCGGCACTGAGCTCGATGTCGCCCAGGCGCGAGCGGAGGTGAATAACACGCTGGCGGCGATCCCGCCGGTGGAATCGACCATCGCCCACGCCATGCACAGAATCGGAGTCTTGACTGGGCGGCAGCCGGAGGCGCTCGTCGATGAACTCCGGGAACCGCGCGCACTGCCTGTCCTGCCAGAGCTGGTGGACATTGGAGATCCGGTCCAGTTACTCCGCCGCCGTCCAGACATTCGCGCCGCCGAACGGAACCTGGCCGCGGCCACGTCCCGAATTGGCGTCGCTGTCGCCGATCTTTTTCCGCGCGTGACCTTTAACGGGGCCGTTGGATTGGAGGCAACTACATTCAGCGGATTGTCCAAGTCCGGGTCGGATTACCATTCTTTTGGTCCGAGCATCACTTGGGCGGCGCTGGATTACGGACACGTCCGATCGCGCATTACGGCCGCCAGGGCCGAAGCGGACGCGCAACTGGCCCAATACGAGGAGACCGTATTGACAAGCCTTGAGGAGACAGAAGACGCGCTGGTTGATTATGGGCGCGCGCGGGCGCGGCGCGATTACCTGGCCGAATCCGTCAAGGCCAGCCAGGCCGCCGCCACGCTGTCGCAAAGCCGGTATGACAATGGCGCGACGGATTTCCTCACCGTCCTGGACGCCGAACGGGTTCTGTTGCAAGCGCAGGACCAATTGGCACAGACACGGACGGAAACGGCGACGGCCCTTGTCGCCGTTTACAAGGCGCTGGGCGGCGGTTGGGAAAATAATTGACGCCCGGGGGATTTTCTACGAGGAGGCGGCCTTTTGGGGCTCTTTCTGTTTCTTTTCCCAGTTCTTGATGTCTTGCTTGGTCACCTCGCATCCGCCCTTGCCTTTGCAGGCGTTCTTGAACTTGCAATCGTGATCGCTGGTTTTGCAACCACCGATGCCCTTGCAATCGTTCTGCCCGGCGCAATCGTGGACTTTGGGCGCTTTCTTGACGGGCGCGACCTTGCCCGGGGGAGCATTCGTTGTGGAATCGGCGCGGCCCTGCTGGAGCGCCGCCCCGCTTAACAGACCGGCGAACGCCGCCGCCGCAAGAATTTTTCTAGAACTGTTTTTCATGGATGATCCGCGACAGCGTCAGTTGTAGTCGAGAATGGGGGCGGAATGCAAGCGCGGAACGCGCCTTCAGGTTTCTCGGCAACCCTTTTCACTCTTGACAGGAAGCCGGATTCCGTGCTTGATGGTGGTGCAATTGTCACCCGTATAATTAATTCAATGGCGGAAACGTTCTGAACTGAATACCTATGAAATCCTTTTTGCTTACGGTCGTCGCGGTGTTCACCCTGGCTACTTTGTCCCGGGCGGATGATGTCACTGTCAAAATCTCCAATGTTCACCTTTGCTGCGATAGTTGCGTTAAAGCTGCGAACAAGATCGTCGCCACCGTGGACGGCGCCAAAGCGGCGGTTGACAAGACCGAGCGCACCATCGAAATCACCGCGCCGGACCTTGCCACCGTCCAAAAGGTGGCCGACGCCCTCGTCAAGGCGGGTTTCTTCGGCGATTCCAGCGATCCCGGCGTCAAAATGGATGCCAGCACAGGTGCCAAGGGCGAAAAGGTGCAAACCTTGACCGTGCAGGGCGTCCATCTGTGCTGTCCTAAATGCGTTAAGGCCGTGCATGCAGCCGTCATGAGCGTTCCCGGCGTGACAGGCGAGACGGCGGCAAAGGGTGCTGAGTCCTTCACGGTGACTGGTGATTTCAATGATGCGGATGTCTTCGCGGCTTTGCAAAAGGCAGGGTTGACGGGCAAAGCCGGAAACTAATCCGGCTGGGTTACATTTCTTCAGTGGTCTCGATGCCGAGGACATCGAGCCCTTGCTTGAGGACGCGCGCGGTCAGGCTGGACAGCGCGAGTCGCGTTGCCCGGGTGGGGCCTTCGGCTTTGAGCACGGGGCAATTTTCATAGAAACGGGCAAAGTCGCCCGCCAATTCGTATAGATAACCGCACAAAAAGTTGGGCCGGTAATCCTCCACGGCGCCTTCCAACACCAGGCCGAAATTGAGCAAGCGCCGCGCCAGCGCCAACTCCTCCGGCGCCGTCAATGCAAGTTCAAGCTGAAGGTCCGGCGCCGCCATCTCTCCCCCCTTGCGAAAAATGCTCTGAACGCGTGTGTAGGCGTAAAGCAGGTAAGGGGCCGTGTTGCCCTGCAACGAGAGCATCCGGTCCCAACTGAAGACGTAATCGCTCTGGCGGTTCTGCGACAGATCGGCGTATTTGATCGCGCCAAGGCCGACGATCCTGGCGATCTCCCGGCGGCGGGCAATGTCCAATTCAGGGTTTTTGTCCGACACAACCTTGAAGGCGCGCTCCTCGGCTTCGTCAAGTAGATCTTCCAATCGCACGGTCTCTCCGGCGCGAGTCTTAAAAGGCTTGCCGTCATCGCCCAGGACGGAGCCGAACCAGACATGCGCCAGCTTGACGCCCGCCTCCGGCTGCCATCGGCGAAAAATGGCGAAGAGTTGCTTGAAATGCAGTTGTTGCGGCGCGCCGGTGACGTAGATGATTTCGTCAGGCGGCCCGCCCCACGTTCCGCCCTCCAGCCGAAACTGGAGAGTCGCCAGGTCCGTCGTGGTGTAGTTGTATCCCCCGTCGGTTTTTCGCACCAAAGCCGGCTGCTCTTTGAGCTCGGGAATATCGTTGAAGAAAACGACCATCGCGCCTTCGCTCGGCTGGGCGATCTGGCGTTGGGCCAGTTCATCGACGACACCCTTCAAGCGTGAATTGTAATAACTTTCCCCCAGCGCGTAATCGAACTTGACTCCGAGACGCGCGTAAACGCGCTGGAACTGCGATTCGGAAAGCGCGATCATTTCCCGCCAAATGCCGGCATTCTCTTCATCGCCGGCCTGCAGTTTGACCAATTCGCGCCGCGCATTTTCCAGCACTTGCGGATCGGTTTGACACTCGGTGTTGATGAGTTTGTAAAGGCGCTCCATTTCGCCGATGGGATCTGAGGCGAGCCTTTGGCGGTCCAACTGCGTCTTCCATCCAACCAGCAATTTTCCGAATTGGGTTCCCCAATCGCCGATGTGATTGTCCGTAATGACCCGATGCCCCAGGAGCCTGAGCATCCGCGCCAGCGAGTCGCCTAGGATCGTCGAGCGAATATGGCCGACGTGCATCGGCTTGGCGACGTTGGGCGAACTAAAATCAATAATGATCGAACGCGGCTGCGCGGATTGTTGGAAAAACAACGGGCCGCCGCCGGCCGCCTCACACAACGCCGCCGCAATGGCTGAAGTCTTGAGGCGGAAATTCAGAAAGCCCGCTCCAGCCACTTCAACCGGCTGGCACCACTTGGCGATGTCCAGCCGGGCCGCGACCTCCGTCGCCAACTGGCGGGGATTCATCTTTCGCGCTCGGGCAATGGCCATGAGCGCGTTGGTTTGGTAATCGCCGAATTTCGGGTCGGGGCAGGGGCGCACCAGGATGGCGGAAGTGTCGGCGTCAGGCAACACGGCAATGACCGCCTGTTGCAGTTTTTGTTCGAGGATTTTGTGAAGCACGGTCGGAATGGCCCGGACCGGATTATTTCGGAGCGGAATACTTTTTTATGATTTCGTACATCGCGGCGCTGTTGGGGGCCTGCTCCAATTCCTGGCGAAATTCCTTGATGTGAAGAAGCTTGGCGATGTTGGCCAGCGTATGGAGATGCTTTTGGAATTGGCCTTGCGGGACCAGGAAGAGCATGACCAGATTGACGGGCTGATTGTCCAGGGCGTCGAAATCAATTCCCTTCTGCGAGCGGCCAAGCGCGCCGACAACCTCATTGATCACGTCAGTCGAGGCGTGAGGAATGCCAATGCCAAAGCCAATGCCGGTGCTCATCGACGATTCTCGCTTCTTGACCACGGCGACGATCGCTTCGCGGTGCTCGGACCGGATTTTCCCGGTGGTAACCAGGTTTTGGATCAATTCGTCGATTGCTTCCCAGCGATTAGTCGCCTTCAATTCAGGGAGAATCGTGTCGTCGCTCAAAATGTCGCCAAGATTCATTGCCGTAGCATTTCGCCCTAACTCCGCCTTCATTTCAAGACCAATTCTACGGGCAAATTTCCAGGCCGGAAGCATTTGATTTTTCGGCCCTGCTGGCGGCTGCGGAAGGTCTTGCCTCGCAACGGTGACCCAGCCAAACTTTCACACCGTTGACAATGAAGCGCAAATTCATCCTTTTGATATCGATCACCGCCGTGGTGGCCATCGGTCTTTACCTCATTCTCCGTCCACGGCGGGAGGAAATCGTGTTGACTGGAATTGTGACGACCGACGAGGTGATCGTCTCGCCGGAAATCCAGGGCCGGTTGCAGCAACTGCTGGTCCGGGCGGGCGACACCGTGACCAATGGCCAATTGCTGGCCGTCATGCAGCCGCAGGAATGGAGGGCGGACGCGCTTTTTTACACCAACACCGCCCGGCAATCCTCCGCGCAAGTCGTCCAGGCCGCCGCCGACCTTCAATTCCAGGAGGAGCAAACCAGTAATCTGATTTGGCAAAGCGAGGCCAATCTCGCCGCCGCCAAGGACCAGATTGACCAGGCTGAGGCGGACGCTGAAAATGCCGCCCTCACGTTTAAGCGCGAAGAGGGACTTTACAAACAGGGAGTTGATTCCGTCAAAGATTACGATTCCGCGCGCACGGCTTACGATGCCGTAAAGGCGCGCGTGCAATCGCTCCGCAAACAGGCCATCGCGGCCCAGGCCGCAGTGGCTTTGGCGAAATCGACGATCGAACAAACGGCCGCGCGGCGGGCGGCGCTGGCCAGCAGTCGCGATCAACAGGCCGCCTCCGACGCGCAGTCTGAAAAAGCGGACGTTCAACTCGGCTATACGCTCATTCATGCTCCCATCACCGGGACTGTGGATGTGCGGGCGGCCTTGCAGGGAGAGGTCGTCAATCCCGGCCAGGGCGTCGTCACACTCATTGATCCGGACGATCTGTGGGTACGGGCGGACGTGGGAGAAACTTATATTGACAGCATCCGGATCAACGACACCTTCCAGGTGCGTCTGCCATCGGGCGCGGAGCGCCAGGGAACGGTTTTCTTTCGCGGCGTGGACGCCGACTATGCCACGCAACGGGACGTCAGCCGCACCAAGCGCGACATCAAGACCTTCGAAATCCGCCTGCGTTGCGACAACAAGGACCGCGCCCTGGCCGTGGGGATGACCGCGTACGTGATATTGCCGCCGGTGAAGCCCTGATCATGTTCGCCGTTGAAGTTGAAAACCTGACGAAGCGGTTCGGCGATTTTTGCGCCGTGGATCACCTCAGTTTCACGGTGTCGGAAGGGGAGATTTTCGGTTTGCTCGGACCCAACGGCGCAGGCAAGTCGACGCTCATTCGCATGTTGACGACCCTGGTCGTCCCGACCGATGGGGTCGCGCGCGTCAACGGGTTCGATGTTGTCAAAAATGCCAACGAGGTCCGCCAATCCATTGGCGTCATCCCGCAGGCCATGACGTCGGACCTGGATTTGAGCGCGGAGGAGAACATGAGCATCTTCGCCAAACTCTACGGCATTCCCCGCGAGAAAAGGCGCCGGACGATTGTGGAGTTGCTCCGGGCGGTGGACCTGGAACAGTGGGCCGACAAACCTGTCAAAATGTTTTCCGGCGGCATGCGGCGCCGCCTGGAAATCGCGCGCGGCCTGGTGCATGAGCCGAAGCTGTTTTTTCTCGACGAACCGACCACGGGGCTGGACCCGGTCTCCCGCGTCGCGGCCTGGGACATGCTGGTCAAATTGAAGCAGGAACGCGATCTGACGATCCTTGTGACGACGCATTACATGGATGAAGCGGACAAATTGTGCGACCGGATTGCGATCGTTGACCACGGGAAACTGGTCGCGCTGGATTCGCCGCTCAAACTTAAAGCGTCGGTTCCCGGCAAGAACATCATCGAGGTCAGCTTTTCGAAAGTGCCGCAAGACTGGGCGCAAACGCTCAAAGCGTTACCCGAGGTGGCGGCGGTCAAGGAAGCGGAGGGCGTTTTCCGCATATCCACAAACAACGGTCCCCGCACGACGGTGGCGTTGATGGAAGCCGCCCGGAACGCGGAGTTGACCCTTTCCTCTCTCTCGGTCCAGAGCACGACCTTGGATGACGTTTTCGTGCATTACACCGGGCATCAATTGCGCGACACGTTGCAAGCCGCCAACAAATACAGCAGCGCGTTCATGTACGAGCCCAAGAACTGATGAATCGCATCTGGGCCATCATCGAACGCGACCTGCGCCGCTTCCGCAGAAGCCCGACGCTGGTCATTGTTTCGATGGTAATGCCGTTGGTCCAACTGGTGGTGCTCGGCTACGCTTTCGGCGGCAAGGTCAAACACTTGGAGATCGGCGTTCTGGACCAGGACCAAGGCATGCCCGCAATCAAAGTGCGCGAGATGGCCCAGGCGGTGGCCGTCAATGCCCAAACGTTTGACACCACCTACTACCACGACCAGGCAACGGCACTGCGCGATTTGCGCCACGGGATAATCAACGGTTTGCTCAACATTCCTCCGAACTTCTCCCGCAAAGTCCTCGCCGGCGACAATCCGCGCATCGCGTTGATCGAGGACAACACGGACCAATTTGCCGTCTCCGCGTTGGAAGGGTCGATCGACCAGATGCTCGAAGCCTACAACCAGCCGATTGTGCCCGCCCGCCTTTCCGCCAACGCGACGTTGTCCGTCGTCGAGGTTTATCCTTACGTGCCCTACATTCAATACCTGCTGCCGGGAACAATCGTGCTGGCGATCTTTGTCTCGGCGATGATTGGCGGCGGCATTATTTTCATAGATGACAAGGCTCGCGGCCTGCACGAAGGCTATCTTGTCACGCCCATTCGAAAGCTCGAACTCATCGTCGGCTTCAATCTGGCGGGCGCGGCCAAAGCGGTCCTGACAGGGTTGGTCCTGGTGATCTTCGGATCGATGATCGCCGGGCTGCCGGACCCCCTGAATCCGGCGCGCATGGCGCGGATGATGGTGCTGGTGGTGGTAACTGCCCTGGCACTTATCAGCATGATGTTCCTCTTAATGGTCCGGGTGACCGATCCGCTTGTTCCCCGCGCGATTTTCGGCGTCTTAAACACAGTTCTATTCTTTCCCAGCGGCGCCGTGTATCCGACGCAAGCCTTTCCGCCCTGGATGAAAGTCATTTCGAAAGTGGACCCGTTTACCTACGCCGTCCACGGATTCAAACAATTGGCGCTCAAGAACACCGGTTTGGACGTGATCGTCGTTGATCTGGCGTACTTGATCACTTTTACAATCATCTCCATGGCGGCGGCGACCTTTTTGTTCCGCCGGACTCTGTAATGGTACGCGTGAAAGTTGGACTTCCAACTTCGTACAGACGGCGATTCACCGCCGCCTCAGCTTTTCTCATGCTGGCTCTCCTTGCTGCACGATCATCGCTCGCGGCGAATTCACTCAACGTGAATGTCGCGGAGATCGATCACCATCGCATCCTCAAGGCCGCAGCAATGGCCCTGGCGCAGCCGCCGGTGACCATCACGGCATCGCGGGCAAAATGGAGCCAGGGCGGACCCAACGATTTCTATTCCAACGGCGATTACTGGTGGCCCAATCCCTCCAAACCGGATGGCATTCCTTATATTGAACGGGACGGCCAGTCCAATCCGGGGAATTTCAACGACCATCGCGCGGCGCTCCGGAAACTGCAGGACGCCGTCGCCGCCCTCGGCGCCGCCTACGAGGTGACAGGCGACGACCGTTACGCTGCCAAGGCCGTGCTGTTGCTTCGTGTGTTTTTCCTCGATCCGAAGACGCGGATGAATCCGAATTTTCAATTCGCTCAGGCCGTTCCCGGAGTCAGCCCCGGTCGCAGTTGGGGAATTATTGACGGACTGCATCTGGTCGAGATTCCAAAAGCCGTCGAGGCGATGGAAAACTCTTCTGCATTACCGCCCGAAGTCTTGGCTGGATTGAAAGAGTGGTTCGGCTCCCTCGTTCAATGGATGGCCTCCAGCAGTAACGGCCGCAAGGAAGCCGCCGCCAGGAACAATCATTCCGTCGCTTATTATCTGCAAATGGCCGTCTTCTCCGAATTCGCGGGCGACGAAGTCCACCTCGAGGAATGCCGTCATCAATTCAAGACTGTCCTGGTTCCAGACCAGATGGCGCTCGATGGAAGTTTCCCGCAGGAACTGCGCCGCACCAAACCTTACGGTTACTCCATTTTCCAGCTCGATAACATGGCGGCGCTTTGCCAGTTGTTGTCGCGGCCCGATGATAATTTATGGACGTTTCGTCTTCCCGATGGACGCGGCATCCAAAAAGCCGTCGAGTTCATGTATCCTTTTCTGAAGAACAAATCCAAATGGCCGCTCAAGCCGGATGTGCAAGCTTGGGACGGCTGGCCGGCGCGCCAACCATCCCTGCTCTTCGCTGGTTTGGCGTTCGGCAACACATCATACATCGATCTCTGGCGCACACTTCCTGCTGATCCCTCCAATGAAGAAGTGCGGCGCAACATCGCCATCACGCAGCCTTTGATATGGTTGGATACGCGGTCGAAGTAATGGGACATCACATCCGCGCCGCTACTGGCGGCGGTTTGTTCATTTTCGTGAAAGCAACAACCGGCACCCGAAGAAGACCAGCGCCGCGCCGAAAGCGCGTTCCAGCCATGCCGAAAACCGGGAGCCCCGGAACGACTGAATGCCTCGTTCCGCGAAATAGGCGTAGGACGACAACACCACGGAATCCACCGCGATGGTCGTGACAAGAAGAATGACGAGTTGTACAAGCAGGGGTCGCCGCGGATCAATGAACTGCGGAAGAAGCGCGGACACGAAAAGCAGCGCCTTTGGATTGGTAAGCTGGACAAGCAACCCCTGGAGAAAAAGGCTGCGGCGCGCCGGCAGTTCGGCGACAGGCTTTGAAACGGCGCGTGCCGTCCGGCGCCGGCGAAACGTGGAAATGATGATGCGCGCCCCAAGGTAAAACAGGTAGATGGCGCCTACCGCGCGGAGGATGACAAAAGCAGCCCTCGCGCTCGCAAGCAACGCGCCGAGTCCGAATGCGGTGCAAATAAAGAACAGGACATGGCCAACTTGAATTCCGGAAATACCGGCCAGGCTCGACCGAAACCCGTACCGGGTCGACTGCGCCATCGAACACATCACCGCCGGGCCCGGACTCAATGCGACGAGCGACCAGGTCGCAATGTAAAGTAGAAAAATTTGCAGTCTCATAGTCTTGGGCCGCGCGGACTATCAAAGGCGCAGGAGGATTTTTCTGCGGTAAAGGAAATGCACATATAGAGCCCTAGTTGCTCTGGCTCAGCCGCGCCTTGGGTTTGTCAAAAAGCATTGTGTGCGTCTCTCGGAGCAGATCGGGAATTTTTTCCCGGAATGGGCTTTTCTGAAGGACCGACCGCAATTTTCCTTCGTCGAAGGCCGCGGCGGTCTCGCCGGGAAACCAGTGGTCCGCCTGTCCGAGCAGGTTGTACCTCATTTTGCCCCAGGAAATCAGATCAAGGGACTTGGCATAAGTCCAAAGGCGGAGGATTTCCAGAACATTGATTTGGCCTGGAACGTCCACGTACTCGGGCAATCCGTCGCGCCAGCGATTGCACCAATCTTGCCCGAGCGTTCGTTCCATCTCGGCGCGCAACCGGCGCTCGATCGGCGCGATTACGGCGGCGGCATTGTCGTAATGATCGAGGGCGCGGACATGTTCATCAAAATCCTGCGGTCGGGACGCCCCGCAACTCAGCGTATGCACCTCCGTCCGCGCCAGGCAGTAAAGGTCGTTGAACTGCATCGGGGTCAACGGCGCGCACAATTCGACCATTTTCGGGGAAGGCTCGTAAAGCTTTCCTCCTTTGTCATTCGGGCTGATGATGAATACACCCATGTCGCGCCGATGCGCCGCGACAACGGCCGGCCAATTCAGTGGATTGACGAAGTACCAATGCAGATTGACGTAATCAAACTCCCCGCTCTCCACCGTTTCAAGAATGACATCCGTGGTGGCGTGGGTGGAAAAGCCCAGGAAACGAACACGACCCTCCTTTTGCAGGCGGCGGGCGGCGGCGACGCATCCGTTCTTTTGAAGCGACCACCGGAGCAACTCGCGGTTGTTAATGCCGTGCAAGGAGAGCAGATCGACATGATCGAGGCGCAAATAGCTCATGGAAGTTTCAAAGATCTTGAGAAACTCCTTGGGGTCCGATTGCGGCGCGACCTTTGTTTGAACAATGATTTTTTCGCGCGGCAATCTGGGCAGCACCCGGCCAAGCTGCATTTCCGAAGTGCCGTAGCCGCGAGCCGTTTCGATGTGATTTATCCCCAATTCGATCGCGCGATCAATGGTGGCTTCGAGATTGGCCTGGTTGGCGGGAGGAATTTCGGCCGGGGCGACATCCTGCCACTTAAATTGATAACGCATTCCGCCGCAGGAAATGACCGGCATCGCCAACTCCGTCCGACCAAACCGCCGATATCGCATGGCGATTTTATCGCACTTCCTGGCGGCAATCGCAATACGGGAGTTGGAAGCTGACCGAAGTAGCCGGGCCAAGCCCGAATGTCATTGCAACGAAGGGGCCACCTCAAATAATGGTTTGAAGTGTGAATTTTCAAGACGAATTGGAATTGCTCATCCGCGCGCGTTATCCGGTCCTTAACGTCATTTCCAATGAGGAGACGCGAGTCCGGGACGTAGTGGTCGAAATCGCCGGCAAGCGCCGCAAGAAAGTATTCGAGTGGAGCTGCAATACCGGCATCGTTCCGGCGGGCACATCCCTTCAATCCCACAAACACCAGAACGCCTCCACTAAGGATCCGCTGGCAGCCCTCGATCATGTCATCGAGCAAGTCGAGCCGGCGATTTTCATTTTCAAGGATTTTCATCCGTTCCTGACGCGCAGCCATTTCGCCGTCGTGCGCAGGCTCAAGGAAATCGCCATCCATTTGCAGCACAGCGCCAAGACCATCATCCTGGTCTCACCGGTTTTGGAAATTCCCCCCGAACTGGAGAAGGAAATCACGGTGCTCAACCATCCTTCGCCCGGACGGGATGACTTGAGCGCGTTGCTTGACACGATTGTCGCGGACTTGAAGGAGTCCAATCAGGTTCGAATCGAATTGGAGGAGACCGTCCGGCAAAGATTGCTGCAGGCCGCGCTGGGCCTGACACTGGGCGAGGCCGAAAACGTCTTCGCCAAAATCATCGTCAAACATCAGGGCCTCAGCGGCGACGGTGTCAACGAAGTTTTTTCGGAGAAACAGCAAATCGTCCGCAAGAGCGGCCTGCTGGAGTATCATTCAACAACGGAGAGCTTTTCCAATATCGGCGGATTGACCGCTCTGAAGGATTGGCTCAACAAGCGCGCCGCCGCCTTCACCGACGAAGCCCGCGCCTTCGGTTTGCCGGCGCCACGCGGCATACTCATGCTGGGCGTGCAGGGATGCGGCAAGAGCCTCTGCGCCAAAGCCGTCGCCACCCAGTGGCAACTGCCGCTCCTGCGCTTCGACATGGGCCGTATGTTCGGCAGCCTCGTCGGCTCGTCGGAACAAAATGTGCGCCGCGCCATTGGCGTGGCTGAATCCATCGCGCCTGCCATCTTGTGGGTGGACGAGATTGACAAGGCCTTTGCCGGTTCCCTGGGATCGGGCGCTTCAGACGGTGGGACGTCCGCCCGGGTTTTTGGGACATTCCTGACGTGGCTTTCTGAGAAAACCGCGCCCGTCTTCGTCGTCGCCACGGCCAATGACATTTCGCAACTCCCGCCCGAGTTGTTTCGCAAAGGGCGCCTGGATGAAATATTTTTCCTCGATTTGCCCGCGAAGGATGAGCGTGAGGAAATTTTTCGCATCCATCTGGCCAAGCGCGGGCGCAACCCTCTCAATTTCGATGTCGCCGCCTGCGCCGTTTCCAGTCCGGATTTGAGCGGGGCGGAAATTGAGGAAGCGATTAACAGCGCGCTCTACGATGCCTTTTACGCCCGAGAGGAAGTAAACACCCAACACATCCTGCAGACGCTCTCCCAAACCGTGCCCCTCGCCAAAACAATGGACGAACAAATCCACCGGCTGCGCAACTGGGCCGAAGGCCGTGCCCGCAACGCCGACCACCTCCGCGATCCCGCTGGCGCTTAGCATGGCCGGCGCCGATTTCGCCCTCGTAAGCGCGCAAGGATTTGCACAGGGTCATTTCCAACGTCTTGCTCCCCCTCCCCTTTCCCTCCTTGCCCGACGCGCCAAATCAACGGTAATATCCCTTGTGCAAACGTCTGCCACGGACAAACGTCTCAACGAGGCTCGCGAGCTTGTTCGCCAGTACAGCTTCTCCGAAGCAGTCACGATTTATGAGAAATTGACGCGGGTCTATGCCCAAGTGGCGCAGATTTGGTACGAATTTGCCTGCGCGGCCGTAGGCGCAGGCCAAATGGAGTTGTCGGACCGCGCCTGGAAACGGGCACAGGAACTCGATCCAGCCAATGTCGAACTTCAATTGCAAATGGGGCACCAGTACCAAAATGTCCGCCAACTGGAGAAGGCTCGCGCGGCTTTTGAGCGCGCGTGCGCCTTGGATCCGCGCGCCATTGACCCTCGAATGGCTTTGGCGATCCTCTTCGAGCGAAATCATCAGTTCGCCGAGTCGCGAGAGGTGGTGGAGTCGTGTCTGAAACTGGATCCGAAGGACGATCAGGCGCGCTACTTTTTGGCGTTTCTGGATCGCCGCGAAAACAAGTTTGACGATGCTGAACGGCGTTTGCGAGACTTGATCGCATCCGGGCCAAGACATCAATTTGTGCAATATGCCTGTCGTTATGAACTGGCGGAAATCCTCAATCGCACGGAGCGATTTGATGAGGCGATGCAAACCCTGCTCGAAGCCAAACGACTGGTCCGTGCAGTGGCGAATATCGATGCCATGCTGGCGGAGTACGATGATACAGCGACAAAGTTCAAGCGGCACACACTGAGTCTCCCCAAGGATATTGTGCGCACCTGGTCCAGAGAGTTTCCGCAGCGGGCGCGGGAACCGATCCCGAGGCTGGCATTTCTCGGAGGCCATCCGCGCAGCGGCACAACGCTTTTGGAGCAGATCCTTGGAGCGCACCCGGAGGTGGCGTCGTTGGATGAGTCGCTCTCATTTGATATGGTGGCAGCGCGGTTGTATAACAATTCCACCCAGTGGCCTCCGGCGCGGCTGAACGTGATTAGGCGGCGATATCTTCAGGCGTTTTTCAGTGAGCTGGGCGGCTACAGGGAGGGACAGATATTACTGGATAAGAATCCATCCCCCACCGTGAGACTGCGGATGTGGCTGCGGGTGTTTCCAGAGCTGCAAGTTATTATGGCATTGCGTGATCCGCGCGACGTAGTGATCAGTTGTTATTTTCAGAACATTCCCATCAACGCGGTCAACGCCAATTTCCTCTCCCTGGAGCGTACCGCCAGGCATTACTCCAATTTGATGGATGTTTGGCTGGCAGTCAGGCAGTGGGAAGGATTCGCATGGATCGAAACGCGGTACGAGGATACGGTTGCCAACCTGGAGCAGGAGGGGCGGCGCGTTACGGAGTTTCTCGGTTTATGCTGGCATGAAAATCAAGCCCGGTTTTATGACAAGAGCAGCCAGAAACGGGTCTATGCACCGACCTATCATGATGCCAGCCAGGCGGTGTACAAACGCTCGGTGGCGCGATGGAGCGCGTATGAAAAGCACTTGGCGCCCATTCTGCCCATATTGGCGCCGTATTGCCGAGCTTTGGGATACGAAGTGTAATTTGGCCAAACGGCGAACATCTCTCGTTAAGCTCTTGTATGAATTGATACGCAATGTATCGCCTACGCGATCTCGTGGACACAGAGATGTGTTGGCGGGGCGCACGATTTCCGCGCGGTCCTCCCGTTCGAGCAAATCCATTGATATTATCGATAAATGAAAAAAAAGAGCCGCTCAGATGAGCGGCTCTGTGAAAGGTCAGAGGTGAGGATCAGCTATTGTTTCTTGCGCAAGCGCATAAGAAAAGCTGACGCTCCCATTACGCCAAGAGCAATTCCTCTCCC
>DATKFW010000098.1:0-4860 GCA_035511075.1 Vulcanimicrobiaceae bacterium
CGTGGTGAACGTCCGGTTGACCAGCCGGATGATGGCAAGCACGAGAATCATGATACCCAGCGGACGGTGGAGGGCCACAAGCCGGTGATAATTACCCAGCGAAGTGACCATTGCCGCACCGATAAACAGCATAGACAATAGGATTGCCGCCATTAACCAGTGCAGGAGGCGTGAAGTGAGCGCGAATTGGGCGGGATTTCTGGCCATGTTATTTTCCTGTTTCGGCGGTAGAAACCGCACTGGGACTTTTGGGTTCGCCTTCGCGCCGGGTGAAAGAGCCGGAGTAGGCGGCGGAGCGCGCGCTCAGTAGTGGATCGTCTGATCCGGCGATTCCGTCCGGCAGGATAAGTGGGTCAAAATTGAGGTCGCGCGCCGGACTGGTATCCTCGCTCTCGATATGATCAATGGTCAACGTCCCCGCATCAATATGTTGTCGTTCTGAAGGCCAGGGAAGTGTCGCATCAGCAGTTGGATCGCCCGGTTGGCCGACGGTAATGATGAGATGCCACTGCAATGCACCGTTGTGGATTTCTGCGATAAGGGCATCAAAAAGCTGGTTGGTGTTGGATTTATTGGACATGGCCGAATTGAACGGCCGAAATGCCTGAACTGGCACCATTGACCACCGCACGGGAATTTCTGCGCCTTTGGCATTGATGAAACGAAAGGCGTTAAGGCTGTTGTAGGCGCTGTCGGCAAAGCCGGAAGAGACCGGTTGGCCGTGAATCAATTGTATTGCCTTGGCGAATTCCGGGTGCTTTGTGATAAAAGCGCCCATTTTCGCGGGGTCAGGTTTGCCGGTAGCCGGATCCGGAGCGGAGGACAACAAAAGATCATAAAAGCCCTCCGCTGAATTTACCGGAAAAACGGGAATATTGTTCATGCCGGTGCGCCATTCCTCTCCATCCGGCAATTTAAATAAAAGCGCCATGCTCCGCACCGTGTTCGCTTCATCCGCGGCATATGGCTGTCCAACGGCAAGGGCGAATCGACCGATTACTGGCACGCGGCCCGGGAGGAAAATGGCTGCTTTTGACAAGGCCGTGCCGCGCCCATTACTCTCAAAGTAGCCGCTAAGACAGACGCCTTTCGCATGGTTGCGGCGAAAGCCCGGATGCACCTCGTTTACCTGCTCGAACCGGTCAACTAATCGGGCACCCGTTAGAGTGTGAGGTGTCAGCCAACCTCCGGCATAAGCAAACACGCCGGCAATTGCGAGGATCACCAACGCGATTGCGGCCAGCCGCAGAATCATGCTCCCACTACTGATTCTACCGATGTCGCCAGATTGGCCGTCGTTGTCGTTCATTTTGGCTGTTTGGTTGGTTGTTGAGCGGGTTTTGTCTTCCTGTTTACGCGCCAACGAAGTCAACAAAATTGGACATTTCGCCGGTTGCGTCCACAGGCGCGCCTAGCTCCTCTTCCACAGCACCCGCCCGATTGACCCAGAAAGTGGTGTAGCCGAAAGATTTTGCCCCGGCGGCGTCCCAAGCGCCAAATGCCGCAAAAACAATTTCGGTCCGTTTTAGCCTAAAGGCGTCAATTCCCATTTGATAAGCTCGGGGGTCAGGCTTGTAGGCTTTTACGCGATCCGTGCTGAGAAGCTGATCAAAGCAGCCGTCCAAGCCGGAGCTTTTTAAGTTTGCCGCAAACATTGCCTCACTAAAATTTGAAAGAAAACCGAGCTTGAGACCCAAGCCGTGCAGTTGACGAACCGCGGGCAGAACATCCGGCCAGGATTTCAAATGAAAGAAGCAATCCAGCAAATCTTTTTTTTGTCCGGGTTTCAGGTCGATTTTAAGAGATTTTGCCGCATAGATGAGAGCATCCGCTATGACCGAAGGAAAATCCGCATATCGACCCGAAAGCGTTCTCAACCATGTGTATTCAAATAACCGGGTTTTCCATAACGCATTTAATTCACTGCCGTGGTCAGGAAAAAGACTTTCAGCCAAGGCGAATGGCGGCCTGGGGTCGAAGATGACAAATGCGTCAAACGCGACCGCCCGACATCTGTTCCGAGACTTTTGTATCGCAGACAACGGCGTTGACACTGCGGCTAATGCCGTTGCCGCTGAGGCATGAATTAGAAATTCGCGGCGATTCGTTTTCATGACATGTTTGCTTTGTCGTTTTCCGTTCTCAGTGGGACTGCTTTCATACCGGCTGCTAAACAGACCTTTGGTTTGCCCTGAATGCGGGTGTCAATTTCAGGCGCGGGTGCGGGATAATGTGGCCGCAGGAGGCACGGCAGAAAAGAGCGGAATGAGCCCTTCCAGCATGGTGGGATGAGTGAAAACGGCGTCCCGCAGTGTCGTGTAAGGCAATCCGGCCAGCATGGCGATCTGGACGGTGGACATGACTTCGCCGGCCATGACGCCGAACATCGTAAAACCAAGGATGCGGTCACTCTGAGTCTCAACGAGCACTTTCATGAATCCGCGTGTCTCCGAAAGCGTCCGGGTTCGCAGATCGGCGGTCATCGGAATCTTGGCCAGACGATAAGGGATCGCACGTTCCTTCGCCTCGGTTTCACTCAGGCCGATGCGGGCGAGCTCGGGATCGGTGAACATGCAGAACGGCACCTGGCGTCCGGTCGTCACGCGCTTGCCACCAGTGATGTTGTCCCGCACGACCCGGAAATCATCGAATGAGATGTGGGTAAAGTGGGGATTACCCGCGCAATCACCGATCGCCCATACGCCTTCGGTCGTGGTTTGCAGGCGCTCGTCCACTTTCACAAAGCCGCGTTCGGTCGTTTGCACACCAGCCAGTTCGAGACCGATGCCGCTGGTGTTGGGAGTGCGGCCGCCCGCGACAAGCAGGTGGGTGCCTTCCAAAATTATTTCGGCACCTTCGCGAGTGCAGTGGAGTTTGACCCCAGCGCCCGATTTGCCTTCAACGCGGTTGATTTTTGTGTTGGTAAGAACTTTGATGCCCTCGTCCCGAAACAATTCTTCCATGGCCTTGGCGACGTCCGCGTCTTCGCGATGAATCAGATGGGCATTGCGCTCGACAATGGTGACGTCGCTGCCGAAACGACGCATGGCCTGGGACAATTCCAAGCCGATGTAACCACCGCCGAGAACTAAGAGGTGTTTCGGAATCTGATCCAATTCCAGCGCCTCGATATGGGTTAACGGACCGACTTCGCTTAATCCAGGAATGTGCTCGATCGTGGCGCGGCTGCCGGTGTTTATGACCACATTTTTTCCGCGCAACGTGCGCGTACCTCCAGCGGCCAACGTTACCTCAATCGTCTTCGGCCCGATAAAAGTTCCTGCGCCCATGACCAGTTCCGCCCCGCTCTTTTTGTAGAGGTCGAGATGCATGTCAACGAGGCCGGCGACCATCTTGCGCTTGCGGTCGCGCACGGCCGACATATTGATGCGGACATTCTCCTTGCCGATGCCGAATTCCTCGCTCCGGAAGAACAGCGAGGCCACCTTTGCGCTATGAATCACATTTTTGCTCGGCAGACAGGCAATGTTAGGACAGGAACCACCGACCCATTTGCGCTCGACGACGACAGCCCGCTGCCCTTGCCGAGCCAAAGTCCAGGCGAGATATTTGCCCCCTTCTCCGCTGCCAAGAACAACCAGGTCAAATTCTTCAGGATTCGCTGCGAGTGTGCTCATAATTATAAAAATGGATTTGGGGTATCACCATTCGTTGGGCGTCAACTTGGCATAGAGACCGGTCCACAGTGCAATCTGCAATTGCAGGGACTTGCACCAGGCTTGATGCATTTTCTCCACATCCGTGGGTGAGCTTCCTTTGGCCGCCAAGTAAGGCTTAATTGTCTCGTTCATCACAGGAACGAACGCGATGATGTCGCGCAAAGGCACATGTGAGGTCGATTGGACACCATCAGTCTGGTTCTTTTTCAGGCTCATGTGTCGGAGGGCGATTTCCTGTTGATAATTGAGCCAGGTCTGATCATACGGCCTTAGGCAGGTGTCCAGAATCCATTGTTGAAAGCGCTGATTGCTGGCAGCCAGATAATTGGGGAGCGGGCTTCCCTCACCGGAACGCGAATGCCGAGCCAGATGAGGAATGCCCGCGATAATTCCGCTGCGCCAGTGCTCGACGACTTGTTTGGTTTGATCACCAAGAACCTCACCCGCAAGCCGAAGATAATTTTCATCTTCGCGGGTGAAGCCAAGACTGATTTTCATCTGCTCCAATTCCTGAAGTGAAATCGACGATTTCGAAACGATCTCCGCGCCGTAGGCATAGCCTGGGATAGATTGAGAAGGGTTGTTGTTCATTCATCGAACTCACTCCGGGAACGATCGAGGCCGAGCCGGACCAATTCAGTTGTCGCGGCGGAGTCCATCTTATAAGCAAACCGAGAATTCAAGCGTTTTTCAAGTTCTTTCAATCACCAATAAGCGTCTACCCCGTCGTAGGAAAATGGTCAAACTTAAATTTGCCCACAGACTCGAATAGGACTGGAAACAGCCCCGTATTGGCCAGCCAAAAGAACTCAAATGTCGGCCCGTCCGTACGGAATTGGCCGCAATTATTGCCTTTGACTTTTGGAGGCTACCACTTCCCACCATTTTAGACCACCGACACGAGGGTTCGATTCCCTTCACCCGCTCCATTGATAATCAACGACTTACAAAGCAGTGCAGTAAATTGAGGCGTTTTTCTGAAACATTCGCCGCGTTGAATCGATCCGCTACTCTTTTCCGACTTCAGTGAATAGTCTGGAATCGCCCCTCAAGTCTGATAAAAATTGGCCGTGGCGACTTCCATCTCTAATTCAAGCGGTAGGCGCGGCTTTCCCGGCGCGGCGCAATTCGGCCAGACCCAATGGAGCGTCGTCCTGGCGGCCGCCGGCAAAAGGGATCA
>DATKFW010000099.1:0-16663 GCA_035511075.1 Vulcanimicrobiaceae bacterium
CTTCAAACGACCGGGACAGTTTTGGAGCAAGCGAGGTGACGAGGCGTTGCTGTGCCTGGAAATGTTATGGCGCAATGACCGTTGGCATCTCCTCTTCCCTCACACTTCATTCAATCCTGCAAGAAACTGAGATGCGCCCGAGCGCCATTAAATGTCCATTACACATTTGACACATCTTCCTCTTGTGGGATCATCGGCACAAATTGTTCCAAAAAAACCAGCACACCTCTATGATAAAATCAGCGCGCCTGCCTATCGTCATTGCCTGCCTCCTCTGTTTAGTATTGACATATACACAGCCGGCCAGGGCCGCCTCTTATACCTGGACCAATAGCGCGGGCGGCAATTGGAACGCGGCCGCCAACTGGTCTCCCAATGCCGTCCCAGGCGGCACCGACAGCGCCGCCATCACGACGACGGGCAACTACGCGGTTACCGTTGACGATAGCGAGTCCATCGGCACGTTGACCCTGGGGGCCTCCAGCGGGGACGGGACCGTGCAGATGTTGAACGTGTCGTCGGGCACTTTCACGGTGAACAACGCCGGCACGGGAACGGGCCAGGGGACTCTGAGCGTCAGTGGCGGCGAGCTGGCTGGCGCTGGGGCGCTGACGTTAGCTGGCCCGTTGAATTGGACCGGCGGCCCCATCATGGTAACGGTTCAATTCAACGGCGGCTCGGTTAATGGCGGCCTGAATTTGTACGGGGCGTTGGTGAATTCCGGCACGCTGGCCTGGAACGGCTCTCTCTACATGTACGGCGGAGTCGTGACCAATCTCGGAACGATCAACGCGGCGGCGGGTACCGATATAGCCGACCAAAACGGGCAGCCCGACCTCGACAATGACGGCCAGTTCAATGTGTCAGGCCCGGGTACTACCACCATCGGCATTCCATTCAATAACTACGGCACGGTGGCGGTCAATGGCGGCACACTTGATCTGGCGGGCGGGGGGCACAGAGAGCGATTCGTTCTCAGTGGCGTCCGGGGCCACGCTCGATCTGAGCGGAGGCACGTTCAGCTTCAATTCCGCTTCCACCGTTTCGGGCGCTGGCAGTTTTACGGTCAACGGCGCCACGGCAAATTTTTCGGGATCGGCTAATGTCACGAGCGTCCTGAACGTATCAGGCGGCACGCTTAACTTGAACGGCAGCGGAACGATTACGCCATCTATGGCCTCCATCACGGGAGGGACAGAAGAAGGAAGCCAGACGTTGCGGCTCACCAACAGCGGCGCGTTTGCATGGACCGGAGGCAGTATCATGGGAATGGTTCAATTCAATGGCGGCTCGGTCAATGGTGACCTGAATTTGTACGGGGCGTTGGTGAACTCCGGCACGCTGGCCTGGAACGGCGCCCTTTACATGTATGGCGGAGTCTTGACCAATCTCGGAACGATCAACGCGGCGGCGGGCACCAGTATGGCCGAACAAAACGGGCAGCCCGACTTTGACAACGACGGTCAGTTCAATGTGTCAGGCCCGGGTACTTCCACCATCGGCACTCCGTTCAATAACTACGGCACGGTGGCGGTCAACGGCGGGACACTCGAGCTCTCAGGCAACGGGACAGAAACCAACTCGTTCACCGTGGCATCCGGGGCCACGCTGGAGTTGGGCGGCGGCACATTCGCCTTCAATTCAGGTTCCATTATTTCGGGCCCGGGCAGTTTTACCGTCAACGGCGGCACGGCAAATTTCTCCGGATCGGCTAACGTGACGAGCGTCCTGAACCTATCGGGCGGCGCGCTCAACTTGAACGGCAGCGGAACGATTACGCCACCTGGGGCCTCCATCACCGGAGGGACAGAAGAAGGCAGCCAGACGTTGCGGGTCACCGGCAGCGGCGCGTTTGCCTGGACCGGTGGGGGTATCGAGGGAATGGTGCAGTTTAACGGCGGCTCCATCAGTGGCGACCTGAATCTGAATGGAGCGTTGGTGAACTCCGGCACGCTGGCCTGGAACGGCGCCCTTTACATGTATGGCGGAGTCTTGACCAATCTCGGGACGATCAACGCCGCGGCGGGTACCGATATAGCCGACCAAAACGGACAGCCCGACCTCGACAATGACGGCCAGTTCAATGTGTCAGGCCCGGGTACTACCACCATCGGCATTCCATTCAATAACTACGGCACGGTGGCGGTCAATGGCGGCACACTTGATCTGGTGGGCGGGGGCACAGAGAGCGATTCGTTCTCAGTGGCGTCCGGGGCCACGCTCGATCTGAGCGGAGGCACGTTCAGCTTCAATTCCGCTTCCACCATTTCGGGCGCGGGCAATTTCACAGTCAGCGGTGGAACGGCTGGCCTTGGGGGAACGTGCGACGTGACCGGCGTCAACACATTCAGCGCCGGGGTGGCCAATGTGACGGGCGCCTACACCATCACTGGCGCGCTGATCATCTCCGGCGGCACGCTCAACTTGAACGGCAGCGGGACGACTACACCCGCTTCGGCCACTGTCAGTGCTGGAACGGAAGAAGGCAGCCAGCCATTGCAGGTCCTGGGCGCCGGCGCCTTTACCTGGAACGGTGGGTCTATTGCCGGAACCGTGCAATTCAACGGCGGCTCAGTCACCGGCGGCCTGAACTTGTATGGGGCGTTGGTAAATTCCGGCACGCTTGCCTGGAACGGCACTCTCTACATGTATGGCGGAGTCTTTACCAATCTCGGAACGATCAACGCGGCGGCGGGTACCGGTACAGGGCCCGAAAGCGGCCAGCCCGACTTCGACAACGACGGCCAATACAATGTCTCAGGCCCGGGCACCTCGACCATCGGCACTCCGTTCAATAACCATGGCACTGTGGCGATCGGCGGCGGCACGCTTGACCTGACGGACGTTGGGACGGAGAGTGGGCCGTTCACCGTGGCATCCGGGGCTACACTGGACTTGGGCGGCGGCACGTACAACTTCAATTCAGGTTTCACTATTTCGGGCGCGGGCAGTTTTACGGTCAACGGCGGGACGGCAGATTTTTCGGGGTCCGCTAATGTCACGAGCGTCCTGAACTTATCGGGCGGCACCCTCAACTTAAACGCCAGCAACCCGACCACCCCCTCGGCGGTCTCCATCACGGGCGGCACGGAGGAAGGCAGCCAGACGTTGCAGGTCGCAAACAGCGGCGCGTTTGCCTGGACCGGCGGCGGTATCGCGGGAATCGTGCAGTTTAACGGCGGCTCCGTCAATGGCGGCCTGAATCTGAATGGGGTGTTGGTGAACTCCGGCACGCTGGCCTGGAGTGGCAATCTCTACATGTATGGCGGAGTGTTGACCAATCTGGGAACGATCAACCTGGCGGCCAGTACCAGTATGTACCCCGAAAATGGGCAGCCCGGCCTCGACAACAACGGCCAGTTCAATGTGCCGGGTCCGGGAACGTCCACCATCGGCGTTCCATTCAACAACACGGGGACATTGAACATTCAAAGCGGCTCCCTGGATGTAACTGGATTGTTTACATCCACCAACGGCACTTTTCAGTTCGGCATCAGCAACACGACCACTTTTGGGACCCTCGCTTTGTCCGGATATTTCGCTCTCGACGGCACCGTCGACGTCGTTGCCAACGGATATACTCCAAGCATGGGCGATTCCTTCCCACTGATCACATACGGCTCCGAAAGCGGCATTTTCAGCGTTTTCAATTTACCACCCCATGCTGACTGGGAGGTCAGCTATGGCCCTACGGTTTTCTCTCTCAACGTCGCGAGCCTGGCCTCACCCTATGTGACACTCCAAGCTATCCCGCCGGCCCAACCTTCCGACCAATTCACTCTGCTGTTGCTTGGGCCGGTCGGTTCCAATTATGTGATCCAGGCCTCCACCGATCCAGGCCCGATCAATTGGAAAACCGTGGCCAATTTTACCACGGTCGATACGTCCTACTACTACACTGACACCGCGGAAACCAACTACGTCGGGCGTATTTATCGCGCGATGATTAAATGATATCGAGTCGTGGCTTGCGGCATTTTGAGTCCGCTCGGCCTACGGCAAAAACATCAGTCGGAAGAATGTATTCGTGTTGGAAATGGGCACGCTTACGGTCGCCTGCTGATACACATCCGAGTCGCTTACCGGAGGATTGTTGGTGATGGTGGCCCAGCCGGTTGCCAGACTGCCGCTGCTCTGGAGCACATAGTTTGTATCGTAGGACGGCCACGCCAGCGTCGCATTCGTTGCTCCCGCAAGCACCTGAATACTCAGTTGCGGCTGCGGGTAGTGCAACTCCCACAAATGCGTCACCGCGCTGTTGGTCAATCCTGCGCTGTCAGTCGCTGTGACAGTGATGGTATGGTAGCCTTCGCTCAACTGTATGGCGTCGAATGTTACCTGGTCGCCCTCCCCCAGCGGTCCATCATGATCGGAAGTCCATTGGACATTCGTTCCATCCAGCAGGCCGTCCTGCATATCGGTGACACTGGCATCGAGAAACAACTGCACGTCCCCGATGAAAATCGATCCATCCCGAGGCGCGTTGATCCACACTGCGGGGGGATGACGCTGGACAGTGAAGGTGGCGGCGGATTGGGCGACGGTTGTGTTGAATCCATCGCTGGCAATGACGCGCATGAGGCCTTGTGTCGTGGCCGCCAATTCCGAGATGTTAACGCCCAGGGTTTGTCCCGGCCAGTCCACCGCGAGCATCCTCCAAGTCGCCCCGTCATCCGCGCTGTACTCAACAGCGTAGCTCAACGTATCTCCATCCGCGTCGGACCCTGACCAGGCGACGTTGACCGTGCCGGTGGTGAAGTTCTGCCCCCCATTGGGCGTCGTCAGCATGAGTGTTGGCGAGATGGGACTGGCGTTCAACGTGGCCAGGAGCGCGCCATTGTACCAAAGAACAAGCGATTGGATCGAGGGATCATTTGTCAACGACACAACGAATACAGCCGTTTGATTCGTGTCATTCCGTTCCACGATGCTGGGTTCGAGCGCAAACTCAATTGCCTGCAGCTCCGCGCCCGAGTTGTCCAGCGCCTGAAGCAGGAAGTTGGTGCCCGGCGGCGCCTCGGGCGGCGCGTTTGAGGTGGTCAACGGCAGGCACGGCAGAAATTGGGCGGTTCCCCCGTTAAAATCCATGGTGCCCCGCACGATCAGATAGTTTGTGACGCCGCTACCACCGCCCTGCGGCTGCGGACCCCCTTGCGGCCGCCTGCGGCCCGACCGTCCCGGCCCACCGGGCGCCCGCCCACCCGCCAATTGTTGCGGACGGCCTTGCGGCATCGGGGGCGACAAACCAAAGATGGCGTTGATATTGTTGAGCAAATTCGCGTAAGTGACCACAGAGGGCCAGACATCCTCCGGGCCGTTGTCGCAATAACTCATCAAATCGAAGCAATAGGCCGACACGTTCAGCGAGTTGGTTGGAGCCACAATGGGATTCGCCGTCGTGCTGTTCAAGGTGAGCGAATCCAACCCATAGATCAAGTCGTTGTCACCCTCGGTCATTGGACCGAGAGTCGGCGCACCGTGGGGATACCCGTCGAAGGGCTGGAACAGCGGATACGTGTAGCTCGGTGGGCCTGGTTCATCGCACGCGCCAAGGGCATAGACAACGCCGTCGAAGATCGTGAAGCCAAACGTGTCGCCGTCAACGTCATGGTTGCGTCCCAGGTTGTGGCCTATCTCGTGCGAAACGGTCTGCCGTTCCACGCCGTACGGGTCCTGGACAAGGGAGCTGGAAACGAAGCTGGGAATGGGAGCCACGGCCAAGCCGTTAAAGTAGACACCCTGATCGGATTCTGTGGCGATGGCTCCATGGTAAATCCAGTCCTGATACCCGCCAGTTACGACATTTGTGAATACCTGGCCGCCGACGACCAAATGGTCCGTATTGAATGCCTGCTGGCTTACGAGCTGTTGATTGACCGCCTCGACGGTCGGCTGCGTGTTGGATGGCCAGGGAAGCGTGAAAAACGCCGCCGTCACTCTTGGCACAGGATAGCAGGACTGGACACGCAGGGGCAAGTTCTGGAGGTCCGTGCCGACCACGTACGCGGTGCCACCGGAATTAGTCCAATTGACGGCGAAGAATTCGATTTGCGGGACTTCGGCCGGGACAAACGTGACTTGCACGGAACAATCGTCGGCAACCCCGTTGGTTGGCGCCAGGTCACCGGGCCACGTCAACTGCAGCGTGATCGTCCCGCTCAGCCATGACCGAGGCAGCCGAAAGTTCAAACTGTCGGCGAAGTTGCCGCGGATGTCCGGGTCCGCGGCTTTGGTGGTTTGCACGGTCACCGAGTTGTCCGGCTGGTTGATCGCAAATATTGGGGAACCGGGGAGCGGCCCGTCCGGCCCGGTCCCGTAAAGCAGCGCCTGCGAAACGTTCATCGGTCCGGAGTTGATGGGCAATAATTGCAAGTGGGCCCGCACGTACGTGTCCTTGCCCTCAATGAGCGGAATGCTGTTATGCCAGTCCTGAATCACCTGCGTCACCTCCAACGCCACCAACTGAACCACTGGCGGCACTCCCTTCCGGATCGCGGAATTGAATGTATCGGCCACATAGAGGTTGCCGTGAGTGTCCACCGCCACGCCCTCCGGAAAATAAAATCGCGAGGCGCTCCCCGTCCCGTCCGCGAAGCTATAAGGGGGCGTATTTGAATAAGAGTCCGTTTCACCCCCCAGCGTCGTCGTCGTTCCATTCGGCATCACTTTGCGGATCTCGTTGTTGTCAGTGTCCGCCACATAGACGTTGCCATTAGTGTCCACAGCCACCGCGGTAGGACCTTTAAAGCGCGCGCCGCTGCCCGTCCCGTCCGCATTGCCCTCCCCGGCGCCCCCGGGAGGGATCACCAGTCCGGCCAGCGTCGTCACAACGCCGGCCGGCGTTACTTTGCGGATCTCGTTGTTGGGAGAGTCCGCCACATAAACGTTGCCGTTGATGTCCACCGCCAAACCCGCAGGGTACCAAAACGACGCGGCGCTCCCCGCCCCGTCCGCGCTCCCAATGCCATTGCCTCCGGCCAGCGTCGTCACCACTCCCGCCGGCGTCACTTTCCGGATCGCGGAATTGTATGTATCCGCCACATAGATGTTGCCATTAGTGTCCACCGCCACGCCCCCCGGAGTATCAAACCGCGCCGCGCTACCCGTCGCGTCCACATCGCCGGCCTGAACGGCCATTCCGGCCAGCGTCGTGACCACACCCGCCGGCGTCACTTTGCGGATCTCGCAGTTGTAACTGTCCGCCACATAGACATTGCCCGCGCTGTCCACTGCCACGCCGTCAGGAACATAAAACAGCGCGTTCGTCCCCGTCCCGTCCGACTGGCCATAATATCCGTACGGCGAACCGGCCAGGATCGTCGCATAACCGTCGGGCATCACTTTCCAGATCGCGTTGTCTTCCGCAACATACAAGTAGCCCGCCCTGTCCACGGCTATGCCGCCAAACAATGGGTAATAGCAGCAACTGATGGTCGTGAACGTGTACGGCGCCGCGTAATTGGCCTGCCCGAACGCAGCCCAGGGCATGACCGCCGCAAAAAGCGCAACGCCAGCTAATTTCCCAGCCAGACTTCGCAAAAAGTCATTTGGTTTCACAGCGCCAACAGGATAAGAAACGGCTGGTTGACGCGCCGCCTGTGTCCAGGCACTACGCATGCGACGGAGCCTGCGTCTTGAGTCGAACTCACTCTGAACCGCATCATAATAGCCGGTAATAAAAATCACAAGCTGGATTTCTCACCGTATCCCGACTCCGTCGGGTCTTCGCGGCCGTCATTTCGGGTTAAGCAATTGTCGTCGATCCCCCTCGTAATACTGCACCGGCCCAAAGCGCGGACCGATGATCAACCGCAAATCACCCGGTTCTTGTGAGTACCTGCGCAACGCCAGAAACAACGAATGATAAACTCGCGGCTCCGGAATGAATGTCACATGCAACTCCCTATAACACCACGCGCCGTACATGAGCACCAACGGCCCTTGAAACTGCGGATCGTACGCCTGCGGAAACGGCCTCACAAATGACCGGACTCCTGGCGGCAGCCGCTCCGCGTACGCCTGGGTGACAAACACATTCGCCGTCGCCGCGTTCTCCGCGTAGACCGCAAACGAAAAATACGTGTCCCACATCCCCACATAACTCAAAATCGGCAGCAACCCATACAGAGCAATTACCGCCAATCCCGTCTTCGAGCGGCGCAACTCGGCAAAAGCTTCGCCGGCGCTTGATAATTTCGCCGCCTGGCCGGATTTCGTTTCGCGCCGCGCGAATAACACCACCACCAGCGCAATCATTGCCGCGTTCCACGGCCAGACGATCCAGTTGTAATTGCGGCCCAACGGTCCCAGGAACAGCAGCGCGCTGCCATGCACCAGAACCACCGCCACAATGGCCGAGCGCCGGAATCGCCTCGACCACAGCGCCACTCCAATCCCGATCTCCACAAACGGCGCCGTGGCCACCGCCCAGCGCAGCAACTCAATGACAATCCCCGGCAAATGCCAGTTCGCCGCCGGAGCGACAAACCAAGCCGGTTCGCCGCCGAAAAAATGCGGGCTGCACTTTTGAATCCCGCTCCAAATATAAACAACCGAGATGGACCATTGGCAGGCGGCCCACGCGACGCGCGCCGGCCAGAGCGTCAGCAGCAGCATCACCCAATACATGTAGAACCACGGCTGGCCGCGATTCTGGTCTTCACAATACGCGAAGAATCCCAAGAGCAGGAACGCGGTCACCGCGGGCCGGTAGACCCAGACCGCAAGCACAAGCAACGACATCATTGCGGCAAAAAAACATCGGTCCCAGGGCGCGGGCAAAATCGGAAAACCCGGCGTGATGGGCAACACAGGAAATTCCCGCGCGTTGATCCATAACGGCGCCGAGGCGATCAGCGAAACACCGCAGGACGCAAGCAACACGAAGCGCAACCACGCGACGCGGCGCTCCACGCCTTGGAAAGGTCGAACCAGCGGCATGGCCTGGAAAGTAACAATCGACCCATAATGGAAAAACTATGGCGAAAACGCCAGTCGGAAAAACGTGTTCACGTTGGAAATGGCCACGCTCACAGTTTGTTGACCCGTGTCCGTGTTCACCACCGGAGTGTTGGTAATGGTGGTCCAGCCCGATGCCAGACTGCCGCTGCTCTGGAGCACATAGTTGGTATAGTAGGAAAGCCAAGAGAGTGTTGCATTCGTGGTTCCCGGAAGCAGGTCAAAACCAAGCGCCGGCGGCGGTAAATGCAAGTCAAACAGATGCGTTCCCGCGCTATTGGTCAATCCCTCGCTGTCAGTTGCCGTGACCGTGATGGTATGGTAGCCTTCGCTCAAATTCCTGGCGTTGAATGTCACTTCGTCGCCTTCCCCCAGCCCTCCGTCACGGTCGGAACTCCATTGCACTTTCGTTCCATCCAGCGCGCCGTCCTGCATATCAAGGGCGGTGGCCTCGAGATACAACTGTATGTTCCCGATGAAAACCGATCCATCCAACGGCGCGTCGATCCACACCGACGGAGCATGGGGTGCAACGGTAAATGTGGCGGCGGATTGGGCGCTGGCCGTGTTAAATCCGTCGCTGGCAATGACGCGGATCAGCCCCTGCGCCGTCGCCGCCAATTCCGAGCTGTTAACGCCCAGGGTTTGTCCCGGCCAATCCATCGCGAGCATCCTCCAAGTCGTCCCGTCATCCGCGCTGTACTCAACAGCGTAGCTCAACGTATCTCCATCCGCATCGGACCCTGTCCAGGCGACGTTGACCGTGCCCGTCGTGAAATTCTGCCCGCCATTGGGCGTCGTTAGCGTGAGTGTTGGGGCGTTCGGACTGGCCGTTAGCGTGGCCACGGGCGAGCCATTGTACCAAAGCTCAAGCGTGTGGATGGAGGCATCCGCTATCAACGGCACGACAAATACAGCCGTCTGGTTCGGATCACCCCGTTCGACGATGCTGGGTTCGAGCGCAAACTCAACCGCCTGCAGCACGGCGCCAGAATCGTCGAGCGCCTGAAGCAGGAAGTTGGTTCCCGCCAGCGGCTCAATCGGCGTGTTGGCAGTGCTCAACGGCAGGCACGGCAGAAATTGGGCGGTTCCCGCGTTAAAGTCCATGATTCCACGCACCATCAGATAATTTGTGAGGCCACCCCCTTGTGGCCGCGGACCGCCTTTTCTCCGCCGACCCAGCGCCAGCCGCGGACCGTCTTGCGGCTGCGCGGGCGGCGAACCAAAAATGAGGTTGTCCTCGTTAAGCAGATTAGTGTAAGTGACGCAGGAGGGCCAGACGTCTTCGGGATCTTCGTCGCAATAACTCATCAAATCGAAGCAATAAATGATACCGTTCGGCGAATTCGTCGGAGCCACAACGGCCTCTGCCGTCGTGCTATTCAAGGTGAGCGTATCAAGGCCGTAGATGAGGCAGTTGTCGCCGTTGGTCATTGGACCGAGGGTCGGCCTCCCGTGGGGATAGTCGTCGAAGGGCTGGAATAGCGTGTATGCATAGTTCGTCGGGCCTGTTTCGTCGCAGGCGCCAAGTGAAGAGACGGCATCATTGGTTATCGAGAAGCCAAAAAGGTCGCTGTTGACGTCATGATTGCGCCCAAAGTTATGGCCAATCTCATGCGAAGCGGTCTGCCGTTCAACCCCGTATGGGTCCTCTACTAGCGAACTCGAAACGAAGCTGGGACGACCTGTGGCCAAACCGTCATATTTGACCCCTTCAGTGGATTCCGTGGCAACGGCCCCATGGTAAATCCAGTCCTGATAGGCATTGGTAAACCCAAGATCGTTCGTCACGCCGTCAACTACCAAGTACCGGCTATCGAATGCCTGGCGGCTTATTAGCTGCGTATTCACTTCCTCCACAGTCGGCTGCGTATGGGACGGCCAGGGAAGCGTGAAAAACGCCGCCGTCACTTTTGGCACAGGATAGCAGGACTGAACACGCAGCGGCAAATTCTCGAGGTCCCCGCCGACCAGGTACGCCGTGTCATCGGCATTAGTCCAATCGACGGCGAAGAACTCGATTTGCGGGTCAGCGGCGGGAACAAAACGCACCTGCACCGAACAATCATCGGGAACCACGTTGGTTGGTTGCAGCCCGCCAGGCCAGGCCAACTGCAGTGTCACCGTCCCGTTGCACCACGACTTCGGCAGGTGGAAGTTCAAGGTGTTGGCGAAGCGCCCCCGAATGTCCGGATCCGCCGCGTTGGTGGTTTGCACCATCACCGAATTGTCAGGCTTGTTGATCGCCCACTGCGGGGAACCGGGGAGCGGACCGTCAGCCCCGGTCCCATAAAGCAGCGCCTCTGAAACCTTCACCGGTCCCGAATTGGTGGGCAACAATTGCAGGTGTGCCCGCACGTAAGTGTCCTTCCCTTGAATGAGCGGAATGCTGTTGTGCCAATCCTGAATCACCTGGGTCACCTCCAACGCCACCACCTGGACCACCGTCGCGCTCCCCTTTCGAAAATTCTGATTTAAAGAGTCCGCCACATAAACGTTGCCCTCGCCGTCCACCGCCACGCCTGAAGGCCAGCCAAACCGCGCCGCGCTCCCCGTCCCGTCCACGCTGCCTGGCTCCTGTTCGATTACCGAAACGGGGCCCGAAAGTCCCGCCAGCGTCGTCACATCTCCGTTTGGCGCTATTTTCCGGATCGTGTAGTTCTTTGTGTCCGCTACATAGACGTTGCCAGAAGTGTCCACTGCCACGCCCTCCGGGTGATTGAACTGCGCGGCGCTCCCAATCCCGTCCACGTTTCCGCAAGTCATCCCATCCTCAATAATACCACAACACGAACACGGCGTTCCGGCCAGGGTCGTCACCACCCAATTTGATCCGACCGGCGACACTATCCGAATCGCGTCATTCCCGGTATCCGCCACATAGAGGGTGCCGTTGGTTCCCACCGCCAGGCCCTCGGGTTCCCAGAACTGCGCCGCGCTCCCCGTCCCATCCGCAAAGCCACCCTCCGGACCAAATGACCCGTAGCTGGCCGGTGGACTCCCTGCGATCGTCGTCACCGCCCAATTCGTCCCGTCCGGCGTGAGTTCCCGGATCGCATTGTTCCACGTATCCGCCACATAGAGATTTCCCGCGCTGTCCACCGCTATGCCGGCGGGATAATAAAACCGCGCCGCGCTCCCGGTCCCGTCCGCAAACCCGGCGCTGCCAAACTGCCCGGCCAGTGTCGTCACGACCCCTGCCGGCGTCACTTTCCGGATCGCGAAGTTCAAGGTATCCGCCGCATACATGTTGCCCGCGCCATCCACCGCCACGCCGGCAGGATAGTCTAATCCAGACCCATAACCCGAATAGGCATCCGGTAATACGTAGTTCCCTGCTTCCCAATTGTTGTCTCCGCTGGGAACCAATTCATAGATATCCTCCTCATAGTAAAAATTTCCGCCAAGGTCCCCCCCATAGACGTTCCCCTTGCTGTCCACCGCCACGCTGCTTAGCCCCGGATAATAGCTAAAGTTGGTGCCAATGGTGGTGAAAGTGTAAGGTGCGGCGTAATTGGCTTGCCCGAAGCCGGTCAACGGCAGGACCACCATCAAAATCCCAATGCCAATCAAACCCCTGTCCAGCCCCGGAAAAACACGATTTGGTTTCATAGTGTCAAACTGAGAGCAAACGCCTCACTGACGCGCCGCCGGTTTATTGACACAACGCGGATGACGGACCGTGCGTCCTGAGTCGAACTCGCTCTGGCCACTATCATAATTGCCAGCGATGGAAGCCACAAGCGCGATTAATCATCGGCATTGTGACGACGACTCTCTTGGCCGGCCGATCTTCACAACCCGACCCGACGGGCCCGCGCGTCGGGCGCACGACGAGAAGGCGGCGCAGGAAATGTTGCAACGTGGTTTGAGGCTGCTGGGGATCAAAGAGTTCAAACAAAGGCCCACACGGGCCGGAGAGAAGGTGGCGCTGGCATGGTGGCTGCGGCAACGCACGACGGTGTCGCTTCGGTGGGCGGCCCAGCGGTTGTAAATGGGCATTACAGCCGGGTGAGCCAAGCAGTCAGCCGGATGGCGCAAAAACCGAGCCGGAAGCTGGCGAAATTAGAATCAAAGCTGATGCAGTCGGATCAGTGAGATGCCACGAAATACAAAACATGTCACAATTATAGGACTGACACCTGGAAGGATTTTGTGTGCGCGCTGGCCTTCCTTCGCATCCGCTGTTCGGGTGAGTTCTATGACTGCAGGAGCGCCTTCTCTGGCGTTGTGTGCCGCTTCAGGGAGTCGGCCACCCCGAAACTGCTGATTAGGCTGGGACTTCGGAAGCAGAGATGACGGCACTCGCCGGGGTAAGCAGATGCAGCACTTCTTCTTTCGTGAGCGTCTCCCGCTCGAGCAACGCCTCGGCCAGTTTCTCGGTGTTGTCCTTTTGCCCCTGAATGATTTCGTGAGCCTCGCGGTCGGCCGTTTCGAGTAGGCGATTGATCTCGCCCTCGGCGTCGCGTTGTTCGGGCTCGTAATAGAGTTTCTCGCCCATGCCCCATTCGTGGATCATCTTGCGAGCAATATTGCGCGCCATGTCGAGGTCGCCCGACGCCCCGTTGGTGGTGGCCCCGTAGAAAGTCCTTTCGGCCGCCCGTCCGCCCATCAGCACGAGCAATTCTTCTAGCAAGAACTGCCGGCTTTGAAGGTGCTGGTCTTCGTCGGGCAAAAGGGTGGTGGCGCCCAGCGCCTGGCCGCGCGGCACGATGCTGACTTTGTAAAGCGGCGGCATCAACTCTGTCTGCAGGTGAATGATGGTGTGGCCCGCCTCATGATACGCCACCATCTCGCGCTCTTTTTGATTCAGAACCATTGATTTGCGTTCTTTGCCATAACGGACTTTGTCGCGTGCCGCCTCGAGGTCGGTCTGCGAGATGAGCGTCGCGTTCTGCAACGCGGAAAAGATGGCTGCCTCATTGAGCAGGTTCGCGAGGTCCGCACCGGACAGTCCCGGAGTTGTTTGGGCAATGACGTCCAAAGCATTCGATGCATTGGCGATTGGTTTGCCGACGGCGTGTGACTGCAAAATGGCGCGCCGACCCTTCATGTCGGGATAGGGCACATATACTTTGCGGTCGAAACGTCCGGGCCGCAGCAGCGCTTCATCCAAGTCCTCGGGCCGGTTGGTGGCGGCGATTACCACAATACCCTGGCTGCTATCGAAACCGTCCATCGCGGCCAGCAGAGCATTGATCGTCTGTTGATGCTCGCTATGGCTGTCGACCTTGCGGTTCCTGCCGACCGAATCGATTTCGTCGATGAAGATGATCGCCGGTTTGTGTTTGGCTGCCTGCCGGAAGAGTTGGCGCACGCGTTTGGCGCCAACACCGACGAAGACCTCGGTGAAATCACTGCCATGCACGCTGAAAAAATGGGCTTTGGCCTCACAGGCAATTGCCTTGGCCAGCATTGTTTTGCCGGTGCCTGGCGGGCCGATCAGGAGGACGCCTTTGGGCAGCCGGCCACCCAGACGCTGGTACTTCTTGGGGTCGCGCAGGAAATCCACCACCTCGGACACTTCACTTTTGGCTTCTTCGATACCGGCCACGTCCCGGAAACTGACGGTCGGCCGCTCCCGGACAAGGGCATTTTTTCCGCGGCCAATGCTGCCTTGATACACGACGACGCCGATGATCACGCCGGCGAGCAGCAAGTTGGTAAGGACATTGACCCATTGGCCGCGGACGCCCTGGTCCGGGATGGCGACCTTTGCCCAACTCTGGTTGGACAGGGCTTTTATCTGGGCATCATCCAAGTGCGTGGTGAGAAAGACTTTCTCGGACTTGCCGGACAGCTTGTGTTTGCCTTCCACATAGTAAATGCCGGCGTAGGGCGTTGGCATGACGCGACCGTCAGTAAGCGCATTTGCCTGGACAAGCTGGTCCAGTGCGGTGCGCGTTATCTCGCGCGATGGGGTCCGGAAACACCAGATGCCCAGGAGTGAGAGGGCGATCACGATCAAAGCGGCTCCAACCGCAAGTTTGGTATTCTTTAAGAATTTCATGCGAGCGGCCTGAATTATTGCGGCGAGATGGAAATTAAGACAGCGGATGCATCAACCGTAGAATCCAAAACGGGAGGTTGGACGGTAGCTGGCAACACGGCCGCTGCTTTCATGGGTGTCGCCGGTTGGCTGGCCAGACGCGATTGCAAAATGACACGTAAATCCTTTATGCTTACAACATAGGCTGCAGGATTAAATTCTAAATGGCAATCGGACTGATTCTTGCGTCAGTGTTACACCTACACGGACGAGAACGTGGGAATAGTACTCGCGCCCATCAGGGTGCGACAGATTTGCCGAAGACTTGATCGCATTGCCGGGCAAGCGCGAAATCTTTTTCCGTGAGTCCTCCCTCATCATGCGTGGTGAGCTTTAAAGTCACCTTGTTAAAACGAATATCAATATCCGGATGGTGATTGACTTTCTGCGCTTGCTTGGCAACTCGGTTGACAAATTCTATGGCTTTTAAAAAACCCTCGAATTTGAAAGTTCGAGAAATTAATTGAGCGCGTTTCGACCATTGCGGAACGGCTTTTAGGTGAAGGCTGATTTGTTTGGTGCCTAAGGCTGGCATGATTGCAACTAGTCTTTCTTACGGCCCGATCCGCTCTTTTTGCCCCCTCCGTCGAGTTTGTTTACAGTGGCCCAGGCCCGCGAGTTTCTAAGCCGCACGCTTGCCTGAAGTTTTCGACGGATCGGCCCAATAACTAGCGACCAAGTAATAGGACCACAACGACGATGACGAGCACGAGACCCAGGCCGCCGCCCCCAATCCAGATCATACTGGCCAGAACCGGCGATAATAATAAATGCATAATGTTTCTTTCGTTTCTGGTGGCAACATATTCACCATCAGTTTTCACGGGCCGCCTCTGCATGATGTTGCATTGTCAACGGCTTCATTCATGTCACTCAAACTAGGCCGAAAAACCTTTTGGAACCATAAGGTCTATTCCCCACCCAGAACTCAGAGCGTGTTTTGAAAATAGGTCGGGAAGGGGATCGCGAGCGCGGCGGGGCGGATGGCGAGGCAGCCCGCCGAGGCGGGCATCTCTTATCTGTTCTGACTCGACGAGGGCGCATATTCGAGAGAAATCTGCAACCGAGGAGTTGTTCTCTGTGTTGTAAATGACTTTTTCATGGGAGTTATTCACATGTGTCAAGTTGATGTTTTGGGCAGAAGTTTTAGCACCCACGAACCGTGGGCCTGTTGGTTTTTGGCATGGAGATCGGCGTCGTAGGGAAGACGGGTTTGGACCATGCGCCAAAGGATTCTTAGCAGTCTCTGCCCCAAACAGCGCAAGGCACAGGCGTGGCTCTTGCCCTGCAGCCGCTTTTGCTGGTAGTAAATCGCCGCCCAAGCGCAGCGCCGCTGGGCACAGTGAGCCCATAAATGTACGGTATGCCGCAGTACTTTATTGCATTGGCAGCGCACCCTCACCTTATGGATCTGGCCGGATTGAAAACTGACCGGGGCTGTGCCCGCCACGCATTGCAAATTTTGCGTGTCCGTAAACCGCTGGATGCAGGTGCAGGAGGTGCAGGTGTCAGTCCGGTGCAGGTGCAGGTGTCGTGCAGGTGTCCGGTGCAAGGTGCAGGTGTCCGGTGCAAGGTGCAGGTGTCCGGTGCAAGGTGCAGGTGTCCGGTGCAAGGTGCAGGTGTCCGGTGCAAGGTGCAGGTGTCCGGTGCAAGGTG
>DATKFW010000100.1:0-2240 GCA_035511075.1 Vulcanimicrobiaceae bacterium
CGGGCGAAGGCTTCCACACAATCGGGAACGGCTCGCCCCAATAGCGCTGCCGGCTGAAGAGCCAGTCGCGCAATTTATAGTTGACTGTATTGCGGCCCAAACCCTTCTCCTCCAGCCAGGCGGTGATTTTCTTCTTCGCTTCCGGCGTCGGCAGGCCGTTGAGAAATTCGGAATGGACGCTGATTCCGTCGCCGAGAAAGCCAACCGAATCCTGTCCCGCGGGCGCTTGCACCACCACGACCATGGGCAGGTCAAACTTGCGCGCAAACTCCAAATCGCGCGTGTCGTGTCCGGGCACGGCCATGATCGCCCCCGTGCCATAGCTGGCCAGGACGTAATCGGCGATCCAAATGGGAATTTGCTTATTGTTGACAGTGTTGACCGCATAGGCGCCGGTGAAAACGCCGGTTTTGTCGCGGGCCAATTCCGTCCGTTCCAAATCGCTTTTCCGGGCCACCTCGGCTCTGTAGGCGGCGACCGCGGCCCGTTGTGGCGCGGTGGTGATGACATCGACCAGCGCGTGTTCTGGCGCCAGCACCATGTAAGTGGCGCCGAACAACGTGTCGGGCCGCGTGGTGAAAACCGAAATGGCCGGCCCGCCGGCGGCCAGCGGGAATTGGACCTCCGCCCCTTCGCTGCGGCCGATCCAATTGCGCTGCATTTCCTTAAGCGACTCGCTCCAGTCGATTCGCTCCAACCCCGCCAGCAGCCGCTCGGCGTAGGCGGTGATGCGCAGCATCCATTGCCGCATCGGTCTGCGCGTGACAGGGAACCCGCCGACTTCGCTCTTGCCGTCGATGACCTCTTCATTGGCCAGGACGGTGCCCAGTTCCTCACACCACCAAACCGGCGCTTGGCTCACGTAAGCCAGGCGCTTGCTGTCGCGATAGGCCTCGGCTTCCTGGGCGGGGCAGGGGAGCGTTTCAATCGGTTCCGCCTTGCCGGTGGCCGAATTAAACCAGGAATTGTAAAGTTTGAGAAAAATCCATTGCGTCCATTTGAAATAACGCGGGTCGGTGGTGTCGATTTCGCGGCTCCAATCGTAACTGAAGCCCAGGGCCTTGATCTGACGCTGGAAGACAGCGATGTTGGCCTCCGTCGTTTTGCGCGGATGCTGCCCGCTGCGAATGGCGTACTGCTCGGCCGGCAACCCAAAGGCGTCCCAGCCCATCGGATGCAGGACGTTGCGGCCGAGGGCGCGTTGGTAGCGGGCCAGGATGTCGGTGGCAGTGTAACCTTCCGGGTGGCCCACGTGCAGGCCGGCGCCGGATGGATAGGGAAACATATCCAGGATATAAAACTTGGGCGGAAGCTGCTCCGGCGCCGTCGGGCCGCGCAGACCGTGCCGCAGGGCGAATGGATGGCTGGCGGGGATGTCGTCGCCGGGATTCCAGGCCCGGAAAGTGGCCTGCGATTCCCAGAGCCGCTGCCACTTCGGTTCGATCAGATGAAACGGGTATTGTCGCCGCATTGGGAAAGGCTATTTCTCCTTCTCCTGCGGAATTACCCCCTTGTCAATCAGTTTGTGCAATTTCGGCCCGATAACAAATTGGCAGTAGGTTTGATTGGCATGCAGATTGTAATAATCCTGGTGATACGCCTCCGCCGGATAAAACTTCGTCAACGGCGCGATTTGCGTCACGATGGGTGATCGGAAATGCCCGGCGGCCTCGGCCTTGGATTTTTCCGCCGCCCCCTTCTGCGCCTCGTCGCCGTAAAGAATAATGGAACGATATTGCGTGCCGGAGTCAGGTCCTTGCCGGTTAAGCGTCGTCGGGTCGTGCGCTTCCCAAAAAATCTCCAGGAGTTTTTCGTAGGTGATGATCGACGGGTCAAATTGAAGCTGGATGACTTCGGCATGGCCGGTCTGGCCGGTGCAAACCTCCGCGTAAGTGGGATCGACCGCCGTGCCGCCGGCGAAACCCGAGACGACCGATTTGACGCCGGGGATGCGTTGGAAAACCGCCTCGGCGCACCAGAAGCAGCCGCCGCCGAAAGTGGCGACTTGGAGTTTGGCCGGGGCATTGGTCAGGCCAGGTTGAGCCTTCATAACGGGCATAAGATAAAAGCACCACAGCAGCAGGCCGGCCATCCGGAGCAACGGGGCCGCCACACCACCGGCGACGTGGAAACGAAAGTTCTTCATACGCACTGCCGCAGAATGGCACAACGCCGCTCGATTTTCAATCCCATACTGCCAAAAACGGTCAACGCGGGCGCATCTCGGTTCTCTCTTCCCC
>DATKFW010000101.1:0-27809 GCA_035511075.1 Vulcanimicrobiaceae bacterium
CGCATAAGAAAAGCTGACGCTCCCATTACGCCAAGAGCAATCGTGCTCGGCTCGGGAATAACAGAAGTGCTTGACAAGGTGATATTTCCCAATCCGTTTGGCAGGGCAGCCGGAAACGCTGGAGGAAGTCCGCTTTGGGGACCGCCAGTAGTCACATTGCCGGTAAGGGAAAAACCAGTCGGAACACCAGCGGCTTGTGCCGCTGAATAACTGGTTAGAACACCCCCGTCATTGTACCATGCATATACCTGAACTGTAGCAGCGCTACCATCACCGTTAGGAGTGTTCGGAATAACCCCGCTTGCACCTGAATACCAAGTTCCCACAAGGGAATCGCTAGCCGTCCCATCCGCGATGTTCGCGACTAGAGGAACACCACCCGTAAGCAGCGTATTAAGAGGCGAGAGACCGCTTGCCGGAACACCCGATCCAGCAGCGCCATAAAGCGCAACGCTCCAATCATCGCCGTCCGCAACCTCCGACGCATAGTTGGCCGTCGTTGCAGCCGGGCCAGTGCTCTGTCCACCGAGCTTAGTGGTCCCCAATGAAACGTAGATATAAGATTGGCCAGGATTGTTGAGCGCAGTATAATTGCCAAAAGAGACTGTACCCTGAGAGTGGACTGCGAAGGCTCCAGCCAAGAGAGCAACCACACCTGTTATTGACTTTTTCATATGTAATGTTTGCTAAGTTTAATTGTTTATTGAGTTGTGCTAAACCGAGTTACATTTCTGCTTACTGGCCCACTGAGAAGTTTTCCACCCAGTCATTAGTGGCGGTTGCGCTGAAGTAAAAGAATCCGCCTCCAACATTCGCCTGGACGGGATCTACAGCCCAACTCCCGTTGGGTTTAACACTGTAGGTAGTATATCCCGCGACCGGATCGTAAGAATAAGCCTTATCGCCGACTTTTTGAGTCGTAAAGTCAGTGAGGGTGTTCGTAACGATGTCCCCGGATGTGGGAAGTATCGAACTGACAAGATTGAAACCTGGGAGCAGCGTGTTTGTCAACGAGCCTGAAGGAACGGTCCCGACAAACGTCGCTGTTACATTGCTGGTGCCCGGATTAAAGATAAAACCAGCTTGCCCTGGCAACAGGGTTTCAGTGCCACCACCGGCCCAAGCATGAGCAGTTGCAGTATCAGAACTGCCGTAAGTCCCAGCCGAAGCGCTCCAAGGATAGAATTTGAAGCCTTTAAACTCGCCGTTTGTGGGCGACAACAAGGTGTTAAGCGTGTTATCAGGCGACGCAATCAGCGGGCAAGAGATGATATTGTAACCGGGTTCAATGGTCACGTTGATGTAACCGACCGCGTTGAGTGAATACACGTTGGTGGACTGGGCCATCAACGAAACACTGCCGAGGGTACCCAGCAGCGCCGAAAGGAGCATTGTTTTTGTTCTCATAATTTTAACTGTTTTGTTTCCGTGTGCATGGCGACTTTGGCAAATCGTTCAAAACCTGTCAACGGTTTTCTAAACTTTTTTTGAACTTTTTTTCGAATCGCCACGTTAGGCTTCGAATTAGCACTAAATGTGCCAAAGTCGAATTCAGACCGCTAAAGACCCGTGCCCAACGACTTTCGTGGGAACCAGTTCGAATTTCGGGTATGTTCTTGGGCATTTCGCGCTTCAACCAAGTCATTGATTTACAATCACTTTCAATGAATCTGCTGTCGGATGACTGGCAAGTGCCACAGCGGCGGCGGTTTGGTCTAAAGGGAAACGGTGCGTGATAAGTTCACGCACGTCCAACTTTCGAGAAAAGACCAGCCTGGCAACTTCTCTCTGCAAGGTGAAATCGGCCGAATAGCTTCCGATTAAGTCTTTCTCTTCCAGGCAGATGGAACCCAAATCAACCGCCGCTTCCTCCCCCTTGCGGGTATGGGCGAAAAGGAGAATTTGGGCTGAGCCACGCACAAGTCCCACGGCCTCAAGCACAACCGACGCGGATGGGACAGTAATGATGGCGGCGTCCAGCACCGGGTAGGCGGAGCGGATTTGGCTGGCGACGTCTTTGTGTCCGGCGTTAAACGATTTCTCCGCGCCCCATTCCAAGGCAAGTCTAACGCGGTTTTCCATCAAATCGGTGGCGGCGACACGAATGCCGCGCAGGGAGAGGATTTTGGTGAACATCAGGCCGATGGGCCCCTGGCCGGCGACCAGCACCCTATCGCCCGACAACAAGTTCAGCCGTTTGATGGCCTTTAGAACGGTGTTGACCGGTTCGAGCATCGCGCCTTCTTCAAAAGTGTTGCCGGCGGGAATCTTGACGACGCCGGGCAGAACACGCGGCATGACGCGGACGTACTCCGCATAACCGCCCCCGGCAGGTTCGAATCCGGCGGTAATGCCCGTTTTCTTGTAGCCCGCGCATTGGGCGAAGGCGCGGTGGCGGCAAAAATGGCATCGCAAGCACGGCACATGGTGGTGCAGGGAGACGCGGTCGCCGACGCGAAAATCTCCGCCCTGGCCGGTGGTGCGCCGGACTGTTTTGCCGACCTTGACGATCACGCCGGCGGTTTCGTGTCCAAACACGCGCGGGGGCGGGACAGTGCCGTAGCGGATTTTCTTGATGTCGGTGGGGCAGACGCCGCAAACGGCGACTTTGACAAGGAGTTCGCCGGACCGAACTTGTGGAACCGGGATGGATTCGAGGCGAAGGTCGTTCGGGCCGCGATAGACGATCGCCTTCATCATTTCTGGAACTCGCAAATTCATGCGGAAACATAGCCACAAGAAGCCGGAATTCAGAATACAGAAATGAGAAATTTCAATTAGGCGGGTCCTCGCGTTGGCGCCGCCAGGTCAATCCGGCGGCTCGTCCGCAATAACGAGCGGGTCGCGATGAAATTGGCTTGATACAAATTCTGGATTCTGGATTCTGAATCCCGCTAAATGAACCGGCTTGTTTTGATTCTGATCCTGGTGACCTCGGGCTTTGTCCGGCCGGCTGGGGCGGATGCCGTGGATGACCTGGTGCGGGACCGCATGAACCAGCATCCGATTCCGGGCCTGTCGCTGGAAATTATCCGAAATGGCAAACCCACCAAGATCGCGGCGTATGGGCTTGCCAATCTGGAATGGAGGACGCCGGTGACGCCAGAGACGGTTTTTGAAATTGGGTCGATCACCAAGCAGTTCACTGCCGCGGCCATTTTGCTGCTGGCGCAAGAGGGAAAATTGTCGGTGGATGACAGAATATCCCGATACCTCAAGGGGGTCCCGGAAAGTTGGCGCAATATCACGCTGCGCCATTTGTTGACGCATACTTCGGGCATCAAGAATTACACCGCGCTGGACGGATTTGAACTGACGCGGCATCTGACGCAGGCGCAGTTTATCGGAAAAATGGCGGGTTATTCGACGGATTTTCCCCCGGGAGGAAAATGGTCGTATTGCAATACCGGATTTAATCTGCTGGGCTTTGTCATCGAGAACGTGAGCGGCGAGGACTACTGGCAGTTCATGCAACATCGGATTTTCGGGCCGCTGGGCATGTCAAGCACAACTCATCGCGATCCGCGCGCGATAATCCCGATGCGGGCCAGCGGATACGAGACCGACGGCCACGGGCGCTATGTAAATCGCGATTACGATCTGACGGACATTTTTTCGGCGGGGGCGATTGTCTCAACCGTGGGGGACCTGGCTAAATGGAACGCCGCCCTGGACGCACAACAATTATTGACAGACGCGAGCCGTCAAGCGATGTGGACACCGGTCCGGCTCAATAACGGCGCCACGCACGACTACGGGTTTGGATGGTTTTTGGATCCGCTCAATGGACGGCAAAATATGGGCCACAGCGGGTCGACATCAGGGTTTTCGGCAAGTTTTCAGAGATTTCCGAAGGATGGGCTGGCGGTGATCGTGTTGACGAATTCGAACGAGGAGGGGATCGCCACGAAGGTGGCCAAGGAAATTGCGCTCGTCTGTTTGGGGAAGTGACGGAGCAGCTTTGCGATTGATCTTGCAGCGCAAATCTCTGAACCAAAATACCTTGGAATAGGTGGATGCGCCAGGCCGCCAGAAGCCCTTCGTCGGCCGTTACGACCGGGCCTCGAGAAAAATAGCCGAAACATCTCGCAATTCATCTTGAACGTTTTTCGACAACGTGTTAGATAGATTCGGATGATTCCATTTGGTGCTTTGCCAAAAATCCGAAAGCGGGGAGTTTGCCGGGAAGAGATGGGGATCAGGTCAGTCGCAACCGGGGCAGATCAACATCTCGCCACGGGAGTCTGCGCCCATTGTTTATTTACCGTTTTAATGCCGCACGCAATTGAACTGCCACGATTCCAAACCAAATGAACATCGACCTGCCCGAGCGACGCGTCGTGATTACTGGGATGGGAGTCATTTCGCCAAACGGCAAGGACATCAAGACATTTTGGGCCAATGTGCGCGGAGGTGTCAGCGCCGCGGCACCGGTAAGCAGGTTTGACGCAAGTCGCCTGCCGGTCAAGATCGCCGCTGAGGTCAAGGATTTTGATGTCACCAAGTATATCCACAGCCGCAAGCCCGGCCGGTTCGATCTGACCATTCAATATGGCGTGGCGGCGGCGGCAATGGCGGTGACTGATTCGGGGGTCGATCTTCAAAGTATTGAACCGGACCGAGTGGGAGTGGTTGAGGGGACAACCATCAGCGGCGCCGGAAGCATTATCAAAGCGCGCGACAGTTTCGTGGCCAATGACGGCAACTACCGCGCCTTGCATCCCTATAATGTCATCGCCGGATATTGCGGCGAGGGCAGCAGTACGATCAGCCTGCATCTGGGAATTCGCGGCCACGCGGTCACCTACTGTTCAGGCTGCGCTTCGGGTAACGATGCAATTGGCTACGCCATGCGCATGATTCAATCCGACGATTTGGATGTGGTGGTGGCGGGCGGCTCCGAAGAGACGATGGAAATGTTGCACGTCGGCTTCTGCCGCGTGCGCGCCATGACGGAACAAACCGGCGAACCGTCCAGGGCAATGAAGCCTTTTGACCGACATCGTGACGGCTTTCTGCTCGGAGAAGGGGCGGCGTTTTTTGTGGTGGAGGAACTGTCCCACGCGCTGGGACGAGGCGCCCGGATTTACGCAGAAATCGTCGGGCACGGGCGCAGTTGTGAGGCGTATCACGCCACCGACCCGCATCCGGAGGGTGTGGGTTACGCGCGCGCGATAGAGAAGGCGTTGCGCCACGCCCGGATCGATCCCGCCGAGGTGAGTTACATCAATGCCCATGGGTCGGCCACGCCGCTGAATGATCCGATTGAAACGCTCGCCATCAAGAGAGTGTTTCGGGAACACGCCCGGCGGGTGTCGATCAGCGCGACTAAACCAACCACCGGCCATCTGATGGGAGCTTCCGGCGCGCTGGAAACCACGATTTGTGCCCTGTCGATCTGGCACCAGGAAATCCCTCCTACCATGAACCTGGACGAACCGGACCCGAATTGCGACCTGGATTATGTTCCGGGCGTGGCGCGTTCTTTTCCGGTGCGGGTGGCCCTCAATCTCAATGCGGGTTTCGGCGGGCGCTATGCCTGCCTGGTGTTGCGCCGATATTAAGGCATGAACACCCTGGACGTCATTCGAATCACGGCACTGACAGCCACGCTGTTCAACCTGATCCTGACGATTTTGGTGCTGTCACGGGATTTTCGCTCCACGCTGCACCGGGTTTACCTGGGTTGGGGCATATCGGTGACGCTCTGGAATCTGGGCGTTTTCCATTTGAGCCAGCCTATCAGCCATCAGGAGGCGTTTGCGTGGGCCAAGGTGCTGCAATTGGGTGTCATTTTCATGCCTGTGACGCTCTTCCATCTGTGCGTCATCATTTCCAAAGCGCGGGTGGGCCGGCTGGTGCCGATCTTGTATCTCATTCACGCGGGGTTTGCCGTCAGTCTCTTTTTCAACAAATTCATCGTCAGCGTGCGGCTTTTGGACGTTGGATACTGGTCGGTGCCCGGGCCCGGCTTCATTGCTTTCAGTTGCTCCTACTGCGCTGTGACCACGTCGCTGGTGTGGATTTTGTATCGCGAACAGAAAACCGCGCCGCCCACCCAGAGGACGCGGCTGCGATCATTGCTGCTGGCAATCGTGGGCCTGTGGGTATTTGGGACAAACGACATGCTGCCGATCCTTGGGCACGACACCTACCCGCTGACGCACATCAAATTTTATCCACTGGGCAGTTTGGCGGCTGTTTTTTATGTGGTGATCATCGGCTACAGCGTGTTGCAGCACCGGCTTTTGGACATTCAAGTCACGCTGAGCCGGTTCGCGGCGCAATCGGTCCGGCTGTTGTTCATGATGCTGGTGGGATTCCTGCTGCTGTTGCTCATTTCCAGGCTGGCGCCAAACCAGTTCACGCTGTTTTCATTCGTTGCGGCCGGAGGAGTCCTTTTTGTCACCGCGCTGGCGGCGACGTTCTTGTTTCCGCAGTTTTTCGGCAAGGGTACCGACACACTGGAGCGGAGGATTCTCGGGGACAAATTCGAGTACCACGCGCGGGTGCAGAATTTGATCCAGACCATGCGGTCCTTTCCGGATCCCGACTTCCTGCTGCACGAATTGGAAGAGCTGCTTGCCGGGACGATGCGGGTGCGCAGTTACCAGATCATTTTACTTGACGACACGACGCGCGGATTCAAACTGTTTCACTGCCACCCGGCGCGCCCGGAAGGCGCACTGCCGGACATCCAGGCGGATTCGCCGGTCTGCCGGTACTTTCAGCGCACGCGGGCAAAGTTTCTTTCCTGCAACCTGGTGTACGAGACAGACAGCGAATCACTCCTCCAACGGGAGGCGCGGCGCCAGTTGCGCCCCTTCGAGCCGGAGTTTTGCTTTCCCTTCTTTGTGAGCAACGATCTGATCGGCACGATGTTGCTGGGGCCCAAAGCCAACGGCGACTTTTTCACTCCGCACGATGTTCGGCTGCTGACCGAACTGACTTCCAACCTTGGACTCTTGCTCAACCAAATCCGCTTGCGCCACCAATTGCAGGCGGTGCATGAACAAGACCTGCTGGGCCGGATGTCCCGGGGCCTCGCGCATGATTTGAATAATCTGCTGACCCCGGTCCAGACGCTTCTGCAACTCTTTCGCGAAGCCAAACTAAACCAGGACACCATTGATGAATTGCTGCCGATGAGCTTGCGCAACCTGGAGACCGTCCGCACTTACGTGAACGAAGCGCTCTTTTTTTCGCGCTCCGCCAAATTGCACGGCAAGTTGGGTCTTCTCGGTCAAGTTGTCCGCGAGGCAATCTCGCTGGTGACCCCCGAGGGCGAAGAAAAAGCCATTCGCATTGTATTCGAGCCCAAGACCGAGGCGGCGATCGAAATGGACGCGGTGTTGATCAAGCGGCTTCTCTGCAACCTGTTTTCCAACGCGGTCCACGCATCGCCGTCCGGCTCGGAAATTGAAGTGGAACTGGCGCTGCTGCCCAAGACGGAGTCGAACCGCGATTGGTACCGCCTCAAGGTCATCGACCATGGCGAAGGCATCAGCCCGGAAAACCTCCGGCGCGTCTTCACGCCCTATTTCACCACGAAAAACACGGGCGATGGAAAACGCGGGTCCGGCCTCGGCCTGGCCATCGCGCGGCACATCGTCCATTTGCATGGGGGCAACCTGAGCATTGTCAGCAAGGAGAAGAAGGGTACCACCGTGCAAGTGGACTTGCCCAGCAAGCTCAATCAGGGCCAGGCCCCGGCCTCTTTACCGGCTAGGGGCCGGTTTGAAGTCGCCGCATGAGAACTTTGGTTGTCATCGCCCCCAACAAAGCCCTGGCCGAGTCCGTCCGCGCAACCCTGGGCGCTGACAGCTATCGCGTGATCGAGCAAGTCGGCCTCCGTGGGGGTGAACTGCGCCTCATGGCGCCCTCCATCGACGCCTGCATTCTTGACGTGGACATTGCGTCCACGGAGTCCCTTCGGACCATTGAACGGTTCCGGCAGATGCTACCCCTTTGCCCGATGATCCTTTACACTTCCGGATCGCATCAGACCTGGGAGGAGGACGCTTACCTGCTTGGTGTCAATAATATCTTGAGCAAGCCCGTCCGCGGACGTCTGCTTCATTCGTTGCTGGATCGAATCATTGCTGCGAAGCCTGCGGCTGAACCGCGCCCCGTGGCGCCGTCCGTACTGGCCCCCGCCCCGGACCGACGCGCCGCGGACCCTGGCGCGATGCCGGGCCGGATGCTCGAGTTGTTGCGCAATTGCTCCTCGATCCTTTGCCACAGCCTCTCTGCTGAGCCGTTGTTAAAGGAGTTCCTGCTTTTGCTGCGGGAAATCCTCGGCGTGAACCGCGCGGTGATATTCCTGAGGCAATCGCCAAACGTCATTGGGAACGCGGCGGTCGGGCACGAGGCGCTCCGGCTGAGTTCGGCATGCGCCGTCGGCATTTCCAGCGGCGTCCTGGAGCACTTCGAACTGTCGATGGACGCGGGCATCGGCGGCTACCTGTTCCGTTCCGGCCGGGTGCTGCGGCGCGACAGCGAAGAAGCTGAACGAGACTCGCAAATGCGGTCGGAATTTGATCTCCTTGGAACGCGCGTGGCCATCCCGGTGTTGGACCGCGAATCCCTTGTCGGGGTCGCGCTGTTTGACGGACGCCTGACAGGCGAGGCGATGGGCAATGAGGAACTGGCGCTGATCTTTCACCTGCTGGAACAGTTGGGCCTGGCGATAAGAAACATTTGGTGGCACGACCAGGTTTCCGCACGGCACCAAATGATGTTCGATATTTTGGGCCAGATCAAATCGGGTTGCGTTGTGATTGGGAGCGAGTTGAACGTATTGCACGCAAACGATATTATTCGGGAGTATTTTCCGCGGGCCGACCGCGGGAGAGACAGCTTCGATTTCGCAGATCTGCCCCAGGCCATTGGCAGCAAGGTTTTTGAATCGCTTAAAACAGGCCAGGCAGTCCCCGATTTCAATTTTCAACCCGCCGGCGAGACCAATCGAAACTATCGGGTTTCGATTTCTCCATTTCGCAAGACTAATTCCGCCGCAACGACGGCCGCCCTGGTTGTGGTGGAAGACTGCACGGCGGCCGACCGCATTCACCAGTTGGAAATCGAGACCGCCAATCTGCGCCTGGTCCAGCAAATGGCCGAAAGGCTCGCCCACGAAATCGGCAACGCCGTCGTGCCCATCTCCACGCATCAACAATTGCTCCGCGAACGCGTCAACGACCCGGAATTTCAGAAATCGCTGGCCGCGGCGATGGACGATGGCGTCCGACGCGTCAGCAGGCTCGTCGATCAAATGCGTTTCCTGGCGCGCGACCGCCTCGGCAAGGTTGAATCGGTGCCTGTCAAACAATTAATTGAGGAGGCTTTCCGCGAAGCCCGCGCCTATCACCCCACCTCCAGCGTGCTCTTGCAGTACGAATCTTCCGGCGAAGCTTTTAGCCTCTCCTGCGACCGGCAGGGCTTGCAGCATGCCTTCGCCGAAATCATCCTCAACGCCCTCCAGGCCAACGCGACTTCCTGTCAAGTCCAGGTCCGCACCCGTTCGGAAATCGATTCCACCGGCTCGCGGTGGGCGCGGATCGAAGTGCAGGACAGCGGGGCCGGATTCAGCGCCGAGGCCGCGGGAAAGGCCTCCGAACCCTTCTTCACAACGCGGAAGGTGGGCCTGGGCCTGGGTCTGGCCGTGACCAATAAGATTATCCAGACCCACTCCGGGAAGTTGGAAATCCCACCGCCCCGGAGCGGTTCACCCGGCCTGGTCCGCATTTCCCTTCCCTTGGACCGGCAGGCGGCCCCCGCCGAGAAATCGGCGGCGAACTGAGTCGTTATTTCCAGACGCCCAGGCCCTGCAACTGCCCGGTTGCTTTGCCCGGCCAGTCCTGGTTTGCTGCGGGGCTGGCAGGGCTGGGATGCAGTATCTGCCCAAGTTGAACGGGCAAACCTGCGGAAACAATCGCGGCGCGACGCGCGGCAAAATCTCCAACCCCGACGATCCACCTCGGACGGAGAATTTCAAGCAACCGCCTCAAATGCGCGTCGCAAATGCGCGCCAGCCGCTCTCTTTCGGCGGCCGGGAGCTTGTCGGGCGTATGATTGCCGCCGCTCTCCTGAAGAAATGCCAGCGGGCAGTAATTGACGACAAAATGGCGCGCGAAAAAATTTTCCGCGGCCCCAAACCGTTGTTCGAACAATCCCCACAAACGCCGCCCGCTAATCTCCGAGCGGGGACAGGCAAACCCCTGGATTGGCCGGCGCGGATGCTCCCGGGCCGGACGATCAATGACGGCCTGAATTTTCATCCAATCGCGCACCGCCGAGATTTCGCCGAACGGCACGCCGGTTTGCGCCATGCCGAAGGGACCCGGATTCATTCCCAGAAAGACGACCTCCTTTTGAGTGCCGCCAAAACGCCGCAGATACGCTTCGTGGGCCTTCCACGCATAGATCAAGGGATTATAGACGTGAGTAACGGGCGCGCGGAAGCGGAGTTTGCCGGCTTGCGAGGCCAGTTCGCGCGCCGCCTCAACCAATTGTTCGTCGATCGCCATTGGGATTGTTACCTACCACAAATCGCGCGAAGTCCGCAAAGTTTTCGCAAGTTTGATCATCCGGCTCCATCCCGGGTGATATTGACTCCGCCACTAAATCTCATTGAAAAACGCGCCGGGCGGCGGCAGATTCTCCTGCATGCAATCTGTGTTTACAGGCCCGGTTTATGTGGTGAGCGACAATATCGACACCGATCAGATGATTTCCGCCCAACACCTCAACCTGGTTCCAACCATTCCGGAGGAGTACGAAAAGCTGGGCAGTTACGCGCTGGCTGGATTGCCGGATTCCCTTTACCCGATCCGCTACGTCAAACCGGGGCAAATGGACAGCGACTATCCGATCGTGGTGGGCGGACGCAATTTCGGTTGCGGCAGTTCGCGCGAGCATGCCCCCATCGCGCTCGGTTCGGCAGGCTGCAAGGTCGTGCTGGCGCAGAGTTTCGCGAGAATTTTCTTCCGCAACTCCGTGGCCACGGGCGAGCTTTATCCGTGCGAATGTGTGGACCGCCTTTGCGAACTCCTCAAGACAGGCGACGTGGTGACGGTCGATTTGGACCAGCATACCGTAACCGTCCAGGCGACGGGAAAAGCCTATTCATTTAAACCGCTGGGGGAAGTCCGCCCGGTGATCGATGCGGGCGGATTGTTCAACTACGCCCGCAAGACCGGGATGATGTCGGCGGCGTAGTTCTCATCCGTCGACCATCAAGCGCAGAACCGGATGGGCTTCCGTGTTGAGCGGGTTTGCGGAGAAGTCGGACCGTTCCAACTGAGCCAGCCAATGCCGGATCAGGGCCAGGACCGCGGGCATGGCCAACTTTTCGTGAGCGGCGGGATAATTGCCGAGATTGGCTTCCGCCAGTTTGAACAGGGCCGCCGCCGGACGAAGCCGTTCCTTGCGCAAATGGACGAAGGCCCCCGCCAACTGGATAAGCCCCTTATAAAACGCGCCGTTGGGACCTTGCCGGTCTTTCAACCAAAGCTGCTCCAGGACATCGTGCGCCTCGTAAAAAAGCCCGCGATTAAAGCAATCGAAATAGCCGATATAATGCGGGTCCAGACCGGCGACGGTCTGACCCTGGACCATGCGCGCGACTCTTTGGCTCTTGTTGCTCACCGCCTCAGCATAGGCCGCGTTTGACTTCAAGTCACATCACTTTTACCGGAACGCTCGCCTCCGCTTTGTGGTGAGGCCCCGATATTGTGATTTTGGCCGTCCATCCGCCCGCCATTTGCGGCTCGACAGTTGTCCGATACTGTCCGGGTGTGGATGTCGGCAAGACTTTGCCGATGCTGTGCATCACCATGCCCGGCATGTGAAGGTCCAATTCAAAAGTCACCTCGCCTGCGTCCACCAATTTCCCTTGGGCATCGCGGAATTCAATAAACAGATCATTGCCAGAAGCCTGCAACGTGTCGCCCTGGGTGAAGAGGCCGGCAGTCAAATCGCCAATCTTGACTGTTGCAAACGGCTTGGCGGAAATCTTGCGGACGGGCGGCGGTTTGTGGACCAGGCTGTTGTAAGCCAGATAGCCGCAAACCCCTACGACCAGCAAAAAGGGCAGCGCGTAAAACAGATACAGCAGCTTCCGGACGCCCGAACGCTGTTTGTCCGCTGATGGATTGTTCGCCACTCGGCAGATGATGTTTCCGCCAGGGCGCGCTGGACAAGCAGGAATCCGCCAATTCAACCCGCGCCGTCGGCATCGGCTTCAGCCCCGTCAAAAAAATGATTGCGTTGCTGGCGCTGTGCCAGCTAACTACACGGCACATGGCCCGCAAACGATTTCTTGTTCCCGTGCTGGCGGTGGTTGCCCTCCTGGCGCTGGTTACAGCCGCGCCAGCGCAACCGGGCCAGTGGCAATGGGGACCAGGCATCAAAGTCCTCATCGTCAGTGGGGGCGGCTGGCACGAGTTTGATCGCTGGTTCAATAAGGCCGATTCCGCCACTCTCAGCGAGGCGGGAATTACGTCCGTTCATTACACGGAAAACTCCAACACAGCAGCCATGGAATTGCCCAAGGCGGACGTGCTGATTATGAGCGCCAACGTTCCCGGCTTCGACACGCCCGCGTTTCGCAAGGCGCTGTTCGATCATGTCGCCGCGGGCAAGGGACTCGTCCTGCTGCATTCGGGCGTCTGGCATAATTTTCCCTGGCCGGAATACGATCGCGACCTGGTCGGAGGCGCATGCAGAAGTCACGATGGCAAGGCGCCGTTTCAGGAGCACGTCGTACGGCAGCATCCGGTCACGGCGGGGTTGCCGGAGACGTTTGGAGTGGTGGATGAATTCTATCACACCGCCGCGGACCCGGCCGGGCCGGGCATTGATATTCTAATCGAGGGGGCGCGAGGCAGCACCCAATACGCCAGCGTCTGGGTGGTGCATCATCCCAAAGCGCGCATCGTTTGCATCGCCCTGGGTCACGACGGCACGACTCACAACCAGGCAGAATTCAAGAAGCTCCTCTGCAACGCGGTCACCTGGGCGGCAGGACAATGACGAAATGCCGGTGATCTGGCAGCAGCATTATAATCCGCTGGGACATTGGGTATTATCCGCGCTTGTTGCGGCATTGCCAATCGTGGTCCTCCTCTCCTCCATTGCGCTGTGGCGCGTGCGCATACACTTGGCGGCGACAGGGAGCCTGCTCCTGGCCTGGGCAATCGCCGTGGCGATTTATCGCATGCCTGGCAGCGCGGCCACCGCGGCGGCGATATTCGGCGGCGCTTATGGGCTTTTCCCCATCGGCTGGATCATTCTCAACCTGATTTTTCTATATGACTTGACGGTGCGAAAAGGGACTTTCGCGATCTTGCGCGCCAGCCTTGGGGCGGTGGCGCCGGATCCCCGCGTGCAGGTGATACTGATCGCTTTTTCCTTCGGCGCCTTTTTTGAGGGCGCGGCTGGATTTGGAACGCCTGTGGCCATCACGAGCGCCATTCTGATCCAGCTCGGCTTTCGCCCGTTGATGGCCTGCGGCCTCTCCCTGATCGCCAATACGGCACCGGTGGCCTTTGGCGCTTTGGGCACACCCGTCGTGGCGTTAAACGGCGTGACTGGCATCGATATCTTGAAACTCTCCGGGATGATCGGCGGACAATTGTTGGTGTTTTCCATGTTGATTCCCTTTTGGGTCGTTTGGGCAATGGCCGGCTTTCGCGGCATGATCGAAGTCTGGCCCGCGGCGTTGGTCGCAGGCGCCTCCTTCGCCGTACCGCAATTCCTCATCGCACGGTTTGACGGGCCGTGGCTGGCCGATATCGTCGCCTCGGTCTGCTCCATCGCCGCGACGGTTCTGCTGCTGAAATTCTGGCGGCCCCGGACAATTTGGAAATTGGAGGATGCTCCGCCCGTTGCGGCGGCGCCGGTCCATTCGCGATTCGAGATGGTTCGCGCCTGGGCGCCGTGGTTGTTATTGACAGTATTTATTTTTGTGTGGGGCCTGCCCCAGGCGCGGAATTTTCTCAATAGCGGCGCGAAATCGGAATGGCCCGTCCGCTACCTAAACGATCGAGTGGCGCGCGGCAGTGAAGTCGCCCCGGCCGGGACACCGCCGGAAAAGGCGGTTTACAAGGTCGAATGGCTCTCAGCTACCGGCACGGGAATTCTATTGGCGGGCGTCTGCGCCGGGATTTTGATGGGTTACGGTCCGCGCGAATTGGCGCGCGTCTACTTGGCGACCGTTTATCGCCTGCGCTTTTCGCTGTGGACGATTGCCGCGATGCTCTCGCTTGGCTACGTAACCCGGTATTCCGGGACAGACGCGACATTGGGCTTGGCTCTAGCGCGAACCGGCGCGTTCTATCCATTTTTTGGCACGCTGCTCGGCTGGCTGGGAGTGGCGCTGACCGGTTCGGACACTGCCTCCAACGTTCTCTTCGGCTCGTTGCAAACCATCACCGCCAAACAACTCGGCATCAACCCCGTCCTGATGGCCGCCGCCAACAGTTCCGGCGGTGTGATGGGAAAAATGGTCGATGCCCAGAGTATCGTCGTGGCCAGCACGGCGACGAATTGGTATGGGCACGAGGGCAAAATCCTCCGCTACGTTTTTTTTCACAGTCTTGCACTGGCGGCCTTGATGGGAGCGATGGTGAGCCTGCAGGCGCTCGGCGGCGGACGATAAAGGCGTTGATTCGACACAAGCCCGCCCTATCATCGCGCCATCGAACTGAATATCCGACAAGCGACATTGGACGACCTGGCGGTCATGGCTCAATTCAACATCGCCCTGGCCAGCGAATCAGAGAGCCTGGAACTCGAGCCCGCGCGCGTCAGGGCCGGCGTCGAAGCCTTGCTGCGCGACCCGGCCAAGGGAACTTACTTTGTGGCGGCGAGCGGGGCTGAGGTCGTCGGCCAACTGCTCATCACGCATGAATGGAGCGATTGGCGCAACGGCGATTTTTGGTGGTTGCAGAGCGTGTATGTGCGGCCGGACTTCCGGCGTCGCGGCGTCTTCAAGGCGCTGTTTGATTTCGTGCAGGCCAAAGCTTCGGGCGCCCCGGACGTCTGCGGTTTGCGTCTCTACATGGAGGAGAACAACAGCCGCGCGCGGGAGGCTTACGGAAGCCTGGGAATGAGCGAGACACACTATCGCGTCTTCGAGCGGCTGTTTCCACGTTAGTCGTTGCCCGAAAGTCTCATATACACTTGCTCGGGGCGCGCCCGGGGCGCGGGACGCCATTCCATCGCGCAGTCGACGACTTGCCGCATCCGCGCAAACCACCACTGGGCGCGCCGGCGGCGATTTTGCCGATCTTGACGCCCGCGACGCGCCGCTTTTTCGCTAAGACTCAATTCCAGTTGATCGATCCGATTTATGTTCATAGGTCCTTTCTTTTGACCTACCTTACCGGAGGCACATGGACAAATGCTGTCCATGTGAAAAGATTTTCGGGAAATGTTGATTGCGTTTAACAAGCCGTTCGGCGTGCTCTCGCAATTCACCGGCGACGGCTCGGCCAATCGAACCTTGGCGGAATTTGGATTTCCGCCGCGCGTTTATCCCATTGGGCGGCTCGATGCGGATTCGGAGGGGTTATTGTTGTTGAGCGACGAACCGGCGCTTAACGCCCGGCTGCTTCTTCCGCGCCACAATCATGTCCGCATTTATTGGGCGCAGGTGGAAGGGATTCCGACGCCCGAAGATTTGGCGCGCCTTTCGCGCGGGGTCGTCGTTCAAGGAAGGAAAACCCTTCCGTGCCGGGCATGGATGCTGGAGCCGCAGCCGGAAGTGCCGCCGCGGCAACCGCCGATTCGCGCCCGCAAAACTGTCCCGGATTGCTGGATCGCCCTGCAACTGGTGGAAGGAAAGAACCGCCAGGCGCGCCGCATGACGGCGGCGGCGGGGTATCCGACATTGCGATTGTTACGCGTGCAGATCGGGGACTTTGCGCCGCGGGATTTGCGCGCCGGACAATGGCGCCGGCTGGACGAACCGGAGCGGGAACTTGTTCTGGCCGTTCTTAAGTCCTGATCCAAATCTCAATCCCCGGTCCGTCTGACCGACTCTTCGGGTTGCTTTTGTAACGGCGTACAGCTAATAAACACCTGCGTTTCGCGCAAAATCGCGCCGGCGCCGCCTGCGTTACATCATGAGTCGATCGACCGGTTTGCGGAAAGTCACTGTGGCCATGCTGGGTCTTTCGGCCCTCGCCACATTTCTCCCCTGCGGCTGCGGCAAACGCGAAACCCTCGTCGATATCGGCGACCGCACCCAGGAATACCGGGTCGGTAATTCCGACGAACCGAGCGACCTGGACCCGCAAACGGCCATCGGAGAAATCGAGCATTACATCATGGTCTCACTTTTTGAGGGGCTGGTCATAGGCGATCCCAAGGACGTTTCGCCGAAACCGGGCGTGGCGGAACGATGGGACATTTCAGCCGACGGCAAGACCTACACGTTTCATCTTCGCAACAATGCCCGCTGGTCCAATGGCGAACCTGTCACCGCGCGGGATTTTGTGGAATCCTACCACCGCATGTTAACGCCGTCCCTGGGAGCGCAATATTCGTACATGCTCTACCCGGTGACCAACGCGGAGACATTCAACACGGGGAAAATCACCAATTTCGACGAGGTCGGCTTCAAGGCGCTGAACGATTTGACCCTTGAAGTGAAGTTGCACAGTGCGGCTCCGTATTTGCTCTCGATGATGATCCATGATTCGTGGTTTCCCGTGCCCGTCTCGACAATCAAGAAATACGGCGCGATTGACGACCGGTCCAATCCCTGGACGCGCCCCGAACATTTCGTTGGCAACGGCCCCTTCACCCTCAAGGAATGGCGCATGCACTCGCACATCCTGGTCGAACGAAGCTCCAACTACTGGGACGCCGCCAATGTCCGGCTCAACAAAATCTACTTCGACCCCGAGGAAAGTTTCGATACCCAGGAGCGGATGTTCCGCTCCGGGGAGCTTCACACCGTCCGCCAGGCGCCGCCTTCCAAAGTCGCTTTTTATCTGAAATACAAGCCGGACCTGATCAATGATTATCCGCAGGCCACCACCGAGTTTTACAAATTCAACGTCACGCGGCCGCCGTTGAACGACAAACGCGTGCGCGAGGCGCTGGCCATGTCCATCGACCGCCGTGCCATCACCGAGACGGTGTCGCGAGCCGGCGAATTGCCGGCTTTTTGTTTGACGCCTCCGGACATGGCGGGATACACGGCAAGAGCGCACGTTCGGGAGGACATTCCGGAAGCGCGCCGGCTTCTGGCGGAGGCCGGATATCCTGACGGAAAGAATTTTCCGAGGGTCGAACTGCTCTACAACACCCTGCAAAATCACAAGGCCGTCGCCGAGGCCTTGCAGCAGATGTGGAAAATCAACCTCAATATCGACATCATTCTTCACAACGAAGAGTGGAAGGTTTATCTGGATACCATGCGCCGGGTCGATTATGCCATGGCCCGGTCCGCCTGGGGGGCCGACTACATGGACCCAAGCACTTTTCTGGATGTTTTTACAACGGACAGCGGCAACAACGAGACCGGATGGTCCAATGCCGAATACGACCGCCTCTGCGCAGTGGCCGCAAATACGGGCGACAAGGCGGCCCGTTACGCGGCGTTTCAAAAGGCCGAGGCCATTTTGATGGATGAAATGCCGATCCTTCCGATATTTTTCTACACGCGTCCCCGGCTGCTCCGGCCTTCCGTCAAAGGTTGGTATCCCAACCTGTTGGACCAGCCCAATTTCAAATCCATTTATCTCGATCCCAAAGCCGAATGATTTATTATGTTGCGCTTCATCGCACGCCGCGTTCTTGAAACCATTCCGGTGCTCTTCATCATCGCCACGGTCACCTTCTTCATGATGCGGCTGGCGCCCGGCGGACCTTTCGACACCGACAAGCAAGTCAGCAAGGAAGTGCGGGCGCACATGGAAGCCCATTACGGCCTGGATAAGCCGTTGTTCGAGCAATACCTCCTGCAGATGAAACACCTTCTCCAAGGGGACCTGGGCCCCTCCTTCAAATATCCCAGCCGCACTGTCAATGAGATTATTGCAGATGCCTTTCCCGTTTCTCTCGAACTCGGCGTGGAATCGCTGGCCGTGGCGCTGGTGCTCGGACTGCTTGCCGGCATGATCGCTTCCTTCCGGCAAAACAGCGCCTGGGACCATATTCCGATGGCGCTGGCAATGATCGGCCTTTGCGTGCCGACATTTGTGATGGGACCACTCTTGATTTCCGCCTTCGCGCTGCATCTGGATTGGTTCGACGCCGCCGGATGGTTTCTGCCGCGCGACCGCGTGCTTCCGGCGCTGACGCTGGGGGCGTTTTACGCCGCCTACGTTGCGCGGCTGGCCCGCGGCGGCCTTCTGGAAATCCTGAATCAGGATTTTATCCGCACGGCGCGGGCCAAGGGCGCGGGAGGCGCGCGCATCCTCCTCAAGCACGCCTTGCGCGGCGGATTGCTGCCGGTGGTCTCGTTTCTCGGGCCCGCGGCGGCAGGATTATTGACAGGATCGTTCGTTGTCGAAACGATTTTTGGAATTCCCGGCCTGGGCCGCTACTTTGTCACCGCCGCCTTCAATCGCGATTATTTCATGGTGATGGGGGCGGTGCTGTTCTACGCCGTTTTTGTGATTGTCTTCAACCTGCTGGCCGACATCGCGCTGGTGTGGATGAACCCAAGATTGCGCTTTGAATAATGCCTGAAACCACCCTTCAACCCGTCGAAGCAATCGAAACCGAACCGTCGTCGTCGTTTTGGATGGACGCCTGGCATCGCCTCTGGAAAAACAAACTGGCGGTGTTTGGCCTGGCGATTGTCGCGATCCTCTCCGCCCTTTGCTTCTCCGAACCGTTCCTTTGCCGGCACGTCATCGGCTTTACTTACGAACAGCAGAATCTGGTGCTTGGACCGGCGCCGCCCAGCCGCCTCCACTGGCTTGGCACCGACCCTCTTGGCCGTGACCTGCTGGCGCGCCTGCTCTATGGCGGACGGATTTCGCTGATGGTCGGAATCCTGGCCACCGCCGTCTCCTTGACAATCGGCGTCCTCTACGGCGCCATTGCCGGGTTCGCTGGCGGCAAGCTCGACATGGTTTTAATGCGTTGCGTGGACATTCTGTACGCGCTGCCCTTTACCATTTTCGTCATTCTGCTGATGGTTTTCTTTGGGCAGAATATCATCCTGCTGTTTGTCGCCATCGGCGCGGTGGAATGGCTGACCATGGCGCGGATCGTGCGCGGCCAGGTCATGTCGCTCAAGCATCAGGAATTCGTCGAGGCGGCGCGGGCATTGGGATTGCGGCGGCGGCGCATCCTTCTGAGGCACATCCTGCCCAATCTGCTTGGTCCGATCATTGTCTATGCCACGCTGACGGTGCCCGAGGTGATGCTGCTGGAGGCGTTCCTGAGTTTTCTAGGCTTGGGCGTCCAACCGCCCCAAAGCTCCTGGGGCGTGCTGATCAAGGAAGGCGCGGAAATGATGGAAGAATATCCGTGGCTGCTGATCTATCCGGCCGTGGCAATGGCTCTGACGCTCTTTGCTCTGAACTTTCTCGGTGACGGTCTCCGCGACGCACTCGACGTCCGCGCATCAAAGGATTAAAATGAATTCCAAGCCTTGTCATTCGGACGCATCCCAGTTTTTGAACGGTAGGAGAACTCGGATTGAACTGATCCGGCGAAAGAATCGGGAGAATCGGGAGGGGCGAGCGCCGCGAGCCCCACTTCAATTTGCCTCACATGCTAACCGAGAACGTTCAAGACCCAGACGAATTTGGGGCTCGCGGATTCAGAACAGACGAGAGCGGCACCGCTCGCGGTGCTGCTCGCCCCTCCCGGAAAAATGGTTGGATTGCCCCAGCCTGAGAAGCGCAATTCCAAAAAATGAGATGCGCCCTTGTCATTATTGCGGGAGCCACTCTGCGCGCGGAAAGAACACGCGGATGGCGTCATGCCGGTCGATCTTGCTTTCGTTTGCCGTTGTCTCCGCGTTGATCGTCGGGCCTGGGGCGCACGCCAGCCCCTCGGAAGCCGAGGCCATCGCAGCAGTGAAGTCGGAATTGGAGAAGCGCGCGGCTGACGAAACGTTCTCCGGCGCGGTGTTGATTGCCATGGATGGCAAACCAATCTTTCAAGCTGCCTGCGGTTATGCCGACCGCGAGAATAAAATTCCGAACACGGTGGATACGAAATTCCGCTTCGGTTCAATGGGCAAGATGTTTACCGGCGTCGCGGTCCTGCAAGCCGTGCAAGCCGGCAAGATCAAACTCGATGATACAATCGCCAGATTTTTGCCCGATTATCCGAACAAGGAAGTCGCAGCCGTCACCGTTTATCAATTGCTGACACATACCGGCGGCACAGGCGATATTTTCAGCCCCGAATTCGAGGCGCACCGCCAGGAGCTTAAGACACTCAGTGACTACGTGGCGCTTTACGGCGAGCGTGGTGTGCAATTTCCCCCAGGAACCGACTGGGACTATAGCAACTACGGCTTCGTGCTATTGGGCCGGATCATCGAAGTAACCAGCGGCCAGAGCTATTACGAATACGCGAGCGACCATGTCTTCAAGCCGGCGGGAATGAACTCAACAGGCAACTTGCCGGAGGAGCAGCATGTGCCAGGGCTGTCGATTGGCTATACGGGACCGGGAGGTCCTGGTCTGCATCTTATAGGACCGGGCCCGGGTCCCGGTCGCGACCGTGCCCTTGCTCCTCCTGGTCCTCATGAAATCGGCCCCGGTCCCGAAGAGAGGCCATCGACAGCGAAGGGCCCTCTACGCCCCAACACGCAGGGTCTGCCTTATCGAGGCACGTCTGCCGGCGGGGGCTATTCGACGGTTGGCGACTTACTCAAGTTCGTTACGGCCCTGACGTCCCACAAGCTGCTCGACGCGCATTACACCGAGCTTCTCACCACGGGCAAAGTAGCTACCCGAATGCCCGGCGAAAAATATGCCTTCGGCTTTGAAGACGGGACGACGCGGGACGGCGTCCGACGCATTGGCCACGGCGGCGGCGCGCCGGGCATGAATGGAAGGTTGTCGATCTTTCCTGAGTCAAAGTATGTCGTGATCGTCCTGGCCAATCTGGATCCTCCCGCAGCCGACAGCATGGCCCGATTCATATCTGATCAATTACCGCTTAAATAGACAGAAGGAACGAGTATCAAACCTCAAAACGATGAAACATAAGTCACGCCATCGGGAAGGGGCTGCACGATGTTGTTGAGCGTCAATAACTTGAGCACCTCGTTCCACACCCGGGCGGGGATTGTCCGTGCGGTGCAGGATGTCTCCTTTGAGGTCCAGCGGGGTGAAACGCTGGGCATCGTCGGCGAGTCCGGCTCAGGCAAATCGGTCACCGCCTATTCGATCATGGGACTCTTGCCGCAACCGCCCGGGCGCATCGAAGGCGGCCATGCGATTTTTGACGGCGTCGATTTGCTCGCCATCCCGCGCCGCCAACTCAACGACCTGCGCGGCCGCCGCATCTCGATGGTTTTCCAGGACCCGATGACCTCGCTTAATCCCTACCTGCGCATCGAGGAGCAACTGATGGAGCCGCTATTGATTCACGAAAAAATCAACCGTGCGGCCGCCCGCAAACGAGCCCTGGACATGCTTGCCGAGGTTGGCATTCCCGATCCCGCGCATCGGCTCAGGATGTATCCTCACGAATTTTCCGGCGGCATGCGCCAGCGGGTCATGATCGCGATGGCGTTGATCACCAAACCCGACCTTCTCATCGCCGACGAACCGACCACCGCCCTGGATGTGACCGTCCAGGCGCAGATACTCGAACTGATGAAAAAAATGCGGAGCGAGCTCGGCATGGCCGTCATTCTCATCAGCCACGATCTGGGTGTTGTTTCGGGCTTTTGCGACCGGTCCATGGTCATGTACGCTGGCCGCCTTATGGAAGCGGCGAAAACCGAGGACCTTTTTTACCAGAGCAAACATCCCTACACCCAGGCCCTGCAAAAATCCATCCCCGCGCTCCATGCCAAGGGGACTGAACTTTACACCATTCGCGGAGCGCCGCCGGACCTGCTCCATCTGTGGCCCGGCTGCCCGTTCGCGCCGCGTTGCGATCACGCCGTCGAGGAGTGTTCGAAAGAGCCGATCATTGCGAAGGAGGTGGCGCCCGGCCACTCCTCCGCCTGTTTGCGCGTGCAGAAAGAGAATCTTGCGTTATGACACCGCCGGAACCGTTCCTGAAAATTGAAAACCTCAAGACGCACTTTTCCGTCGAGAAGGGTTTCATCTTCAGACGTCACATTGGCTCGGTGCGGGCGGTGGACGGGGTTTCGCTTGAATTGCGCAAAGGGGAAATCCTCGGATTAGTTGGGGAAACCGGCTGTGGCAAATCCACCCTTGGGCGCACCATCCTCCAGCTTATCGCGCCGACAGCGGGCACGGTGATTCTGCAAGGCCGGCATCTGACCGGTTTGAAAGGCGATGAGTTGCGGCGCGCGCGGTCGGCTTTCCAGATGATTTTCCAGGACCCCTACGCCTCGCTTAACCCGCGCATGACGGTGTTCGACACGCTGGCCGAGGCGATCCAGGCCCATCGCAGGGTGCCGCGTCGGAAATTGCCGGGCCGGGTAGGCGACTTGCTCAAAAAAGTGGGCCTGCCGGCGCGCGCGCAACGCAAGTATCCGCATGAATTTTCAGGCGGACAGCGTCAACGGGTGGCCATCGCCCGCGCCCTGGCTGTCGAGCCGGATTTAATCATCGCCGACGAACCCGTTTCCGCGCTGGACGTTTCCATCCAGGCGCAAATCATAAACCTGCTGGCCCGCATCTCGCGCGAGATGGCGCTGACCCTGATCTTCATCTCCCACGACCTATCCGTAGTCAAATATATTTCTGACCGCATTGCCGTGATGTACCTGGGCAAGATCGTCGAACTTGGCCCCGCGACGGATGTCGTTGAACGTCCGCTTCATCCTTATTCAAAGGCGTTGATCAGCGCCATCCCCATTCCCGACCCCCGCCGCGAAGCCCTGCGCAGCCGGATATTGCTTCCGGGCGATCCACCGTCCGCGCTCAACCCGCCGGGCGGCTGCGCATTCCATCCGCGCTGCCTTTACGCCGTCGAGCGCTGCTCGCAAGTCGTGCCGCCACTGGAGCCGTTCACGTCGCCGGCGCATCAGGCGGCGTGCATCCGCGCGAGGGAAATCAATACCGTATCCGCCTGACCGGCTACGTCGGATGCTACTTCAATTCACCGAGCACTCGTTTGGCTTCGCCGGCCATTGGCGGCGGGACGTTGAGGGCCAGGGCGCGTTGCAGGGATTTCTTGCTATCGGCGCCCTGCTTGAGTTGATAGTAATCCATGCCGAGGTAGTAGGAAAGTTCGCCGTCGTTATCAAATTTGCGCGCGCTATCCCGTAATAGCCGGACCGACTCTCGATATTCCGCCTTCCGATACGCCAAAATTCCCACCGTTCTTGCCAATTCGAGATCGTCCGGAAAAGCAGCCCTGGCTTTTTCACCCAGATCATACGCTTTTGCTTGATCGCCGGACGGCTGGGCGTAAATGAACGTCAACTGGCGCATTGCGGGCGTGAATTGCGGATATTCGGCAAGGATCTGCTCGTACGTTTTGGTTGCCTTCGCGTAGTCCCCCTGGCGCTCCGAGAGGAGGCCGGAAAGGGCCATCGCCGGCAGATAATGCGGGTCCTTGTCCAGCACCGCCTGGACTTTCTCGACGGAAATGGCGGCTCCGGAGGGATCCTTGGCGGCGGCGCGGAACGCCAGGAACTGTTTGGCTTGATCCAAATTGGCCAGGGCGGCGCCGGCGTTGACGGCGTCTTCCATCGCGGAATCAGCCGAGGACAAACGTCCGACGGCGTAGTACGCCATGGCCAGATCGTATTGAGCCGAGGGCTGATTGGGCAATCTGGGGGCGGAGTCCTCCAGCAAACTCAACGCCCACTGATAATCGCCGCTGGCGTAAACCAATTGGCCAAGCATCGCCGCGGCGCGAGGGTCGTTGGGGGCGATTTCGTGGGCGGCCTTGGCAAGGTCCAGGGCTTTGCGAGTCTGGTGGAGAGACATGGAATAGAGGCGCCCCAGTTTGATCATCGCCTTCCAGTCCTGGGGATTCTGCGCGATGAGCTTTTGGTAGGCGTCAACGGCCTTTTCCACCTCGCCATGGAGTTCATCAATGGCCGCAAGGCGGTTCAACGGCACCGGGTCGCGCGGATTGTCGCGCAGTTGCTGTTCCAAGAGCTCAATTTCGGCAGGAGTGGCTGCCGCGGGATCGATGGCCAGCAAGGCCAGGCAATGGCGCGCGTCCTCTTTGCCCGGGTAATCAGCGCCGCTGGAGAGGGCCTGCTGTAGATGGACGCGCGCGAGGTCCTCCTCCTCCATCATGTAATAGGTCATGCCCAGATGCATTTGCACCTCCGCGTTGTTGGGTTCCTTTTCCAGGCTTTCCTGTATCAAATCAAGCGCGCGCGAATACTGCCCTTGCTTGTAAAGAATCCACGCCAGGGTGTCGGCCACATACGGGTCGTCCGGGCGGGCCTTTCTGGCCCGTTCAGCCATTTCGGCCGCCTTGTCGTAAGTTCTATAATGTTCAGCGTAGATGTAAGCGAGGTTATTGAGAGCCGGCGCAAAGTCCGGCTGAAAGGAAAGCAACTTTAGGTAGGCATCGCGCGCCTCGTCCATCTGCTGCGCCTCCTGGTGGATTTCGCCAATTTCGAGCATGGCCGTGGTGTCGTTGGTCTTGCTGGCCAGGGCGTTCAAACGGGCCAGGGCTTGCTGATCCTGATGAGTGTCCAAATAGAGGTGCGCCAATGCCAGATAGCCGCCCGGAAGATCGGGGTCCAGTTCGATGGCCTTGGACATGTCGGACTCGGCTTGGTTGGTTTGCCCCGCGGCCCAGTAAACCTTGCCCCGGAGCAGCCAGGGACCGGCCTGTTTGGGATTTGCGGTAATGACGGAGCCCAGGCGCTGTTCGGCGTCGGCATAGCGTTTGGCGTCCAAATCCAGGGCGGTGATCCTCTCCAGGGTCGGCACGTAGTCCGGCTCCAGGGCCAGGGACTGCTCAAAGGCGTCTCGGGCGCTGGCGGTGTTGCCTTCCAGTTCATAAACGACGCCCATTAGGCGCGGCACCTCTGGATTCTTTGGAAAAACCGACGCCATCTGGCGATAGACATCCAACGCGCTGTCGGGCTGGCGTTCGGCCAGATAAGCGGTCGCCAGAAGGACATGGCCCCTGGCTTCCTGGGGTTCCTTCTTGAGCAGCGGGAGCAAAAGATTGACCGCCGCGGTGGAATTGCCGCCGCGGATGTCCAATTCCGCCAGCAGGAGCGTCGCGGCGGCGTAATCGTGGTCCAGGGTCAACGCGTCAGTCAGGCTGCCAACGGCATCGGCCCGGTCTCCGTTCATCAAATAAGCCAGCGCCATCCGATATTTGACAACGGGCGCCTTATGCACCAAGTCCAACTGCCTGAAGGTGGCAAGCGCATTGGTGCCATCGCGTTTGGCCAGGGAGAGATTGCCTGATTGCATGAGCGCCTCAAAATTGACCGAATCGCGCGCCAGAATCTTGGCAATCACCTCCGAGCATCTGTCATAATCTCGTTCCGCAAAGAACAAATGCATGAGATTGATCCAGGCCGGGATATAGTCGGGGGCCTGGCCGGTCACTTCCTCGAGAATGTGCTCCGCATCCCCTGGCGATCCGGCATTATACCGGAAATCGGCGTACTTGATGCGGGCGGTGGATCGGAGGGGGGACAGTTCAGCGGCTGTCTTGAGGCAATCGGACGCCGCCGACTGGTCCTTGCGCGCGATGGCCAGCGCGGCCTTCGCCAGGTAAGCGGAAGCGAGTTTGGGGTCCAGATTCAATGCCTTTTGGATTTCGGCTTCCGCATCACTCGGTTGCTGCAGGCGCAAATCGACCCAGGCCAGGGCGGCATGGAACGACGGCGCATCGGGGCCGGCCGCCTGCAATTTTTCTATTCGTTCCCGCACGATGTTCAAATTCGTCGTAGACCGGGCCAGGTCCACGCACAAGAGGAGGGCGTCTTCATTGGCCGGCTCTTTCTCCAGGACCCGCGATGCCAGGGTGAACGCGCCTTTGGGGTTGCCCAGCGTCGCCAGCGTTTGCGCCATTCTGACTTGGACTTCCACGTTATTGGGGTCCTGTTCGAGCGATTTCTTCAGGTAGACGGCGGCCTGGCCGGGCCGGCCTTCGGCGCAATAGAGCAGCCCCAATTGCCGGACGGCGGCCGGATTCAGGTAAGACAAGCGTAGCACGCCGCGGTAATTGAGTTCCGCCGCATCATATTGCATGGCTTGGTAATCGCGGTCGGCGGAGGCGAGAAGGCGTTTGGCCTTTGCGGACTTCGAACACCCGGCGCCCAGCACTAGAAAACAAGTGAGCGCAACAAAACAAGTCAGACGGCGGCAAAGTATTCTCATAATAATTTCGGCCTTAATCCTTTCCAGACAGCTTTGACCCATTAGAGTCCCGCTTTCGCAGAAAAACCAGCAACAAAAACAAAGGGATCAGCGACAACGCGAAGAAGATCGGCCCGCCTTTGCGGTGAATAGGGGAATCAATCATCGTGGGGCTGATGTGAACGCACAGCTCGCCGATGACAAAGACACGAAACCCATTCCGAAGGATGGCCAGCGGCACTATCGACAGCACCAGAATGACCCGTAGCGAGGTCCGGCGAAGAAAGAGGTAACCGGCCAGCAGGCTTGTGATCAACAGCACCAGAGTGGAATGGATGCCGCTGCATTCCGGGGCCACGATCAGGCTAAAGCCGGGCAAATCGATCCGCAACCCCCGCAGAAGCGCCGGCGTGCCCGCCAGGCCGAAGAATGCCTTGGCGGCGAAAGCGGAAGTGTATTGGAAAAAGGTATCAATGTGTCCCTCCCAAGCCGCCGGCAACGGAACCGCGAAAATAAGGAACGCGGCCGGGAAGGCTGCATCGCGCATGATCTTCCAGCCCGGCAGCGCCAGACAAGCGCCCCAAAAGAAGCAGAGAAAGGACAACATCATGAGCGTCAGGTAATCCTGCGGGGCGGGTGCCCAGCCGGCGCGAGTTCCCAGCCACCACGCCGCCACGATCGCCGCCCCAATGACGAATGCGACAGCCGCGCCGGCCCTGGACGGGCACACCTCCATGGTGATCTTTTTTCTTTCCGTCCAAATCAAATACGCGCTGATGACGGGAATCAGCGGGATGTACGAAAATAATTCGCTGTGAAATGTGAACTGCAGCAAATCAATGAGCGGCCTGCCGAAACAAACAGCCAAAAGACATGTTTCGACTGCGAGCCAGTTGAGTTGCCGGCGCAGGATGAGCTGGGAATCGACGGTGGAGGGACTGTAGGTCATAGTTTGCAGTGCGTTTGCCTTTCGAACGCGGGAGCCGACGGGCCGCCTGAAGGGGCGGCGCGATCAATTGGACGCGGCGAGAACGACTCGCAACGCGCGTTCGAAAGGATTGGCCCCACGGGAAGCCAGACGAAGCCGGTCGAGGCAATCTTCAAAAGCTTCGGCTATCGGACGGAGTTTGACCCCCGTTTTGAGCAGTTTGCCGGGGTCAAGGATACAATTGGATTGGGGAACCTTTGGCGGCTGGTCCCTCGGGACGACCGGCCGCGATTGAATTTTAAGCACCCGCTGCATTTCTTCGGACATTCGCCGGGTGGTCATCGCGCCCGGATTGGTGACATTATAAATCCCAAAAGGAGCGCGCAACTCCCAAACATCCAGGCAGGCTTTGACGCAATCCTCCAAATGCGACAACGAATTGATATTGTCGGAAATAT
>DATKFW010000102.1:0-3641 GCA_035511075.1 Vulcanimicrobiaceae bacterium
GGTCCTATTTTCAGCTATGCATCATTGGCAAGCACAGCTATTTCAAGTTTTTGAAATTCGAGTTCGTTCCATCGTTTAACGTAAACATTAAAATCAAAAAACTTATCTTGATAGAAGCAGCCTGGTCCTGGTTTTTTTGCTCGCATGAGATCAATGGCTGTCGCAATGGACTCGCCACCTGCCCGAAATGCGTCATTTATCTTCAAGGATAATCCCTGATGTTTTGTTCTGGCTTGGATCTCTACAGGAGTTGTCTTTCGGAACAAAAGCCTCCGGCGAATAAGTCGAAAATAGGCGCGCAAAATTGCCTGCACCCACGAAAACTTGAACGTGCCAACCCTGGCCAACCAGGATAGCACCTTCATAGCTGCTTTTGGCACTTCCGGATGGACGGAAACAAACACGCGGCACTGTAAGACAGACCTTGATTGGCTTAAGAGAACAGATTCTGGAAGTCCGAGTTGGACTCCGTAGTAAGCAGAACGAAAGTAGGAATGATTCCTGATGGAACCGATGGGCGGTCCCGACTGAACCTTTCCGTCGGCGCAAAAAAGAGCGGGTTTGGAGAGAGTTTGCACCATAACCTCACAGGTGCCCTCACCAGCTCCGGAAAAAACGGACCAGTGGATGAATAATTCCACCTCTCGGTCTGCCGAAAGATCGAGAGCTCGGCCTGCCAGTAGATTGCTAAGCCCAGGATAAGCTCCTGATCCGCAAAGCACAGAACCAACCAATTGTCCTGCTTTTTGAATTCGATGCGATAGGGCCTCAATACGAATATAGAGGCCAGCCTCCGCAGATGTTTCCACGAAAATGATGGGTCGTCCGAGGCAATGCTCAATGAGCTTATCAGGCGGCAGAAAGTACGTGTCGGTACAATTGACGACGACATCGAATGGATCAACGGATTTGAAAGTATCCGGCGCAAGAAGATCGAGGCGAATGGTTCCTGAACTCTCAGAATGAGAACCCACGGAGACTTGGTCCAAGCCGGACTTTCTTAAAGCTGAAACGACTTGCCGCCCGATATGGCCTCGGCCTCCCAAAATTAATAGTTTCACAACTTTCGATATAACACTGATGAAAACATGATTCCAATCGCCAAATCACGACGATTACGATTACGATTAAGAAGATTATTTCACTTCGCCCCCGTTTTTTTTAATGACCTCAGAGATTTTGACCGGGCAGCCGCCTTGGCGTTTGCTTTCGTCGGCGGCTTCCATGAAGGCGTAGATTTCCAATGTCTCCTCCGGTGGCACAGGAGCCACGCCGGTTTGAAAGAACTTCACCACCTCGCGCAAGAAGGGCGTGTAATTGCCGGCCAGCGGCTCGTCCAGCGTTTTCTTCGACCCGAATACCGTCACGCGATATGGCGCGGCGCCCTTGTGCAGGCCATACAGCGTTCCCACCTTGCCGTCCTTCCACACGCCGGTCACGACGTGTTCGTCGGCCGTGACGGTGCACGCGACGGTTTCGCAGCCCGGCCCCATGATGGTGTACAGCGCCTCGGTCGGATGGATGCCGTACCAAAACAAATCCGGATGATGCGGCTCCAATTCGCAGGGTCCACAGGAGAATACGCCTTCGAGCCGGCCAATGTCATTGGTTTTCATGGCCTGCAAATTCGGGTAGAAACGGAGCGAGGAGCCGCTGTAGATGGGCACGCCGTTTTCCCGCGCCTGACGGTAGAGGGTCAGGGCATCGCGCAGCGAACCGGCCAGAGGCTTATCCACAAAGAGAGGCTTATGGGCCTTAATGACGGGAAGGCTCTCTTCCAAATGCGGACGTCCATCCAGACTCTCGATCATGACCACATCCGCTTCTGCCAGCAGTTCATCGATGCTCCCGACTATTTTGACGCCATATTTTTCCTGCAACGTTTTGGTGTAGCCCTCCACGCGGTTCCAACTCTCCGGTATGTCCTTGCTGCCGCCTTTGAAAGCCACGACCACATGGGCGCCGGGAATGAAGTCCTTGTCGCTGGCGTCATTGAGACGACGCGTGAATTCCACCGCGTGCGAGGTGTCGAGTCCGATCATGCCCACCTTCAAATCCGCCGCCGCAGCGGCCACGCACATCGCGCCGCACAGGGCCATCGGGAAAAAAAGCAATCGTAACATCATACAGGGAGTTCTTTATGGGATGGTAGTAGAAGTTCGTAATAAATAAGCGGCGTGTTTCGATACGAAGTCCTACCCACTTCGGTGTAGCCGCAACGGGCATAAAAACGGCCGGCCCCGGTGTCCGCGTCAAAGGCATCAAGGCGGATCGCGTCCGCCGGCCAGGCCCTGGCCACCTTCCCGGCCTCTTCCAGGCAGCGTCGGCCGATGCCGCGACCTTGTAGGGCGGGCTTCACGGCCATCCCCACAAGATAAAGGGGTTTGCGGCAGGCGGTAAAATAGCTCGTGTCGATCGCCCAAGGTTTCTTGGTTGCCAATCGCAGGGTGGCCACGATCTCTTTTCCCTCTCGCGCGACAAATACTCGCGCTACGCGCATGGCGTACAGAAGACCCTTCTCGGAAGCGTTGGACGACCACTTGCCTCGTCCGTGCAGTTCGGTCAGGTGGTCGGCCACAGCCCTGTGCAGCGCGGCAAGTTCTGCGGCGTCCTTGGCGGCCGCTTGCTGAAAATTGAGACGAATTTTATCCATCGACCGGATAGGAAGGGGTTGGCAGTGTCAATTGATAAAAGAGCACGTCCAGCCATAGGCCGAATTTGAAACCAGCCTGCCGGATGGTGCCGCAACATGTAAATCCGAAGGCCTCATGGAGACGAATGCTCAGAATATTGGAAGAGTCAATGACGCCCACAAGATTGTGATAATTCTGTCCCTGGGCGGCGGCGATGATCTCTTTCAGCAGAAATTTGCCGAGGCCCCGGCCTCGAAACCGTGTATCCACGTAAACCGAGTGTTCAACGGTGTATTTGTAACCCGGAAACGGCCGAAAGGTCCCGTAGCTCGCGAAGCCCATGAACTCCCCGGCTTCACTCTCAACTCCGATCACGGGAAACGTTCCTTTCAGCTTGGCCTCAAACCAACCCGCCATCATGTCCATCGTGCGGGGTTTGTATTCGTAAAGCACGGTGGAGCTTGCGATGGCGTCGTTGAAAATCGCCAGGATCGATTGCGCGTGCCGCTTGAACTCACATTGAATGAGTCTCATGAGTGGAAACGATGCTCACGCCCCATATTATCAGCCCATTGTCCCAGCCTGACAAGTTGAATACTTACGAAAGATCAAGCACCTTTGGATTGTAATGGGCGGCGATGGCTTTGCGCCGCAACCCCATGCCGGACAGGATGAACCAGACTGCCTGATGAACCAATTCTTCGCGGGACACCTTGTAATTGACGGCCGGTTTGGCCGGCAAGTGAACCAACGCCAGCCACGCCGCCAAATGGTGGGCAAAACGCGCATTGTTGCCGGGCGAAATCGGCGTCCGGACCGCGTCCCCTCCCGTCACGGCCGCGTCCAGGCAGGCCTCAATGCGGGTGCAGAAGGCCTCGAAGCGGTTTTGATACATCAAGCGCGCATAAGCGCCGTCCTCCAGGAAACTTTTCACCATCAGGCGCTGGCGCGTGTCCCATTCAATCGCGCCAAAAGGCTTTCCCAGCACCTGCAATCGCACGAGATCCC